>NZ_JBPFEB010000065.1:0-2334 GCF_051061225.1 Methylocystis sp.
GATCAAGGCGAATGTCCCATTCTCCTTTGTCGTCGCCGACACGGTCTACGGCGTCGGCGATATCGAAATGGCGCTGCGACGCGCAGGCAAAGGCTATGTGCTCGGCGTGAAATCCAACGAGCCTTTCCATTCCTGGGGCAAAGCAAAGTTCATTTCGGGCACAGCCAAAGAAATCGCGGAGGGCTTGGCGGCCTCCGCTTGGCGCGGGCTCTCGGCGGGCGCGGGGGCGAAGGGCGAGCGCCTGCACGACTGGGCCTATCTCGAACTCGCTGATCTTGATGCGGGTGATTACAGCGATGCGCTTCCGGGCGGTTCCTGGACGCTCGGACTTCTGATCCGCCGCAAAATCGCCGATGGCGATCTTGCCTTTTTTACGACGTGGGCGCCGAGTGGGACCTCGATCGAAACGCTGGCGAAAATCGAAGGGCGTCGTTGGGCGATCGAGGATAGTTTCGAAACGGCCAAGAACGAACTCGGATTCGATCACAACGAAACACGCTCTTGGCATGGATGGCGGCGTCATGTTTCGCTCGTCATGCTGGCCTTTGCCATGATGGCTGCGATCCGAGTTCACGCCAACATCGTTACGCCGCCCCCAAAAACAATGCGCATGAGCCGCGCTCCATTCGCCTTCGAAGATTCACTGATTCATTGGTCGATGCAGGAAATCCGCCGCCTCGCGACACGCTTGGCGAGAAAACGCATCCGGCCCGAGTTTGTTATTGCTTGGTCGCTTTGGAGGCGAGCGCACCAAGCCCAAGCAAAGCGCTCCCACACTAAAATGCAACTGTAATGCTTCTGTAATGGGCCGTGTTTCGTCAAGCCCTCTGAATGACTTCTCGCCGCCAGGATCATGCTTCTGTCCGTGGTCAGCACTTATGGCCGCCACACCATGCCGTCAGATCCAAAGCTGGTAGATAAATCTAGGACGCGTGATTTGCCATAGCATTCACAGCACTACTCACGACCTTACCAAGCCTTCGTCCCGGCGACGGGACCTCAGAAGAAGGGGTCGTCTTTGACCCGTTCAAAACTGTGACTAACTCCTAAGCGGCCGCAACAGCATTGGTCCAACGGAAGTCGGTTTTATCCACCCACATGCGGTGAAGTACAACTCCCAGCTTACGCGCCAGAGCAACTTTAGCACGCTTCATACCGCGCCGTTGCGCGACGCCGAGCGCCCAGCGTTTCAAACTCGAAAAGCGGGTCGCACGTGTCAGCATGATATGGGCGGCTTCGAAGAGCGCAGTCCGCACCATACTGTCGCCGACCTTGCTGACGCCGCCATCCCGGTCGGTTTCGCCCGACTGGTATTTTTTTGGAGTCAATCCGAAATAGGCGCCCGTGGCTGCCGACTTGCCAAACCGCGACGGATCGTCCACTGCCGAGCGATAGGTCAGCGCGACCAGGGCCCCGACGCCCGGTGTGGTCATCAGTCTCCGGCAAACCATGTCGGCACGCGCGATCTTGAGCATCTCGCGATGGAGCCGGGTGAACTCGTTCCACAACGCCATCCGTGCGGCCAGCATCGCCCCAATGACCGTCTCCAAGATGGAGTGTCCGGCCGTCAGTTCGCGAATACGCGCTTCAAACCGTCCCCGGCTAACTTCGCCGACCTTCAAGCCATAACCGCGGAGAATCCCCCGGATGCTGAGCTCGACATCGAGCAACTTGCCTTGCAAAAGCTTGCGCCCAACCAGGAGGGCGCGGGTATCCTTGCAAGGGGCCGACTTTGCGTGGACCGGGCGATACCATCCCATGCGCAGCAGCTGCGCGATCCCCCGCGCAACTTTCCGGTCAGTCTTTACCGTCATGGCGGACAGCGCCGCTTTCACGTGCCGCGTCTCCAGCAAAACCACCTCGCGCCCGGCGGCCATAAGGCCGGCATGCAGCCATTGCGATAAAGGCCCTGCCTCAAGTCCAATGCGACCGACGGGTAATCCCAACTCGTCGAAATACCGAACAAGAGTCTCCGGTTCACTGGCGACCTTGACCTCGCGGATGACCTTGCCAGCCGAGTCCACGACGCACACGCTGCTCTCTTTCAAAGACACATCGATTCCGGCATAATATTCCATGGCTGTCCCTCGCTGATGATTGGAGCCGATAGCTCGGACTCCACTTGAAACACCATCATTCTGAGGGACAGCCACCCACTCTGGCTATTCTCGCGATGCCCGGCCCATTACGGCATCTAGAGGGTGTTATGCACCTTGGAGCATGAATTCTGCGGCGCGCTTGAGCATGAGACATGCGAAGGCGACGACGTGGAGGCCTGCGAGGGTCTGAGCATAGCGCTCGTAATCTTTGACGAGCCGCCTGCATCGTGTCGCC
>NZ_JBPFEB010000066.1:0-12010 GCF_051061225.1 Methylocystis sp.
CCCTCGTCCATGAGCGTCAGATAAGGCGCAACCAGCGACCACTCTTCGTCGCTGACGTCAGAAGGATACGGTTTGCGAATCGAAGACATCCGATTCTACTAAAGCAATCAATCACCAAAGTACATAACACCCTCTAGGCAACCGTCTGCCACTTTTCCGTTGAAAGTGACATTTCCAACCGCGCCGCGCGCGTAGGATATCGCCAGTTCGGCGGTCTTTAGGTCTCGCTTCTCAATCGCGAGCTGGACGCGAGCGCCCTCATCTTCCGACCGGCGAAAGAATTCAAGGATAACAATCATCTGGCGCGCCTCTCCCTAACTTGACATTAAGGAGACTGCTTGACGTGAGTCAACGCCGGGACTCGGCCGCGTAAGCAGCGGCAGGGCGTTTCTTGTTTCCGGTAAGAAAAAGCCGGTTGGGCCACCGGCTTGATAAGTGCATCGCCGCGATAGGTCACCAGAGAAGATACGTAAGGCGCCGCCCGGGATCGGCAGGGTTGCCCCAACCTACCGTGGATGTGTCGGCGGAGCGATTTTGCATTGACGCTCGCTACCGTTCCCCATCGTCCGCACAAAACCGTTGCAAACCGGGGGACTGGGTGGGGGACTATTACAAGTCTCAGGATAAAAAACGTTTATTTTTCATTATCTTATCAAATTGGGAAATAGTCCCTCCCGGCCTACCATCGAAAACAAGAACACTCTTCTTCCACGCAGCCTGGCGCGTCCTCGCCGGTCAGCCAAAGGGTTTGCTCCGCGCGGCACAACGTTGATGTCACGGCGCAGGCGAGCCGCTTTGCTCAGGAATTCTTGCAGACGAGCTGCATCGATTTGTCGGTGCTGTCCATGGTGATGCTGACGCCCGCGAAAAAGTCCGCCATGCTCAGGGGATAACCCCTGTTGGCCGAGACATCGTTGAGCACGCAGTTCGCAAAAGTTCGCTTGTCGGTCTGCAGCCTGAAGCGCACCGTCCCGCCGATCATGTCGGTATGGATCACGAAACTGAACAGATTGACCCCGTTTGCCGACGGCGTGCGGTAATCGGAGACATAGTCTCCCGCCTTCGCGCCCCATTCCGGATGCGGGAGGGTGATGTAAAGAAAGTTCGATGTGACGAAGTCAGGCTTGGGAAAATACGCCACGTCCTTGCCGTCGTAGCCCGGAAGGGACCCATTCGCCGCGCCGAGATTTGCCGTTCGCTCGGAGAGATAACGCGCGTCGTCATAAACCTCGAGCACGGCGGACCACTCGCGGGCCGTCTTGCTCGCCGCAGCCGGCGAAACCCGATTGGACGTCGCCGCGGGCGATGGAGCGCCGGGCTTCACCATTACCGCCCCCGGGCCGACCACCGGCGGACGCGAAGACGCAACCGCCGGGATCAGGAGAACGACATCGCTTCTGCCGATGACGCCGTCGCCAACGTTGACGAAGAAGGACTGAAAATATCCGAGATTCGCCGTCGTTGTCGGCGGCAGCAAATCATTGAAGGTGTGATAAGCGCCCGTGGTCGGATTGAAGATGCTGATGGCATTGCTGGCCAGGAGGACTGGATTCGCCTTTGCCCCCGAGCAGCTCGCGTCTGCGCTATTGGCGGCCTGGCAGGGCGTGTAGGCGGCGGAGCAGCTTCCGCCGCTCGCCGGATTATAGCCCGCGCAGACCCGCACGCTGCTCCAGTCCACAGGATAAGGCAGAGGATTGGGCGCAAGATTCCAGGCATTGTTGCCGACCCCAGCCGTGCGCGGATTGGAGAGCGGATAGACGAAGCAGTTTCCGGACGGGCAGTAGGTTGTGTTGGTGAACGTTCCCTGCGGCTTCGCGCCGCCCGCAGTGGAACACTGGACCGACATCCTTCCTGCATTCGGCTGACTATAGCTCTTCAACCAATATCCGCCCCCCGAAGGGATATTTGCCTGATCGTTATAATTCAGCTTATCGCCCACGTTGACATAATCATATGTTCCGGGCGCGGATGTGTTGCTGATTTTATAGTAGTCGACGACCCAGCCCTTTCCATTACAATCGACCCCGCCGTTTGTTCCTGAGTTGAGTTTATAGCAGGCAGCCGGAAAATTACCGCCCAGAGCCGCAGTGACCTCTGAGCTTGTGGGGTTGCACGGTAGAGCAAACATCTGCCACGCCGGCGCATTTGCCGGGTTCACCGCCTGTCCAACGCCCGCCATCGGAGCTCCGGCCAACAGGAAATCATCGCCCGTCGCAAATTCGGTGACCGCGGCGCCCTTGAAGATCGAGGTTCCAGGCGTTGGCCCCTGAAGCGCAAGGATCGCATAAGCGGAGTCGGTGGTGTTTCCGTTGCCGAATTCGCCGTTATTATTGCTTCCCCAGCAATAGACCGTGCCGTCGTAGCGAAGCGCGCAGTTGTGGTCATTTGCGACCCCCACGTCGATTACGCCCGACAGCGGCGTGGCGGCGCCGGTCAGCACCTGGACTGGCTTGTAACTGCTGTTCAGCGTTCCATCGCCAAGCCGCCCATTCCCGTCGCCCCAGCAATAGGCCGTCCCGTCAGTCGCACGCGCGCAGGGACCGCCGGTGCTTGCAACGGTGTTGACGCCCGATCCAACGTCGACGTCGGCGATCGTGGCGGTGAAGGTCGACGTGTTCACGGCGGAGGGGCAGAAAATCGACGACGCAGTGGAGCTGGGCGCCGTGCCGGACTCGCCGGCGGCGTTTTCACCCCAACAGAAGGCCGCGCCAAGACTGTTCACGGCGCAGGTCGTCCCACGTGTCGACGCGTTCGTCCCAAGACCCCGGCCGGTGGCGACGTGCAGAATGTCCATGCTCGAGGAGATCTGGCTCACGTTCGTCGCGCCGCCGGCGGCGGTGTAGGCGTTTGCCGTGCAGGTTCCCATGTTGATGAGTTTCGGCGTCGTCGACGCAGTCGTCGTTCCCGCGCCGTTCCCCAACTGGCCTGCGTTATTTGCTCCCCAGCAGTAAAGCTGATGCACGGTTCCGCCCATGGACGCGGAGGCGCACCCATAGGATTGCGCGAGGTCGATATCGATGACGCCTGTGAGAAACGTCGTCGCGCTCGTTCCTGGCTGCACGGGGCTGGTGGACGTATAGGTGGCGTCCGTGAAGCCGGGATTCCCGAGCTTGCCGTTCGCGTTGCTGCCCCAGCAACGCGCCGTGCCGTCGTTGAGGATCGCACAAGTCGCCTGGTAGCCGGCGTGGACGAATGTCGCCGGCTTGGGCAGGGTGATCTTGAAGGGCGTCAACTGTGGATTGTTGGAACCGTCTCCAACCTGGGCCTGCTGGTCCGAGCCCCAGCACCACACGGCGCCGGCCGGGTCCAGCCCGCAGGCGTGATCAAACCCCGCGCTCATCTGAATGAAGCTGACGTTTGCTCCCAACGACATTGGGGTCGGGCTCGTCTGGGTCCCGCTGCTCGCGCCATTCGCCAATACGCCGTTGGTCTGGAGCCCTGCCCCCCGAAAACGCCGAGGGAACTTGCGGCCCAGACCGGTTGGACCATGGTCAAAAACATGAGCGCAGCAATGAGCCGTGACATTGGCGAACCCACTCTTTTTAAAATTGTCAATTGAGTGATAATACTTACAAAACAATCAGGTGGCTTGCGAGCGCAAATTCAGAGCAACCGCGGAGAAAATTATATATTGTTAGAAATGCTTATGATTTTTGTGTCGATGGGCGCTCCGCTGTCTTATATAATTACTTTAAGTTATTTATTGTTACGAGAGCTGCGCAAAAATTCATCTACTCGCCGGGGGTCGGTTGACTGCGATCCGGGCGCAGAGCGTCGCTCCATCTTCAGGGCGCCGAAAATAAAAACCCCCGGCCGCGATGGCCGGGGGTTTTCAGTCTGACATTAGGGATCCTATCCTAATGTAAATATAGCTATAGCAGACATTGGTGCGCGTAAAGTCTAAACAAAGGACCGCTCACTATTCTTGCTCATTCTGAGTTGAAAATATTGTCGTTGGATTGCGCAATAAGTTCAGGAGCGGCGAACGCCACGTTTCGAGCGGACGGCAGCCACGGAGTCTGGCGGACGCCGTTGCGCCGGTCAGGCGAAGCGGCGTCCGTTCTTATTAGTGGCCGAGCGTGTTGCCGTTGGCCGTGGCCGCCAGAGCGCCCGAGTCGCCGACCGCAACGGCGTTGCCGTTGAACGAGCCATTGATCCTGGTCACGTCGATATTGGTGAAGTTCGCCGTATTGAAGGAGTCCTCGATTTTCAGGCCGCCAGCGACGCCGCCCCTGTCGGCGACATTGATGGTCGAGGTGACGTCGATCTTCGAGACCGAGGTGTTGGAAATGCTGGTGTTGTTCGAGCCGATCGTGACGATGAAGGCGGCGCCATTGCCGCCATTGGCGTTGATCCCGTTGCCGATGCCGGACTGAACGGCGCCCGCGCCGGTGAAGGAGTTCTGCGACGCGACATTCGCCTGCACCGCGCCGACCTTCGCGCCCGCTTCGGCCTCGTTCCTGCCGACGCCAGCTCCGATGTTGACCGGAACGCCATTGACATTGGCGTCCTGCAGGGCGACGCCCTGACCGGCAACCGCCACCGGAATCGCGACAGCGGCGGCGACGCCGCCCTGGTCGATGCTGTTGTCCGAGTGCGCCAGCGCCGCGTTCACGGCGATCACGTCGACCCTGCCGCCCGTGCCGCCATTGCCGGAATCAACGAGGCTGCCAATCGTAAAGGCGCCCGGGGCGATATCGACGTGCGCATGCTCCTGGTTGATCGCGCCCTGATCGAGATGCACGGCGCCTCCGCCGACGACGCCAACGTTCTGAATAACGGCGCCGAGATTGTTCACGCCGATGTTGGTGACGCTGCCGATGTTCACGCCGTTGGCGGAAGACACGTTCGGGCCAATATTCGCCGAAACGCCGCCCGGCTGGGCAAAGGCGGGAGCCGCGAGGATGGCGGCAATCGCAACAACAGAGAGCTTCTTCATG
Organism: Methylocystis sp.; assembly: GCF_051061225.1. Classification (GTDB taxonomy): domain Bacteria; phylum Pseudomonadota; class Alphaproteobacteria; order Rhizobiales; family Beijerinckiaceae; genus Methylocystis. The sequence continues at coordinate 4,941 of NZ_JBPFEB010000066.1, forward strand.
AGATGATCCTGCTCGAAGACGGATGTCTGGAGAGAAAAAGGAGATAGCCAGCCGCGCGGGCTATCTGGAGCCGCAATAGAACGGCCGGCGCCGGCTGGGTCTAGGGATGTAACGTTTCCCGATCGTCTCAAAGCGGACACGTGGTAAATTTGCAACGCCATTTGCAACTAGAATGGTTGCATTAACGGGACGTCTGATGACGCTCCTGGCGCGCAGCCGGGGATCAACTGGCTGCATCTTGGCAATAAGCGCCGGATGAGGTGATCAGGCAGGCTTTCTCAGTTGTGGATTTGCGTTGTCGCAGAGCCATGCACCTGAAAGCTCCCCGCCGATGGCGCGTTTCCCGTTGACGCGCAGCTCGCCAGAGCCAGGGTAAGAATGACACACGCCAGTTTCATCATGGTTTCGCCTTCCTCCGCTCGACGCCGGCCCCTCGCCGTCCTGATCCCATGACGCCGCGCCGGGCGCCGGCTTTGTCAGCCTTCCACGAGAATACGGCTTCATAGCCCGAGGGCGCGCGCAACGCACATTCCGAAGCGGTCGCGCGCCAGAGACGGAAGGTGCGGGGAGAGCGCTACAGAGAACCTTGTTCCATGCGCAGAGGCGCCGCGCGCGCCTTCTCCGCCTCCGCCCTCCGGCTTCGGTGCGATTGGAGCGACACGACAGGGGGAATGCAGCGGACGTGGCCGACGTAGAAGCATTCGCAAAAGACGTTGGCGAGATCCTCGAAATGCACGGGAGGCGCCTCATGCAGATCGTGGCTGCATGCAAAAATATCGTAGCCTTCGCCTTTCTCCAAAGGTCCGAACGGCGAATACTCGTAGTTCCATCTGAGGCGCCCTTCGCTTTCGTCGAAGAGACGCGCCGCCACAACCGATAGTTTGGAGACTCCGACGTTCAGGAAAGCGTTCTCGGCCCACACACAGGAACTCGCGGCAAAAACCGCAGAGTCGCCACGAACGCGTTCACTCCCATGCTCGACCAGAACCAGGCGCATCGCCCCTCTCCCGGCGGGATTATTGTTTTTCAAAAAGGTCGCATGGCGCGTGAAGACCGCACAATCAGGGAGAGTACGTAGAATCCCGGGCGAAACAAATGGCGCCAGCGGCAGTTCAGGGAATGCGGCCGCCGAAATCCTCGGCTCTGGCGCGCTCTCGGGGAAAGCTGGATGACTCTCATGGTCACTGACGGGCAGGGGGAAGCCGATGCGCTCCTTCTGCAGAAGAGGCTGGGCGCAGCCGTGCGCACCACCCTCGAGCCGACGCTGGCCCTTCCCCTTCCCGTCGAGATGACGCGGCTGCTCGATCTCCTCTCCGCCAGGGAGATCGCGTGCAAGCCGTCGCGCAACGCATTCGCTCCAACAGGGAGCGACGACGGCGGCTAGTCGGAGCAGGCGTCGCCGAGCTCGCTCCTGCTGATCTGCTCGGCCACCCAATGCGCGCCTCTGGCGCGGTTCGCCTCGATGAAAGCCGACGCCCGGTCGAGATCGCCGCCGGACAATGACAGGTTGCACATCATGGCGACCTGACGGCCGATCTCCGCCTTGCGGGCGGCCGGCGTGGGCCGGGAGAGGACCGCGCTGACGGCCGCGACCGCAGAGGGTTTCGCCTCCGCCGGGACCATGCCGAAAACCATCAGCGCGCAGCCTGCGAGAATGCAAAGCTTGTTCATTCAGGAACCTTCTGTCTGCTCGTAAGGGGAAGCGCGACGACACATGGCGAATGTGACGCGGGTGGGGCCAAATTCGGTCAAGGCGCTGAATTGACAGGAGAACGAGGTTTCCGTGGCGCGGAGGGCGCCGATCGGCGCAGAGTCGCCGCGGTGAACGACACTCGCGCTTTGCGTTCCGCGTCAGCGGCGATCAAAGCAGGAGGCGCCGGCGGAGAAAGGCGGTAAATTGGCCGGAACCGCGCTGGAGTTCAGCGCGTGGCCGCCGAAAATTCTGCGGGTTTGCAATCGCTTGTAGGAGGTCCGCCATGCCCAGACAGATCGGAACCGCGCTTTACTGGATCGGCGTCGTCATGTCCCTGCCCTTCATTCTGCTGATCGGCGCATCAATCTTGCGGATGGTTTCCGAGGGGCTCCAGCCGCAATATGTGAACTCCACCTTTCTCGGCCTGTTCGGCGCGGTGTTTTCCTATGCCGTCGGTTTCATGCTGCGGCACATGATCACCCAGAACGCCGATCGCCGATAGCGCCGCTACTCCTTCGCGAACATGTCGAAGTGCCGGTTGACGCCGGCGTGGATGAGATTGCCGTCGAAGAGGGTGCGCGTGTTCACGTTGTAATCGTAAAGAGCGTTGGGCAGGCCAATATTCGCGCCGCTGTAGCGCGTGGCGCTATAGGCGGTCGCCGTCGCATTGCCGAGATTGTAGTAGAGATATTCAGCCTTGGCGCTCCAGTCCGGCAGGAACATCCATTCGAGGCCGCCGCCCGCCGTCCAGCCGACCAGCGCGTCCTGGAATTTCGCGTCCGCAAGCGTCCAGGCCGTCGCCCCCGTCGCTGGTATGCTGGACAGCGCGGTGTTGGAAATGACGCCGCCATAGGCCATGCCGCCCGTGCCATAGACCTGCAGCGTTGGCGTGACCAGATAGCCGAGGCGGCCGCGCAACGTGCCGAGATAGTTGAGCGTCGTCGTGCGCTGGCCATAGTTGAGGAAGCCCCGGCGCCCGGCGACCACCTCCGAACTCTGGAACGCTGTATCGGCGTTGCCCGAAACGCCGTGCAGATCCGCCTCGACGCCAGCGACGACAGGAGCGTCCAGACGCCAGTTCGCCCCAACCTGCATGCCGCCGATGATGCCGGCGAGGCGATCGCGTCCATCGAACAATGACGACGCCTGCGCCATCGGCGCGCTCGCCACGGCGCCGGATGCTGGCGCGGTCAGCGTATAAGTCGCCGGCGTCGACCAGGCCCCGCCGCCATTGAGGCCGACATAGACATCCCGCCAGCTCGGAGCCGGCGCGGCGGGCGCGTTGGGGCCGACCGCGCCCCACAGCGTTGAAACGGGATCCTTCGTGATCGGCTGGCCGTCGCCGAAGGCGTTGGCCGTCGCTTCGAGGTAAAAGAAGTTGGTGGGTTGCGAGGTGAGACCCCAGGTCGTTCCCGTCTGGGTCACATTGAAGGCGGCGTTGCTGTAAGGCGACGGCCATTGCTGGAAGGCGACAGGCGACGCAAAGCTCGACGTGAACCCGCCGGGCCAGAATCGCGCATAGCTCGCCGTCAGATTGATGAACTGCGACAGCTTGTAGCGGGCGCGAATGTCGAATTCAGTGCCGAGGAACGTGCCCCTGTTGCCGAGCGGCGCAAAGAGATTGACGCGATCCCAGGAGTTGGCGGCGTCCGCCAGCCAATAGGCGCTGAAGGCCGTATCGATCTGCAAATTCTTCGCCGGCGTGAACTCCAGCCTGACCTTGGGGTCCTTGATGTTGTTCCAGGCGAAGTAATCGTTGCGCGAGAAGGGCTGGTTGAATCCGTAAAACGTGTCGAAGTTGCTGTTGGAGTAACTGAACGGGCTCCCATTGCCCGAACCGTAGACATAGACGGCGCTGATGCGCGGCTTCCAGGGATGCTCGGAGAAGGTGTATCCCGTCTCGATGGCCCAGGCCAGCGCGTCATGTGGGACGGTCACCTCGATGTTGTTCGGCGCGACAACCGACGTTACGCCCGTCGGGCTGCTCGTGACCGTCGTGCTCGATCCCAGAAAGGGCCCCGCCGACTGGAGGCGACCAAAGGAGCCAAACTGCTTGTTGATGTCGAAGTCATAATCAAAATTGCCGATGATCCCGTAGATTCGCAGGCCCGGCGCATAGGTTTCGCGATGCGTCTTCAGGGCCGTCGACGGGTTCGAGGGATCGCCGTACTGCGTGCGGCCAAGAAAATAAGGCTGGACCGTCGCATATTCGGAGAAGCGGCGGAAGCTGAACACGCTGCCGTAAACCCAGGTCTGCCAGTCGGGCCGATCAAAGGCATAAGGGTACCGGATCACCGGCCGCGCGATGAAGTTATCGAGATCCCAATCGTTCTCTCTCTTGCCAACCTTTATGCGAAAGCCGTCGAATGTGTTGGTCGTGTTGCGGAACTCGTTTTCCGCGATGAGCCGGCGATCCAGCAGTTCGAAGTGGAAGCGGCCGGCGCGCACGGTCAGGGGGCGGTCGTTGCCGCGCGGGTCCTTGCCGAACGCGTCCTTGAAAAAGAGTTCGCCATATGCCGAGATGAGATCGGTCTGATTGATCTCCTGTCCCTGATATTGATAAATACTGTTGTAGGCGCGCGAGTCCTGGAATTCCACGACGGCGCGGAAGGGATCGAGGATATTCTGCACGCCGAGATAAAAGCGCGTGCGCGACAGCCAGAGCGAATTGGGAAAATATTTGCGCTGCGACGCCGGCGGATTGAAGGTCGTGTCGGTCCAGGGGCGATAATCATTCTGGCGATATTCGAAGCGCACGCGGGAGTCGAGGCCGATGTTGAGCCAATCGACGCCCTCGAACTGCTTGTAGGTCTTCGCGAGGTTGCGCACATAGGGCGGGATGTCCGGCTGGGGCTCCAGCCGATAGGCGCGCGTGGGAACGTAATAGCTCTTCTTTTCCTCGGGCTTCGCATCGCCCTTGCCCTTGCCGTCGCCGGTCTTTGCGCCGGCCGACGCCGCCTCGCCCTTGGACTTCGGGGAGTCTGCTGCAGCCCCATCCTTCTTTCCCGCCGTCCTGGTGGTGACGGAGGTCTCCTTGTCATCGGCCTGCGCGAAGGGAGAGGCGGCGGCAAAAGCGATCAGCAACGCGCCTCTTGCGACGCTCTTCATCAAATGGCCGTTCACAAGCGTCATCTCTCTCGCCTCGATCATCATCGCCGTTCACAGACTTGTTTCACTTTTTGCGCGCTCAATGGAGCACGGCAAACCCCTGCTCGGTAAAGATCGCTTTGGCGGTTTTGCTCTTAAGGAAGGACAGGAGCTCTTCCGCCGCTTTTCCCTTCGCTGCTGAGGTCAGGGCGACAGGGTAAACGATGGGCGGGTGGGAACTCGCCGGGAATGTGGCGACGACTTTCACCTTCGGCTCCGATTTTGCGTCGGTGAGATAGACGATCCCCAGCGGCGCTTCTTCCCGGGCCACGAACATGAGCGCCGCGCGCACATTGTCCGTGAAGGCGAAATTGGGCTCCGTCACCGCCCAGAGACCGAGCGCGTCGAGGGCCGCCTTGGCGTATTTTCCCACCGGCACCGAGGCGACGTCTCCCGTCGCGATCTTGCCCGCGCCAATCGCGGCGGCGAAGGCTTCGGTCGTGAAGGGCAGTTTCTGAAGCTTGGAGGACTTCGGCGCCACGACGACAAGCGCGTTGCCGAGAAGAGGCGTTCTCGTGCCGGGCTGGATGAGATTTTTTCCCGCGAGATAGTCCATCGACGTTTCATCGGCCGAAAAGAACACATCCGCCGGCGCGCCCGCTTCGATCTGCTTGGCGAGCGCCATCGAGCCCGCATAGCTGATCTTCAGCTCGGAGCCCGTCTTCGCCTTGAACGCGGTCGAGACGGCGTCGAGCGCGTTCTTCAGGCTCGCCGCGGCGAACACCGTGACGGTCGGCGCGTTTGCGGCCGGCGCCTCGGCCCGGACGGGCGCGGCGCCGAAGGCGAGGGCCAGGCCGAAAGCGAGGCCTGCGATGCGCAACATGGACATCTCCTTGAAATGGCCCCGGGGAAGCGAGGACTGAATCATGTGAAACCATGCTATTTTTCTGATACGGTATAGTCACGCGGAATTTTCGCACAAGTTCGGTTATTTTCAGCGTCACTTTGCTGCGAGAACATGCAAAGCGTTCCAAAAGCGCGCGAATGAGCGGCTTTGCGCCGGCGCGGCGATATGCGAAATTTACGGAGGACGGGAAGGGAATCAGGCGCATGACCGAATATTTCACCACGAGGGAGCTTGCCGCCCTGCTGCGGGTGAAGGAGCGGAAGGTCTACGATCTTGTCTCCGCGAATGCGCTGCCGGTTCGCAGGGTGACGGGGAAGCTGCTGTTCCCGAAGGAGGAAATAGAAGCCTGGATCGCCGCGAGCGCGGGCGAGAGATTGTCCGAGCCCAAAGCCGTCGTCCCCACGGGGCGCCTTCCGTTGATCATGGCAGGCGGGCATGATCTGCTCCTGGAATGGGCGCTGAAGGAATCCCGCTCGGGCATTGCGGCGCTGCTCGACGGCGCGCTGGACGGATTGGCGCGCTTCCGCGGGAGCGGCTGCCTGGCCGCCGGGCTGCACATTCCGGAGGACGGACTCGAAACCTGGAACGTCGCCGCCGTCGAGGACGCCGTGGGCGGCGAACCCGTTGTGCTCATCGAATGGGCGAAGCGGACACGCGGCCTGATGTATCGCCCGTCCGCCGGACGAACGATTCGCACGCTCGCCGATATCGGCAGGCTGAGATTTCAGTCACGTCAGCCCGAGGCGGGCAGCGAACTCATTTTGACGGCGCTTCTCGCTCAGGCGGGGATGGAAAAATCGGACGTGGAGTGCGTGGAGGCCATCGAGCGATCGGAAACCGATCTCGCCATGGCGATCGGGGGGGGACGCGCGGATATCGGGCTCGGCATTGAAGCGGCCGCGCGGCAGTTGCAACTCGACTTCACGCCGCTCATCGTCGAGCGCTTCGATCTCCTGGTGTGGCGCAAGGCCTATTTCGATCCGCCGTTTCAGAAACTGATGCAGTTCTGCCAGAGCGAGACGTTCCGGAATCGGGCGGCTGCGATCGGCGGATATGACTGCACGTCGCTCGGCGCGGTGCATTTCAACGGTCCGTGAACGGCGCGCCGCGAGAGCCGAAATCTGAGAAACGTCCGCCGGGCGCCAAAACAAAGCCCCGGCTTCCAGCCTCGCAAGAGAGGCGGAAGGCCGGGGCCTGGCGTCGAGACGGGAAGCGCCTTACTTGGCGGCCATGCACTCGGCCTCGGCCTTCTTGAAGGCCTCCGGCGCGGGCTCCTTCTTCTCGGGGCGGCCGGGCTGGACGGCGCCGGTCGAAAGCGCGCGCAGATAGACGTAGAGATCGTCGATGTAGCAGACGGCGTTCTTGTTGTCGGCGAAGGCCGGC
>NZ_JBPFEB010000067.1:0-120280 GCF_051061225.1 Methylocystis sp.
GCCGGCCTTCGCCGACAACAAGAACGCCGTCTGCTACATCGACGATCTCTACGTCTATCTGCGCGCGCTTTCGACCGGCGCCGTCCAGCCCGGCCGCCCCGAGAAGAAGGAGCCCGCGCCGGAGGCCTTCAAGAAGGCCGAAGCCGAGTGCATGGCCGCCAAGTAAGGCGCCGACCTTCGGGTCTGGATTTCATGGACCCGGAAGTCTTCGCTTCCGGGTCCAATTTTTTTGTCGCCTGTCCTGTTCCGTCTGATCTTCTCCCCTTGGCGCCATTTCCGCTTCCGCGTGGCGACTCCGTGCATTGCCATCCTCGCGGACTCGCGATTTATTTGCCGCAACGAAAGACGCTCGGCGCGCACGGCTTCTGCGGCCCTGCGCCAGACGACAGGAGTTGAAAGCGTTGAGTCAGCCCAACACGCGCCGCGCCCGGATGCCGGCGCTCGTCCTGGCCGCCACGATCGCGGCGGCGTGCGCTCCCGCGCAGACCCTCGGACCCGATTACGGCGCCAGGGGCGCCGACAATGCCGGCGGGATCGAGTTGATCGACCCGAAGGTTCTGCGCGTCTGCGCGGACCCCAACAATCTGCCGTTCTCGAATGAGAAGGGCGAGGGCTTCGAGAACAAGCTCGCCGAGCTGCTGGCGCGCAAGCTGCACAAGGAGCTCGCCTACGCCTATTACCCCGGCGCCACCGGCTTCGTGCGCAACACGCTGAACGCGCATCTGTGCGACGTGATCCTCGGCATGCCGCAGGGCAACGACCTCGTGCAGCCGACCAATCCCTATTACCGCACGACCTACGCCATCGTGACGCGCGACGGCTCGGCGCTCGACGGCATGACGTCGCTCGACGATCCGCGTCTGAAGGACAAGCCGCGCCGCATCGGCCTGATCGCCAATACGCCGCCCGGCAACATCCTCGCCAGAAACGGGTTGATGGGCTCGGTGAAGCCCTATGCGCTGATGGTCGACACGCGGGTCGAGTCTCCCACGGCCTCCATGATTCACGACCTCGAGGCCGGCGACATCGACGTCGCCCTGCTCTGGGGCCCGATCGCGGGCTATTACGCGAAGCATTCGAGCGCGAAACTGCATGTGTCGCCGCTTGCGGAAACGCCCGGAACGCGCATGGCCTTCCGCATCGCGCTGGGCGTGCGCCATTCGGACCAGAACTGGAAGCGCGAGCTCAATACGCTCCTGGCGCAGAGCAAGCCCGAGATCGACGCGATTCTCGCCGATTACGGCGTGCCCACGCTGGACGAGGCCGGTCAGCCGGCCGGAAAGACGCCGTGAGGAACAGGCGCGCGCTCGGCGCCGGTCTCGCGCTGGCCTTGACCGCCGCCGCGGCGGGCGCGGCCCCCGCTTCGGCGCCGCCCGAGCCCGACAGCTACCGGCTCGACGCCTATCGCGCCCCCGTTCCCGCGACGCTCCGGGGCGCGACCGTCATCGATACGGCGAAAGCCCATGATCTCTGGCGCCGCAAGGCGGCGGTGTTCGTGGACGCGCTGCCGCATGCGCCCAAGCCGGAGGGCCTGCCCAAGAACGTCGTCTGGCGCGAGCAGCCGCGCTTCGACATTCCGGGCAGCGTCTGGCTGCCGGACACGGGCTTTGGCGCGTTGTCCGAGGCTACGCAGCTCTATCTCGAAAAGGGGCTGACGAAGGCGAGCGGCGGCGACAAGACCAGGCCGCTCGTCTTCTACTGCCTGACCGACTGCTGGATGTCCTGGAACGCGGCCAGGCGCGCCCTGACGCTCGGCTACGCCAATGTGCTCTGGTATCCCGAAGGCACGGACGGCTGGGCCGCCGCCGCATATCCGCTGGAAGAGCGCAAGCCGGAGGCGCGGGAATAGGCAGGGCCCCCGGTCCGGGTCAATCCGGCCCGGACATCCTCTGGCCCCACGGGCCCGCCGGCGGCGGATCGAGCGGATGGCGACCGCCGCCGGGGAGGAAACCCGGCCCGGCGTCCGCCGCCTGCGGCGGGAATTCGCCGTCCGCCTGGCTCTCCTCGACCGGAAACGGCTCCGGCGCGGGGAGGGCGACATCCTGGCCGCCCGCGAAGGCGATCAGCGCCCGCACGCGCTCGTCGACGGTCGGATGGGTCGAAAACCAGCCCGACTCCTGCACGCGCGCCGGACTCTCGATGAAGAAGGCGTACATGCGCGAGGGCATGGCCGGCATCACCGCATGCGCCTCGATCTTGCGCAGCGCCGAGATCATCGCGTCGGGATTCTTGGTCAGCTCCACCGATCCGGCGTCGGCCAGATATTCGCGCGAACGCGACAGGGCGAAGCGGATCAGCACCGACGCGCCCCAGGAGAGCGCGATGATCGCCAGCGCGAGCACGATGGCGAGGCCCGCGCCGCTCTCGCGCCGATTGTCCTCGCGCGTCGAGGGGCGGTGCGGCGAGAAACCAAAGGGAAAGTCCCAGTTGCGGAAGAAGAGATCGGCGACGAATCCGAAGACCCCGGCGAAGATCGTCGCGACCACCATGAGCTGCACGTCGCGGTTGCGGATATGCGTCAGCTCATGGGCGAGCACCGCCTCGATCTCGGCGTCGGTGAGCGCCAGCATGAGCCCTCGCGTGACCGCGATCCTGTATTCCCCCTCCCTCAGCCCCGACGCATAGGCGTTGAGGGCGTCGCTTTCGAGGATTTGCAGCGCCGGGATCGGCACGCCGCGCGAGATGCACAGGTTCTCGAGGAGATTATAGAGGCGCGGCGAGTCCGCGCGGGCGACGTCCCGCGCCCCGGTCGCGTAATCGATCATCCGCTGGTGGAAGAGCCAGGCGATGACGAACCATCCGCCCGCCGCGGCGACCCCGGCGGGCCAGTCGTAGAGAAAGTCGTTTTCCGCGCGCGCGAGGATGACGTCGAACGGCTCCTCCCCCGAGGCGATGGCCTCATAGAGCAGCGAGAAGGAAAACATCAGCCCCAGCAACAGGGCGACGAAGCCCGCGAGCAGCAGGACCGACCGCAGCCGGTTGGCGCGGATGTGGGAATAGAGGCCGTAGGCTTTGAACATGAGGGTCCTTGCGGCGCGGGCGCCCGCCGGGGACGAGACGCGGCTCGATGCTTAGAACTGCACTTTGGGCGCGGCTTCGATCGCCTTCTGCTCGGCGGGCTCGAGGTTGAAATACGCCTCCGGCGCGAAGCCGAGGCGCTGCGCGATCAGAAAGCCGGGGAAGCCCTCGCGCGTGGCGTTATACTCCGCCACCGTGTTGTTGAGAAAGCGGCGGGCCGCGGAGATCTTGTTCTCGATGTCGGCGAGTTCGGACTGGAGCTGCTGGAAGTTCTGGTTGGCCTTGAGGTCGGGATAGGCCTCCGACAAGGCGATGAGGCGCGAGAGCGCGCCGGTCAGGGCGCCTTCGGCGGCGCCCTTGGCCTCGGGGCCGGCGGCGGCGACGGCCGCGTTGCGCGCCCTGATGACGTCCTCGAGCGTCGTCCGTTCATGCGTGGCGTAGCCCTTCACGGTTTCCACCAGATTGGGAACCAGATCGTGGCGCTGCTTGAGCTGAACGGAAATGTCTGAAAAGGCCTGCCGGCAGCGTTGCCGCAGGGTCACGAGCCCATTGTAGACGCCGACGAGCCACAGGCCGACGGCGGCGGCGAGCCCAAGAAACACCAGAAGCGCCATTGCTGCATTCCTCTTGCTGCGGCCGCGCGGCGCGCGCGGCAGGCCAGGATGTTATCCTCCCCCGCGCGCAGGGCAAGGCGGCGGTGATCAAAACAGCCCGCGACGCCGCGTCGGAATCGAGGGAGCCGGCGCGCGGCGGGCGGGCGCCGGCGCCGCAGGCCACGCCGCATTTGACGGAAGCGCCGCCCGCGCCTATCTCTTTGGCCAAAGACAAAACGGGTCGCGGACGCGCGATCGCCACGAAGAAACAGCCATGGCCATACTGCCCATCATCACCCTGCCAGACCCCAGGCTGCGCAAGATCTCCGAGCCCGTGGAGCGGGTCGACGCCGAGATCCGCCGCCTTCTCGACGACATGATCGAGACCATGTACGACGCGCCCGGCATCGGGCTCGCCGCCATTCAGGTGGCTGTCCCCAAGCGCATCGTCGTCGTCGACGTCGGCAAGTCCGAGGAGGAGCGCAATCCGCTCTTCCTCATCAATCCGCAGATCATCTGGGCCTCCGAGGAGCTGTCCACCTATAACGAGGGCTGCCTCTCGGTGCCGGATTACTTCGACGACGTGAAGCGCCCGGCGATTGTGAAGGTGCGCCACCTCGACCGCGAGGGCGCGAGCCGGGAATTCGACGCGGTCGGACTTCTGGCGACGGTCGTGCAGCATGAGCTGGAGCATCTGGAGGGCGGGCTGTTCATCGACAATCTCTCGCGGCTGAAGCGGGAGAGGGTGGTGAAGAAATTCGCCAAGGCGGCGCGGTTCGGCGAGCTTGCGGCGCAGCGCCGCGCCGAGGCCGCCGCCTGCGAGTCGGAAGAAGCCGGGGCCTGACGCTTGCGCGTGATTTTCATGGGCACGCCGGACTTCGCGACGGCGCTGCTAGAGGAGATTTGCGACCGCGGTCACGAGATCGCGGCCGTCTATTCGCAGCCTCCGCGCCCGGCGGGGCGGGGCATGTCCGACAAGAAATCCAGCGTTCACCAATTCGCCGAGAGCCGGGGGCTCGCCGTGCGCACGCCGAAAAGCCTGCGCAGCGAGCAGGAGGCGAGCGCCTTCGCGGCGTTGCGCGCCGATGTCGCGGTCGTGGCGGCCTATGGGCTGCTGCTGCCGCAGCCGATCCTCGACGCGACGACATATGGCTGTCTCAATCTCCATGGCTCGCTGCTGCCGCGCTGGCGCGGCGCGGCGCCGATCCAGCGCGCGATCATGGCGGGCGACGTCGAGAGCGGCGTCGAGGTGATGCGGATGGACGCGGGGCTCGATACCGGCCCCGTCGCTCTGTCCGCGAAGACGCCGATCGGCCCCGACATGACCGCGGGCGAATTGCACGACCGGCTCGCCGAACTCGGCGCGCCGCTGATGGCGGACGCGCTGGATCTTCTGGCGAAGGGGGAATTGATCTTCACGCCCCAGAGCGAGGCGGGGGCCTGCTACGCCGCCAAGATCGACAAGGCCGAGGCGCGCATCGACTGGCGGCGCCCGGCGCGGGAGCTTCATGATCACGTGCGCGGCCTCGCGCCTTTCCCGGGCGCCTTTTTCGAGGGCGATCTCGGCCATGGCGTCGAGCGCGTGAAAACGCTGCGCACGGCGGTGGAGCCGGGGCGAGGCGCCCCGGGAACGGTTCTCGACGACGCCGGCCTCATCGCCTGCGGCGAGGGCGCGCTGCGCCTGCTGCGCGTCCAGCGCGCCGGAAAGGGCGAGATGGGAATCGAGGAATTCCTGCGCGGCCGCCGGCTCGCCAGGGGCGCCGTGCTGGCATGACGCGTCTCTCCCGGCCGCGATCTTCGGCGCGCTGAATGCCCCGCTACGCCCTGACCATCGAATATGACGGCGGACCCTTCGTCGGCTGGCAACGGCAGGCGAACGGCATCTCCGTGCAGCAGCGGCTGGAGGAGGCCGTCGTCGCCATCAATGGCGAACGGGCGGTCATTCACGGCGCCGGCCGCACCGACGCGGGCGTTCACGCCCTGGGGCAGGTCGCCCATGTCGATCTGCGCCGCGACTGGCGCGTCGACCGACTGCGCGACGCGCTGAACGCGCATCTCAAGCCGGACCCCGTCGCCGTGGTGGACGCGCGCGCCGTGGATACGGCCTTCGAGGCGCGCTTCTCGGCCATCCGCCGGCATTACCGTTACGTGATCCACAATCGCCGCGCGCCGCTCACCGTGACGCTGGGGCGCGCCTGGCACGTCAAGCGCCCGCTCGACGCCGGGGCCATGCACGAGGCGGCGCAGCGGCTCGTCGGCCGTTACGACTTCACGACCTTCCGCGCCTCGGAATGTCAGGCGAATTCCCCGGTGCGCACGCTCGAACGGCTCGACGTGCGCCGCGACGGCGACCGGATCGAGATCGTCACCTGCGCCCGCTCCTTCCTGCACAATCAGGTGCGCTCCATGGCCGGCTCGTTGGAACATGTCGGGACGGGCAAATGGAGCGCCGACGATCTCGCCGACGCCCTCGCGGCGAAAGACCGTGCGCGCTGCGGACAGGTCGCGCCGCCGCACGGTCTCTATCTCGTCGCCGTCGATTACTGAGCCGACGGCGCGTTCGCCTGCGCCGGGAGCGGCGCGGCCGCGTTTGGCGCGTCGCCGATCCTTTCGATTTTCGGCGCGGAACGTTTTCCGATGACTTTTTGCAGCCTGGGCGATTTTTCCTTCGCAAGCGCCCCGTGCAGCGGGATGATGCTCGCGGACAGAACAGCGGCGACAATGCCGTTCACGCAGGCCCGGTTCTGGATCATTGAAATCCCCTCTCTCGAAACCCCCCGCGCGCCGGACGAATCAACCGACTTGGCCCGGAGCTGATTTGGCCGTGAAAGCAAGGAGATGTTTCGCCTGCCGCCTGACCCCGGCAGGGTGAAAATGAGGCGACTTTCCGGCCGGCGCCCTCAAAGGTTGTGGATGATCGCGCAGCGCGAAGCGCAGGTTGCGGACAAGGCGAGACTCGATCAGCTCTCCGGCCGCCCGGTGATCATCGGCGCCAGCGCGCCCTTCACGCCCAGGGCGAGGGCGACATGCGCCACGATGAAGACGACCAGCGCCGTCATGGCGGCGAAATGCAGCCGCCGCGCCCCCTCATAGCCGCCCATCAGGGCTGCGAGCTCATGGAGCTGCACGGGCTTCCAGAGGGCGAGGCCAGAGACAATGGCGACGAGGATCGCGAGCAGCGCGACGGCATAGGCCAGCCGTTGCGCGGCGTTGTAGCGGCCGGGCTCATGCGCCATGCGGCCGGCGGCGAGGTCGCGCAGGTCGCGCCAGGCCGCGACGGGCGCGATCGGCGTCAGGCGGCGCCGGAAATGGCCGGTGAGCGCGCCATACAGCAGCCAGGCCAGGAAGTTGGCCCCGAGCAGCCACATGGCGGCGAAATGCCAGGCGAGCGCGCCGGCCAGCCAGCCGCCGAGCGTGAATCCCGCCGGGAAGACGAAGTCCCAGATCGGCGCGGCGTTGTAGATCCGCCAGCCGCTGAGGATCATGATCAGGACCGCGAGGGCGTTGATCCAGTGCAGGAGCCGCAAGGCGAGAGGGTGGACAGGGGGCGTCTGGCTCATCTCCAGCTCAAGCTTCCGGCGGTCGTTGACAGGGCCCCGGGGATTGACCAAGACGAAACGCTTTCGTCCCGCCCCCGTCAACCCAAGGCGAGCCATGCGCGTTTTCATCACCGGCACGGCCGGCTTCATCGGCTTCCACCTCGCGCGGCGGCTTCTGGCTCAGGGCCACAGCGTCGAGGGCTTCGACGGCATGACGCGCTATTACGACCCGCGCCTGAAGGAGGCGCGGCGCGATCTCCTTCTGGCGCATGAGTCTTACCACGACAGCGTCGCCCTTCTGGAGGACATGCCGGCGCTGACCGAGGCCGCCGAGCGCGGCGCGCCCGATGTGATCGTGCATCTGGCCGCTCAGGCCGGCGTGCGCTACAGCCTCGAAAATCCGCGCGCCTATGTCCAGTCGAATCTCGTCGGAACCTTCAATGTCATGGAGATCGCCCGGATTCTGAAGCCGCGCCATCTCCTCATCGCCTCGACCAGTTCGGTCTATGGCGCCAACCCGACCGTGCCCTTTCACGAGGATGACCGCGCCGATCACCCGCTGACGCTGTACGCCGCGAGCAAGAAGGCCGGGGAGGCGATGTCGCATTCCTATGCGCATCTGTGGTCGATCCCGACCACGCTGTTCCGGTTTTTCACCGTCTACGGTCCCTGGGGCCGGCCCGACATGGCGCCGCTCAAATTCCTGGAGGCCATCGAAAGCGGCCGCCCGATCGACATCTACAACCATGGCCGCATGTCGCGCGACTTCACCTATATCGACGATCTCGTCGAGGCGGTCGTCCGGCTGATGGCGTGCGTTCCGCAACGTGACAGCGGCGATCCGTCGGTGTCGCCGGTCGCGCCCTGGCGCGTCGTCAACATTGGCCGCGGGGCGCCGGTTCCGCTGCTCGATTTCATCGACACGCTCGAACGGGCGCTCGGCAAGACAGCCGTGCGCAATTATCTCGACATGCAGAAGGGCGACGTCCCGCGCACCTTCGCCTCGGCCGACCTTCTCGAACGGCTGACGGGCTATCGGCCGCACACCTCGCTCGAAGACGGCGTGACGGCGCTCGTCGAATGGTATCGCGACTATCGCGCCAGCAACGGGCCTCTGCAGATGTGAGGGGCTGGAACCGGCCTCAAATCCAGTCCGGTACGCGGTCCATCGCGATCAGATCGGCGACGCTCGGACGCGGGCGGATGATGGCGAAACGGGCGCCATCGACCAGCGCTTCCGGGATCAGCGGGCGGGTGTTGTAGGTTCCCGCCTGCACCGCGCCATAGGCCCCCGAGGTCAGCACGGCGAGAAGTTCGCCCGCCTGCGCCTCCGGCATGCGGCGGTCGAGCGCCAGATAATCGCCCGTCTCGCACACCGGCCCGACGACGTCGGCGACGATCTCCCTGCGGTCGACCGGCTCGCGCGCGGGGATGATGTCGTGCCAAGCGTCGTAGAGCGTCGGGCGGACGAGGTCGTTCATACCCGTATCGACAATGATGAAGGTCTTGGCCTCGCCCCGTTTCACATAGATCACCTGCGTGACCAGCACGCCGGCGTTGCCGACAATCAGCCGCCCCGGCTCGAAGACGAGCGTGCAGCCGAGCCCGGCGAAATGGCGGCGCACGATCTCGGCGTAGCGGTCGGGATGATAGGACTGCGGATCGTCCCCCTCGTGATAGGGAATGCCGAGCCCGCCGCCGAGATCGACATGGGAGATCGCATGGCCGTCGGCGCGCAGGTCGCGGACCAGTTCGGCCAGCAGGGTGAAGGCTTCGTCGAAGGGCTCGAGATCGGTGAGCTGCGAGCCGATATGCATGTCGACGCCGCAGATCCTGAGGCCTGGGAGTGGCGCGGCGCCGGCGTAGACTTCGCGGGCGCGCGACAGCGGCACGCCGAACTTGTTTTCGGCCTTGCCCGTCGAAATCTTCTTGTGGGTGCGCGCGTCGACGTCCGGATTGACGCGTAGTGACACGGGCGCCTGCGTCCCCCGCGCCGCCGCGATGCGGGAGATGGCCTCGAGCTCCGGCTCGGATTCGACGTTGAAGCAGAAAATCCCGGCGTCGAGGGGGGCGGCGATCTCGGCGTCGGTCTTGCCGACCCCCGAGAAGGTGATCTTCTCCCCCGCGACGCCGGCGGCCAGGGCGCGGGCGAGCTCGCCGCCCGACACGACGTCCATGCCGGCGCCCTCCTTCGCGAGAAGGCGCAGCACGGCCTGATTGGAATTGGCCTTCATCGCATAGCAGACGAGCGCGTCCAGGCCCGCGAAGGCCTGCGCGAAGACCTGGAAATGCCGCCGGATCGTGGCCGCCGAATAGACATAGAAGGGCGTGCCCACGGCCTTGGCGAGTTCGGACACGGCGACGTCTTCGGCGAAGAGCGCGCCGTCACGATAGGTGAAATGATGCATGGGGCCCTAGAGCAGCGGGTCGAGCGGGAAGGGATATTGCGCGGGCGGGCGGTTGCCCGTCGTGCCGGGTATCGGCGGCGGCGGCGGCGCGGGCAGCGGCTCCGCGCCCGGCGCCGGCTTTCGGGGCGTTCTGGCGAGCTCCGCCTCCTGCTGCGCCTTCAGCGCCGCGCCCTGCGCCTGCACCTCCGGCGGCAGTTCGAGCGGCCCGCGCCGGCCGCAGGCGGCGAGCGCCAGGGCGGCGAGCCCGAGGGCGACGACTGTCAAAAGGTTGAAGCGCGGCATTCTGGCGGGGTCAATCACGAAACCGTTTCCATCGGTGCGTCGGGCGGCCGCACTATACCGTAACGCGACGCGAAAAAAAGCGGAGGTTGGCGCGGGTCGCCGCCGGCCGCTGATGGCGCCAGCGATTTTCGCCAATCGCGGCGCGGCCTTGCGCAATTCTTCGCGGATGAGTGGAAATTCGATCAAAATCAGTTGGTTGAGCCTGTTGTGGCGGCTTGCTAGCTTCGCCTTTATCGAACGGATCAACGTCGCGTGGAGAGCAATGTGACACGGGAAGAAGCCGGTCAATTGCTGGCCGCGACGGCGCATGTCGGAAACTGGCTCGAACTGACGGACTTCGAGAGCGGCGGTCTTTTTATCCTCGTCATGAGCGAGGATATGAGCGCCTCGCTGTCGTTCAACCCCGAAACGGAGCTGCTGCGCGCAACCTTCGACGTCGCAACGCTCCCCGACGACAGCGCCGACGCCAGGCGGGAGATCATGGAGACTCTCCTGAACGCCAACGCGTTCGCCCATGATGGCGACGGCGTTGCTTTCGGTCTTTCGCCCCATGACGAGACAGTGACCCTCAGCGCCAACCTTCCGGCCATTCGCGGAGGCGAACGCGATCTGGCAGGTTCCCTGTCGGGCCTCGCCGCGCTGGTGGAGGCATGGCGGCCGTTGATCCGCTCGATCGAGAGCCGCACGACTCCAGCAGATGCGCCGGAGCCCGATCCGCAAGCCCTTCTGACCTTTCGACCGTGAGCATGCGCTCCCTTTCAGCACGGCGGCGTCGTCATCCACTTTAGTTGCGTCAGGAGAAGAGGATCATGAAAGGCATCGTCGCGAGCACCGCCAATTGGGATGCGGTGGTCAAGCTTGCCGGCGATAAAGTCGGCCACATGGACATCGAGGGCGGTGGAGACGCCGTTACTAAAACACTTTATGTGAACAAGCGCTCGCTGGGCCAAAGCTCCAAGACTGTTTCCAAGGAGGTTTACGCAAGCCGCCTCGCCGCCGCGGATTCCGTCCGCGAGAAATTCAGGCAAGAATTCCAGGCGCAATACCCGATGGAGACGCAGAGGGTCCTGAACCAATTTGTACAAAAAAAATTTGAGAATGGATTCAGGGGAAGCGACGTGCAGCAAATGCATGATTCGATGCAAAAAGCGATCCAATGCGCCGAGGCTAACGAGCATTTCCAGACGTTGGATATCCCGGCAGCGCTGAAAACGAGTTCCATGAATTATTATGTCAATGACTTGCGTAAAACCCCACCGGGTGGGGACGAGATGAAGGGAGTCGAGCTGAACGAGCTGAAACTGTTATCCGGGGATAAGGCTGCAAAACTCAGGCAAAGTTCCTACGATCGCGCTCTTGCGCACTTGTCCGGCCTTGCGCTGCATTCGACGGAATTTTCACAAAATGAATTCAAAAATTATAATGATCTAGCGAAGGCGGTGAAGTCAGACGGCCTCATAGGCGCGGCCATGGCGGGGATGTCGGGGCGCGCGGTCTTCCTCGCGCCTGAAGTGCTCAATCATCGGGACCTGGAGCCAGTCAAAAAAATCATCACGCTCTCGGTCCTTGCAGAAACCCTAACCAATGATAACCTGTCGGAACCGACACACGACGCCACGCGAGACGCGCATCTCGCGCTGAAATTGCTCGGGCGGGATTTCGAGTTTTCAGAGGCGGCGATTCCGGGCGTCCTTCTACGTCAGGGCGTGCAGGAGCGGCTCCTTGACATCATCCTATCCGAGCTCCCGCCGATCGATGACATGCTTGCGGGCTTGCACCGCCCCGCCGCGACGCTTGAGGCTGCGCAGCGGAAGATGGACGACTTGAAGGAAGCAGCCAAATCCGAGCAGAAAAGGCTCGATGTGTCCGCGCCGGACGGCGAAAAAACCGCCGAAGTCAATAAACCTCCAAAATTCAAAAACACATCACCCCAGATGATATTCGGACAGGCGCTCGCCAAGAAGCGCGACGCGATATTTGGCGCCCTCCAGCGGAGTGTGGACGCGGAACTCCAGCAGACCGGCTCGCCTGGCGGGGTGATCAAGACCTTGCTTGACGACCTGGCCGGCGAAAAAGGGAAAAACTTTGCGAAGAAGGCGGCGCACATCAGGGAAGCTGGAATGGCCGAGAGGCAGAATGCAAGGACCGTTCTCAAGTGAGCGGCGTCCCCCGGCGAGAATTGAGGGAACTTCGACCCTGGGTCGCCCGCGTCGATCACATTCCAGACTTGCGTCCCCCGGCCTGAACCGCCTCGCGCCGCCGAAAGCGCCTTTCGGAGTCAGGAGGCATGCGCGGCGGCGACTTCGCTATCGGGGCGTTCGCCCCAGCAGGCGGTAGGCGGCGGCCTTGGCTGCGCCGCGCAGACCGCGGCGCAGCGTCTCCTGCCCGCAAGCTCGTCGAAATGCGCCGTCAGGAGAGCGCCGCGCGGATGCCGCCAGGTCGCAAACGCCGATCCGATCCGGCCAGAGACGGTCGATCATCGGATGATTGGCGATGGCGCAGGAATCCGTCAGTTCGATCTCTGGCCGCGCGAGCTGCAGGCCGGTCAGCGCCCCGATGAGCTGAATGCCCGGCGCCTGGGCGCGGTAGCCTTCGTCGTAGGCGATCTTCCAGCAATAGCTGCGGTTCTGGCTTTCGATCGCGATCATCATGGCGATCGCCCGCCCGTCCAGGCGCAGCGCGACGATGCGGCAGAGACCCTCCTCGGCCAGCATGCGGGTCGCGCTGCGCAGAAACGTGGCCAGCGCCGCGTCGAAAAGAAGGGCGCCGCGCCCCGCCTTCCAGCCCGAGGCTTCGAGCGCCAGAAACTCCTCGGCCGCCGCGCGCACAGCCATGGGGGCAGCCGCCACGTCGACGGCGAGCGCGCCCATCTCGCCGAGGCGGCGCCGCATCCTGCCCAGTTCATTGAGGCGCTTGCGCCCGCCCGCTTGCGCCATCTTCTCGACCGCCGAAGCGCCGGGCAGCAGGGCGGCGCGCGCATAGGTTTCGATGACGGCCAGTTGGCGACGCCCCTGCGTCGCCTCGCGCAGCGCGGCGTGAAAGGCGCCCGCCACGGGAAGACGCGGGAAGAGCACGCCAGCCGACGCGCGTCCCGCTTCGACCCAATCGAGAAAGGCGGCGATGGTCTCCGCCGGGCGCGCGCGGTCGACAAGCGGCGTGGCGAGCGCGCTCAGCTCGTGCCGCCACAGCCGCAGGAAGCCATCCGTGCCGGAGGGGCCCGGCGCGGCGAGCGGGAACAGCCCGACCAGCGCGCCGCCGGGATCGCGCACGCCAATGAAGCGCGGCCGCTCCGGCGGGGGAAAATGACGCGCGGCCGCCAGCAGGAAGCCCGGGCTGAAGAAAGCGTTGGGCTCCAGCGCGCCCGAGGCCAGCCGGGCCCAGTCGCCGCGCGCCGCCTCCATCTGCTCGAGCCCGAGCTCGCCTGTCTGAAAGGCGGGCGTTTCCGGCAAGGGGTCGGCTCCTGTTCGATGCTCCCGGCCGCCCGGCAGGCTTGAACCGGCCGCGGCCCGCGCATATCCATACCAGCGCCGGAACGGGGCGTTTGCGCGCCACGCAGACGGCGACGCGGGTCTGGCCTGTCCCATTATGATCACCAAGTGTTAAAAATGGCGCGCCGCCGGCCCGGAGGGCGCCAGCGCGGGCGAGGCGCGGCAAGAACCCTGCGAGCGTCAACCCTAACGGCGCGGAGCGGCTTTACCGGGCGCAAACCACGTGGTTAGGTCGGGCCATGAAAACTTACGCCTTCGCTCTCCTCTCCGGCCTGCTGGTCGCGGCGCCCTGCCAGGCGGCGGTGCGCATCTCGATCGACCTCGCCAAACAGCGCCTCACGGCGACGCGCGGCGGCGGCGAGTCGGTCGTGTGGAAAATTTCCAGCGGCCGGCCCGGCTTCGAGACGCCCACGGGCCGCTATTCGGTCATGCGCATGGAGGCCGATCATTATTCCGACGAATATGATCAGGCGCCGATGCCCTACGCCATCTTCTTCTCGCCGCGCGGCCTCGCCATCCATGGCAGCCATGAACGCGGCCTCGGCAGTCCGCGCTCGCATGGCTGCGTGCGCCTGTCCGTCGGCAACGCCGAAAAGCTCTTCGAATGGGTCGAGGCCCAGGGCGGCGCGACAATCGAGATTGTCGGCGATACGCCCGCCGGCCGCTCCCGCGAGCGCGCCCGCGCGCGCCGCGCCCCCCAGGCAGAGCCGGAAACGCCTCTGGAACAAGTCTATCGCTACTGATACACGCCGGCGGCGGCGGCGTTGCATGGGCGCCACAGTGCCGGGGGAATCCGCCCTCTCGCGCGGCTGGCTGTTTGCTGCATCGCCGTTGAGCGGATAAGCCTAGAATTTATGTAAATTGGCGGTCAGACGAGAGTAAGCCTTTGACGACATCGAAGACACCCCTTCTCGATCAGATTCCGACGCCCGAGCAGCTGCGCAAGCTTCAGCCGAGCCAGCTCAAGCAGGTTGCCGAGGAACTGCGCCGGGAGACCATCGACGCGGTTTCGGTGACGGGCGGACATCTCGGCGCGGGTCTCGGCGTGGTCGAGCTGACGGTGGCTCTTCACTACGTCTTCGACACGCCGCGCGACCGCATCATCTGGGACGTCGGGCACCAGACCTATCCGCACAAGATCCTGACCGGCCGCCGCGACCGCATCCGCACGCTGCGCATGGGCGGGGGCCTGTCCGGCTTCACCAAGCGCGCGGAAAGCGAGTATGACGCTTTCGGCGCCGGCCACTCCTCGACCTCCATCTCCGCCGGCCTCGGCATGGCCGTGGCGCGCGACCTCGCCCATGGCGACAATCACGTGGTGGCGGTGATCGGCGACAGCTCCATGTCCGCCGGCATGGCCTATGAGGCGATGAACAACGCGGGCGCGCTGGATTCGCGCATGATCGTCATTCTCAACGACAATGACATGTCCATCGCGCCGCCGACCGGCGCCATGTCGGCCTATCTCGCCCGCCTCGTCTCCGGCGGCGCCTATCGCTCCATCCGCGACGCGGCCAAGCAGCTCGCCTCGCATCTGCCGCGCTTCATCTACGACAAGGCGCGCAAGGCCGAGGAGTTTTCGAGAAGCTTCATCACCGGCGGCACCATGTTCGAGGAGCTCGGCTTCTATTATGTAGGGCCGATCGACGGGCATAATCTCGACCATCTTCTGCCGGTGCTGATGAATGTGCGCGACAAGGACGACGGCCCGGTGCTGGTCCATGTCGTGACGCAGAAGGGCAAGGGCTATGCGCCCGCCGAGGCCGCCGACGACAAATATCACGGCGTGGTGAAATTCGACGTCGAGACCGGCAAGCAGTTCAAGCCCAAGGCCAACGCTCCCTCCTATACGGGCGTCTTCGCCAAGGCGCTGGTGGCGGAGGCCGAGCACGACGACAAGATCGTCGCCATCACCGCGGCCATGCCGTCCGGCACCGGCCTCGACACGTTCGGCAAGCATTTTCCGGAACGCACCTTCGACGTCGCCATCGCCGAGCAGCATGCGGTGACCTTCGCCGCGGGCCTCGCCTGCGAGGGCTACAAGCCCTTCTGCGCGCTGTATTCCACGTTCCTCCAGCGCGGCTACGATCAGGTCGTGCACGACGTGGCGATCCAGAATCTGCCGGTGCGCTTCGCCATCGACCGGGCCGGCCTCGTCGGCGCGGACGGGCCGACCCACGCCGGCGCCTTCGACATCGCCTATCTCGGCTGCCTGCCGGGCATGGTGGTGATGGCCTGCGCCGACGAGGCCGAGCTCATGCACATGGTCGCGACCGCCGCCGCCTATGACAATGGACCCATCGCCTTCCGCTATCCGCGCGGCGAGGGCGTCGGCGTCGAATTGCCCGAGCGGGGCGAGGTTCTGGAGATCGGCAAGGGCCGCGTCCTCCGCGAGGGCTCGAAAGTGGCGCTGCTGTCGCTCGGCACGCGTCTGCCGGAGGCGCTGAAGGCGGCAGAGGAGCTGGAGACCTACGGCGTCTCGACGACCGTCGCCGACGCCCGCTTCGCCAAGCCGATCGACCGCGATCTGGTGCGCCGCCTCGCGGCCAATCACGAAGTGCTGATCACGGTCGAGGAAGGCTCGATCGGCGGCTTCGGCAGCCAGGTCTTCCAGGCGCTTTCCGACGACGGCCTGCTGGACGGAACGCGCGGCGCCTTCAAGTTCCGCAGCCTGACCCTGCCCGACGCCTATATCGATCATGACAAGCACGAGATCATGATCGCCCGCGCCATGCTCGACAGCAAGGCGATGGTGGCCAAGGCGCTGGAGCTGCTCGGCGACGAGAAGGGCGCGGCGCGGGTGATGATCGCCTGATCGCCGGCGCCGAAAGGGCGTGACCTGATCGCTCCCCTTCGCGGGGAGCGGCGCCCGGCGGTCGTGGCTCAACGCGCGATCATGCGGCCCGTCGGCGCCACTGCGAGGGCTCAGCCCGTCTCATTGCCCCGCAATGTGACGCCCGGCCAGGCTTTCGCTCCGGGCCTGGTCAAATCCTCGGGAAAGAAATGCATCCCCGCCGAGGCGATCACCGCCGCCTTGCCGGCGCGAATTCGGTTCGCCACGATCGCAGCCTCGCCGGCGCCCTCGCCGGTGGCGAAGACGACCCCGTAATCGACATTCGAGATGTCATTCGCCTCGGCGCGAAGATTCTCTCGCCAGCCGCCCAGCGCCACGCCGATCCAGCCCGGCCCCACGATCTGGTTGCCGGTGACGGCGACATTCTTTTCGGCGAGCACGCCGGTGAGCCAGAGCATAGCTGGGCCGAACTCGGGGTCCGGGCGATTTGGCGTCATGCGGAGGATCACATTCCCCGCGACCAGCGCGCCGTCGGTCCCGTGATCGGCGTTGGCCACCGCGACGCCCGCCCCGGCGCTCTCGATGCGATTGTCCCGGAAGGTCGAGTGCTTGGCCCCATATTCGGCGTACATCGCCTTTTCGCCGAGATCCCGGCAATCGTTGCCGATGACCGACAGCGAATGGCCGCCGCTGTTGCGCACGGCCGAATAGGCGCAGCGCAGGATGCGGTTGCGCTCCACCCGCACGACGCCCGCCCCCCAGACGAAGACGCCATTGCCATAAGGGCCGTTGCCGCCAGAGCGGTTGCGCACGTCCTCGATCAGATTGTTGCGCACGCGCGCGCCGTCGTAACGCCCCGCGGCCGTCGACCAGAGCACCACGCCATTGTCGCCGCACTGGCGGAAGCGGTTGCCGTCGAGGTCCATGCCGAGACCATCGAGCGCATGGTAACCGGCGTCCGCGACGCGGAGGACGTCGTTTTGCGCGAACACCCCGCCGCAGCGGGTCAGATTGATCCCGCGCGCCGTCGAATTGCGGATGACGCAGCCGCGCATGGAGAAGCCGGGCGTGTCGGTGACATCGACGAGTCCCTTCTCCTTTGGCACGCTTCCGCCGGCCCCATCGAGAATGAGGCCCTCGAGGGAGATCGCCCGCGCGCCGCGCGCCGTCAGGAGCGGCCCCATTCCCGAGAGCTTCAGCGCCGTGCGGCCGGGAACGCCCGTCAGGATCGTCCCGTCCGGCAGGTCGAGGCCCGCCAGGACGATGTCGCCGGCCGGCAGGGAGACCGCCGCGCCGGTTGCTGCGTCGGCGCGCAGCCGCGTCGCGAGATCGAGGCTGCGCGCCTGCGCGCGGGCGTCGGGCGCGAGAAAGGGCGCGGCTGCGGCGCCGCAAAAGCGCAGCATGTCCCGACGCGATATCAGCCCCATGGCGGAATTGCTGCGCAACATGAGCGCAGCATGGCGGGCGCCGACCGCGCCGTCCAGACTTGATCTTGAGCGTAGTTAAAGGGCGTTGGCGCCGCGCGTCCGCCTCTAGACGCGCCTCTGGAGCGCCTCGCGATAGGACTGCGTGGCCGAGGCGGGCAGCAGGCCGCTCGGCTCGAGAATCTGCTTGAATTTCCGCACAGCCAGGGCCGCCTGCGGCCCGTCGAAATCCGCGCGCATGAGGCGGTCCATGCGTTTGCTGAAAATGCCCAGCCGCTCGGACTCGGGCATGTTCGGCGAGAGCGAGATCAGGCGCATAATCTTGTGGTGGAAATAGTTTTCGAACCAGTTCTCGACGAAGGCCGACTGGCTGGCGGCGTCGACGACAAGCGCGTCCAGATGGCCCCGGTCCGCGCCGAGGATGTCGCAGCAGTCGCGGATGACGTCGAAATCGACGCAGAAGGGCGCGCGATTGCCGAATTCGAACAGCGGCGCGAAAGTGGTCGCCTTCACATAATGCCGCTCGCCCGCGAAGAGCGCGTCGAGCAGAAGGAAATTGGGGTTGGGCGTGTCGCCGCAGAAATAGACGACCTGCAGGGGATCGGGCCGCAGGCGGAAGAGCAGATTGTGGAACTGCGACCCGATGAATCCGGCGAAGCGGTCGGACTGGTCGAAAAGCTGCGCCTGCTCGGCGAGCGGCAGCAGCTCCGGGTGGATGATCCGGTGACCGTCCCCTTCCAGAGCCTGTTCGAGGCTCGTCTCGCCGAAGGGCCGGCGGTGATGGACCGTGAGCCGCGATCTCGACAGATAGATGGGCGGCCCGGCCGTGGCGGGCGCCTCGCGCCGCCGCGCCAGCCGCCCGGCGAGGGCGTCGAAATGACGGCGATTGATCGACATTTCGAGACGGACGCCCGGCTCCGGGACGATCAGGCGCCGGCAGACGGCGTCGCCCTCGAGAAACAGCAGCCGGCCCGGATCGATCCCGAGCAGATCGAGCGCCGCGGCCAGAATGTCCTCCGCGCCGGCGTTGCGGGTTTTTTGCAGGAAGACGATCGGCGCCGCCGGCTCCAGCCCGGCCGCCCAGATGCGCGCCAGGCTTTCGAGCAGAATATGCCCGTAGCCGGCGAAAGACATGCCGCCGAGGATGGCGACGTCCAGTTCGGTCCGCGGCCGGACATCGGCGCCGTCGCGCCTCGGACGCAGGCACTCGACCCCGGCGCGCTGGAGCCGCGCGAATTCGGGGGTCTCCCCGGCAGCGTCGACGACGCCTCCCTCCCACTCGGAGAGGCCGAGCGTGTCGACCCGTTGCAGTCGCGCATGGTCGAGGACGATGTGCCGAAGCGGGCGATCGACCACCTCGAGCCGCTGAAGCTGGTCGATGACCCGCGCCAGCGGCTTTCCTTCGAGCCCGCGAAAATGAACCGTCGCGCGCCCGATCTCAGCGCGCGCCATGCCGGGCCTCGAAGGCGTCCAGATAGGCGTCGGCGCTTTCGACCCCCAGCCCGTCGGCGACCCGGAAAAGCGTCTCGTCGGTCAGCGCTTCGTCGAGATACTCACTGACGATCCGGTCGTAGTCGCGCGCGAGGACCTCCGACGCCGGGTCCAGATTTTCCACGATCGTCAGGCCGGTCGGCTGGCTGTCGAGCACGGTGATCCTCAGGTCCGGCCGATGGCGTTTCAGGATGAAGACGACTTTCCAGACATCGCCCGTCCAGTGCGACCGGTAGGCGGCGTCGCGGCGCAGCGCCGGCCGGCGTTCGCGCTCGGCCATCTCGGCGTTGATCGGAAGACAGTCGTGCAGGAGGATGGTCCCGTCGGGGCGGGCGTGACGCTCGGTGTTGATGAAATCGCGCAGCAGAAATTCGAAGAGATGCATGCCGTCCAGAAAGGCCAGGTCGACCCCGTCGGGAAAGAGATGCGGGAGCTTGCCGGTCGCGAAGAAGTCGTCGCTCGTCATGCGGAACACGGAGGCGTGCGGCTTGCCGCCGACGATGTCGCCGCGCAGCTCCGGCGCGGGATCGACGCCGATGGCGGGGCAGTCCGCGAGCATGAAGCTCTTTCCGTGGCACACGCCGATCTCGAGACAGTTCCGGGGCCGCCGGGCTGCGAAATAGCGCCTCAGGAAGGCGTAATAGTTCAGGCCCTGAAGCTCCCGCCGGACGAAAGTCTGTTCATCGAGCATAGCTGAATCCTTGCCGTTGCAACCTGCACGTTAGCTGGTCTCATGGCAAAGGTCACGCTCCGTGACCGGCCCTCGGGGCCTTTCGCGGCGCGGCGGCTTCCCTCGGGCGGGGAAAATGCTAGGAAGACGGCGAAATTCACCCACAAGGGCCGCTGTTCATCCGCAAGGGGAGGGCGGCGGGCCGCGCGCGGCAAAGGCGAAAATGTCAACGGACGAAAAGAAGACGAAGGTCGAAGCGCGGGCGCCGCGCGGTTTCTCGGATCGCGAGGCGGGCGAGCTGGCCGCGACGGGCCGCATGCTCGACGTCATCCGCTCGGTCTATGAGCTCTATGGGTTCGAGGCGCTGGAGACGCCGGCCTTCGAATATACCGACGCGCTCGGCAAGTTCCTGCCGGATCAGGACCGGCCGAACGAAGGCGTCTTCTCGCTCCAGGACGACGACGAGCAATGGCTGTCGCTGCGCTATGATCTGACCGCGCCGCTCGCGCGTTTCGTGGCGCAGAATTACGACCGCCTGCCGAAGCCCTATCGCTCCTATCGCTGCGGCCATGTCTACCGCAACGAGAAGCCGGGTCCGGGGCGCTTCCGCCAGTTCATGCAGTTCGACGCCGATACGGTCGGCTCGGCCTCGCCCGCCGCCGACGCCGAAATCTGCATGATGGCCGCCGACGCGCTGGAGCGGCTGGGGATCGCGCGGGGGGACTATGTCATCAAGATCAACAGCCGCAAGGTGCTCGACGGCGTGATGCAGGCCGTGGGCCTCGCCGGCGAGGAGAACGCCGGGCGCCGGCTCGTGGTGCTGCGCGCCATCGACAAGCTCGACCGCCTCGGCCCCGACGGCGTGCGCCAGCTTCTCGGCGAGGGCCGCAAGGATGACAGCGGCGACTTCACCAGGGGCGCCGGCCTGTCGCTCGCCGCAATCGACACGATCATGTCCTTCAGCCTCGGCGGCCAGTACAGGGACGGCAAGCCCGCCTTCGACCTTTTCGGCCTGCTCGGCAAGAGCGAAATCGGCGCGCAGGGCGCCGAGGAGCTGCTCGAGATCGAGGACCTCGCCCGCGACGCCGGCTTCGGCCCGGACCGCATCCGCATCGACCCGTCGGTGGTGCGCGGGCTGGAATATTACACCGGCCCGGTCTTCGAGGCGGACCTCACCTTCGAGACCCGCGACGAGAAGGGCCATCCGGTGCGCTTCGGCTCGGTGGGCGGCGGCGGGCGCTATGACGGCCTCGTCGGCCGCTTCCGTCCCGAGAACACGCCCGCGACAGGCTTTTCCATCGGCGTCTCGCGCCTCTTCGCGGCGCTGAAACTCGTCGGCAGCCCGATCGTGACCGCGCGGCCGCATGTCGGCCCGGTGGTCGTGCTCGTCCTCGACCGCGACCGCCTCGCCGATTACCAGCGCATGGTCGCGCAGTTGCGCGGCGCGGGCGTCGCCGCCGAGCTCTATCTCGGCGCCGCCGGTATGAAGGCGCAGATGAAATACGCCGACCGGCGCCATTCGCCGCTCGTCGTCATTCAGGGTTCGGACGAAAAGGCGAAAGGCGAGGTGCAGATCAAGGATCTCGTCGCCGGGGCGAAGGCCGCCGCCGCCATTTCCACCAATGAGGAATGGAAGGCGGCGCGGCCGGCGCAGTTTTCCGCGCCCGAGAGCGAACTGGTCGAAGAGGTGAAGAAGGCGCTCGCGGCGCAGACGGAGCAGGGTTAGGCGGTCATAGCGGCCTCGCCCCTCACCCCGCTTCGCAGGGAGAGGGTTGGGGTGAGGGGCGAAGCGGGCGCGACAAAGGTCGGACTAGGCGCGGCTCGCCCGGCGACATAGGTTTGCGAAAGAGCACCCGAGAGGACAAGCGATATGATCGGCGAACCGCCCAAATCCATTCTCCACCCGACGGACCTGTCCTTCGCCAGCCAGGACGCCTTCGCCCATGCGCTGCGCATCGCGGTGGCGACGCAGGGGGATCTGCATCTCGTGCATATCGCCGAGCCCGCCGAGGACGATCCGGACGACTGGAACCGCTTCCCGCATGTGCGGGAGATGCTGGCGCGCTGGCGCATGATCGCGCCCGGAGCCTCGCGCCAGGACGCCGCCGAAACCCTCGGCGTGAAATTCATCAAGGCCTCGATCGAGTCGGCCTCGCCGGTGCAGGGCGTCGCCGCCTATGTGCAGCGGCATCTGTGCGATCTCATGGTGCTGATGACGCATAGCCGCACCGGGCTTGAACGCTGGCTCGACGACTCCATCGCCGAGGAGACCGTGCGCGAGACCCATATGCCGGCGCTGTTCCTGCGCGAGGACCACAAGGGCTTCGTCGATCGCGAGACGGGACAGATTTCGCTCAATACGGTGCTGATGCCGGTCGAGGCGAGCGTGCCGCCGCTCGACGCCTTCCGCCATGTGGCGGATTTCGCCCATGCGCTCAATCCCGCCGCGGATGTGATGCTCCTCCATGTCGGCGAGGAGAGGCCGATCTTCGACGGACTGCTGCCGCATATCGAATTGCGGCAGGGGCCGGTCATCGAGACGATTTTCTCTTACGCGGGCGAGATCGGCGCCGATCTCATCGCCATGCCGACGCAAGGCCGCCGGGGCCTGCTCGACGCGCTGCGCGGCTCGACGACCGAGCGCGTGCTGCATGAGTCGCCCTGCCCGGTTTACGCGGTTCCAGCGAAGTAGCGCTTGAAAGGCCCCCGCTGCGGCGGGGGCTTGCGCGCTCAGGCGACGAGGTCGGCGTAGCGGCCGAAATCGTCTGTCTTGCGCAGGAGGCGCGGTCGCGGCGCGCTTCGCTCAATCCGCCGAGAGGCGCGTCTTGCCCGGCCCATGCGGCTGGATCAGCGCGCCGAAGTCATGAGGCTCCTTGCGGGCGCGGCGCAGCGCGGCGTCGAGATAGACCGTCATGGCGTCGATGTCGGCCTCATGGGTGCGGTGATTGAGGATCGCCGCGCGGATCGCCGGGGCGCCGTCCAGGATCGTCAGAGAGGGCGCCGCCTCGCCGCGCTCATGCAGCTCCATCACGATCTCGCGGGCGAGCGAGCCGTCGGGATCGTCCTTCACCGCGAAACAGACGATGTTGAGCGCCACCGGCGCGCGCATCACGAAACTGTCGGACGCCTGGATCCAGGCTTCGAGCCGTTTCGCCATGCGGCAGCATTGCTCGATGCATTGGGCGAGCTTCGCGGCGCCGAAGGTCTCGATGGTGAACCAGGTCTTGAGCGCGCGAAAACCGCGCGAGAGATCGGGGCCGAGATCGCAGGGCCAGGCGTCCCCCGCGGCGAGCCCGCGCGGGGCGCGCGACAGATAGGCGGCGTTGGCGGCGAAGGCGCGCTTGTGGGCCGCCGGGTCGCGCACCAGGAAGAAACCCGCGTCGTACGGCGCATGCAGCCATTTGTGGAAGTCGAAGGCGACACTGTCGGCGCGCTCCAGCCCCTTGACCAGCGGCTTCAGCTCTTGCGACAGCGCCGCCAGCGCGCCGAAGGCGCCGTCGACATGGAACCACATGTCTTCCGTATGCGCGACGTCGGCGAGCCGGTCGAGCGGATCGATCGCCCCCACATCCACCGTTCCGGCCGTGCCCACGACCAGAAACGGCCGGAAGCCCGCCGCCCGGTCGGCGGCGATGGCGTGGCGCAGCGCGCTGATCTTGATGCGCCGGTTCTCGTCCGAGGGAATGAGCCGCAGATGGCGGGCGCCCAGTCCCGCGAGCTCCATCGCCTGCCGCACGCAATTGTGCGCCTCGCGCGAGGCGTAGGCGATGAGCTGGCCGCTCTGGGCGCAAAGTCCGTTGAGCCGGACGTCGCGGTCGCCATAGGCCTGATCGCGCGCGACGAGCAGCGACAGGAAATTGGCCATCGAGGCGCCGGTGACAAAAATGCCGGAGGCGTCCGGCGGGAAGCCGAAGGCTTGCGCCATCCATCTGGCGATCTGGCGCTCCACGTCGATGGCGATGTGATTGCGCCCGCCGCAGTTGGAGTTCATGCCGGCGGCGAGCATTTCGGCGATCATGCCGACGGGCGTGCCCGCTCCCTGCGCCCAGCCCATGAACATGGGGTGAATGTTGCCCGTCGCGAAAGGCTTGATATAGCGGTCGAAGTCGGCGAGCACCTCGGAAAGGTCGCGCCCCTCGGCCGGCAGGTCGCGGGTAAAGCGCGCCTTGGCCTCGGCGCTCGGCTCGGTCCAGACGGGACGCTTCCGCAGATCGCGCAGATAGTCGATCATCTCGTCGAGAGCGCGATGGCTCTCGGCGCGAAAGGCCTCCCAGTCGTCGGGGTCGAGGTCGACCGGTCCGGTCATACGGCGGCGCTCGCGCGCTTGGCCAGCGCCGCAAAGGCGGTGATATGGGGCATGCGCCGCGCGTCTCCCGGCGGGTTCAACGGCACTGCCAATAGCCGCCTTTGCCCTCTCCGCGCAACCGGGCTTTAACGCGCCAGCGTCACGCGGACGCTCCCCACGCCCGCAATCTCACCCTCGGCCACGTCGCCCGGCCGCAGCGCGCCGACGCCCGACGGCGTCCCGGTGAAGATCAGGTCGCCGGCCGCGAGCGCGACCTCCGCCGAAAGCGCGGCGATGATCTGCGGCACGCTCCAGATCAGATCGGAGAGATCGCCCTGCTGCCGCGCCGCGCCATTGACCGACAGCGCGATCCGCCCGGCGGCGGGATGGCCGATCTCGGACGCCTTGCGGAGGGCGCCGATCGGGGCGGAATTGTCGAAGCCCTTGGACATGTCCCACGGCCGCCCGGCCTGGCGCGCGGCGCTCTGAAGGTCGCGCCGGGTCAGGTCGATCCCGGCGGCGTAGCCATAGACGCAGTCGAGCGCGCGCTCGGGCGCGATCCGCTCGCCGCCGGCCTGAAGCGCGACGACCAGCTCGATCTCATGGTGGAGATCCTGCGTCAGGCTGGGGAAGGGAATGGTCGCGCCGTCGGCGACAACGGCGTCGGCGGGTTTGGTGAAGAAGAAGGGCGGCTCGGCGCCGGGGTCCTTCCCCATCTCGCGGGCGTGGGCGGCGTAGTTCAGCGCCACGCAGAAGATGCGGCGCACCGGGAAGCGGCGGTCGTCGCCGGCGACGGCGACGAAGGGACGCGGCGGCGGCGGGAAGACGAAGGCGTCGGTCATGCGGCGATGTCTAGCGCGGTTTCGCGGCGGGGGGAATCCAGCGCGGAGAGAATATCCGCTGCGCTTTCGCCCAGGCGGCCGGAGGCAAGCTGATGCTGCGCTGCACGATTACAAAAATCGTCACATTGTGCATTTAAGCCGCTGATGTTTCACCCCGGATCACTTTTCATGACGGACTTCACCTTTGAATATGCACAGTTTGGCGAGGCGCCGCTCGTTTCCGAGACGGTGGACATTGCGCATCGCTCGGCGGTCTGGTGCCATGTCGAGGCGCTGGCGCTGCGGCTGGGCGAGCGGCCCGGCGCCTTCATTCGGGTGCGCGACGACAAGGGACAGGCGGTGGTGCGCGCCGGAGTCGCCACCGCGCTCGCCTCCATCAGGACATGCCCCTGCAGGAACTGCCCGGTGAAGAGCGGCGCGCCCGCCGCCACTGGGCCGCTGGTTCCCGCGCCCGCCCCGTGCCGCAACGCCGGCGTCTGCGCCTGCGGCGCGATCGGCGACTAGAGCAATTCCCGCTCTGAGGGAATCAGAGCGGGGCTCTCGTTTTTTGTTTTGTCGCGCTTTCTTGCGCCCAACCGGTTTCCACTTCGGCGGAAAGCGCTCCAAGACCGCAACCGCGGCGCGGCTGTCGCAAGGATTGACTCGCCGCGCCGCCTCGG
The DNA here is from genome assembly GCF_051061225.1 of Methylocystis sp. Classification (GTDB taxonomy): domain Bacteria; phylum Pseudomonadota; class Alphaproteobacteria; order Rhizobiales; family Beijerinckiaceae; genus Methylocystis. The sequence continues at coordinate 25,494 of NZ_JBPFEB010000067.1, forward strand.
CCATCTGCGGGCCTCTCGGAGGAGGCCCCGGATGGTTGAAAGTCCCTGCAACAAGATCTGCACCCTCAACGCGGATCACGTCTGCGTCGGCTGCGGCCGCAGCCGCGCCGAAATCGGCGCCTGGTCGCAGATGTCCGACGCCGAGCGGCGGCGCGTGGTCGTCAAGGCGAAGGCGCGCCTCGCGGCGATGGGCGGCGCCAGGAAGGCGGACAGCCGCGTGTCCTAGAGACTTTCCCGGCCCGATGGAATCGGACCGGGGCTCCAGCCTCTTGTTTTGTCGAACCTAAAGCTTCCCGCGTTCGGCCTTGCTGAAATTGGACAGATCGCCCTCGGCGGCGGCCCGGCGGCGCCAGGATCGGGCGATCGCCGGATATTTGATCTCGCGGCTGATGCGCGACACCTGCTGCGCGAGCTTTTGCGAGCCGCAGGCCGGGCATTCGGGCGTGTCCGAGGAGCGCACCAGCAACTCGAACTCAGCCTCGCAGTCCTGGCAGGAATAAGCGTAAAGGGGCATTTTTTCCTCTCGCGACGGGTTCGCGCGAGGAGAAGCAAGGAGCGTTCCGAAGCGGTTTCCCGCGCAAAGCCTGGCGCCGGCGTCCGTCCGGATGACGCCAGCGTCGGTTTTGCGACACTGGCGATCCGGGCGGCTCGCGGGGCTCAGAGCGAGCGCTGGAACCTCAGCACGCCGCCCTTGGCGCCCTTGAGGGTCAAATCGTCGCCCTTCACGTCCCAATAGGGACCGGAGAGCAGCACGCCCCAGAGGTCGCGCTCCAGGCCGGCGAGATTGCCGTCGCACTGGCGCTCATTGACCGCCGGCATGGCTCTGGGGCCGAGGCGGTCGGGGCCGATGATGAACACGCCCGACCAGTTCTTGCAGCCCGAGAAGCCATTGGCGCGGCCGGTCGCGTCGATGTTGATCCAGATCTCGACCGGCGGCGTTTTGCCGTTGATTTCCTTGAGGACGAAATTGCGATTGTGCGGGAAGGGCACATAGCGCGGGATGCCGGCCGGTTCGGCGGGGGCGCCGCCTTCCTGCTGCGGCGTCGGCGGCTGTTCTTGCCCCTGCGTCGCCTCGGCGGGGGCTCCCCGCTTCTTGGCCTCGGCCGGCGCGGCGACCATCGCGACGCCCAGGACGGCGGCGAGGATCGGGAAAAGCTTTTTCATGACTGCGTCCTCCCTCGCGCGCGTTCACGGCCGTTCGTCGACCGGCCTCGCGCGCCTCTTTGAGTGGTTGGGGCCGGCGCCGCGCGCAAAGAGGCGCGCCACAGCGCCGAATCGTCCGCCCGCCGCATGAGGCGACGCTACGGCGAACGCCGGCTGATCACAACATGCTGGGCAGCACGCGGTCCGGCGGCCTGTGACCGTCCATGAAGGTCTTGATGTTGATGATGACCTTCTCGCCCATGTCGACGCGGCCTTCGATGGTCGCCGAGCCCATATGCGGCAACAGCGTGACCTTGCCGCTCTGCGCCAGCTTGAGAAGCTTGGGCGAGACGGCGGGCTCGTGCTCGAACACGTCGAGGCCCGCGCCGGCCATCTCATTGGCTTCCAGCATGCGCATCAGCGCGTTCTCGTCGACGATTTCGCCGCGCGCGGTGTTCACCAGAATGGCGTGCGGACGCAGATGCTTGAGGCGGCGGGCCGAGAGCAGGTGATAGGTCGCGGGCGTATGCGGGCAATGGATCGACACGATGTCGACACGGGCCAGCATCTGGTCGAGCGACTCCCAATAGGTCGCCTCGAGCTGCTCCTCGATCTCCACCGCCGCGCGGCGGCGGTTGTGGTAGTGGATCGACAGGCCGAAGGCCTTGGCGCGGCGGGCCAGCGCCTGGCCGATGCGGCCCATGCCGACGATGCCGAGCCGCTTGCCGGTGATCCGGTGGCCGAGCATCCATGTCGGCGACCAGCCCGACCACGAGCCTTCCGGAATCGCCCGCGCGCCCTCGACGAGCCGGCGCGCCACCGAGAGGATCAGCGCCATGGTCATGTCGGCCGTGTCCTCGGTCAGAACGCCCGGCGTGTTGGTGACGGTGATGGAGCGGCCGAGCGCCGAGGCGACGTCGATGTTGTCGACGCCGTTGCCGAAGTTGGCGATCAGCTTCATCTGCTCGCCGGCCTGGGCGATCAGGCTCGAATCGATGCGGTCGGTGATGGTCGGCACGAGGACCTCGGCCGTGCGCATGGCCTCCGCCAGCTCCTCATGCGTCATCGGCCGGTCGGTCTCGTTGAGCCGCGTGTCGAACAGCTCGCACATGCGGGTCTCGATCACCTCGGGCAGTCGGCGCGTCACGACAACGAGCGGCTTTTTCTTAGGCATGTGGCGCTACGTCCCTTCGGCTCGCTCTTTTTTGGCGAAAATCCATAAACTTCGCTACAAGCGTCAATCGCCGCCGGAAGCGGGCTGAGTCGGGGCGCGCCCGCCTCAACCCGGTCTTAACGACGATGGGCGACAAATCCAATACGCCGCCCCGCGCTCTGCGGTTTGGGTTTCCTAGCAGATGGCGGGCCAAAGACAAGACGAGCGACTTGCAAGCGCCATAAGGCGCCCGGAGAGCAGAATTTTGACAGGCCTGTACGCAATTCTCCAGATCATCGCGCTCATTTTGGCGGCGCCCGCGCTGGCGCAGGAGCCGCAGAAGGGACCGGTGAGCAATCTGCCTCTGCCCCGCTATGTCAGCCTCAAGTCGGACCGCGTGAATGTGCGCGAGGGGCCGAGCAAGGACCATCCGACCGTCTGGATCTACGAGCGCGCCGGCCTGCCGGTGGAGATCACCGCCGAATTCGAGACCTGGCGGAAAATCCGCGATTCGGAGGGGTCGGAAGGCTGGGTGCTGCATTCCCTCCTCTCCGGCCGGCGCACCGCGCTGGTCGCCCCCTGGAAGAAAGAGCCGCAACTGCTCGTCGCCGCCGATCACACGACACCGATCGCCAAGCTCGGCCCCGGCGTGATCGGCGCCCTGCGCGGCTGCGACGGCAAATGGTGCCGCCTCGCCGGCAAGGAGTTCGACGGATACATGCAGCAGGAGAATCTGTGGGGCGTGTATCCGGGCGAGAAGGTGGAGTAGCGCCACGCTGACCGTCACACCTCCCTCCTTGTTGTAAGGGGAGGAAGGGAGGCGCCGTCGCTAGCCCTCATCCCGCCGCAGCCGCACCACCACGTCGACCCGGTCGATGCGCAGCCCGTCGGGCGGGGTCGGCAGATTGGCCACCGTCACATTGGTGGGGATGTCGTAGAGCTCACCGTCTTCCTCGACGAGGAAGTGGTGATGGTCGTGCACATTGGTGTCGAAATAGACCCGGGCGCCGTCGACGGCGATCTCCCGCAGGAGCCCCGCGTCGGTGAACTGGTGCAGCGTGTTGTAAACGGTCGCCAGCGAGACCGAGAGGCTGGCGGCGACGGCCTCGTCGAAGAGGCGCTCGGCCGTCACATGGCGGTCATAGCCGCGAAACAGGAGTTCGCCCAGCGCCATGCGCTGCCGCGTCGGTCGCAAGCCGGCCTCGGCGAGCATCTCGTGAACGGATTTGCGGCGCTCCGGCAGGTCGGGTGAAGGCGGTCTGTTTACGAAAGCGTCCATCGGCGGCGGCTCACAAGAGCTTTGGATTTGTTTGACCTATACCAAAAAGGGACGCAAACCTCAACTTTCGCGCCGCGTTCCGGCGCCGCCGACGCTGCGGGAGACGCGGGCGCTTCCGGCGCGCCCCCGGCTATGTTACGGAACAATGGCCCGCATCGGGCGGTCAGCGGCCGGTTGGGCCGCCGGCCGCCAAAAACAAGCGGGCGGCGCGCACGCTCAAAAGAGGGGCGCGATCAATGGGAGAGAGCCTTCAAAAAGGCTCCAGCGGAGGCGGTGAGACCATGAGCGAACGGCGCTCGTCATTCGGCTATGAAGATTTGTTGGCCTGCGGGCGGGAGGAACTGTTCGGGCCGGGCAATGCGCAATTGCCGCTCCCGCCGATGCTGATGTTCGATCGCATCACCGAGATTTTCGAAGAGGGCGGCGAGCATGGCAAGGGCTACATGCGCGCCGAGCTCGACATCAAGCCGAGCCTCTGGTTCTTCGACTGCCACTTCAAGGGCAATCCGGTGATGCCGGGCTGCCTCGGCCTCGACGCGCTGTGGCAGATGGTCGGGTTCTATCTCGCCTGGCTCGGCAATCCGGGGCGCGGCATGGCGCTCGGCGTCGGCGAGGTGAAATTCTCCGGCCAGGTCCGCCCGCACACCAAGCTCGTTGCCTACGGGATTGATTTCAAGCGCGTGCGCACCGGCAAGCTCGTGCTCGGCCTCGCCGACGGCTGGGTGGCCGCGGACGGCGAACGCATCTATGAGGCCAAGGATCTCAAGGTCGGCCTCGCCAATGCGCCGGCGGCGGCGGAGTGATCTGAAACGCTGGGGATGACCCTCGCCCCGCCTGCGGGGAGAGGTCGAGCGAAGCGAGGGTGAGGGGCGCGCCGCAACAACGCCCCTGGCCTTTGTCTGCCCCTCGCCCCAGCCCTCTCCCCGTGAACGGGGAGAGGGAGAAAAACAGGGAGAGAAAAAATGAGACGGGTCGTCGTCACCGGCATGGGCATCGTATCGTCGATCGGCAATACGACGCAGGAGGTCGTGGCTTCTCTTCGCGAAGCGAAGCCGGGCATCGTCCGAGCCGAGAAATATGCGGAGCTGGGGTTCCGCTCCCAGGTGCACGGCATGCCGACGCTCGACCCCTCCACGGTCGTCGACCGCCGCGCCATGCGCTTCCACGCCACCGGCACCGCCTGGAACCATGTCGCCATGGATCAGGCGATCCGCGACGCCGGCCTCACCGAGGCTGACATCTCCAATGAGCGCACCGGCATCATCATGGGCTCGGGCGGCCCTTCGACAAAGACGATCGTCGAATCCGCCGACACCACCCGCACCAAGGGCCCCAAGCGCGTCGGCCCCTTCGCCGTGCCCAAATGCATGTCCTCGACGGCCTCCGCGACTCTCGCCGTCTGGTTCAAGATCAAGGGCGTGAATTATTCCATCTCCTCGGCCTGCGCGACGTCGAACCATTGCATCGGCAACGCCTATGAGATGATCCAGTACGGCAAGCAGGACATGATGTTCGCCGGCGGCTGCGAGGAGCTGGAGTGGGAGCTCTCGGTGCTCTTCGACGCCATGGGCGCCATGTCCTCGGCCTATAACGACCGCCCCGCGACGGCCTCGCGCGCCTATGACAAGAATCGCGACGGCTTTGTCATCGCGGGCGGCGCGGGCGTGCTGGTGCTCGAGGAATATGAGCACGCGAAGGCGCGTGGCGCGAAAATCTACGCGGAAGTCGCCGGCTATGGCGCGACCTCCGACGGCTATGACATGGTCGCGCCCTCGGGCGAAGGCGCGGTGCGCTGCATGCGCCAGGCGCTCGCCACGGTGAAATGCCCGATCGACTACATCAACCCGCACGCCACCGCGACGCCGGTCGGCGACGCCAAGGAAATCGAGGCGCTGCGTGAAGTCTTCGGCTCCGGCGACAAGTGTCCGCCGATCGCGGCGACCAAATCGCTCACCGGCCATTCGCTGGGCGCGACCGGCGTGCAGGAGGCGATCTATTCGCTGCTGATGATGCAGAACGGCTTCATCTGCGAGAGCGCCAACATCGAGGAGCTGGATCCCGATTTCGCCGACATGCCGATCATGCGCGCGCGCCGGGACAATGTGAAGCTCGGCGCCGTGCTGTCGAACTCCTTCGGCTTTGGCGGCACCAATGCCACGCTGATCTTCAAGCATCCGGACGCGTGACGACATCGGCGGCGCCGGTCGACGGCGCCGCCTTTTTTTTGACCGGGACGATTCGCCGATTTTCGATGGGGCTGGCCTTTCGATGGCGCAGACGAACCCGCCTTCGACAGAGAAAGTGGAAATGACGGTTGCGACTGGTTTGATGCAGGGGAAGCGCGGGCTCGTCATGGGCGTCGCCAACGACCATTCGATTGCTTACGGCATTGCCCGCGTGCTGGCGCGCCATGGCGCGTCGCTCGCCTTCACCTATCAGGGCGAGGCGCTCGGCAAGCGCGTGAAGCCTCTGGCCGAGGAGCTGGGCTCCAGCCTGGTGCTGCCCTGCGACGTCGAGGACATTTCGACCGTCGACGCGGTGTTTGCGCGCCTCGAACAGGAATGGGGCGAAATGGACTTTCTCGTCCATTCCATCGCCTATTCGGACAAGAGCGAGCTGAAGGGCCTTTACGCCGACACGTCGCGCGAGAATTTCGTGCGCACCATGGTCATCTCCTGCTTCTCCTTCACCGAGGCGGCGCGCCGCGCCGCGGCGATGATGACGTCGGGCGGCTCGATGGTGACGGTGAGCTTCGGCGGCGGCTCCCATGTCATGCCGAATTACAACGTCATGGGCGTCGCCAAGGCCGCGCTCGATTCCTCCGTGCGCTATCTCGCGGCGGATTACGGCGATCGCGGCATCCGCGTGAACGCCATTTCGCCGGGGCCGGTGCGCACCATGGCGGGCGCCGGCATTACCGGAGCGCGGGCGATGGGCGCATTCCAGAAGCAGCATTGCCCGCTGCGGCGGATGATCACGCTGGATGAAATCGGCGGCTCGGCGCTTTATTTCCTGTCGGAGCTTTCTGGCGGCGTCACCGGCGAGATTCATCTCGTCGACGCGGGCTACAACATCATGCTGCAGCCGCGCCCGGAGGATTTGAACGGGACGGACTGATCGAGGAGCAAACTCATGAGACTGGCGCTTCTGTCGACCCTCGCTTTCCTCTGCGGCGCGCTGGCGCCGGGTCTGTCGCCGGCCATGGCGCAGGGCGGCGATGCGGCCGCCGGCGCCCGTCTCGCCGAAGAACATTGCGCGAGCTGCCACGCCGTGGGCGCCAATCCGCATGTGCGCAGCCCCAATCCGGACGCGCCGTCCTTCGCTCTGGTCGCCTATATGCCGTCGACGACCGAGCTGTCGCTCAAGGTGTTCCTGCGCTCCTCGCACAAGAACATGCCAAACTTCATCCTCTCGCCGGAGGAGATCGATTCGGTCACGGCCTATATTCTGGGGCTGAAGAAGAAGTAGCGGCGCCGGCCGCGCGGGCCGGGACAGCCCCATCCGCCAGAGCGGATCAGGCCGTCCCGGACAGTCGTCGGGTTTAAGCGAATGTATCCGACATGAGGACGCCGTACCACTTCGTCATCTGACCGAAGTTTTTGGTCGAGGGCGCGTCCGCCTCGGTCGCGGGCTGGACGTCGCCGATGGCGCCGGTTCCGTTCCAGATCACCATCCGCTTGTTTGCGGGCAGGGCCGTCACGGCGCCGCTCGCATTCTGCGTCTCGCTGTATTGGTAGACCGCCGTGAGCCAGGACGCCTGCGTGCTGTCGATCGGCGAGAAGCAGGCCGAGTTGGCGGTCGGCGCCGGGCTCGGCGTGGCGCCGGCGAACTGGGCGATGATCGCCGCCGCGCAGATCTTGGCTTCCTGATTGGCGACATGGCCGGCCTTGGGCAAGCTGGTGTCCGAGGCGTCGCCGAGCACATGAATCTTGCTCTTCCCGGCGATGGTCGATTCATAGCTGCGCACGTCCACGGGCGCGAAGGCGCCGCCGGGCGGCACGAGCCCCGTATTCGACACGATGTCCGGCGCCCGGTGCGGGGGGATGATGTTGACCACGTCGCCAAAGAGCGGCGTCGCCGAATTGTTCGTGGTGACGAATTGCCGGTCGCCCGGTCCGGCGCCCGCCGAGACCGAGACGACGGATGTCGAAGAGACATATTGCAGCACGCCGGCGTCGATGTAGGTCTTGAACGCGTTCCCGAAATTCACCGGTTCGGCGACGATCCCCGGGTTGGCGTCGAGCACGACGATCTTCGCGCCGGGCTTGTTGCGGCGCAGATAGTCGGCGACGACGCAGGCGCGCTCATAGGGACCCGGCGGGCAGCGATAGGGTTTGGGCGGAATGGACATGACGTAGACGCCATTCGTCGGCATGTTCAGCAGCAGGCGTTGCAGATCGAGTGTTTGCTGGCCAGCCTGCCAGGCGTGCAGGACGGGGGCGGCCGTGGCGGGCGAACCCGTCAGCGGAATCGGGTCCATCTTGATCCCCGGCGCGAGCACGACGCGCTCGCAGGTCAGGGTCTTGCCGTTGCTGAGCTTGACGGTTCCGGTGGCGTTGGCGCCGAAACCGGCGATTTCCAGCGCGGTCGCCGTCTCGACGACGATTCCATAATTGGATTTCAGCTTGGCGTAGTCGAAGTTGAGCGTGCTGTAGGCGTTCTGGCCGGTCAGGACCAGATTGCTCATGATGTTGGACACATAAGTCGTCGCCGGCGCGACCAGCGTGACGAGGATCGTCTTGTTGCTCCACAGGCGCAGATATTTCGCGACAGCGGCGCCCGCCATGCCGCCGCCGATCACCACGACTCGGTTTGTGGCGGCCGAACCGGACGCCGGAATCATCGTGGCGGCCGCGCCGACGCCCAGACCGCCGATAAAATCTCTTCTCTTGATCATTGTTGTCTCCGACCCTTGAGGTCTTTCGAGAGGCGCGGCGTCTGGGGCCTTATCGCGGAAAAAGTCGCCGCTTCGGCAGGACCAGGCGCGCCGGATGGAGAGGGTGCGTTCGAGGCTCCGGACTCAGGGCTTCTTCAGCTTCGAGAAATAAAGGGTGATGCAGGAGAGCTGCGCGTCCGTATATCCCCAGGCGTGGGGGTACATGATGTTGGCGCCAACCTTCTTGGTTTTCATGTCCTTGAGCTTGTTGAACATGTCGGCCTGTCCGTCGCCGGCGAGAGCGTCAAAGGCGCCGTTGTTCCCGTCCGTGCCGTGGCACTGGAAACAGCCCGAGGCCAGTAGTTTCCCGCCATCCGGCGCAGTGCAGGCGACCTGGGCCAAGGCGGGCGGCGCGAGCGCCGCGGACAGGAGCAAGGCCGATATGGCGGAAAGGAGAGGAGGGAGAGATCTTCTCATGCGTGACCCGATTCTTGTTACAAAAAGTGCAAATACTGTTACATATTAGCCGCAGAAGATTGCGCGGGCCATGCGTCCCAGAGTCGCGGAAGCGTCGCCTCGCCGCGCTCCGTCCAGACAGCGGGTGAAACCGCGTCCCTCCTCCCGGCTTGACTCTTTCTGCGACCAGAACAAATATCGAACACGCGCCGTGAGCGCCTTCTCCAATTTCGGGACCTTACGACCGATGTCGCGAAGCGGCGTTTCGGAACGCATCCGTTTTTTGCGCGCCCGCGTCGCCGCCATCGAAGCGGGCGGGCAGGCGCCGCCGCGCGCCCCCGTCCCCGCGCCCGACGCCGACCGGTTCGACGCCCTCCTCGGCGCCGGACGCGCCGGCTTGAGCGAAATTTTCCCGGCCCGGGCGCCGGACGCCCCGGCGGCGGCGGCTTTCGCTGTCGCCATGGCGCTGCGGGCGCGGGCCGCCCGTCGCGACGGGGCGCTGGTCTTCATCATCGAGGATCTCGGGGCGCAGGAATTCGGCCTCCCCTATGGGCGCGGCCTCGCGCAGGCGGGGCTCGATCTGTCGCGTTTCGCCCTGATCCGCACGCGCCGTCCGCGCGAGACGCTCTGGGCGATGGAGGAGGCGCTGAAGAGCCCCGCCTGCGCGGCGGTCGTCGCCGAGACCTTTCTCGACGCGCGTCTCTACGATCTCTCCGCCTCGCGCCGGCTGCTGCTCGCCGCGCGGCGCGGCGGGGCGCTGGGCCTCGTGGCGTCGCTCGCCTCGCCTCAGGCGCGCCTCTCCAGCGCCGCCGAACTGCGCGTCGAGGTCGCCGCCGCCGCGCCGGGCGTTGCGGGCGCGCGCCGCAGTCCGCCGCTCTCTCCCGCCGCGCCCTTCCGCTGGCGCCTGCGCTTCGCCAAGGCGCGCGCCGGGCGCTGGGGGGAAATCGATCCGGCGGAGTGGCGTGAAATCGCCTTCGATCCCCAACAGGCCGTGTTTCGTCATGCGTTTCCTGAGCGTTTTCCTTCCCAGGCTTGCGACCGACCGGCTGCTGCGCCGCCGTCGCGGCGCCGCGCCTGAGGCCTTCGCCCTCTACGCCCGCGAGACAGGGGCCGAGCGGCTCACGGCCGTCGACGCCGGCGCGCAAAAGCGCGGGCTGATTCCCGGCATGGCGGTGGCCGACGCCCGCGCCCGCTGCCCCGCGCTCGAGCTCGCCGAGGCCGAGCCGAAAGCCGACGCCGCCGCGCTCGACGCCCTCGCCGACTGGAGCCGCCGCTTCACGCCGCTCGCCGCCGCCCGCCCGCCGGACGGGCTCATTCTCGACGTGACCGGCGCGGCGCATCTTTTCGGCGGCGAGACGGCGCTGCTCGACGAGGCGGAGGCCCGCCTCGCGGCGTTGGGCTTTTGCGCCCGCGCGGCGATCGCGCCCGGCCCGGCGCTGGCCCGCGCGCTGGCCCGCTTTTCAGGCGTGAGGCATGTCGCGGAGGCCGCCGGGCAGGGGGAGATCGACGCGCTGGCGGCGAGCCTGCCGGTCGAGGCGCTGGAGGCGGGGCCAGAGGCGCTCGCGGGCCTGCGCCGCGCCGGGCTGCGCCGCGTCGGCGATCTTCTCGACCGGCCGCGCGCGCCTCTCGCCGCGCGTTTCGGCCAGGCGGCGCTGACCCGCCTCGACGCGCTGACCTGCCGCATCCGCGACCCCATCTCTCCGCGCTTCGAGGCGCCCGCCTTCATCGCCGAGCGGCGCTTTCCCGACGGGCTGACGCAGCGCGCCGATCTGGAGGCGACGCTGGCGCGGCTCTGCGCCGATCTCTGCCCGATGCTGGAGCGGGCGGGGGCGGGCGCGCGGCGGCTCGAAGCCGTCTTCTATCGCGTCGACGGCGCGGTGAAGCGGCTGGAAGCCGGGACGAGCCGGCCGCTGCGCGATCCCGCCCGCCTCGCCGCCCTTCTCGCCGAGCGTCTGTCGGCGGTCGCCGAGGAGGGGCTCGACACCGGCTATGGATTCGACGTGCTGCGCCTCTGCGCCACCGAGACCGAGCGCGCCGCGCCGCCGCAGACGAGTCTCGCGCCGCCGGAGCGGGGCGCTGCGGACGACGCCGATCTCGGCGATCTCATCGACCGGCTCGGCGCGCGGCTCGGACTGCGGCGGGTGCTGCGGCTGCATCCGCAAGCCTCGCATCTGCCCGAATTCGCCGTCGCCGCCGTCCCGGCCGCCTCTGGCCCGCCGGCGCCCTTCCCGGCGCAGGCGGCGCCGCGTCCCTTGCGGCTGTTCGAGCGGCCCGAGCCCGTCGAGACGATCGCGCTTTTCCCCGACGGGCCGCCGCTGCGGTTTCGCTGGCGACGGGTGTTGCACGAGGTGGTGGCCTATGAGGGGCCGGAGCGTCTCGCGCCGCCCTGGTGGGGCCCGGCGCGAGACGGGCCGACGCGCGATTATTTCCAGGCCCAGGACAGGGACGGGCATGTGTTCTGGCTGTTTCGCGAGGGGCTCTACGGACGCGAAACCGAGGCGCCGCGCTGGTTCGTCCACGGCCTGTCGTGACGTCGCCCGTCTCGCTCATCGGCCCGCGACGCCTTATCTTCCTCTTCATGAGCGAGACCAGAAGCTACCGCATCGTCGCCGGCTCGCGGGGGCCGCGACGGGATTTTCGCATCGCCGTGGGCCTGCGCGAGGGCTGGGACCCGGAGGGGCGCGTCTATGACGTCTCCGAGGCCGTGCGCACCGCGCGGCGCTGGATGCGGCGGCGGGTCGAAGAGGGGAAACCCGCCCTCTCGGGCATGTTCGCCCGCGCCGAGGTCACCTACGCCTGGCCGAAGGAGGGCGGCGGCGTGGGCTCCGACCGCGAGCCCGTCGCCATTTTCACCGGGGAGGCCGTGCACGCCTATCTGGGCCATCTGCCGGACGCCGACATCGAAGACATGCTCAATGACCTCGCCATGGAGCTCGGCGCGGCGCTGGGCCAGGAGCGCCTCTATGTCGCCTTTTGCGACCGCACCTGGATTTTGAGCTGTGAGCCCGAGGCGTCTTGAAAGACGCCCGCGCGGCGCCGATATCCGGCGCGGCCGCCCGGGCGCTTCCGCCGCGGGAGGCCGGCAAAGCCCCGCTCCCAAGGCCCCGTTCCCTTGCCAAAATCGATGTGAATGTTTATAACATTTACATCGGCGACCGGAGACCGGGGCCGTGCACAAACTGGAGCCAAACATGAGCTGCGATCGTTTTTCCCGAATGTCCGCCTCACCCTGGGGGCGTCAGGGAGGGTGCGCGCATTGGAGGCCGTTCGAAGTCGCGGCCGTCGTTATGGGCTTCCTGATCTTCTGGCCGATCGGCCTCGCCCTGCTGTTCCTGAAACTCTGGGGCCGGAGCTTCGGCTATGAGGGCGATCTCTTCTCCTTCGCCGCCGAGCAGGGCGCGAAGGTCAAGACCGCCTTCGGCGACGTCTCGCGCGAGGCGGGCTGGGCCGGGCCGTCCTTCATGCGGTCGACCGGCAATGTGGCCTTTGACGAGTGGCGCGAGGGCGAGCTCGTCCGACTTGAGGAAGAGCGCCGCAAGCTCGCCGAAGCCGAGCGGGAGTTCGCCGAGCATATCTCCGAGCTGCGCCGCGCGCGCGACCGGGAGGAGTTCGACTCCTTCATGCGCGCCCGCAAGGGAGGCGCCCAATAAAGGCGTCACGTAAGGAGTCAGCGTAATCGCGTTTTCGACGGCCGGCGGCGACGCCGGCCGTTTCCTTTCCGCCACGATCAAGAGTTTTCAGGCAGTTAACTAAATTTTTCGACGCTCGGTTAAGAGCTCGTCGACCATGCTGCGCGGCATGGCCCTCCGGATCGCCTTCCTCCTCCTTCTCGCCGCCGCGACGCTCGCGGGCTGCGCGGGGCCGTTCAAGCCGCAGCGCCCCGCCTGGCGCGCGCAGGCGGAAAACGCCTGCATCGCACAGCGCAAGGTGCAGCCCTCGGAGTTCATCGCCCTCGCCAGCGAGGTCGACGGCCCCGGCATTTGCGGCCTCACCAGGCCGTTCAAGGTGACGGCGCTTCAGGGCGGCGCGGTCGCCTTCAATTCCACGGCGACGCTTGATTGCTCGATGGTCGCCGAGCTGGACCAGTGGCTCGCCGACACGGTGCAGCCCGCCGCGCAGGCGCGCTTCGGCCAGCAGGTCGCGCGCATCGACTCAATGGGCTCCTACGCCTGCCGGGGCATGAACAATCAGAGCGGCGCGCAGCTCTCGGAACATGCCTTCGGCAATGCGCTCGACATTGGCGGCTTCGTGCTCGAGGACGGCCGGCGGATCACGCTGGTGCAGGACTGGTGGCGCGGCGACGATCAGACCCGCGCCTTCCTGATGGATGTGCATCGCGGCTCCTGCGAGCATTTCACAACCGTCCTGTCGCCGGGGTCCAACGCCTTCCACTACAATCACATCCACGTCGATCTCGCCATGCACGGCCGTTCCGGCCATACGATCTGCAAGCCCGCGCCGCAGGAAACCCTCCCGCCGCCGCCGGAGTCGCCGCTCATCGCCATGCAGAAAGCGCGCCCGTCGATCGGCGACGAGACCGACGCCGACACGGCCGGGCGCCCGCCGTCGGCGGCCTATGAGGGCGGCGACGGCTTCGGGCCGATCGACCCCGCGGCGGGGGCGGAGGATCTGACGTCGACGATCCGGCGGCGGTGAATCAGGGGACGAATTCGCCGCTTGTCTCGACGGATTTCCTGCGCTTGTCGTAGACGCAGACGATGGCGCGCGGGGCCTTGGCGTCGGTCGACGTCCCGCGCGCGATGGCGACGCCATAGGAGTCGCTGCCGAAGGGATCGACCGCGATGGCCGGCGTCTCGAGCCGGCCCGCGACGGCTGTCTCGCAGGACTTCAGGACAGCCTCGCGAAACTTCCGCCAGGCGTCCTCGCTCGAGGCCAGGGCGGGCGTCGCGGCCAGAACAAGCGGAAGCAGCAGGCGCCTCACTTGCGCCCGCCCACGCTCATCAGCCGCAGAACCAGCCAGGCGGGCACCACGAAAACCGCGCCGGCGAGCACATAGCTCGCGAGCTCCTTCACCGCGCCGAAGCCGAGTTGATAGATGCGGTCGATGAAGGACTGCACGCCGCGCAGAATGTCGATCGGCCGCAGCTCCAGCCACATCAGCAGCGCGCCGACGACAAGCGACACGAAAAAAAGACGGATGGCGACAGCGAGCGGCGAGCCGCCGAGAAAATTTTCAAGCGCGTTCCTGGACGCCATGGTCTGTGATTCCGTTTCAGATGAGCCCGGAAGGATGACTAGGTCGCGCCGCTCCCGGGACGATCCGGGCGGAGCGGGCCTGTCGAGATGCGGCCAGTTGGCGAAGGGTCCGTCGTCCGTCATCGGCCTGTTCCGGGCGGAGGGCTCAAAGCCGCCCGTCGCCCGGGGTTTCCTCCCGGAAAAGCCGCATTATGCGTCGCAGGAAGCGCTCGGTAAAGGAGAGCGCCCGCTCGAAGTCCTCCTCGCGCGGCAGGGTGGAGGGCGGTTGGCCGGCGACCGCTTTCAGCCGCGCGTTCTCGCCGCGCAGCCGTTCGATCTCGTCTTGCAGCGCCGCCCGCTCGTCGGCCCCGACCCGGCAGACGGAAACGCCGTCCTTCGCCGTGCAGAAGGACACCGCGCCCGTCTGCCTGTCGAGGCGCAGAAAGCCGCCCTCCGTGGGTTGCAGGGAGAAGCGGTCGGCTTCCGGCGCGACGATGGTCGGCGTCTCGTCCGCGACAGCCGCCGGCCCGGTCAGGGTCAGCGCCAGAAACGCCAGTCGCAGCTTCAGTTGGCGCATGACAGCCGTCCCGGCGCGAGGAAAGATGAGCCGCAGATGGGAATGCGCGCCGCTTGCGTCAATGGCGCAAAGGCCGCGAGAGAGCGCGCTTGATCGCGCGCCCGCGCTCAGCCATAAATTGCCGGTCGGGACGCCAGACGGGTCCCGCCTGTCACGAGGCGCCAGAAGGGCTTCAGCAGATGTCGCGTCCCCCTCTCAACTCGCCGTTCCTGCTCGGCTTCGACGAAATCGAGCGCGCGCTGGACCGCGTCACGCGCAGCGGGTCGGACGGCTATCCGCCCTACAATATCGAGCGCCTGCCGCGCACGGAGAACGAGCCTGAGCGGCTGCGCATCACCCTCGCCGTCGCCGGCTTCACCCGCGACCAGCTCGACGTCTCGCTGGAGGAAAACCAGTTGGTGATCCGCGGCCGTCAGGCCGAGGACCGCGAGCGGCACTTTCTGCACCGCGGCATCGCCGCGCGCCAGTTTCAGCGCGCCTTTCTGCTCGCCGACGGCATGCAGGTGCTGGGCGCCGATCTGGTCAACGGGCTGTTGTCGGTCGACCTCGTCCGGCCGGAGCCGGAGCGGGTGATCAAGAAGATCAACATCATCGCGCGCGATTAGCCAAGCTGTCCCTCCGCCGCGCGGCGCGCCATTTCTTGGCGAGGCCGCTGTGGCCAGATGCAGAAAGGGACGCTCATGCGAAACGCGTTGCTGACCGTCGCCCTGACGGGCTCCCTCCTTCTCTCCGGCGCGGCGGCGCGCGCGGAAATCGACTGGTCGCGCGTCGACGCGGTGATGGACAAGGAAGCCGCGATCATCGGCACGGTTCACAAATACCCCCTGCCGCGCAGCGATCTCCATGTGACGCTGGACAGTGTCGAGGTGAAGCCGGCGCTGGCTTTGGGCGGCTGGGTCGCGTTCCAGCAGATCGGCGCGGACGCCATGATGATGGGCGATCTGGTGCTGAGCGAGTCGGAGGTCCGGCCGGTGATGCGGTCGCTGCTGGCCGACGGCGTCAGCGTCACCGCCATCCATAATCATCTTTTGCGAGCTTCGCCCGCCACGCTCTACATGCATGTCTCGGGCTTCGGCGACCCGGTCGTGCTGGCCCGCGCCGTGCGCGAGGCGCTGGCCGAGACGAAGACGCCGTTCGCGCCGGCTGCGCAGGCCGCTCCGGGGACGGTCAGCCCCGGCTTCGACGTCGCGAAGCTCGACACGATTCTGGGCGCGAAGGGAAAGAACAGCGGCGGCGTCTGGCAGTTCAGCTTTCCGCGACCCGACGACATCCGCGTGGCGGGCATGGCCATGCCCCCCGCCATGGGCGTCGCGACAGCGCTGAATTTCGAGCCGACCGGCGACGGCAAGGCCGCGATCAGCGGCGACTTCGTGCTTCTCGGCAAGGAGGTGCCGGCGCTGCTGAAGACGCTCGACTCGAATGGCGTCGAGGTCACGGCCCTGCACAACCATATGCTGAACGACGAGCCCAGGCTCTTCTTCGCGCATGTGTGGGCGCATGACGACGCCGTGAAGCTGGCGATGGCGCTTCGCGCCGGGCTCGACGTGATCGGCTCGAACCAGACGTCTATTCCGCCGGCGCCTGCGCCGGGCCATGCGTCGTCATCGCCGTGAGCCGTGTCGCCGCCACGATCGCGGCGATGGTCGCGACATAGGCGACGACCTGCATCTGCGACGGCTGGTCGGCGTAGCCGATCAGCGTGTGCAGCACGCGGCCCGGGATGCTCTTGTCGGAGAGAAGCCAGGACGTGTCCCACAGCGTGTCGGCGAGGGCGGTGATCGTTCCCGCCTGCTGGAGAAAGGCCACCGCCTGCGCGGTCAGCCCCGCCGCGAGGAGGGTGATCAGCCATGTCGTCACGGCGAAGAGGCGCCGGGGTGGAATGGAGATGAGGCCGTAGAAGGTCGCGAGGCTCGTCGCGGCGCCGAGCCCCAGGCCCGCCAGGCCGCCAGTGAGCACACTGCCCGCCGGCTCGCCCGAAGCGAGCACGCCATAGAGGAACAGCGCGACCTCCGAACCTTCCCGCAGCACCGCAAGCGCCACGACGGCCGCCAGCGCAAACAGGGTGCGGTCGCCGCGCGCGACGGCGCGGCCGACGTCCGACAGCTCCTGCGCCAGCTCGCGCCCGTGTCGCGCCATCCAGATGTTGTGCCACGCCAGCATGACCACGGCGATCATCAGCACCGCCGCGTTGAACAGTTCCTGCCCGCTGCCGGCGAAGGCCTTCGAGAGCTGCTCGGCGAAAGCCGCCACGATCAGCGCCCCGAGCACCCCCGCTCCGACGCCGCCCGCGATATGGGCGCGTGAACCGGAGACGCCGCGCGTCACCGCGGCGACGATGCCGATGATGAGGCCCGCCTCGATGGCCTCGCGAAAGACGATGATGAGCGCGCCGAGCATTATTCGACGACGACCTCGCCCTTGGCGCTGTCCTCGTGGAACTCGCCGAAGAACTTGTAGCGGCCGGGCTTCAGCGCCCGGATCTGGAAGGTCGCCTCGCTGTTGGCGGGCACGACCTTCTCGATGCGCAGGGGCTTGGACTCGAATTCCTCGGGCGTGCCGTCGAGGTTCTTCACGACCAGCGTGGCCGGCTTGTCGGCCGCGATCTTCAGCTCGGCGGGGTCGAATTTGTGGTCCTTGATCGTGAGCGTGTAGCTCTCGGCGGCCGCCGCGCCGCAGGCCCCCGCGATGAGGAGAAGAACCGCCGCCGCAAACCTGTTCATGCACGCCTCTTTCTGGTCGGATAACCGATGCATGCAACGTAGGGACCAGCAGCGCGGCCGTCAAAGGAGCTAATCTGGATTGTTTCCAGAATCAGCCGCGACAAAACGCGCCGGAGGGTCGCCGACATGGGCGGCGACCGGGGGCGCGGACAAGCGCGGCGACCATTCGCGTGGGCGGGTTCCTGACGCGCCTTGTCGCCTTTGCGACGCTCAGCCGCCAGGGTAGCCGTGACGGGTCTTGGAGGCGCGCACCAGCGAGACGGCCCTTGCGTCCTGCCCGGCGGAGCAGGCGGCGGCGGCTTCGGAGATTTCGCCCTGGATCTGGCTGTAGACGCTCTGATTGACATGGCCCATCGAGAGGTCGTTCTCCATCACCGACCGGTAGCGGGCGATGGCGCCGGAGCAGCCAGCGCCCTCCGGAAGCGTCTGCTGCGCCGCCGGCGCGGGACGCGGCGGGCCGGGCGGGTCGATCACGGGGCCGGTCTGGCGCGCCGCGTTGCAGCCGGCGAGGGCGGCGGCGAGGGCCAGGGTCACGGCGGGAAGTGCCGAATGGCGCATCTTTTCCTCCAAATCAGGGATGCGCGACCTTTGTAAAGTCGGGACCCGCCGCCGGGCAATGGCCGGGTCTCCGCATTTCCGCGAGACCCCCCTTGGCGAGCGCGGCGCGGGGGGCTATAAAGCAGGCGAGCGTGGCGCGTGACCGGAAGGTCCCGCGCCGCGACTGTTTTACGGCGAGCGTCCTTCGGGCCTCGCTTTTGATCAGAATCGGGCAAGCGCATGGTCAACCCGTTTACGTTCCTGCAGGAAGTTCGCGCCGAGGCGAACAAGGTAACCTGGCCCACGCGCCGGGAGACGATGATCACGACCGGCCTCGTCATCCTGATGGTGCTGTTCGCGAGCCTGTTCTTCGTTCTCGTCGACTCGGCCCTGCGCTTCCTCGTCGGCCTGCTGCTGCGGGTCGGCCAGTAATTTCTAATCCGGAGCAGGGCGCGCCCTCATGAGCATGCGCTGGTATATCGTCCACGCCTATTCGAACTTCGAAAAGAAGGTCGCGGAGGCGATCCGCGAGGGCGCCGCCCAGCGCGGCCTTGTCGAGAATTTCGAGGAAATTCTCGTGCCGACCGAGCAGGTCGTCGAGGTCCGCCGCGGCCGCAAGGTCTCCACCGAGCGCAAGTTCTTTCCCGGCTATGTGCTGGTGAAGTGCAATCTCACGGACCCTGTGTTCTCGCTGATCAAGAACACGCCGAAGGTCACGGGATTCCTCGGCGCCGACAACAAGCCCATGCCCATCTCCGAAGACGAGGCGATGCGCATCAAGGGCCAGGTGGCCGAGGGCGTCGAGCGTCCCAAGCCGACGGTCAGCTTCGAGGTGGGCGAGACGGTGCGCGTCGCCGACGGGCCCTTCGCCTCTTTCAACGGTCTCGTCGAGGAAGTCGACGAAGCGCGCTCGCGCCTCAAGGTCGCCGTCTCGATCTTTGGCCGCCCGACGCCGGTCGAGCTGGAGTTCGGCCAGGTCGAGAAGGTCGGGTGAATCCTTCCCCTCATTTTTGAGGGGAGGCGCGCCTCTGCGATTGTGAAAAACCTGTGCTATAAAGCTTGACTACATTTTGTGGTCCGAGGGAGCCGCGATGAGCGACGAGCCCGAGAATTTCACATTGGCGTTGCTGCGCAAGATCGACGCGAAGGTGGACACGCTTCGCGTCGAGGTGTCGGCCATGCGCGAGGTCATGGTCACCAAAGATGAATTGCGCTCCGAGATCAATTCACTGCGCGCCGACGTGGCCTCCGACATGTTGGTTCAGGAGAAGCGGCTCGGCGACCAGATCGCCGGCCTGCGTCGCTCCGTGATGGAATATCACTCGTCGGCGATTGGCCACGGCGTGCTGCTGACCGAACTCGAGGAGCGCGTGCGCCGTCTCGAACAGCAAGCGCGCTTCTTGCCAGAGGGACATTGAGGCGCGCTCGGCGCAGCACGTCGACTCCCCCGCTTTCCCTGCTTGCTCTTTCCGCCGCCTTCCCCTAAAAGCGGCGCGTCCCCCGGATGGCCTCGCTGTCCGGGGCATCATACGTGGCGGGCCCGCCCCGAACGCCATCGGGGACCACGGACCGGACCACGAACTGCAACCGGCGGAAGCGGGCGCTGTTCGGCGTCGCGCGCCGTCATTCGTTGGAGAAGGTCAATGGCGAAGAAAATTGCCGGCTACATAAAGCTGCAGGTGCCGGCCGGCGCGGCGAACCCCTCGCCGCCGATTGGTCCCGCGCTCGGTCAGCGCGGCCTTAACATCATGGAATTCTGCAAGGCGTTCAACGCCAAGACGGCGCAGGTGGAGAAGGGGACGCCGATCCCCGTCATCATCACCGCCTATCAGGACCGCTCCTTCACCTTCGAGATGAAGCAGCCGCCGGTCTCCTTCTTCCTGAAGAAGGCCGTTGGCCTCAAGATCGGCAAGAAGCCGGCTTCGGGCTCGAAGACCCCCGGCCGTAACGTCGTCGGCAAGATCACCAAGGCGCAGATTCGCGACATCGCTGAAAAGAAGATGGTCGATCTGAACTGCGCGTCGGTCGAGTCGGCAATGTCGATGATTCAAGGCTCCGCCCGCGCGATGGGCCTCGAGGTGGTGGAGTAAGACCATGGCGCATGTCGGAAAACGTATCCAGAAGGCCCGCGAGGGCATCGAGCGCACCAAGCTCTACCCGATCGACGAGGCCGTGAAGCTCGTGCGCAGCCGCGCGACGGCCAAGTTCGACGAATCGGTCGAGATCGCCATGAACCTCGGCGTCGACCCCAAGCACGCCGACCAGATGGTCCGCGGCGTCGTCAATCTGCCGAACGGCACCGGCCGCGTCCTGCGCGTCGGCGTCTTCGCGCGCGGCGCCAAGGCCGATGAGGCCAAGGCCGCGGGCGCCGACGTCGTCGGCGCGGAGGATCTGGTCAGCATCGTCCAGGGCGGCACGATCGACTTCGATCGCTGCATCGCCACGCCGGACATGATGCCGCTGGTCGGCCGCCTCGGCAAGGT
Organism: Methylocystis sp.; assembly: GCF_051061225.1. GTDB lineage: Bacteria > Pseudomonadota > Alphaproteobacteria > Rhizobiales > Beijerinckiaceae > Methylocystis. The sequence continues at coordinate 45,914 of NZ_JBPFEB010000067.1, forward strand.
GCTCGGCCCGCGCGGCATGATGCCCAACCCGAAGGTCGGCACGGTGACGATGGACGTCGCCGGCGCGGTGAAGGCCTCCAAGGGCGGCGCGGTCGAGTTCCGCGTCGAAAAGGCCGGCATCATTCAGGGCACGGTCGGCAAGGCCTCGTTCAACGACGACAAGCTCGTCGAGAACATCAAGGCCTTCGTCGACGCGGTTGCCAAGGCCAAGCCGCAGGGCGCCAAGGGCACCTATATCCAGCGCGTCGCCATCAGCTCGACCCAGGGCCCGGGCGTGAAGGTCGAAGTCGGCTCGCTGGGCGCGACCACGGCGTAAGGACTGGAACAGTTTCGAGATTTGGGAGCCGGCGGGAAACCGCCGGCTTTTTCGTTTTCAGCAATCAGCGATGCGAGCTTGTCGGAGTCGACGCGCATGTCGCGCGCTCCCGAGGAAGATTCGCGCTCCTATCCCTTTGACGAAGGCTTCGGCGGGCTCAGCGGACAGGCGGTCTGCAGGGCCGACACAGCCTTGCCCGCATTGTCGAGCGCCTTGAGCGCGGTCGTCACGTCGGAGTCGACTTTCACGCCGGCCGCGGACGTCGTCTTCGCCGTGGCGTCGGCTTCGGCTTTGGCCGCCAGTTTTTCGAGTGAGGTCATCGCATATTCGAGCGTTCCCGCCTGACGGTAGGTGTCCAGATCGGACATCGCCATGAACAGAGGATACTCGTCGATCGAGCAACTCATGCGAGAGCGGAGAAGCTTGGCGACATTCGCGCGGTCCGTGCGCATCTGTGTTTCGACAACCTGAATGGTTCGCGTCATCAGCACGTCCCGGTCGAAAGCCGCCTTCGATCCCGTGATCCCGGTCGCCACCGCCGCGAGAACCTTCGTTGTCTGGCCGACCGGAATGGTCGCGCCCGCAGTGGAAACCCCGAGTGAGGCGATCGAGGTTGCGAGATTGGCGAATTCGTTCTCCTTGCCGAGCTTCGACTCGTAAACATTGTAGTTGTGGTCAATCACGAACATCTTGGCCGTGATGACTTGGTTCCGGCTCTGAGCCGACGTCAAAGCCTCGTCCAGGACGCCCGCTCTGTTGAGGTCGTCGGCCGCTACGACTCTCTTCAGTTCCTCGTCGCTCATGTACTGGTTGGGGCCGACCAGATACGGGCTTGGGCCATCCAGGAAGGGGATCGGATCGTGGGCGCATCCAGAAAGCGAAATAATTCCCAAAGCGAGGAGAAATCTGTTCATTGGCCGAATCTCCCGGCAAGCTGAAACTTAACAAATGGTAAACAACGACGCCCGGCGTCGAAATTGGCAAATCTTGAGCGTGGCGTTTATTTGGCCGCCTGTGGCCGCGCCGCAACAACGCGGCCTGACGCGCGGCAAGGGCGCCTCGATTTCGGACAAGCCGGCTTCCGGCCGGCGGCGGCCGACACGGATCGCCGCCATCCCCTCGCGTCCCCTTGCCGCACGTGCCTGTTCCTGACGCTTTCCGCCTTGTGCGCGGGCGCTCTTGCCAATAGTTTGGCGGCCGCGATATTCGCCGCGCGAGGGCCGGGCCGCCGTTTACGGGGCGCCGGGCGCTTGCGCTTCACCGCGCGCCCGTTCTCTTTAGGAATCGCTGCATGTCCGTGCTGATCGACAAGAACACCAAAGTCATCACTCAAGGGTTCACCGGCAAGACCGCCACCTTCCATTCGGAGCAGGCGATCGCCTACGGAACCAAGATGGTCGGCGGCGTGTCCCCGGGCAAAGGCGGCTCCACCCATCTCGGCCTGCCGGTCTTCGACACGGTGGCTGAAGCCCGCGCCAGGACCGGCGCCGAAGCGTCGGTCGTTTACGTTCCGCCGCCGGGCGCGGCCGACGCCATCTGCGAGGCCATCGACGCCGAGATCCCGCTGATCGTCTGCATCACCGAGGGCGTGCCGGTCCAGGACATGATCCGCGTCAAGCGCTCCCTCTCGGGCTCCAAATCGCGCCTCATCGGGCCGAACTGCCCGGGCGTCGTCACGGCTGGCGAAAGCAAGATCGGTATCATGCCGGGGAACATCTTCTCCCGCGGCTCGGTGGGCGTCGTGTCGCGCTCCGGCACGCTGACCTATGAGGCGGTCTTCCAGACGACCCGCGAGGGTCTCGGCCAGACCACGGCCGTCGGCATCGGCGGCGATCCGGTCAAGGGCACGGACTTCATCGAGGTGCTGGAGCTGTTCCTCGCCGACGAGGCGACCAAGTCGATCATCATGATCGGCGAGATCGGCGGCTCGGCCGAGGAGGAAGCGGCCCAGTTCTTGAAAGACGAGGCCAAGCGCGGCCGCAAGAAGCCCATGGTGGGCTTCATCGCCGGCCGCACCGCCCCTCCCGGTCGCCGCATGGGCCATGCCGGCGCCATCATTTCGGGCGGCAAGGGTGACGCCGAGAGCAAGATCGCGGCGATGGAGGCGGCCGGAATCAGGGTTTCCCCCTCTCCGGCGCGTCTGGGCAAGACTTTGGTCGAGGTGCTGAAAGGTTAGGCGCAGCCGCGCCCTTCTTTACCGCCTCGGAGAACTTAAATGAGGGGCGACGCCGCTTAAAAAGGCGGCGCCCTGAAACAAGCCTTCGGCGGCGGCTCGGCAGAGACCCTGTGGACGCGCCGTCTCGGGCTTCACGAGAAGCGAGATAAATGGCGCGTCTTGAAACTGATGGCGTTGGCGGACCGGCGGCTCCCGGCGGTCCCCGCACCGCGCAAAACCAGGGCTTTGCAATTACGTCTTTTCTCCAGGGCGCCAATGCGGCCTGGCTCGAGGGCCTGCTCGACGCCTATGAGGCCGATCCCGCCTCGGTCTCCCCGGAGTGGGCAAAATTCTTTTCCGAAATGGGCGTCGTTCCCGGGGCCGCGCCCAGCGGCCCGAGCTGGGCGCGTCCGGACTGGCCGCCCGTCGCCGACGGCGAATGGGTGAGCGCGCTGACCGGCGAGGACGCCGCGACCGCGGCGCCCGCCAGGACCGCTCCGAAGGCCGCTCCGAAGGGCGCCCCCGTTCCCGCGCCCACCGCCGTCACGGCGGATGAAATCCGCCGCGCCACCCGCGACTCCGTGCGCGCGCTGATGATGATCCGCGCCTATCGCATGCGCGGCCATCTGCACGCCAATCTCGATCCGCTCGGCCTCGAACAGCGCCATGACCATGGCGAGCTGCATCCCGAGACCTATGGGTTCAAGGACGAGGATTACGACCGCAAGATCTTCATCGACGGCGTGCTCGGCATGAAATACGCCAGCGTCTTCGAGATGGTCACGATCCTGCGCCGCACCTATTGCGGCTCGATCGGCTTCGAATTCATGCATATCTCCAGCCCCGAGGAGAAGGCCTGGCTGCAGGCGCGCATCGAAGGCCCGCAGAAGGAGATCGTCTTCACCGCCGAGGGCAAGCGCGCGATCTACAACAAGCTGGTCGAGGCCGAGGGCTTCGAGAAATTCCTCGACGTCAAATATACCGGCACCAAGCGCTTCGGTCTCGACGGCGGCGAGTCCATCGTTCCGGCGCTGGAGCAGATCATCAAGCGCGGCGGCGCGCTGGGCGTGCAGGAAATCGTGCTCGGCATGGCCCATCGCGGCCGTCTCAACGTGCTCTCCCAGGTGATGGCGAAGCCGCACCGGGCGCTGTTTCACGAGTTCAAGGGCGGCTCCTTCCTGCCGGACGAGGTGGAAGGGTCGGGCGACGTCAAATATCATCTCGGCGCCTCTTCCGATCGCGAATTCGACGGCAACAAGGTGCATCTCTCGCTCACCGCCAATCCGTCGCATCTCGAAATCGTCGACCCCGTGGTGCTCGGCAAGGTGCGCGCCAAGCAGGACCAGCATGGCGGCGACCGCCGCGCCGTGCTGCCGCTGCTCATCCATGGCGACGCGGCGTTTGCCGGGCAGGGCGTGGTGGCCGAATGTTTCGGCCTCTCCGGGCTCAAGGGCCATCGCACGGGCGGCTCGCTGCATTTCATCATCAACAATCAGATCGGCTTCACCACCTATCCGCGTTTCTCGCGCTCCTCGCCCTATCCCTCCGACGTCGCGAAAATGGTCGAGGCGCCGATCTTCCATGTGAATGGCGACGATCCGGAAGCCGTGGTGTTCGCGGCGCGCGTCGCAATCGAATTCCGTCAGCAGTTCCAGAAGCCCGTCGTCATCGACATGTGGTGCTACCGGCGCTTCGGCCACAATGAAGGCGACGAGCCGGGCTTCACCCAGCCGCTCATGTACAAGAAGATCCGCGCGCATCGCACGACGCTGGATCTCTATGGCGAGCGGCTCATCGCCGAAGGGCAAATGACCCAGGCCGACGCCGACCGGATAAAGGAGGGTTGGCGCGCGCATCTCGAAGCGGAGTTCGAGGCGGGCCAGAGCTACAAGCCCAACAAGGCGGACTGGCTCGACGGGCGCTGGGCCGGATTGAAGCCGGGCTATCAGGCCTCCGAGGACGAGCGACGCGGCAAGACCGGCGCGCCGCTGGAATCGCTGAAGGAGCTCGGCGCCAAGCTCACCACCGTCCCGTCCGATTTCCGTGTGCATCGCACGATCCAGCGCTTCCTCGACAATCGCCGCAATGCGATCGAGGAGGGCGCGGCGATCGACTGGGCCACGGCCGAGGCGCTCGCCTTCGGGACGCTGCTCGCCGAAGGCCACAATGTGCGCCTCTCCGGACAGGATGTGGAGCGCGGCACCTTCTCGCAGCGTCACGCCGTGCTCATCGATCAGGAGACGGAGGCGCGCTACATCCCCTTCGATCATGTCGGACCGAAACAGGGGCGCTTCGAGGTCATCAATTCGATGCTCTCGGAAGAGGCGGTGCTCGGTTTCGAATATGGCTATTCGCTCGCCGAGCCCGACGCGCTGGTGCTGTGGGAGGCGCAGTTCGGCGACTTCGCCAATGGCGCGCAGGTGGTCTTCGACCAGTTTCTCTCCGCCGGCGAACGCAAATGGCTGCGCATGTCGGGCCTCGTCTGCCTGCTGCCGCACGGCTATGAAGGGCAGGGGCCGGAACATTCCTCGGCGCGGCTCGAACGCTATCTGCAATTGTGCGCGGAAGACAACATGCAGGTCGCCAATTGCTCGACGCCGGCGAATTACTACCACATCCTGCGCCGGCAATTGCATCGCAACATGCGCAAGCCGCTGGTGCTGATGACGCCGAAGTCGCTCCTGCGCAACAAGCGCTGCGTTTCGCGGCTGGGCGAAATGGGCATGGCCTCGAGCTTCCAGCGCATCCTGCTCGACGACGCCGAGACGGCGACGCCGGAGCAGCCGACGCTGAAGGGCGACGACGCCATCCGCCGCGTGGTTCTGTGCTCCGGCAAGGTTTATTACGACCTGCTCGAAGACCGCGAAAAGCGCGGAATCGACGACGTCTATCTGCTGCGCGTCGAGCAACTCTATCCCTTCCCGCTGAAGGGTCTCGTCACGGCCATGGCGCGGTTCAGGAACGCCGACGTCGTCTGGTGCCAGGAGGAGCCCAAGAACATGGGCGCCTGGTTCTTCGTCGAGCCCTATCTCGAATGGGTGCTGGGCCAGGTCGGCGGCAAGTCGAAGCGCGCCCGCTATGTCGGACGTCCGGCCTCGGCGTCAACGGCCGCGGGCACCATGTCCAAGCATCTCGCGCAGCTCAAGGCGTTTCTGGACGACGCCTTCGCGGCATAGGATTTCCCCTCTCCCCGCCTGGCGGGGTGAGGATCAGGGCGAGGGGCAAGGCCGCTTCGCCGACGTTTGAATACCGCGTCTCATAGAAATGTTCTCGAACTTGCCTGCCCATCACCCCAGCCCTCTCCCCGCGCGCGGGGAGAGGGGGCAGACGCCGCCAAGGACGATCCGATAATGACTGAAATTCGCGTTCCGACTCTCGGCGAATCCGTTACCGAGGCGACCATCGGCCGCTGGTTCAAGAAGGCGGGCGACGTCGTGCGCGCCGACGAGCCGCTCGCTGAGCTTGAGACCGACAAGGTGACGCTCGAAGTCAACGCGCCGGCCGCCGGCGTGCTGGCCGAGATCGTCGCCAAGGAGGGGGAGACGGTGCAGCCCGGCGCGTTGCTGGGGCAGATCACGCCGGGCGCCGCCGGAGCCGCCGCGCCATCCGCCCCTTCGCCCGCCCCCGCCGCGAAACCGGCGCCCGTCGCCCCGGCCGCGCCCGCGCCCGCGACTCCCGCGCCCGCCGCTGCGGCGAGCGCCATGCCGCCGTCTCCGGCAGCCGCCAAGATCGCGGCCGACAAGGGGATCGACCTGTCCCAGATCGCCGGGTCCGGCAAGCGCGGTCAGGCGCTGAAATCCGATGTCATCGAGCTCGCCGCCCGCGCTCCCGCCGCGCCCGCGCCGGTCGAAGCGCCCGCGCCGGTCCCCGCCCCGCGCGCCCCGCAGGAGGACGCCGCGCGCGAGGAGCGCGTGAAGATGACGCGGCTGCGCCAGACCATCGCGCGCCGCCTCAAGGAGGCGCAGAACGTCGCCGCCATGCTGACGACCTTCAACGAGGTCGACATGTCGGCGCTGATCGCGCAGCGCGCGAGATACAAGGAGCTGTTCGAGAAGAAGCACGGCGTGAAGCTCGGCTTCATGGGCTATTTCGTGAAGGCCTGCTGTCAGGCGCTCGAGGAAATCCCGGCGGTGAACGCGGAGATCGACGGGACCGACATCGTCTACAAGCGCTACTGCCACATCGGCGTGGCGGTGGGCACGGACAAGGGCCTCGTCGTGCCGGTGCTCAGAGACGCCGACCGGATGAGCGTCGCCGAGATCGAGAAGGGCATCGCGGCGCTCGGCAAAAAGGCGCGCGAGGGGACGCTCGACATCGCCGATCTTCAGGGCGGCACCTTCACCATCTCCAATGGCGGCGTCTATGGCTCGCTGATGTCGACGCCGATCCTCAACGCGCCGCAATCGGGCATCCTCGGCATGCACAAGATTCAGGAGCGGCCGGTCGCGGTCGACGGCAAGGTGGAAATCCGTCCGATGATGTATCTGGCGCTCAGCTACGATCACCGCATCGTCGACGGCAAGGAGGCCGTCACCTTCCTCGTCCGCGTCAAGGAGACGCTGGAGGATCCCGGCCGGCTGGCGCTGGGGCTGTAAGGGACAGGGCCGGCGCTCTCCGGCGCATCTCGGCCCTGGCCGCAGAATCCCGTCTCCAGCCTCTTTAAAACTCCTCCAAGGCGCACAAATTTATTCCCCAAGACGTGCTGCAGAGCAGGCGCCGACGGGCGGGTCTTCAACGGACGCCGAGGAGGAGCGAGATGCAAAAACAAGACATTGAAACACGCAGGGCGCCTCTGCTGACGCCGGAGCAATTCGCCAATCTTGGCGAGGGCATGATCGCCTATGTCCGGGAGATGCGCTCGGAGGACGTCAACCGTCTCTATCCGCAGGCGCCGCAGATCGAGCCCGGTCTCACCATCTTCGTGCTGATCGGGGCCGACGGCAGCCCGATCGTGCTGGCGGACTCCGAAGAAGGCGCGATCGGCAATGCGCGCGAAAATGATCTGACGATGGTCAGCCTCCACTGAGCGTCGCGGTGGGCGTGGGGTCACGGGGGAAGCAGAGCGAACACCGAATACCGTAAAGGCAAGAAAATTGCTTCCCGCCGTGGAGACACCGAACTCCGCGCGGGAGGCGCCGATGGCCGAGGAAATCTTTGCGGTTTGCCATGTGAACGATGTCGCCAAGCGGGGCGCGATCGGCTTCGTGCTCGCCCGGCGCGAGGGCGGCAAGACAATTCCCTTCCCGATCATGCTGGTTCGGCAGGGCAAGAGCTTCCACGCCTATGTGAACCGCTGCCCGCACCAGGGATCGCGGATCGACTTCCAGCCCGGGCATTTCCTCGATCAGGGGCATCGCGCCATCGTCTGCGGCAAGCATGGCGCGCTGTTCGAGATCGCGACCGGCGCGTGCACGGACGGACCCTGCGCGGGCGCGACTCTTGAGAAGGTCCCGGTGATCGTCGATGGCGAGGACGTCTGCATCGTCGGCGTCGACCTCGCCGAGGAGGACGGGCTCGACCGTCCGGAAAACGACGAAACGCCGCAGATCATGATCACCTCGGACTGAGGTTCTCCCGCCTCGCGCAGGCTTTACGGTTCGCCGAAGAGCTGCTCGAAAACATTCCGGTCACGGCCGGCCTGCTTGCGTCCGCGCGGCGGGGGCGGCGGCGCGCCCGCGTCGGGAATGTCCTCGGGCGGCAGCAGATCGTCGATGTCCCTGGGCGCGGCGGCGCGCGGGCGCGCGGCCGGGGGAGCCGTGATCGTCGCGGTCTGGTCGTCTCCTGCGCTCTGGGCGGCTCTCGCGGGCTCCTCTGGCGGAAGCGGCGGGGCCTGGCGCTGCCGGGGCGGCGGCGGCGGGGGCGCGGCGGCGCCGGTGAAGAGGCCAATCAGATCGTCGAGCGGCTTGGCGACAACCTCGTCGACGCCGCCGCCCTCGGAGCGCCAGCCGTTGGTCGACAGGCCCGCGACTGGCAGGCCCTTGTGGGCGATCGACATGTAGCGGCTCCAGATCTCGACCGGGAGATTGCCGCCCGAAGCCTTTTTCGTGGGCGAACTGTCGTCGTTGCCGAGCCACACGCCCGTGATCAGCCGGCTCGTGTAGCCGATGAACCAGGCGTCGCGGAAATCCTGGCTGGTGCCGGTCTTGCCCGCCGCCTGCCAGCCGGGAAGCTCCGCCTTGCGGGCCGTGCCGGTGAGCAGCGTCTCCTGCATCATGTCGTTCATCATGCCCACATATTGCGGGTCGACGACGCGGCCGAGGGAGGCCGGCTTGCGGGTGTAGAGCGTCTTGCCCGCGCCGGTTTTCACGCGCGAGATGATGTAGGGCTGCACGCCGATCCCGCCGTTGGCGAAAGGCGCGTAGGCCGCGACCAGCTCCAGCGGCGTCACTTCGGAAGTGCCGAGCGCGATGGAGGCGTTGGGCTGAAGCTCCGACTGAACGCCCAGCCGATGGGCGGTCTTCACCACCGTCTTCGGCCCCACTTCCATGCCGACGCGCACAGCCACGGTATTGAGCGACAGCGCCAGCGCCCTGGTGAGCGTCACCGGTCCGAAATATTCGTGGCTGTAGTTTTCCGGCGTCCAGCCCTTGATGTTGAGCGGGCCGTCCTCGCGCACCGTCTCCGGCGTCAGCCCATGTTCCACGCCCGCGAGATAGACGAAGGGCTTGAAGGCCGAGCCGGGCTGGCGCCGGGCCGAGACGGCGCGGTTGAACTGGCTTTCCGAATAGTCCCGGCCGCCGACGAGCGCGCGAACGGCGCCGGTCGGATCGAGCGAGACGATCGCGCCCTGGCTGACGCCGAATTTCGCGCCCTTTTTATCGAGCTCCTCCTTGAGCGCGCCCTCAGCCACGGCCTGCAGACGCGGGTCGATCGTCGTCGTCACGACGATGTCCTGATCGATCGCGCCCACCGTGTCGTCGAGCACGTCCATCACGTAATCGGCGGCGTAATTGATCGACCCGGCGCCGTTCTCCCTTTGCGTGCGGGCGGGACTGGCGAGCGCGCCTTTCGCCATCTTGTCGGAGATGAAACCTTCCTGGGCCATGGCGGCGACGACCTGCGCCGCGCGCTCGGTGGCGCCCTCCGGATTGCGGTCGGGCGCAAGCTTGCTCGGCGCCTTCATCAGCCCCGCCAGCACGGCGGCTTCCGAGAGCGTGGCGGTGCTGGCGCCGTGGCCGAAATAGCGCTGGGTCGCCGCCTCGACGCCATAGGCGCCGGAGCCGAAATAGACGCGATTGAGATAGAGCTCGAGAATCTGGTCCTTGGTGTATTTGTGCTCCAGCCAGATGGCGAGGATCGCCTCCTGAATCTTGCGCGAGAGCGTGCGCTCCTGCGTGAGAAACAGGTTCTTGGCGAGCTGCTGGGTCAGGGTCGAGCCGCCCTGCATGCCGCCGCGTCCCGCGACATTGCGCACCAGCGCGCGGGCGATGCCCTGCGGATCGACGCCCCAGTGCGAATAGAAACGTCTGTCCTCGATGGCGACGAAGGCCTTGGGCAGATAGGGCGGCAGATCGGCGATGCGGATCGCGGCGCCTCCCGTGTCGCCGCGATTGGCGAGAAGCGACCCGTCCGCGCCCATGATGGCGATGTTGGGCGGCCGCTTGGGCACGGAGAGCTGATCGATGGGCGGCAATTGCGAGCCGTAATAGACCGCGAGCGCGCCGCCGCCGATCGCGCCCCAGACGGAAAGCGTCAGGCTCCAGTAGATCAGGGCGCCGATCAGCGATCCCGAGCGGCGCCGTCGCTGCGGCGCGGCGCGCGCGCGCGCCGCCGGGCGGGCCTCGGCCCGGAGGTCGTCGTCCTCGTCGTCGTTGAACCTGGGTTCCCGGCGATTGCCGTTGCGCGCCATAGCACTCCCGCCCCGAGGCGTCCGCCGAGCCTCGCCTCTCGCATTCACCTTAAGAAAGGCCGTTTAAAGGCCGGTTAAGGAATCATTTCTCCACAAGGGCGGAACCGCGCCACTTGCGCATCCGCGCCTGGCTTGTCAAAGTCTCCGCCCCCGGCGCCGAGGCGCCCAAGGCCCCCGGCGCGGCGCGCCCAAGAACACGCGGACGGTATTCCGGCGATGAAGGTCACGATCGAGAGAGCGGCCCTGCTGCGGGCGCTCGGCCATGTTCACCGGGTTGTTGAGCGCCGCACGACGATCCCGATCCTCGCCAATGTCCTCATCGACGCGCGGGACGGCGCCTTGACGCTCAAGGCGACCGACCTCGATCTCGAAATCACGGAAAAGGCCGTGGCCGACGTGGGCCAGCCGGGCGGAACCACCCTGCCGGCGCATACGCTCTACGACATCGTGCGCAAGCTTCCCGAGGGCGCGCAGGTCTCGCTCGACGAGACGGGCGAGGCGGGTCAGCTCACCCTGCGCTCGGGCCGTTCGCGCTTCAATCTCTCGACTTTGCCGGAGAGCGATTTCCCCGACGTGACCTCAGGGGAGTTCAGCCATGGCTTCTCCCTGCCGCCGGGCGACCTCAAGCGGCTGATCGAGAAGACCCAGTTCGCGATCTCCAGCGAAGAGACGCGCTATTATCTCAACGGCATCTATTTCCACGCCATGGAGGTCGAGGGCCAGATGATGCTGCGCGCCGTCGCCACCGACGGCCATCGTCTCGCCCGCCTCGAACTGCCGGCCCCCGAGGGCGCCGCCGGCATGCCGGGCGTCATTCTGCCGCGCAAGGCGGTGCAGGAGGTCCTGCGCCTGATCGAGGACGCGCAGGGCGAGGTGCGCATCGAGCTGTCGGCGAACAAGATGCGCTTCTCCTTTGGCGACGCGCTGCTGACGACGAAGCTGATCGACGGCACCTTCCCGGATTACGCGCGCGTCATCCCTTCGGGCAATGACAAGCGCCTCACCGTCGAACGCGACGTGTTCGCCAAGGCGGTCGACCGCGTGTCGACCATTTCCTCCGAACGCGGCCGCGCCGTGAAACTCGCGCTCACCGAGGGCAAGCTGGTGCTCTCCGTCACCAATCCGGATCAGGGATCGGCGGTGGAGGAGATCGAGGCGGATTACGATGGCCCGCCGCTCGATGTCGGCTTCAACGCCCGTTACCTTCTCGACATCACGCAGCAGCTCGACAGCGACACGGCGCTTTTCAAGCTCGCCGACCCCGGTTCGCCGACATTGATCCAGGACCGCGACGGGGCGAGCGCGCTCTACGTGCTGATGCCGATGCGGGTCTGAGAAGACTCCGCCGCGTTCGGGGCTGCCGGAGGCGGCGGGGCGCCTGCGGTCAACCGCGCCGGGGCTTGATGAAAAGCCCCATGAACAGCCCGATGCAGAAGCCCGACAGATGCGCGGCGAGGCTCGACATGGGCAGCAGGAAATCCGCGGCGATCTGAACCAGCATGGCGACGCCGAGCGCCGTGGCGCGAAAGGCGTCGAGGCTGGCGCGGTGATGGCGCCAATCCCTGAGCCGCAGCGCGGCGGCGACGCCAAAGACGCCGAAGATGGCGCCCGACGCGCCGACATAAAGCCCGTAGCCCGCGCCGATGATCATGACCGCCAGCACGACGAAGGAAGAGAACAGCGCGGCGCCAAAATAGGCGATGAGCGTGCGCAGCGCTCCCGTCTCGTGTTCGATCTCCCGGCCGATCAGCGCCAGCATCATCATGTTGAGCGCGAAATGCAGCGGGCCGTAATGGAGAAAGGTCGCCGTGAGAATGCGCCAGCCCTCTCCCTGCAGGACGAGCGGCGCCCAGAGCGCGCCGAGCCGGATCAGGGTCGACACGTCCTGCGACCCGCCGAGCGCGACTTCCGCGGCAAACATCGCCGAATTGACGATGATGAGGGTCAGTGTGACGGGCGGCAGGCGCCAGCCGCGCGCCTGCCGGGCGCTTTCCGCCGCGACGCGCGCCGCGACGCCTTCGACGATTTCCTGCGCGCGCGGCGAGAGCGGCGGCGGCGGAGACCAGTCGCTCGCGAGCTGCCGGCGCGCGGCGATGGCCGATGGCGTCTCCCTGAGGCTCACCGCGAGCCGCTCGAAAGTCGCGCGGGCGGGCGCCGCCGCGCCGGCCTGTCGCTCGGCGACCGCGACCCAATAGGCCGTCGAGTCGGCGTCGAGGCGCATGATCCTCGTGGCGAGGTCCTCGACCTCGCGCGGGCGCCCGCCGAAGGCGAGCACGAACAGCCAGGAAAAGCCGGTCTGTTCGAGCGGCGTCGAATCCACCGAACGCGCGTAATCGCGCATCAGCTCCTCGATGCGGCCGGTTTCGCCAAGGGCGCGGAAACGGTAGCCCGCGAGCTGGCGGGCGTTTTCAGGGTTCTGCGCGAGAACGAGGGCCTTCGCCCAGTCGCCGCGCTCGGCAAGGAGACGCGTCTCGATGGCCGCCGCCTGTTCGGGGGGCGCTTCGGCCGCGAGCGCGGCGAAGGCGCGGGCCTTCTCGCGCGGATCCTCGATCGCGGCGGCGCGGGCGTAGGCGGCGGACAGGCGCATCATGGCGGTCGGATGGAAGAGGGCGGCGAGGTCGGCGCAGCGCGCGGCGGTCTCCAGACGACCCGCGCGGGTGTAGCGCGACTGGAGCGCGCCGAACGCCGCCGGCGCCGCGACCAGCGGAAAGAACACCAGCGAGGCGAGCCAGCCCGCTTCCTGCGGCCGCGCCCACAGGCCAAAGCCGCCGACGACCAGCACCAGCGCATTGACGAACGCGAAACTTCCGGGCCTTCCACGTCCCCGCCACAGCTCGAGCAGCAGGGCCAGGGCGGACAGCGCCATCAGATTGACGGCGAGGATGGTCTGAAACGTCATCTGCGGCTCGCTTTTTGAAACCTGCGGGCGAGGATGTGCGCGCTCCCCGCGCAAAGTCAACGCAAGGCCTGTTCCCCGCGGCGGCGCGAGGCTTGCGATCCCTTTTTGGGCGCCGCATTGTCTTCAAAGCGCGGCTTTTGCCCGCGACAAGGTCGCCATGCTCGATTTTCTCAGCTTTCTCTGGCCCTGGCTCGCGGCCTGCCTCGCGCTCGGCGCGGCGACCGGAGCCTTCGCGCGCGGCGGCGCGCCGCGCAGGCGGCCGGCGCGCTGGCTGATGTGGTTCGCCGCGGCCTTTGTCGCGGCCGCGATCGCCCTCTCCTTCGGCGCGGTCGAGGGGGCCGTCGCGGCGGCGATGGAAAGCGCGCTGGCCTGCTTCACGGCCTTTCTCGCCGGAGCCGCCGCCGTCGCGGCGATGCGCGGGACGCTGCCCACCCATGAGCGCTGGGCGCTGGGCCTGCCGGCCGCCGCGCTCCTATGGTTGGGCGCCGTCGCAATCGCCGGACCCGCCTATGACGCGCAGGTGCAAAAACGCATCGCCGCCCTCGCCGGGGCGGCTGGCGCCGATCCCGCCGCAGTCGCGGTCGCGGGGCGCGACGTGACGGTTCCACCCGCCATGGGCGACGCCCGGGAGCTGATCGCCCAAATCGCCGCCGCGCCCGGCGTGCGGCGGGTGAGCGTCGCGCGGGCGGCGGCCTCCGGCCCGACCGAAAAGCCAACCGATGAGGCGCCCGCGCCGTCTCCCACGCCCGCCCCGGCGGAGGCGCCCGCGCCCTCGGGCGGTCTCGACGCCGCCGCCTGCCAGCGCGCCCTCGACGCCGTCGCCGTCGCCGAGCCGGTCGCCTTCCCCCGCGCGCGCGAAATCATCGACCGCCGCGCGGCGGCGGCGCTCGACAAGGCCGTCGACGTGATCCGCCGCTGCCCCGAGGCGCGCGCCATCGAGGTGCGCGGCCACGCCGGCCAGGGCGCCGCCAATGAGGCGCTGGCGCAGCGTCGCGCGCGCGCCGTCGAGCGCTATTTGCGCCGCGAGGGCGTCGCGGGCCGCAAGCTCACGGCGGTGGGCTGTTGCGCCGGCGCGCAGGAGGCGCGGCGCGGCGACAGCGCGATCGATTACATCCTGCGCTGACCGGGCGCCTCGGACGGCTTTTGTTTACCCGCGCGAGCGCCTTGTCTAATGTCTCGCGACGCGCCCCGGCACAACTCTTGCCGTGACGAGAGCCGCGCCCTGGAGCGCTGGCCCCGCAGTCTGAGCGCGCGCCGCGTCCTGCCTGGAAAGACGAGCCTTGAACGCCATCGACCCGACCACCTCCCACGCCGCCGCCGTCGCCGCGCTGAAAAGCGAGGTGCAACGGCGCCTCACCTATACGATCGGCAAGGACAATGCGGCCGCCAGCCCGCGCGACTGGTTCGTCGCGACGGCGCTCGCCGCCCGCGACCGCCTCGTCGAAAGCTGGCTCGCCGCGACCCGGCGCAATTACGCCGAGGACCGGCGGCGCGTGTATTACCTCTCGCTCGAATTTCTCGTCGGGCGCCTGCTGATCGACACGTTGACCAATCTCGGCCTGACCGCCGCGATGCGCGACGCGCTCGCCGAACTCGGCGTCGATCTTGAGAAGCTGCGCGAGGTCGAGCCCGACGCGGCGCTCGGCAATGGCGGGCTCGGCCGCCTCGCCGCCTGCTTCATGGACAGCATGGCGACGCTCGACATCGCCGCCATGGGCTATGGCATCCGCTACGACCACGGGCTGTTCCGGCAGACCCTCAAGGACGGCTGGCAGCAGGAATATCCGGAGGACTGGCTCTCCTTCGGCAACGCCTGGCAGTTCCCGCGTCCCGAAATCACCTATGACGTCGGCTTCGGCGGGCATGTGGAAAGCGCGCGGCTGGCGGATGGGGTGCTGGCGCATGTGTGGGTTCCGGCGGAAACCATCGTCGCCGTCGCCTATGACACGCCCGTCGTGGGCTGGCGCGGCCGGCATGTGAACACGCTGCGGCTGTGGTCCGCGCGCGCGCCCGATCCCTTGCGCCTCGACGCCTTCAATCAGGGCGATCATGTCGGCGCGCTCACGGAGCAGGTGCGCGCCGAGGCGATCTCCAAGGTGCTCTATCCCAGCGACTCCACGCCCGCGGGACAGGAGCTGCGGCTGCGGCAGGAGTATTTCTTCGCATCGGCGTCCCTGCAGGATCTCATCCGCCGTCACATGAAGCAGAACGGCGACATCCGCCGGCTCGCCGACAAGGTCGCCATCCAGCTCAACGACACCCATCCGGCGATCGGCGTCGCCGAACTCATGCGGCTGCTCGTCGACGTGCACGGCGTCGGCTGGAAAGAGGCGTGGCGGATCACGCAGGCGACCTTCTCCTATACGAACCACACGCTCCTGCCGGAGGCGCTGGAGACGTGGCCGGTGTGGCTGATGGAGAAGCTGCTGCCGCGGCACATGCAGATCATCTATCTGATCAACGCGATTCATCTCGACGGGCTGCGCGCGCAGGGCGTGAGCGAGTCCAATGTGCTCGCCTCGGTCTCGCTCATCGACGAACACAATGGCCGTCACGTGCGCATGGGCCATCTCGCCTTTCTCGGCTCGCACAAGGTCAATGGCGTCTCGGCGCTGCACAGCGAGCTGGTGAAGGAGACGGTGTTCAAGGAGTTTCACCGCCTCTATCCCGACCGCATCGTCAACAAGACGAATGGCGTCACCTTCCGGCGCTGGCTGATCGAAGCCAATCCGGCCCTGTCGTCGCTTCTCGCCGAAACGATCGGTCCGGCCGTCTTCGACGATCCGACACGGCTCGCGGGACTTGAAGCCTATGCGGACGACGCGTCCTTCCAGGAGCGCTTCGCCGCCGCCAAGCGCGTCAACAAGGAACGCCTGGCCGCGACGATCTTCGACAGCGTCGGCGTGCGCGTCGAGTCCTGCGCGCTATTTGATGCGCAGATCAAGCGCATCCACGAATACAAGCGCCAGTTGCTCAATGTGCTGGAGGCGGCGGCGCTCTATCTCGACATCGTCTCGCAGCCGTCACGCGACTTCGCGCCCCGCGTGAAGATTTTCGCCGGCAAGGCGGCGGCGAGCTATCATCAGGCCAAGCTCATCATCAAGCTCGCCAATGACGTCGCGCAGGTCGTCAACGCCGATCCCGCCGCGCGCGGTCTGCTGAAGATCGTCTTCCTGCCCAATTACAATGTCAGTCTCGCCGAGAAGATCATTCCGGCGGCCGATCTCTCCGAGCAGATTTCGACGGCCGGCATGGAGGCGTCGGGCACCGGCAACATGAAATTCGCCCTCAATGGCGCCTTGACCATCGGCACGCTCGACGGCGCCAATGTGGAAATTCGCGAGCGGGTGGGCGACGACAACATCTTCATTTTCGGATTGACCGCGCAGCAGGTGGAGGCCAGTCGCGCGCAGGGCATCGACGCACGCGAGGCCATCGCCGCCAGCCCGCGCCTCGCGGCGGCGCTCGACGCCATCGCGCGCGGCCTGTTCTCGCCGGACGACAGACATCGCTACGCCCAGCTCGTCGATACGCTGACCTACTATGATCACTTCCTGGTGACGAAGGATTTCGACAGCTATTGCGCGGCGCAGCGCAGCGCGGACGCGCGCTGGGGCGACCAGACGGCGTGGCGTCGCTCCGCGATCCTCAATACGGCGCGGGTGGCGTGGTTCTCGTCGGATCGAACGATCCGGGAATATGCCGAGGAGATCTGGAAGGTCGAGGTTTAGATCGCGCAGAGGCGGAATGTCCCCTCCCCAGCCCTCCCCCGCTTCGCGGGAGAGGGGGCGCATCCGGGCCTTCACCCAAGCGCGGGATCAGCCGGCCGAGCGCCGCGGCGAGCGCAGGGCAAGGCGGGTCAGGCGGCGCGGGCCGGTGAGCGCCGGCACGGCGGCGACCGTCGCCTCCTCTTCCTCCTCGTCCTCGACTTCGACATAGGCCGGCTCGGGCAGGCGCTTTTGCGCTTCGCCGCGCTGCGCCGGGGTCGATTCCGCGACATTGGCCGAGCCGCTGAGCACGGCCCCGCGCGCGACTTCGATCGCGCCGCAGTCCCAACTGCCCTCGACGCGGCCGGTGCTGCGCACGGCCATGAGCTGCTTTGTCGTGATCTCCGCGCTGACATGGCCGGAAATTTCGGCGCTCGTCGCCGTGATCTTGCCCTTGACCGTCCCGGTTGGGCCGACGACGAGGTGGCTGCAAACGATCTCGCCGTCATAGTCGCCGTCGATCACGATGACGTCGCGCGCCCGGATCTCCCCGGTGAGCTCGACGCCCTGTCCGATATAGACCGAATTTTCCTGGTCAGGCCTGAACGTCGCCATTTCGAAATCCCTTGTCGTGCGAATCGCCTTGCCGCGAAGGTAAACATTTTTTCCTCCCCGCGCGGCGAAATTCAGACATGTCCCGCCCCGCCCGCTCAGCGCTGCCGGACATAGCGTCCCGGCGCCGGCTCCAGCGGCACATGGCCCTTTTGCTGGGAGCCCATGGGGGGCGGCGGCGTCCGCTCCGTCGCGCTGCGCTGTTCCAGCCAGGCGGCCCAGGCCGGCCACCAGGAGCCTTCGATCAGCCGTGCGCGCTCGCGCCAGTGATCCGCGCCGACATAGGGCTCACGCCGCGCCCGCACCCCGATGTGATAGCGCCGCCCGGGATGGCCGGGCTCGGAGACGACGCCGGCGTTGTGGCCGCCGTTGGTGAGCACGAAGGTCATGTCCGTGTCGGTGAACAGATGCGCCTTGTAGACCGAGCGCCAGGGCGAGATGTGATCGGTCTCCGTGCCCACGACGAACATGGGCGCGGCGATGTCCTTGAGCGTGATGACTTCATTCTCGACGGCGAAGCGCCCGGCGGTGAGCCGGTTCTCGAGAAACAGGCCGCGCAGATATTCGGCGTGCATGCGGTAGGGCATGCGCGTCTGGTCCTCGCTCCAGGCCATGAGGTCGGTCGGAGGGTCGCGTTCGCCGAGCAGATATTCCTTCACCGCCCGCGCCCAGAACAGTTCGTTGGAGCGCAGCGCCATGAAGACGCCGGCCATCTGATGCGTGTCGAGATAGCCCTGATCCCACATCATGTCTTCGAGAAAGGCGACCTGCGCCCAGTCGACGAAGAGCATCAGATCGCCCGGCTCGCTGAAATCCGTCTGTGAGGCCAGCAGCGTGATGGAGGCGAGCCGGTCGTCGCCGTCGCGGGCCATGGTCGCGGCGGCGATGGACAGCAGCGTGCCGCCGAGACAATAGCCGGTGGCGTGAACCTTGCGGCCGGGAACGACGGCGTTGATCACGTCGAGCGCCGCCATCACGCCCTGCGTGCGATAGTCGTCGAGCGCAGTGTCGCGGTCCCGCGCGTCGGGATTGCGCCAGGAGATCATGAAGACGGTGAATCCGCGCTCCACCAGATAGCGCGCCAGCGAGTGATGCGCGGCGAGATCGAGCACGTAATATTTCATGATCCACGCCGGAACGATCAGCAGCGGCTCGGCGTAAACCGTCTCCGTCGCCGGGCTGTACTGGATCAGCTCCATGAGATGATTGCGATAGATCACCTCGCCCGGCGTCGCGGCGACGTCCTTGCCGAGGACGAAGCCATTACCGTTGCCGTTCGACTGCGTGGCGGCGTCGAGAAGGTCGTCGATGAAATATTCCAGCCCGCGCACGAGATTGGCGCCGCCCTCGCGCTGCGTGCGGTCGAGCACGACCGGATTGAACCAGAACAGATTGGACGGGGAGAAGGCGTCGAGATATTTGAGCGCGAGAAAGGAGACGCGCGCGGCGGTGTTCGGGCGCATGCCCCGCGTCTCGCGCGTCGCCTTGCGCCACCACTGGCGCTGCGCAAGAAACGCCTGTTCGATGAAGAGCCAGGGGAAGGCGCCCCAGGCCGGATCGTCGAAGCGATGATCGCCGGGCTCGGGGGCGAAGGGCCGCTCGGCGCGGTCGCTGACGAGATTGTGCAAACCGAAATGCGCGAGCCGCGCGGTCGCGGCGTACGCCTCCGCCGCAAGCTCCATCTGGCGTCCGGGAGACTGGGCCAGATGCGCGGCCCAGTCGATCCAGGCCGACAGTTGCGCATGCGGCGAAATGCCATGCGTGAAGCGGGCGGCGGTCGCCTGCGCGACGCGGTCCACGGTCTCGAAGGACTGTGGCCGCAGCAGCGGCGTCAGCAGCGGCGCAGCGCGACGCTCCAGCGGACCGCCGTCGCGGCGTTTCAGTGAATTGCTCATGGCGTTCCTGTGGCTGGATCGGCGCTGCCGCGAGTAAAGCGCCCAATTGTAGCGCTTCGACGACAGCAGCCTACGGCCCGTTCGCCAACAAATCGGAAATCGAGCCGTTCCCGTGTCGCCGCCCGATCGCCTGGGCGAACAGCTCCGCGAGCGGAAGCACGGCGAGTTGATCCTGAAGCGTCAGCGCCGCCGTATCGGTCAGCGGAACGGAGTCGGTGAGGAGAAGCGCGTCGAGCCCGGCGCCCATGAGGGTTGCGGGGGTTTTTTCGGTAAAGACGCCATGCGTCGCCACGGCGTGGACGGACGCGGCGCCATGCGCGCGGCAGGCCGCGGCGGTGCGCGCAATGGTGCCGCCGCCGGCGATGAGATCATCGAGAATGATCGCGGCGCGGCCGGCGACGTCGCCGGCGAAAAGCTCGCCGGTGACGCGCCCCTCGCTGCGGGTCTTGTCCATGAAGGCTTTGGCGACCGGGCGTCCGAGCCGGGATTCGAGCTTCTGGCGGAAAAGTTCCGCGCGCTTCTCGCCGCCCAGATCGGGCGAAACGACCGCGACAGGCGCGTCGCCGAGGCGCGGGGCCAGATGGCGCGCAAACAGCGCATGGGCGTCGAGAGGGATGGTTTCGCAGCGGAACGCATTCTCGAAGGCGGCAAGATTATGCACGTCGATGGTCATGACCGCGTCCGCGCGCATGGCGTCGAAAAGCTGCGCGACGTAACGCGTGGTGATCGGATCGCGCGGCTTGGTGCGGCGATCCTTGCGGGAAAAGGCAAGATAGGGGACGACGGCGGTGACGCGCGCGGCGCCCGAATCCTTCAGCGCGCCGATGAAGAAAAGAAGCTTCAGAAGCTTCTCGGCGCTGCTCGCGCCGGCTTCGCGGTACAGGCTGAAGATGAGGTATACATCGCCGCCGCGCACGCTCGCCAGCGGGCGCAGCTTGTATTCGCCGTCCTCGAACGCGCGCTCTTCATGCGGGGCGCAGGCCACGCCGAGCCGCCGCGCCACCTCCGCGCCAAAGGCGTGGCTCGATCCAAGCGCAAAAATCAGCAAGGACTTCATGACCCCTCCTCTCGCAGCCAGGCGGCGACGCGCGGCCATTGCCGCGCGAGCGTTCGGCGCCCCATGAACAATGCGAGATGGCCGCAGGGGGCGCGGGCGGTTTCGATGTCCGCCCCAATGAGCCGCCCCGCCGCCAGCGCCTGCGCCGGCGGCGCGATCGCGTCCGTCTCGCCGACGAGCAGAAACAGCGGCTTGTCGAGCCCGCGCAGGTCGACCATTCTGCCGAGCGCCGGAAATGCGCCTCTCGCCAGCGCGTTCTCGCGGTAGAGATGGCGCACGACCTCGCAGAAATAAGGGCCCGGCAGATCGACCGTGCGACGGTCCCACGCCTGAAAGGCGGCGGCGATCGGCGCCGTCAGGGGGTCGTCGAATGGCGGCGCGAGTTCGAGCGAGTCGGCCAGCCGCGCCTCCTCGTCGGCCTCGCGCGGCCAGACATGGGCCATATGCGCGCCGCGCATGCAGCCGCCGCCGGCGGCGATGAGATGACGCAGCGTCGCCTCGGATGTTTGCGCGACGGGCGCGGACAATGCGGAGGGCGCGGCCTCGACGTCGACAGGCGTCCCGACGGCGACAAGGCGCCGGGTCTTGGCCGGAAAACGGGCCGCGTAGACGAGCGACAGCCATCCGCCCTGACAGAGGCCGACGAGATCGACCGGCGCGCCGAGATCGTCGACCACGACATTGAGCGCGGCGAGCAGATCGTCGACGCCATGACGCTCCGTCGCGGGAGTCGCCGATTTCCATTCGATGAGATGAAGGCGGCGGCAACCATTGTCCCGCAGGGCCGCCATCAGACTGTGGCCCGGCGCGAGGTCCGCGATCCGCGCGTCGTGCAACGCGAAGGGCGACACGACCAGGACCGCCGCGCCAGCGTCGTCGCCAGGCGAAAAATCCCACAGGCGCAGCGCCGCGAGCTCGAGCGCGAGACGCGCGGGCGTCGTCCATTGCGGCGGCGCCCCGAGGTCGGGCGCCAGCGCCAGCCGCCACATGTCCAGCGACGCCAGCGGCCAGGCCCAGAATTGCCGCGTCCAACTGTCCCAGGGCATCGCCTTTTTCGTCCCGCTCCGAGGCGGCCTATCATATGTCATATTTGCGGGAAGGCGACGGCGCTGAGCGCCAGCGGAGCGGCTGCATGGTGACGATGACAAAACATGTCTCTCTCGCCGACAAGGTGCGTTTTCTCGGCGCGCCCGACGCCTACGTCCCGCGCCCGGCCTCGGTCGAGGTCGTCGAGACGCATATGTCTTATGTGTTTCTGGGCGGCGCGCGCGCCTACAAGCTCAAGAAGCCGGTTCGCTATCCCTTCCTCGATTTCTCCACCATCGAGGCCCGCGCGCAGGATTGCCGCGCCGAAGTCCGTCTCAACCGGCGTCTCGCGCCCGACGTCTATCTCGGCGTCTTGCCGTTGACCGCGGACGACGGCCGGCTCGCGCTCGGGGGGCGCGGCGAGGCGGTGGACTGGCTCGTGGAGATGCGCCGTCTGCCGCAGGAGCATATGCTCGACGATCTCATCGCCCGCGACGCCGTGACCGACGCGCAGCTCGACGGGCTTTGCGACACTCTGGGGCAATTCTATCGCGGCGCCGGGCGCTCGACGATCACCGCCGCGGATTATGTCGCGAGATTCACGGGCGAGATGCGGCTCAACCGTGAGATTCTGGCGCAGGCCGAACGCCCCCTTCAGGCGCGGGCCGAGCTTTTGCTCGATCAGCTCGACGCGCGTCTGTACGCGTCGCGCGCCTCGCTCGAGGCGCGTGCGCTCGACGGTTGCGTCGTCGACGGCCATGGCGACCTGCGCCCGGAGCATGTCTGCCTCAACGCGCCCATCGTCATCTTCGATTGTCTCGAATTCAACGACGCGCTGCGTCAGGTCGACCCTTTCGACGAGATTGCGCTCCTGGGCGTCGAATGCGCGCAGCTTGGCGCGCCGCATCTGCTGGGCCGCTTGACGAGGGGCCTTGCGGCGCGTCTCGACAGGCCGGCGCCCATGGCGCTCGTCGTCCTGTACGGCGCGTGGCGCGCCGCGTTGCGCGCGAGGCTGTCCTTCGCGCATCTGCTCGAGCCCGCGCCGCGCACGCCGCAAAAATGGACGCCGCTCGCGCAGCGCTATCTTTCCATCGTTGACCGGCTGCTTGGAGGCGAGTCGTCATGGCTTTCCTGAATCGGGAAGAGGCGGGCGGGCGGCTCGCGGAGAAGCTCGCCCGGTTGCGGGGCGAGGACGTGGTCGTCTTCGCCCTGCCGCGCGGGGGCGTTCCCGTCGCGGCGCCGGTCGCGGCGGCGCTGGGCGCGCCGCTCGACCTTGTTCTGGTGCGCAAGATTGGCGCCCCCTATCAGCCGGAGCTGGCCATGGGCGCCGTCGCCGACGGCCGCGCGCCGGTCGTCGTCCGCAACGAGGACGTCATCGACGTGCTGGGCGTGAGCGACGCGCGCTTCGACGAGGCCTGCGCCCGCGAATGCGCCGAGATCGAGCGCCGCCGGGCCCTTTATCTGGGCGAGAGGCCGCGCGCGCAGGCGCAGGGCCGCGTCGCCGTGGTGGTGGATGACGGCGTCGCCACCGGGGCGACGACCCGCGCCGCCTTGCGGGCGGTGCGCGCGCAGGCGCCCAAGCGCCTGATCCTCGCCGTTCCCGTCGCCTCGACCGAAGCGCTCGACGCGCTGGCCGCCGAGGCGGATGAGATCGTCTGTCTCGAGGCGCACGACTGGTTTCGCGGCGTCGGCGGCTATTACGCCGATTTCCGCCAGACCGAGGACACGGAGGTCATCGCCCTGCTCGATCGCTACGGGTCCGGCGCCGCGCGCGGCTAAATGCCTCACGCCGTCGCGCCGGGCTTGCCAATCCCTGTCAAACTCGAGGTCTATTCAGGAACCCTGATTCAGCGCCACGCAGCTCGAACGAAGTGGTTTTCATATGACTGACACGATCCAGCCCGCTTGCACGAACCGCTATGTTCGCTTCTTTTCCGAAATCGGAATTGGGGACGTGCCGCTCGTCGGCGGCAAGAACGCCTCGCTCGGCGAAATGTATGGCGAGTTGACGGCGCGGGGGATTCTCGTTCCCAATGGTTTCGCGGTCACGGCCGAGGGGTATCGCCAGGCGCTCGACGCCGCCGGGGCCTGGTCCCCGCTGAAGGAGGCGCTCGACGGGCTCGATCCCGATAATGTCGATGACCTCGCCCGCCGCGCCAAGCGCGCGCGCGACATTGTCTACAGCGCCGGCCTGCCGGCGGAGGTCGAAGCCGACATACGCGCCGGGATGAAGCGGCTCGTCGCGGAATACGGGCCCGAATTGTCCGTCGCCGTGCGCTCCTCTGCGACGGCCGAGGATCTGCCCACGGCGAGTTTCGCCGGCCAGCACGACACCTATCTCAACATTCACGGGGAGGCGGCCGTCCTCGACGCCGTGCGCCATTGTTTCGCGAGCCTCTTCACCGACCGCGCGATCCGCTACCGGATCGACAATGGCTTCGATCACTTCAAGGTGTTCAATTCGGTCACGGTCATGAAGATGGTGCGCTCCGACCTCGCGGCCTCGGGCGTCATCTTCACCATCGACACGGAGACCGGCTTCGAGGACGTGGTGTTCATCACCGGCGCCTACGGGCTGGGCGAAAACGTCGTGCAGGGCGCGGTCGATCCCGACGAATTCTATGTGTTCAAGCCGACCTATGCGCAGGGCAAGCGGGCCATTCTGAAACGGTCGCTCGGGCCCAAGAAGATCAAGATGATCTTTTCCGATCGCGGCCGCGTGACGACGCGCAACATTCCGACGGACGACAGGGAAAGACAGAAATATTGCATCAGCGACGCCGAGGCGCTGACGCTCGCCGGACAGGCCATCGTCATCGAGGAGCATTACAGCGCCAGGGCCGGCCAGCATCGCCCCATGGATATCGAATGGGCGAAGGACGGCGTCGATGGGCGGCTCTACATCGTGCAGGCGCGGCCGGAGACGGTGGCCTCGCGCAGGAAGCGCAACGTCATTCAGGAATATCACGTCAAGTCGCACGGCGCTCTCAAGGTCGAGGGCCGGGCCGTGGGCGCGAAGATCGCCGTGGGGACGGCGCGCGTCATCGAACATGTGCGCGAACTGTCGAGCTTCGTTCCCGGTGAAATCCTCGTCGCCGACACGACGTCGCCCGATTGGGGCACGGTGATGAAATCCGCCGCCGGCATCGTCACCAATCGCGGCGGGCGCACCTGCCATGCCGCCATCGTCGCGCGCGAACTCGGCATCCCGGCAATCGTCGGCACGGATTGCGCCACCCGCGTCATCCGTACAGGCGACATCATCTCGGTGTGCTGCGCGGAAGGCGACGTCGGCAGGGTCTATGAGGGGCGCATCGCCTTCGACGTCGTCGAGACGGATCTGACCAGCCTGCAAAAGCCCGCCACCCATGTCATGATGAATGTGGGCAATCCGGAGCTTGCCTTCGGACTCGCGGCGCTGCCGAACGATGGCGTCGGCCTGGCGCGCATGGAGTTCATCATCAACGAATCCATCGGCGTGCATCCGATGGCGCTCATTCACCCCGAGGCCGTCAGGAGCGACGCGGACCGGGAAAAGATCGCGCGGCTGACGGCGCAGTACGAGAGCCCGAGCGCTTATTTCATCGAGCGCCTGTCGGAAGGCGTCGGAACCATCGCGGCGGCGTTCTATCCCAAGCCCGTCGTCGTCCGCATGTCGGATTTCAAGACGAATGAATATCGCTCGCTCATCGGCGGCGAAGCGTTCGAGGATGTGGAAGACAATCCGATGATCGGCTTTCGCGGCGCCTCGCGCTATGCGCATCCCAAATATCGGGAGGGCTTCGCGCTCGAATGCGCGGCGATGAAGCGGGTGCGTGAAGAGATGGGTCTCACCAATGTGAGGCTGATGATCCCCTTCTGCCGGCGCGTGGAGGAAGCCGGAAAGGTGCTCGCGCTCATGGCGGAGCTCGGTCTCGAACGCGGCCGGGACGGGCTCGAGATCTATGTGATGTGCGAGATTCCCAACAATGTGCTTCTGATCGACGCTTTTGCGCGAGAGTTCGACGGCTTCTCGATCGGTTCGAACGATCTCACCCAGCTCACGCTTGGCGTGGATCGCGACTCCGAAGTCGTGGCCTTTGATTTCGACGAGCGCGACGAGGGCGTGAAGACGATCCTGCGCATGGCCATCGAGGGCGCGAAGCGCAATGGTCGGCACATCGGCATCTGCGGCCAGGCGCCGTCCGATTACCCGGAGATGGCGGAGTTTCTGGTGCGTCTCGGCATCGACTCCATGAGTCTCAATCCGGACACGATCCTCAAGACCACCATGCGCATCGTCGAACTGGAGAAGACGCTCGGGCGTGTGGGAGGCGGCCGCGCTGGCGCATGAGGGCTTGAAAGACCGGCAGGCGGCGACAGTTTCCGTTGAACCGCGCACTCGTGCCGAAAGCGCGGTCTCAACGCCCGCCGCTGCGCATGCGGCTGACAGCGCAGCCCGGAAAAAGGACGATTGCCATGAGCACGACTGTCATGAGCATGCCTGTCAAACTGGCGCTTTCAACCTTGTTCGCCGTCGGCTTCGCGGCGCTTGCCGGAGGCGCCGCGTCCGCCATGCCGGTCGCGAAGGTCGGCATGGAGCCGCCCCCGATCACCGAGGACGTTCACGCCGTGCGCGTCTGCAACCGCTGGGGCCGCTGCGTCTGGTCCTATGCGGGCCATGTGCATGGCCCGCGCTACGGCTGGCGGCATCCCTATCATCGCCATTACGGCTACGGCTGGCGCCGCTATCGCCATTGGTAGGGCGCCAGAAAGTGAAAAACGGCCCGGCGGTACATCCGCGCTCGGGCCGTTTTTCTCCAGCGGATTGAACCGCCGGCTCCTTGAAGAGGTAGGCGCGGGTCGTCACATTGCAAGCGGCGCCGTCGCCCTGCTCATTTGCCTCGAAGTTGTTGCGCTGGCGCTCTTGTGGCGGGCGCAAGAAACATGCAGTCTCGCTTGCACTTACTGAAGTGCAGGGGGAGAGGTCTTGAAAAAGCGGCTGCTTGGAGCTCTGGCGACGCTCGCGGCGGCTCTTCTCCCCGCCCACGCCGACGAGCCCCAGAAGCCACAGAAACCAAAGTCCGTCTCGTTTCTCAAACAGAAATCCATCGCCGATACGCCGGGAGGCCCGAAGGAGCAGCTTCGGCGCTACGGGATCGACGCGGATGTGTGGGTGACGCAATTCTTCCAGGGGATAGCCGCGGGCGGCAACAGCGGCGTCTCGCGCTATGGCGGAAAGCTCGACGCCTTTCTCAAGATCGACGCCGAGAAGCTCGGCCTGTGGCAGGGCCTGCGCGTCAGCGCGCAATATGAGCAGTATTTCGGCCGCAACATAAACAACAAGGACTACGCGCTGCTCCCGGTGAACGCGGCCCAGGCGTTTATCGCGAATGATAATTACCATTCGGCGCTGTCGCTGGTGGTCAGCCAGCAGCTCAGCAAGGAGCTTTCGATCAGCGCCGGCAAGTTCAACCTGATGACCGTCGCCGCGCAGACGCCGCTCATCGGCGGCGGCGGGCTCGAAACCTTCATGAACCGCGCCTTCGCCCTGCCGTCGACCGGCATCGGCGTGGCCTCGCCGGGCACATTGGCGGATCGGCTGATCGTCTCGCCGCCCTATATTCTCGGCGGGGTCGCGACGCTGAAAACGCAACTTGCGACCTTCACGCTGATTGTCGCCGATCCCCGCAACGCCCAGAATCCCCGGGTGCTGGAACGGCCCTTCGAGCGCGGCGTCGGCGTTGTCGGCGGCGTCACCGCGCCCGTGCAGATCCTCGGATTGCACGGCTTTCATACGCTGCGGGGCGGCTACAGCAATGCGCGCGGTTTCGATCTCGACGACAGCGACGATCTGCGCGCGCGTCTCGCCTCGCGTCAGCCGGTGACGAAGAAGGGGTTCTGGCTCGCCTCCTACGCCGTGCAGCAATATCTCGTGCAGGACCCGGACAATCCCGACGTCGGCTGGGGCCTGTTCGGACTCGCCACGCTTTCGGACGGCAATCCCAATCCGGTCAGATGGAGCATGCTGGCGGGTCTTGCCGGCAACAATCTTCTGCCGGGCCGCGCCGACGACAAATGGGGCGTCGGCTTTTTCCACTATGGGCTGACGCAGCCGCTTCTCTCGGGGCTGGCGCAGCGCGGTCTGTACCGGCGCAGCGAAGGCGGCGTTGAGGCCTTTTACAACTGGGCCGTCACGCCGTGGCTCAGGCTCACCGGTGATTTGCAGGTGGTGGAGCCCTGGAACGCGCTGAGGCCGCGCGAGACGGTCATGGCGCTGCGGTTGCAGACAAAGTTTTGAGCCGCCGACCGGACCGCCTCTCTCCGCTGCGCGGGGAGAGGCGAGACGCGCGGAGATTTACACCGCCTGCATGGCTTCCGGCTTGGCGCGGCCGCGCTTCACCATCAGCTTGTTCAAGGCCGACACATAGGCGCGCGCCGAGGCGACGAGCGTGTCCGGATCGGCGCCGCGGCCGGTGACCGACTTTCCGTCCTCGGACAGACGCACAGAGACTTCCGCCTGCGCGTCCGTGCCTTCCGTCACGGCGTGGACCTGATAGAGTTCCAGCGTGGCCTCATGCGGCGCCAGCGCCTTGATGGCGTTGAAGATGGCGTCGACGGGGCCGTTGCCGGTGGCCTGATGCGTGACCTTGTCGCCTTCGATGTCGAGCGTCAGCGCCGCCGATTGCGGGCCATGCGTGCCGGCCATCACCATCAGCGCCAGAACCTTGATGTGATCATGCGCGGTCACGATCTCGTCGTCGACGAGCGCGATCAGATCCTCGTCGTAGACGAACTTCTTGCGGTCGGCGAGATCCTTGAAGCGGTTGAAGGCGTCGTTGAGCTGGTTCTCGCCCAGATCATAGCCCAGCTCTTTCAGCTTCTCGCGGAAGGCGTGGCGACCCGAATGCTTGCCCATGACCAGCGAGGTCTTGGACACGCCGACGCTCTCGGGCGTCATGATCTCATAGGTGTTCGCATTCTTGAGCATGCCGTCCTGATGGATGCCGCTCTCATGCGCGAAGGCGTTCCGGCCGACGATCGCCTTGTTGTACTGCACCGGGAAGGACGTCACCGCCGACACGAGCTTCGAGGCGCGCGTCAGCAGCTTCGCGTCGATGTTCGTGTGATAGGGCAGGAAGTCGTGACGCGTCTTCAGCGCCATGACGACTTCCTCCATCGCGGCGTTGCCGGCGCGTTCGCCCAGACCATTGATCGTGCATTCCACCTGACGCGCGCCGCCGCGCACGCCCGCCAGCGAATTCGCGACGGCGAGGCCCAGATCGTCGTGGCAATGCACCGAGAAGATCGCCTTGTCGGCGTTGGGCACGCGCTCGCGCACGGCGCGGAAGAGCTGTTCATACTCCTGCGGCGTCGTATAGCCGACGGTGTCGGGAATATTGATCGTCGTCGCGCCGGCCTTGATCGCGGTCTCGACGCAACGGCACAAAAAATCGAGTTCCGTGCGCGTGCCGTCCTCCGCCGACCATTCGACGTCCGCGACATGATTGCGGGCGCGGGTCACGGAGGAGGCGACCAGCTCCAGCACCCGCTCGGGCTCCATCTGGAGCTTGTATTTCATGTGCACGGGCGAGGTGGAGATGAAGGTGTGGATGCGCGGGCGCTTGGCGTCGCGCAGCGCCTCGGCGCAGCGGTCGATGTCCTTTTCGGATGCGCGGGCGAGGCCGGCGACGGACGCGTTCTTCACGCGCCGCGCGACCTCGGCGACGCTCTCGAAATCGCCGGGGCTGGCGATGGGAAAGCCCGCCTCGATGATGTCGACGCCCAACTGGTCCAGGAGGTCGGCGACCTCCAGCTTTTCTTCCAGCGTCATGGAGGCGCCGGGCGATTGTTCGCCGTCGCGCAGGGTCGTGTCGAAAATGACGACGCGCTCGCTGTCCTTGGAGCCGTTCGCGGGATGGGTCATGTCGGAAACTTCCTGAAAGCTGCTTGCGCCCGTCTCGGGCGTGATCGTGGTTGCGTCTGATCCCCTGACGGCCTGGGCGCGAACCCTGCGGGCGGTCAGGGGCGACGAAGCAGCAGCAGGCCCGCGCGCAAGCGCGTCTCGAGCGTCGCGACGCGCAACGCGGACGCAGTGTCGGCTCTGTCTGTGGCGGCGGCGACGGCCACGATTCGAAGTCCTCGCAAGACGGCGGAAAGCCGGATCGCCCAAGGATAGGCAAAGCCGCCCGCTCAGGCAAGCCGCAAGGCCGCCCAATCGCACGGCGCCAGGAAGGCTCTTCGGACATTAAGAAAAGTTAAGCCTTACCGCATTTGTTTTTTATCGTTTTTGGCCGATGGGGGCTCTTGCCCTGGCGCCGACATGAGCCCTAACATCCCTCCATGGTCAAAACCGCTTTCTCCATTCGCCACGCCCGACCCGGCGACGCCGAGGAAATCGCCCGCGTCCATGACGCGTCCTGGCGCGACGCCTATCGCGGCGTGATTCCGGGAGTCGAACTCGAAAAGATGATCGCGCGGCGGGGTCCGGCGTGGTGGCTGTCGGCCATCGAGCGAGGGACGGGCCTGCTGGTGCTCGACTTCGACAACAGGATCGCGGGCTATTCGACCTATGGGCGCAACCGCGTGCCGTCCATGCCCTATTCAGGCGAAATCTTCGAAATCTACCTCTCGCCGCAATATCAGGGGGTCGGCCTCGGACAGCGTCTGTTCGGCGCGGCGCGGCGGGAGCTGGCCGAGCACGGCTATCTGTCGACCATTGTCTGGGCGCTCGCCGACAATGAGAAGGCGCTGGCCTTCTATCGCAGCCTCGGCGGCCAGACCGTGCGCCGCGCGGAAGAGCGCTTCGGCAATGACATGCTCACCCGCGTCGCCTTCGGATTCGTCTCCGCCCCGGTGCGCTGACCTCTCGGCGCGTCAGGCGGCGGAGCCCGCCCTCCCGGAGGAGGACGGGTCTGCGTTGAAGCCTGGCGTCACTTGCCCCAGTTTTCGACGCTCGGATCGCGCTTGGCGTGCTGAAGATCGTCGGCGAACTGGGAATATTGCTGGTTCATCTTCTCCGCGGTCATGGCCGCGCCGCCATCGGACATGATGGCGATTTTCATCTGCTCCGTGGCCATGTGATCGAGCTCGTTGATCCACTGATTGACGTTCGTCAGGAGCTTGTCCTTGCGCGCCTTCTGGGACTCGCCGGGCGTCGTGTCGGAGGCGACGGCGATCTCGGCCCTGGTCTCCTCGATCTGCTTGTCGAGATCCTTGACCTTGGCCTCCGTCGCCGGGCTCTTGTCCTTCTCGAAGGCGGCCTCGGCCTCTTTCTTCGCCTTTTCGAGATTGTCCAGGCCGTTCCTGAGCCAGCTCGCCTGAATGTTCAACAGCGCGTCGCGGGCGACCCCGTTCAGGTTGAAGCCATTCGGGATCGGGAAATAGGGGCCGAGCTTGGCGGCCTGGGCCGGCGCGGAAAGGCTGAGCCCGCCGGCGACGAGCGCCGACGCCAGCGCGAGGCGGAGGCCGCCCGTCCTGATGGCAAAAAACATCTGTTTTCTCTCCCCTATGTGCGCGCCTGCCTGTTGTTTATGGCGCGCGTTCTGCCGGAAGGTGGGCCATCCCTCTCTTTCTTGCAAGGGCGCAGGCGGCCACAGACGCGCCAATCTCCGCCGCCGGGCCGTCCGACGCGGCGCTTGACGGGACGGGGCGTTTCGCGCGACTCTTGCGCCCGCCGGGGGAGCCCCTCCCGGCGGCGTGCGACGCCGCCACGGGGCTGAGAGGCTGCGGGGGCGTCGCACAGGGGCGCCGGGCGTCGCGACCCTTAGAACCTGATCCAGTTCAAATGCTGGCGGAGGGATGGTGTTTCGCTTTTCACGCTTCAGGGGCGGGCCATGCGCGCGCGGGTGATCGGTGCCGGCGTCGCCGGACTCTGCGCCGCCTTCATGCTCGCGCGTGAGGGCGTCGCGGTCGAACTCGTCGAGCGCCAGACGGCGGCCGGGCTGGGCTGCTCGCGCTTCGCGGGCGGCATGATCGCGCCATGGTGCGAACTCGAAAGCGCCGAGCCGATCGTCGCCGAGCTTGGCCGCGAGGCGCTGGAGTTCTGGACACGCGACGCGCCGGCCGCCACGGTGGCGGGCAGCCTGGTCGTCGCTCCGCCGCGCGAGCGCGCCGAGCTTTTCGATTTCGCCCGCCGCACGGATCATTACGAGCGGCTCGACGCGGCCGGGATCGCGGCGCTCGAGCCCGACCTCGAAGGACGCTTCGACGACGCCCTGTTCTTCCCGCAGGAGGCCCATCTCGATCCGCGCGCCACCATGGCCGCGCTCGCGGCGCGTCTGGCCGAAATGGAGAATGTGACGCTGCGGTTCGGGCAGGAGCCCGAGGCGCTGACGACCCGCCCGGACTGGACAATCGACTGCCGCGGCTTTTTCGCCCGCGACGCGCTGCCCAAACTGCGGGGCGTGAAGGGCGAGATGATCCTGCTGCGCAGCGCGGAGATTTCGCTCGCGCGGCCGGTGCGCATGCTGCATCCGCGCCGCCCGGTCTATGTCGTGCCGCGCGGGGAGGGGCTGTTCATGGTCGGCGCGACCATGATCGAGAATGAGGAGCGCGCGCGGGTGACGGCGCGCTCGGTGGTGGAGCTGGTCAACTCGGCCTTCGCCATTCACCCCGCCTTCGCCGAGGCGGAAATCGTCGAAACGGGCTCGGACGTGCGGCCGGCCTTTCCAGACAATCTCCCCCGCCTTATCCGGCGCGGCCGGACGGTCTATATCAATGGGCTCTACCGGCACGGCTTCCTGCTCGCTCCGGCGCTGGCGCGCCGCGCTGCGGAAGCAGTGGTGCGCGGGGCCTATTTTCCGGAGGTCATGGATGCGGATTCAGGTGAACGGGCGCCCGCGGGAGGTTAACGCCACCACGCTGGAGGCGCTGCTGCGCGAACTGGGCTACGAGAACCAGAAAATCGGCACGGCGGTGAACCAGGAATTCGTGCGCGACAGGGATCGTGAACAGACCCTGCTGCAGGAAGGCGACGCCGTCGAGATCGTCACGCCCCGGCAGGGCGGCTGAGGGTCGAGCCGATGCCGCCAACCGACCTGCTGACGCTCTACGACGTCGCATCGCGCTCCCGCCTCCTGCTCGGCACGGCGCGCTTCCCGTCGCCCGCGATTCTCGGCGACGCCATTCACGCGTCGGGCTGCGAGATCGTCACCGTCTCGCTGCGCCGCGAGGCGGGCGGCTCGCGCGCCGGGGAGAGCTTCTGGAGCCTGATCCGCGCGGCCGGCGTGCGGGTGCTCCCCAATACGGCCGGCTGCCGCACGGCGAAGGAAGCGATCGCCACGGCGCAAATGGCGCGCGAGGTGTTCGAAACCGACTGGATCAAGCTCGAGGTCATTGGCGAGGAGGACACGCTGCAACCCGACGTCTTCGGCCTCGTCGAGGCGGCGAAGACGCTGGCGGCGGACGGTTTCAGGGTCTTCCCCTACACGACGGACGATCTGGTCGTGGCCGAAAAGCTCCTCGACGCCGGCTGCGGCCTGCTCATGCCCTGGGCGGCGCCGATCGGCTCGGGGCGGGGCGTCAACAACCCCTTCGCGCTGCGGGCGCTGCGGGCGCATTTTCCCGGCGTTCCCCTCGTCGTCGACGCGGGGCTGGGGGCGCCCTCCCATGCGGCCGCGGTGATGGAGATGGGCTATGACGCCGTGCTGCTCAATACGGCGGTGTCGCGCGCCGGCGATCCCGTGACGATGGCCCGAGCCTTTGGCCAGGCCGTCGAGGCCGGACGGCTGGCGTTTCGCGCCGGCGCCATGACGCCCCGCGACATGGCCGAGCCCTCGACGCCGGTGATCGGCCGTCCCTTCGGGGGCGCCGCCTGAACGAGGCTTCGGGGGGCATCCCCCTCAACCCGCCATTCCCGGCCGAACGCCTGTCCGCGCCCGCGCTCCAGGAGCCCCCTTTGATCGCACAGAGCCTCGATCCCTTCTATCTGATCGTCGATGATTCGGACTGGCTGCCGCGCCTGCTGCCGCTCGGGGTGAAGCTCGTGCAGTTGCGGGTGAAGGATCGCCCGGAGGCGGAGGTCCGCGCCCAAATCCAGCGCGCGCGCGATCTGTGCCGCGCGGCGGGCGCGCACCTTGTCGTCAATGACTACTGGCGGCTCGCGATCGACGAAGGCTGCGACTTCGTTCATCTGGGGCAGGAGGATCTCGACGCCGCCGACCTTCCGGCCCTGCGCCGTCACGGCGTCCGTCTCGGCGTCTCCACCCATGACGAGGCGGAGCTCGAGCGGGCCCTGTCCGTTTCGCCCGATTACGTGGCGCTCGGACCTGTGTGGCCGACGCTGCTGAAGCAGATGAGATTTGCGCCGCAGGGGCTGGGAAGGCTTTCGGTCTGGAAGCAGCGCATGGGCGACATCCCCCTCGTCGCCATCGGGGGCCTGACGCCGGGGCGCGCCTGTCTCGCGCTCGCGGCAGGGGCGGATAGCGCCTGCGTCGTCACCGACGTCCTGCGCGCCGCCGACCCCCCGTCACGCGCCGTCGAATGGGTCGCGGCGACCGCCCCCTGGCGCGACGCGCCGGAGCTGACGCGGCGGTTTCGTCCCGATTACGCCCGGGCGGAGGTTCTCGCCTCGCCCAACCACGGCCCGCGCACGCGCCCGATTTCCGCGCTGGTGCTGCATTATACGGGCATGCCGACGTCGCAAGGGGCGCTCGAACTCCTCTGTTCGCCGATCCATGAAGTCTCGGCCCATTATGTCGTCGAGGACGACGGGCGCGTGTTGCAGCTCGTGCCGGAGGAGCGGCGCGCCTGGCACGCCGGCCAAAGCTACTGGGCCGGGGAAATCGATCTGAATTCGGCGTCCATTGGAATCGAGATTGTGCATCCGGGCCACATTGATCCGCGTCCCTACCCGCAGCCGCAGATTGACGCGGTGATCGCGCTGGCGCGGGATGTCTGCCAGCGGCGCGGGATCGCGCCCGAGCGCGTGCTGGCCCATTCGGACATTGCGCCGCGCCGCAAGACCGACCCCGGAGAGTTTTTCCCCTGGACCACGCTGGCCCGCGCCGGGATCGGCGTCTGCGTCGAGACCGCGCCCGTCGGCGGCGCGGCGATGGAGCGGGACATGTCGGGCGAGGCTGTCGCGCGGCTGCAACGGCGGCTTAACCGGTTCGGCTACAAGCTCATCGAAACCGGGATCTATGACGAGGACACGGTCACCGCCGTCGCGGCGTTTCAGCGCCACTACCGGCCGCAATGCGTCGACGGACGGGCCGACGCCTCGACGGTCGAGGCGCTGACGCGCCTTCTCGAACGCAGGGGGAATGTCGAATGAGCGAGGACGTGAAACAGGCGGTGGTCGTCACCGGCGCGTCGACGGGGATTGGCGAGGCCTGCGCCAGGCTGCTCGTTGAAAGGGGCTTCTTCGTCTTCGGCTCCGTTCGCAAGGAGGCCGACGCGAAGCGTCACGCCGCGCAATTCGGCGAAAATTTTGCTCCGCTGCTGTTCGACGTGACCGACGGCGCGGCCGTGGCGCGCGCCGCGCAGGAGGTCGAGGCCTGGCTCGGCGGCCGGACGCTCGCCGGACTGGTCAACAACGCCGGCGTCGCCGTGCCGGGACCGCTGCTGCATGTGCCGATCAGCGAGCTGCGACGCCAGC
Source organism: Methylocystis sp. (assembly GCF_051061225.1). Taxonomy (GTDB): domain Bacteria; phylum Pseudomonadota; class Alphaproteobacteria; order Rhizobiales; family Beijerinckiaceae; genus Methylocystis. The sequence continues at coordinate 81,009 of NZ_JBPFEB010000067.1, forward strand.
TCGAAGTCAATGTCGTCGCCCAGATGCAGGTCATCCAGGCCTTCGCGCCGCTCCTCGGCGCCCGGGCGCCGCAGGGCGGGCCGCCCGGGCGCATCGTGAACATGAGCTCGGTCGCGGGCCGCGTCGCGCAGCCGTTCTTCGGCTCCTACAACGCCTCCAAATTCGCTCTCGAAGGCCTGTCCGACGCGCTGCGCCGCGAACTCATGGCCTACGGGATCAAGGTGATCGTCATACAGCCGGGCATGATCTCGACGCCGATCTGGGACAAGGCCGAGGACGCCGGCTTCGGCGCCTTCGACGACACGATCTACGGCCCGGCGGCGCGGCGCGTCCAGAAATGGGCCGTGGAGAACGGCCGCGCCGCCGTCGGCCCGGAACATGTCGCGGAAGCCGTCTATCGCGCGCTGACCGCGCCGCGCCCGCCCTTGCGGATCTCCGTGCTGGGGAAGCGCGCTTTCGGTTCGATCGTGCAGCGCCTGCTGCCCGCGCGCGTCCTCGATTGGCTGGTGGCGCGCCGCCTGGGATTCGACGAGATCCGCAAGAGCCTCTCGAACGCGCCCTGACGCGCGTTGCTCCGAACCGGCCACGCCCTTTCGAAAGGCGCAATCGACAGTGCGCCGCCAATGGCTAAACTGCCTGCGAGAGGGCGGCGCGGGGAGGGAAAGATGGCCGATCAAACGCCGGCGACGCATGGCGTCGTGTGCTGGAGCGAGCTCAACGTCCACGATGTGGCGCGCGCCCAGCAATTCTATGCGGAAACACTGGGCTGGCGCTATGAAGCGATGACCATGCCCGACATGACCTACTGGATCATCCTGTCGGACGCGGCGCGCGTCGGCGGCATGTTTGAAATGAAGGGCGCCGCCTTCGAGGGCGCGCCCGAGCACTGGATGACCTATATCGCCGTCGACGACGTCGACGCGCGTCTGCGCAAGGCCGTCACGGCCGGCGCGCGCATCTGCAAGGATGCGTTCGATATCCCCGGCGTCGGCCGCATGGCGGTGCTCGCCGAGCCCGGCGGCGCCATTGTCGCCTGGATGACGCCCCGCCCGGCCTGATGGGCTCCTGGCGAATTTTGGCGGGATCGCGGCCACGGCGGCGCTATGCCGCCGCGCCGCTTCCTCCTACAGTCGCCGCCGGGAGGACAGCCCGACGCATGTTCGACAAGATTCCGCAGCACCTGCAAAAGCCGATCGGCATGGCGCTCGGCGCCGCCTTTTTTCTGCTCTCGCTGCTCGCCATCCCCTTGAGCGTGGTCACGCTCATGCGCTGGTTCGGCCTGTCCTGGTGGCTGGCGCTGATCGGCGTCTTTCTGGCGACGCTCATCCCTTACGCCGGGCGCTTCGCCTATCTCGGGCTCGCGGTCATCGGAGCCTATTACGTCATTGACGCGGGCTTCAGCCTGCCCGACGCCGCCGGCCGTTTCATCGACTGATTCATTCGCCTGCGCAGGCTCTCGCGAGGAGGCTTGCATAGAAGGACGGAACTTTCGACCACCCGGGCTTTCCGGGATAGTCGCTTCTGACGGAGCCCGTCGCCATATGCCCCGCAAACCAGCTTCCGCCCTCCGAGCGATAGGCGCCCTTGGCGCAATCGAAGACGGCCGTCTCGATTTCGGAGAGGCCTTTCTCCGAAAGCCCGAACGGCGTCGCCTGCGCCGATGCGGGATCGTAATCGGTGAGCGCGCGCAGGACGATCACGCCACCGGCGAGCAGGCGACGCGAGGCGGGATCATAATAGATCGTCGAGAAGTCGTCCTGTCCGGCAAGGCGCCATTCGGCCAGCGCGGGCGACGCGCACAGCAGAAACGCGACAAGCGGAGAGAGGGGGTGTGCACGCATGCCATGATGTCCCGGCTCAATCATCGCAGTTTGTCATGCGGCGCCGAAAAGACAAGCCTGTGTGACGAAGCGGGGAGCGGCCGCCCGTGAGAGCTTCGCTCAAGGACCTGGTCGTCGCGATCTTCAACGGCGCGCCATCGGCGGAAGCGGCGCAAGCCTACAGCGCGCAGGCAACCGCGCTGATCTCCCTCTACATCTGCTTCGTCGCCGTCTTTCTCATTGCCATTTATATCCGCGCGACAAAAAGGAACGCCGCGCTGCCCGCCGCAGTGCAACTGTTCAGGGTGTGGATCGCCGCCGCGCTGATGATGGCGGTTGTGATGATCGCGGCTGTTGTGACCTGGTTTTATCTGTCGCTGTGACAGGGGCGCCGCCGCGCGGCCCTTCTCTAAAAATGATGTGTCAAGGCCTGACGGGAGACGGCGACGGCGCGCCCGCCTGAAATTTTCTTTTTGGGTTAACCCTGCCTTAAATGCTTCAGCTTAACTGTAAACACGACGCTTCGAGAGCGCGGTTGACAGGAGTGAAACATGCACAAAACATTGCGTATTATTCTGGCGGCGGGAATCTTTGCGGGCAGTTGCGACGTCGCTGGGGCGGTCACCACGGTGACGGGTCAGTTCAACGTCACCATGACGATCAACGCCGCTTGCGCGATCTCGGCCGCCACCGATCTGGCGTTTGGTTCGTCGGGCATCATGAGCGCCGACGTCACGCAGAATTCGTCGCTGACCGTCAAATGCACGCAGGGCACGGCGTATCAGATTGGCCTTGGGGACGGCAATAATTTCCTCAGCCCCACCCGCCGTATGGTCAATGCCGCGGACAACACGAAATTCATCACCTACGAGCTTCTCAAGCCCGACAACTCTCCCTGGACGTCGACCAGCACGGTGAGCAGCACCGGTACGGGCGTCGACCAGACGTTCACCGTGAAGGGCCGCGTGCCGCAGCAGTCGGTTGCGCCCGGCAGCTATTCGGACGTCGTCCAGGTGGTCGTCACCTATTGACGCAGTCGACCTCAAACGCCGGGCGCGGCCCCAAGTCCGCGCCTGGCGCTTCTCGCGCGATCAGATGCGCTCGCGTTGAAGCCCTGTAAAAGATGTTCTCTCCTCACAAGCCGTGATCGCCCATCGGCGCGCTCAAAACGGAGCGAAAGAATGCGCGGCGGCCTTCGATGTTTTCTGACATCCGTGATGTTCGCCGGCTCTTGCAACGCCGCCATCGCGCTGCAATCCATCACGCGGCCGTTCAATGTGAGCATGGACATCATCACCTCCTGCGTCGCCTCGGCGCAAGGCAATCTCGCATTCGGCGCCTTCACCATCATATCTGCCCAGATTTCCCGGACGCTTCAGATCGCCGTCAAATGCACGCGCGGCGTCCCCTATCGCGTCGGTCTGGGGGACGGCTCTCATTTCGCCGGCGGAACCCGCAGGATGCAGTCGGCCGCGGGCAATTACGTTACTTACACTTTGACCTATCAGAATGCCCCCTGGGATCTCGCCAACACCGTCTCCGGCGTCGGCGCCGGGGGCAACCAGATTTTCCGGGGCGCCGGCGTCGTGCCGTTGCAGAATTACCGGCCTGGCGTGTTTTCCGACGTCGTCCAGATCGTCGTCTCGTATTGACCCATTCACACTGAAGTCTCGCCTCACGGATCGCGACGACGCGTCGCGCCCGCAGGCGTCTCCTTGGATGGATGCAGCAGGACCGCCGCCTCGCGCGGATCGTTGTCAAGCGCCGCGCGCGCAAAAATGATCAACATGCTTAACCCGGCCTTAAAAACTTGAGCTTAACTGTCAACAGGAATCTTCGGGAGCGTCCTGTTGCAGGAAACTGAAGATGAAGCGGGGAAGTCAATCGGCGCGGCCGGCGACAGCGCCGGCGGTTGCGGCCGTCGCGGTGGGGGCCGGACGGCGATGCGGCTGCGAGGCGCCGTCAAAAGAAACCATCCCAATGGAGGCGATATGAAATATGCGACGTTAGTCTATTCGGGACTGCTGGGTCTTGCCGTGATGGGCGATGCGTCGGGCGCGGCGTTGCAGGTCTCGCCCGTGTCGGTGACGGTGGCGGCGCCGGGCACGACGTCGTCCGTCACCTTGCAAAACATCGACGAGCGCCCTCTGTCGGCGCAATTGCGCATCTACAGGTGGCGTCAGGTCGATGGTCATGACGTCTACGAAGAGACCGACGCCGTCGTGGCGAGCCCGCCGCTCGCGGAGCTGTCCTCCAGACAGAATTACACTGTGCGCATCGTGCGCACCGATCCGACGCCCGTGACGCAGGAAGAAGCGTATCGCCTGATCGTGGATGAATTGCCGGCGCCCAACTCCAGGCCGTCCAGCAACATCACGCTCGCGATGCGTTATTCGATCCCGGTCTTTTTCAGCAACGCCGACTGCGCGCCGCCGAATCTCGTCTGGAGCTTCCACAAGAACAATGGCCGCATTGTTCTCAAACTGCGTAACGACGGGGATCAGCACGTGCGCATCTCGTCGCTCAAGTTGAGAGACGCCAAGGGCGCGACCGTGTCTTTCGGGGGAGGGCTCATCGGCTATGCGCTCGGGCATTCCGAGGTCGAGTTCACCTCGCCCCCGACGAAAGGGTTTTCGGGCGGCTCGGCGACGGTGATCGCCGAGAGCGATCAGGGTCCGATCGATGCCGCGACGGTTGCAGATCACTGACGCGCCCGCCAGGACCCGTTTTTTCCTGTCGCTCCTGATAGGTCTGCTGACGGCCGCGCCCATTGCGGCCGCGGCGCAGGAGGGGCAGGCGCCTCTCGCGGCTGCCGGGAGGTCGCTGCAACTCGAGGTCATCCTGAACGGCCGCCCGCGCAATCTTATTGCTGAATTCGTGCTGGGCGGCGATGGGCGCCTCGCCTCGACGCGCGCCGAACTCGAGGGAATCGGCGTGCGCGCGCCGGGGCAGGGCGATCCGCAAGAGGAGATCGCGCTCGCGGACATCGACGGCCTGACCTATGACTATGACGAACCGGCGCAGAAAATTCGGCGGACTCTCGCGCAGGGCGCCCTGGCCGAGCGCGTGTATGAGGGGCTCCCGAGTCATGAGGCGGCGCAACCATCGTCGCTCGAGGCCTCACTGGGCGGCGTGCTCAACTATCATCTGCGCACATCGGTGATGAAGGACCCGCGCGGGGGCATTGATTATCAGGGCGGGTCGATCCTTCTCGACGGCCGTGTGTTCTCCGAATATGGCACCGTGAAATCGGGCGCGATCGTGGGCTCCACCCTCGCGAACCGATTCACGCAGGTGCGTCTGGACACCAACTGGACGTACGCCGACCCCGAGCGGATGATCAACTATGTCGTCGGCGACACGATCACGTCGGGACCGGCCTGGGCGCGGCCGGCGCGATTGGGCGGCGTGCAGGCGCAGCGCAATTTCGGCCTGCGGCCGGATTTGATCACGGCGGCGCTCCCGTCCATCAGCGGCTCCGCGGCGGCGCCGACTACGGTCGACGTCTACGTCAGCAATACGCTCGCGCTGTCGCAACCGGTCGACGAGGGCCCGTACCGCATCAGCGGCATTCCCGTCTCGGGCAATGGGACGACGCGCATCGTGACCCGCGACGCCACCGGCCGGATCATCGAGACCGCGACGCCTTTCGTCGTGAGCAGCAAAATTCTGAGGAAAGGGTTGTGGGACTGGTCCTTCGAGGCCGGCTTCCCGCGGCAGTATTACGCGCTTCAGTCCGATCATTACGCACGCACGGCGGTCGCGTCGGGCTCCTTGCGCGGCGGCGTCGCGGACTGGGCGACGCTCGAGGCGCATGGCGAAACCTCGTCCTCGGGGCTCGGCAATGCGAGCGCGGGCGCAAATCTGCGCATCCTCGATCGCGCGGTGATGACTCTCGCTGGCGGCGCGAGCTACTGGCGCGGCGACATCGGCGCCCTTGTCTACGGCAGTCTCGAAACGCGTCTCTTCGGAGTGACCGTGTCGCTGTCGTCGCAGCGCTCGTTCGGCCTTTACAACGATCTCGTTTCCGTCACCTCGCCCAACACCAACGTATACGGGCAGTTTCTCTCCCTGAGCTTCCCCTATAATTATTATCCATATTACCCGACCAACGCCTTTTCGGGGGGCTCTTTCCAGGGCTACGCGCGCGCCTTCTACAATAGTCAGCGGCCCGCCCGGGCGCTGGACCGCGCCTCTGTCAGCTTTCCCTTGCCCCTGGACGACAAGACCATGATCAATATCGCGCTGGCCAATGTGTCCCAGGGGCCAGGCGCGCTCAACTCGCAGATGGTCAGCGTCGGCGCGACGCGCACCTTCTTCGACTCGATCACGGGCTATGTCGCGGTCACCTATGATTTCAAGAATCCCTGGCAGCGCAGCGTCTTTGCCGGATTTTCCATGCCGCTCGGCAAGACGGACGGGAGCTCGATCTCCTCGTCCTTCGCCATGCGCGACAAGAATCCGCTGCTGATGGTCGACGCCGGGCGGACGATTGGACAGGAGCCGGGCGCCTGGGGGTGGCGCGTGCGCAACGCGGGGCCTCAGGGCTCGGGCGCCTATCGTGAGGCCTCGCTCGGATACCGTCATGAATATGGTCGGGTCGAGGCCGGGGCGTCCCAGATGGGTCGGCGGCTGGGCGGCTACGCCGAAGCGGAAGGCGCGCTGGCCGCCATTTGGGGCGCCGGCGTTGGTCTCGGCAATCGCATCAGCGACGCTTTCGCGCTGGTGAACGCGGGCGCGCCGGACGTTCTGGTGCTGTCCGAGAACCGGCCGGTCGGGCGGACGAACATGCTGGGCACGCTGCTGGTGCCCAATCTGCGCGCCTTCGAGCAGAATCGGCTGGCGATCGACGTGAAGACCCTGCCCATCGATCGCATGGTCGCCGAGTCGGAACATGTCGTTCGACCCGCGCGCGGCGCCGGCGTCGCCGTGGATTTCGCCGGCAAGCGCCGCCAATCCGGCGTCGTCGTGATCGTCCGGGACGAGAAGGGCGCCTTTCTTCCGGCCGGAACGCGCGTGACCGTCGCCAATTCCGGAGAAGCGCTGATCGTTGGCTATGACGGCCGCCTGTGGGCGCCGAACCCGGAGCCGGACAATGAACTCGTCGCGTCTCTGGGCATGAACGAGTGCCGTGCGCAATTTTCCTATCCGCCGGAGGGTGGCAAGAGCATCCCCGTGGTGTGTCGGTGAAGCCGCGCGCCGCGCATGGGCCGAGGCGCGCGGACCAAAGCTTGTCGGTGCGAAATTATTCAAATACGATATGAACTTGTGCGATGTTCGCGCCTCCCGCAGCTCGACTGGAGCCATCATGCAGGCCTATCTGAAACTGTTTCTCTGTGCGGGGCTCGTCACCGCCCTTGCGAGCGAGGCGGCCGCCGAAGCGGTCTTTGTGCGCAGGCCAATCAAGCCGGGTCCGACAGCGGTGGCTGTGCCCGACGCGGGCGCGCCGGGCGTCGGCGTTCGCCCCGGCCTCGGCGCAGGCGCGCCGGGCGTCGGACTTCAGCGTGGCGTTGGCGTCGGCGCGCGCGGAGTTGGCGTTCGGCCGGGCCTGGGCGCGGGCGCGCCGGGCCCCGGTCTCTGAAGCGATTCCCGGTCTGATGGACTGAGACCGGGCATGACCGCCGCATGTCGGGTCGGTTTGCCGAAGCGCGCCGGAGGGCGTTACATTCTCAGCCTCCCGCGACGCTGAGCCAATAGCGAAGGTCAAGATTGAAAGGCTAGAGCTTTGCCTTGCAATCTTGATCTTGACCATTATCAGCGCCCAAATTGGGCTCCCACAGTTTGGCTGATTCTTGGGAAAGCCTCGACCGACTATGTGCTTATGCTGACTTTTCGCGAGACCGGACAGCTCCAGATAATTCAACGGCCAAGCTTTTCGGCCCGCGTGCGCCTGACATAACCTCGCCCATGACCATCATTCTCTGGGCAAGAGGGGAATTGTAACATGGCCGCGCTTGATCTTACCGCTCTCTCGCTCGTGAAACTGCGAGAGCTCAGTCATCGGGGACCGGAGTCGGGCGCGTGCGGCGTTATAGACTTTAACGCGGTGCTTCTTCTTGTCTCCATGCTGTCGGAGTTTTGCGAACTCTTCGACAACGATATTCAGGAAACGCTCATCCTCGCCCTCATGCAGCGCCAATATTTGCGAGACGCGCTTTCCTACGCCGGCGACGCGCCCGAGCCGAAGACCTTCAAGCTCTCTGATTTGGCGCACAAGCTGGATATTCCGAAGGAAACCGTTCGTCGAAAGCTCGAGTCGCTTGAGGAGCGGGGCTGGATCCGGAAGCAGGGAAGCGCGGGCTGGCAGGTTCAGGAGATCAATGGAAAGCCGGCGATCTGTCTGTGACCGGGTCGCTTGTTCGAGCCTGCGCCCGGCTGGTCATCAAGAAAACCTGCGAGTCGTCGGGCGACTGCATTGCGGCGCTGTCGGTTGCAGTATGCGCAAGCAACGCCGTCCAGTCGACCTGATCGGACGCCGTCAGACCCGGCCCAAAACAGCAGGACGATGCGTCCCAACGCCGTTGGCGCGCGCCGTGGATCAAGCGGCGATGAGTGAGAAAAGCCTCGCATGCTGTGCGAGGCTCTAACGGCAGGGACTGATTTATAGCCTTATTGCGAATGGTGCGCCGAGGAACGAAGAAGCGCAAATATCCATCGAGGCAGGGCAGAGCGGAACTCTGCATCGAATCCGCTCCGAAACCTTTCGACGTCTGCGAAAACGCGACGCGAACATGATCCCCCAGGTTTCCCGCGATTTGTTGGGGCGTTTCCTCGTCTGTCCACGTATGAGGGGCAAAGGGACGGGGGGGGGTCCCGCTGGTTGAAAAATAGCGGGAAGAATGGTGCTGCAAGAGAGGATTGAACTCTCGACCTCTCCCTTACCAAGGGAGTGCTCTACCACTGAGCTACTGCAGCGCTGGTTTCCGCTTGCGGCCCGAGGCCGCGCGGACGAGCGCCTTGTGCCACAGCCCGGCGCGAGTCGCAAGCGGCCGTCGCCTCCAAGCGCCCTTCTTCTTCGCAAGAGGAGATTTTACGAGCTTTCCTCTACGGGTTAACCAAATTTTTACGGCAAAGCTTATGTTGACAAGAACACAACCTAGGGTAGCATTAGCTCAGGATTGATTTGCGAAAGGTTGCACGCCGACCGCGCCCAAATGGATTTTTTCCACGCGGGCGGATCGCAACATCCTGGACCAGGGGGCTGGTCCGACAGGACGATCAAATGGAGGGCTGAGTGGCTGACAAAATTTTGACCGACGAACTTTGGAGCGCCGTAGCGCCGCTTCTCCCCGGAAAAGAGGGAGATCCGGGATGCCACGGACGGGACAACCGCCTGTTTCTCGAAGGCGTGTTCTGGATCGCGCGCACGGGCTCGCCCTGGCGCGATCTGCCGGCGGAATTCGGCAAGTGGTATACAACCTATACGCGATATCACCGATGGGAGAAAAAGGGCGTCTGGCCCCGCGTCATCGAGGCGCTTCAGCGGCATGGGGCCGCGAGCCTGAGCTATGGCGACATGGGCCTGCGCTGGACCGATGCGTCCGCCGGCGCCTCGCCGTCGACCGCCGAGCCTTCGGTCGAGGAGGATCGGGTGGCGGCCTGAGGGCTTCGAGCCGCGATCCGGTCTCTCCGGACCGCGGCTCGCATGATCATTTCGGACCAATGGCGGCCTATTGCGACTGGCTCTGGCTCTGCGTCCCCGCGACGCGGACCCGGACGTCCATCACTTCGCCGCCGCCGCCAGCTCGCGCGCCGCGGATCGGGGCCGCGCTCAGATAGTCCAGCGCGACGGCGAGACGCACATGGCGTTCCCCGGGGGAGACGCCATGCGCCGGATCGAAGCCGACCCAACCCAGGTCCGGCACATGGGCCTCGGCCCAGGCGTGTCCCGCGACCTGCTCGTCCCCGTCGCTGCGCAGATAATAGCCGCTGACATAGCGCGCGGGCGCGCCGATGGCGCGGGCGCAGGCGATGAACAGATGCGCGAAATCCTGACAGACGCCCTTGCCCTGAGCGAAGGACTGGGCCGCTGTCGTGGCCGCGTGGGTCGCGTCCGTATCAAAGGTCATTTTCTCGTGGATGGCCGCGAGCAACGCATGCAGCGCCCCCAGCGCGCTGGTCTCGCGCGCGGTGGCGGCGCGGGCGAACGCGACGATCTCGGGGCCAGGCTCCGTCAGCGGCGTCTGCCGGAGATAGAGCGCCGGCGGAAAGCGCTCCAGCGCGCCGGAGGCGACGCCGGCCGTATCGAACGTGTCGATCTCGCCTTCCACCATGGTCGTGATCGACTCGAGCGGGCCATCGGCCGTGAAACGATGCACGAGATTGCCGAAGGCGTCTTCGGAACCGATCAGCCGACAATCGCGGTCGACGTCGATTCGCCACTGTTTCACATGTTGTCCGTCGAAATTGCGGGGCGTCAGCCGCACATGCTGGATCGCCGATTTCGCGGGCTCCAGGTAGCGGTAGCGTGTTTCGTGCCGGATACGGATGCGCATGATTGGAAGGCCTGACGGAAAAATCGTGAGCGCCGGCGCGACATTCGCCAGGCGCGCCGGAAGCTGTCTGGATGAAACGCGCGGACCGCGCGCGTCAGAAGAGATATTGCTCCGAAATCAGCGCGCCGAGACGGTTGTTCTCGCTGATGAAGCTCTGCACGAATTCATGCAGCCCACCCTGGAAGACGCTTTCCATGGTGAGCGTTTCGAGCTTCCCGTACATGCTGCGCGCTTGACGCTGCGAAACGCCCTGGCGGCCATGCGCGCGCGCGAGATTGTCGAGGTTGCGGACGATGCTCTCGTAGCAGGAGATCAGCGAGCGCGGCATTTCCGGGCGCAGAATCAAGAGGTCGGCGACGAGCCACGGCTTCATGCTGGTGCGATAGACCCAGTGATAGGCGGTGTGCGCCGACACCGCGCGCAAGATCGCCGACCACTGGAAATAATCGAGCGAACCGCCGATGAGCTCCTTCTCCGGCAACAGCACGTGATATTTCACATCGAGCAGGCGCGCCGTATTGTCGGCGCGTTCGACAAAAAGGCCGACGCGCGAAAACCAGTAGGCGTCGTTGCGCAGCATGGTGCGATAGGCGCCGCCGTCATAGGTGAGCGAGGTCTGCTTGACGAATTCGAGGAAGCGCCCGAGCTCGTCGCCGGAACAGGCGCCGCGTCGCGCCTCCATCGCCTTCATCTCCAGATAGGCGCCGTTGATCGCCTCCCACATCTCCACCGTCAGCGCGGTGCGCACGGCGCGCGCGTTGGTGCGCGCAAATTCGATGCAGTTGCGAATCGAGCCCGGGTTTTCGCGCGCGAAGGTGAGGAACTCGACCACATTGGCTTCATTGACCGGCTTGCCGGTCTGTTCGAAGGCCGCCGCCGCCCCGGAGGAGAGCAGCACGCTTTCCCATTCGGTGTCGGCGCCGCCATAGGCTTTCGGCAAGGCCGCGAGCCGGCGCGACGCCTCTATGGCGCGGGCCAGGAAATCCGCGCGTTCCATATAACGCGCGAGCCAGTAGAGATTGTCGGCGGTGCTCGAGAGCATGTGACGTTCCGTTTGCGCGCGCTCGCGCTTGATGTCCTTGCTGATGGTCGCCAGCGGCGCCGGGAGGCGGGGCGCGGCGTCTGCGTCGTGGCTGCGCCGCTCGACGTCGTCGAACCCGTTGAGAGCGTCGAGCATCATGCGGCTCCCATGATGGCGTCGTCGATCACCCATGTGTCCTTGGTGCCGCCGCCCTGGCTGGAGTTCACGACGAGTGACCGCTCGGTCATGGCGACCCGGGTCAGGCCCCCGGGAACGACGCGCACGCCATTGGCGCCCTGCAGCACGAAGGGCCGCAGATCGACATGCCGCGGCGCGATTCCCTGCGCGACGGAAATCGGGCAGGTCGAAAGCGCGAGGGTCGGCTGCGCGATGAAATTGTCGGGCTGCGCTTTGAGCTTGGCGCGGAACTCCTCGATCTGCGCCTTCGAGGCGTGCGGTCCGACGAGCATCCCGTAGCCACCCGAGCCGTTCACCTCCTTCACGACAAGCTCGTCCAGGCGGTCGAGAACATAGGCCAGCGCCTCGGGCTCGCGGCAGCGCCAGGTCGGGACGTTCTGCAGCAGCGGCTCCTCGCCGAGATAGAATCGGATGATGTCGGGCATGTAGGTGTACATCGCCTTGTCGTCGGCGACCCCGGTGCCGACTGCATTGGCGAGCGTCACATTGCCTGCGTGATAGGCGCCGATCAGCCCGGCGACCCCCAGCGCGGAATCCGGGCGGAAGGTCAGCGGATCGAGGAAGTCGTCGTCGATGCGGCGGTAGATGACGTCGACGCGTCGCGGACCTTCCGTCGTGCGCATGTAGACGATGTCGTCCTTGACGAAGAGGTCGCGCCCTTCGACAAGCTCCACGCCCAGCTTGTCGGCGAGGAAGGAGTGCTCGTAATAGGCTGAATTATATTGGCCCGGCGTCATCAGCGCGATGGTCGGCTCATTGCCCGCGCGGAGCGGCGCGACGGAGCGCAGAGTCGCGAGCAGTTCGTCGGGATAGTCCTCGATTGGCGCCACGCGATGCAAGGCGAAGAGGTCCGGGAACAGCCGCATCATGACTTCGCGGTTCTCCAGCATGTAGGAGACGCCGGACGGCGTGCGGGCGTTGTCTTCCAGAACATAGAAGCCGTGATCGTCGGTCCGCACGATGTCGACGCCGGCGATATGGACATAGACGTTGTGCGGCACGCGCCGCCCCGCCATTTCCGGGCAATAGCCCGGATTGCGGTAGACCAGTTCGGCCGGAACCTTGCCGGCCTTGAGAATCTCGCCTGCCCCGTAGATGTCCGCGAGAAACATGTTGAGCGCCGTGACGCGTTGCACCAGGCCGCGCTCCAGCATCGTCCATTCGCTGCGCGCGATGATGCGCGGCAGAATGTCGAAGGGGATGAGCCGCTCGGTGGCCTCCTGGGCGCCATAGACGGCGAAGGTGATGCCGATGCGCCGGAAGAGCAGTTCGGCCTGTTCGCGGCGCGAGGCGAGAAGTTCGGGCGGCGCGCTGGCCAGCCAATGCGCAAGTTTCTGATAGGGAACGCGGGTTGCGCCGTCGGCGCCGCCCATTTCATCGAATTGCGCCACGCGAAGGTCCACGGATCGACGCTCCTCTTATGGCCGGCCGCCGACTGATTTCGGGCGATCCGGCGTCACGCTATGGGAAGAGGAGACAAGAAGCGTGCCAGTTGCGCGCCGCGCTGTTGATCACAGGCTGTCACAGGCGTCACACAAAGGCGTTTTATTGAGGACAGCGAGGGCTTGACCGACCATGTGATTGACCGGACGCCCGTTGCTGCGCGAGACGTCTGACATGAAAGCGATGCGACGAGCGGCTCTCGTTCCGCAGGCGCGGCGCGTCATGCGCGGCGCGTCGCTCTGCGTCCTGATGGCGCCGGCCGCGGCGCCCGCCGCGGATGCGCCGCCGGCCTACGACTGGGCGGGACTCTACCTCGGCACGAGCCTGGGGGCGGGCTTTCCGCTGCGCGGCCAGGAGCGCCTGCAAGCGATCAGCGGCTCAAACGGGCCGGCCCATGATCTTTATCCCCCCTCGCTGACGCGGCCGGGCGTCGCCGTCGGCGCGCAGGCAGGCTATAACTGGCAAAGCGGGCGGCTCGTCTGGGGGGTGGAGACGGATTTCAGTCTCCTTGACGGCCGCCGCCCGCCGGTCGGCGCGTTTCCAGCTTCTCCGGCCAATCCTCAATCACCGTTTTTTTCCTTGAATTTCTGGCCGAGCGCCACGTTCTTCGCCAGTCTTCGCGGCCGCGCCGGCGTCGCCTTTGATCGCGCGCTGGTCTATCTGACGGGCGGCGTGGCGGCCGGCGGCGCGCGCGGCCCCGGCGCGCTCTCGATCGCGGGAACGGACTTTGTCGCTGGTTCCTCGCAATCTTCACGCATGAAATATGCATTGGGCGGCGGGTTCGAATATGCCTTCGCGCGCGACTGGTCAGCGCGCGCTGAATATCTGTTCCTCAGCCAGTCGCTCAACACGCAGATCTTCGACGATGGGGCGGGCGACGCCTATGCGTCGCGGATCAGGAACGAGAACCATATCGCCCGATTCGGCCTCAATTATCATTTCGGCGAGGAAAACAGGATCCAGGGCGCCATCCAATACGGCTCGCAGCAGCACAACGGCCATAATGGCGGGGCCGACGAAGGTGACAAGGAGGAGCAGTACAGCGTCCACGGCCAGACGACCGGCGTCGCGCAGGCCTATCCCAAATTTCCGGCGGCCTATGATGGTCCCAACAGCTTTCCCTCGCGCGGAAAGGCCGATGTTGGCTCGACCTCCAACATCTTCATGGGGCTCAGGCTTTGGGACGGCGGCGCGGTCTATCTCAATCCGGAGATCGACCTTGGTTACGGCCTCGCCAATTCGGTCGGCGCGGCCTCCTATGTGGACGGGGCGGTCGCCAAGGTGGGGCGCGCGGCGCCCTATATGCGCTTCCAGCGCTATTTCCTGCGCCAGATCATCGGTCTTGACGGCTCGGCCACGGAAGCCTCGTCGGATGAAGGCGGGCGCAACGAAGTTCTGGAGTCGACGCAAAACCAGATTTCGGGCCGTGTGGACCGGGATCGCATCATCGTCACGCTGGGAAAATTCGCCGTGGGCGACGTCTTCGACGACAATGTCTATGCGCACGATCCCACGACCGGCTTTCTCAATTTCGCCTTCAACACGATGGGCGCCTTCGATTACGCCGCCGATTCCTGGGGCTATACACATGGGCTGGCGGTGGAATGGAAACAGGACTGGTGGACGGCGCGCGGCGGCGTATTCCAGCTCTCGACCGTGCCCAACGGCGAGGATATCGAGCCCGTGCTGTTTCGGCAGTCTATGGGTGTCGCCGAATTCGAGGCGCGCTATAATATTCTCGGCCAGCCGGGCGCGATCAAATTTCTGACCTTCGCCGACAACGGCTATCTGAGCAAGGTGGGAGACGACATCCGCTACGCCTTCGCGACCGGCGAATTTCCGCCGACAGTGGAGGCGGTGCGCAAACGGTCGACGAAGACGGGCGGCGGCGTCAACATCAAGCAGCAACTGGCGCCCAATCTCGGGTTTTTCCTGCGCGCCAGCATGGCCGACGGGCGCTTCGAGACCGTCGATTACACCGATATTGACCGCAGCGTGGCCTTTGGTCTGGTGGCCGGGGGCGCCCTCTGGGGACGCGACGACGACGAAATCGGAGCAGCGGCGGCCTTCAGCGGCCTGAGCGGCCCGCGCGTCAATTACTTCTCGCTTGGCGGACTGAGCGTCTATATCGGCGACGGAGCTCTCGCCTATGGCGGCGAGAAGAATCTGGAGACCTATTACAAACTAGGCTTCGGCAAGAACCTCGACGCGACCTTTGATTATCAGCTGATCGTCAATCCGGCGCACAACAGCGCGCGCGGGCCGGTCAATGTGTTCGGCCTGAGATTGCGGGCGGCGTTCTAGCCGGGGCCATCATTTCGCTGAGCGCAAATAATCTCGAAGCCTGTCGTCGAACTCGGGGAAATAGTGGGAAATCACGGGCAGATCGAAGCGGGCGAGGATCGACTCCTTGGGCTCGCGGTCGAGCAGGAAACGAAAGGCCGCCACGACCAGGGCCTCGGGAGCCGCGCCTTTGGCGAGCCGCGCATGGTCTTTCTCGGACAGCGTCACGCGATGGCGCGTCTCGCCCGTCGCCTCACGCAGGATCACGTCGAACACAAGCGGATCGCCCTCGCCCGCGCGCGTCGCCTCGATCGTCGCGGTCACAACAGCGCCTCGATGTCCGTCTCGATGGCTTGCGGCGTGTCGGTGGGGGCATAGCGCTTCCTGACCTTGCCAGCGCGGTCGACGAGAAACTTGGTGAAATTCCACTTGATGGCTTCGGATCCCAAAAGCCCCGGCGCCTCGTGCTTCAGCAGCTTGTAGAGGGGATGCGCCGTCTCGCCGTTGACGTCGATCCTGGCGAACATGGGGAAACGCACGCCATATGTCGCGTCGCAGAAAGCGGCGATCTCGCTGTCCGAGCCGGGCTCCTGCGCGCCAAACTGGTTGCAGGGGAATCCGAGGACGGCGAAGCCCCTGTCAGCGAATTTTTCGTAAAGCGCTTCGAGGCCCTTGTATTGGGGCGTGAAACCGCATTTGCTGGCGACATTGACGATCAGCAGAACCTTCCCCGCGAAGTCGCGCAGGGGTCTCGTCTCGCCCGTGATGGTTTTCGCTTCGATGTTGTAAAGCGTCATGCGCGCCACTCCTGTTGGCGGAGAGGCTCGCATATTTTCGCGTGTCAGGCCACAAGAGTGTCCGTCGCGGGCTGTTCGGCTGCGCCCTCCTCCAGCCCATATTCCTTCATCTTGCGATAGAGTGTCGAGCGGCCGATGCCGAGTCGGCGCGCAATTTCCGACATCTGCCCCCGGTAATGGGCGAGGGCGAAGCGGATCGTTTCCTTCTCGAGCTCGTCGAGCTTGCGCATGTCCCCGCCGGGGGCGAGCAGCGGCAGCACATGGGGGTCGCGAATCTCGACGCGCACGATCTCGCGCTCGCGGGGCATGTCCGCAACGGGCGCCAGCGCCGGCACGGGCGGCACGCGCACGTCGAAGCCTTCGACATGGGCCGCGATCTGCGGAAATTCGGCGACGGTCAGCTCGTCGCCCTCCGCGAGGACCACCGCGCGGAAGACGGTGTTCTCGAGCTGACGCACATTGCCAGGCCAGTGATAACTCGCCAGCAGCGCCAGCGTCTCGGCGGTGAGACCGCGAATATTGCGGCCTTCCTCGGCGGCGAAACGCGCCGTGAAGCGGCGCGCCAGATCGGCGATGTCCTCGCGGCGCGAGCGCAGCGGCGGCACGCTGATCGGAAAGACGTTGAGACGATAGAAGAGGTCTTCCCGAAACTGGCCTTTCTTGACCAGCTCGATGAGATTCTGATTGGTCGCCGAGACGATGCGGATGTCGACGCGCACGGGGCGCCTCGCTCCGACCGGATCGATTTCCCCCTCCTGCAGCGCGCGCAGCAGCTTCACCTGAATGTCGAGCGGCAATTCTCCGATCTCGTCGAGAAAGAGCGTGCCGCCGTTGGCTTCGAGAAATTTGCCGGCGTGCTTCTCCGTGGCGCCGGTGAACGCGCCTTTCTCGTGGCCGAAGAGAATGGATTCCACGAGATTCGCGGGCAGCGCGCCGCAATTCACCGTGACGAAGGGCTTGCCCTTGCGGTCCGAGGCGCCCTGAATGGCGCGCGCGATCAGCTCCTTGCCGACGCCGGATTCGCCTTCGATCAGCACCGGAATGCTGGAATGGGCCGCGCGCTCGCCGAGGCGGATGACGCGCGCCATGTCGGCGCTGCGCGAGACCAGATCCTTGAAGGTGAGGCTTCCCTGCGCGCGCCGGCTGATGCGGCGGATTTCGCCCGCGAGCGCGTGCGCCGAAAGGGCGTTCTTGATCGAAATCTGCAAGCGCTCGGCGCCGACCGGCTTGACCACGAAGTCATGGGCGCCGGCGCGCATCGCGGAGATCACCGCCTCGATCGATCCATGCGCGGTCTGCACGATGACCGGCGTCGCATGACGTGCGTCACGCAGACGGGTCAGAATGCCCATCCCGTCCAGATCGGGCATGACGAGATCGAGGATGAGCAGCGCAACGGGCGCCGCGCCCGGCCGCGTGAGCCGCGCCAACGCCTCTTCGCCGCCGTCCACTGTCTCCGCTTCGTAACCGAAGCGCCTGACCATGGCCTCCAGAAGGCGGCGTTGCACCGGATCGTCGTCGGCAATCAAGATCGTGGAGGTCATGGCGTCCCTGGGCCCGGTTGGAAGCGCTCCGTCCGGGTCGATGTGTCAGCAACCCATCGTTGCTAATCAGGGTAAAGGGCGCGTTAACCGCGCGAAATTTTTTGCCTCACTATGAGGCGTAAGGCTTTTTGCGAACTGAAGAAATTTAAACGCGACCTTAACCATTCGCCTTTCCCCCCGGACGGCCGTCTCCGCGCGCCTTGATCGCACTTGGCCTTTGCCCATATGAAAACCCATTGGCCGCACGGGCCTTGAGCAACGCTTTGGACATCGCCATGCGCTTTTTTCCACGCCCCGTCCTGTCGCCGGCCGAAGCCGCCGCGGGGTTCTCCGAGACTCTCCCCGAATGGAATCTGGCCGATCTCTATGAAGGGACGGACAGCCCGAAGCTCAAAGCCGATCTTTCCCGCATGGGACAGGAGGTCGCGGCCTTCTCGGGCGACTATCGCGGCAAGCTCGCGGCGCTCGCGCAAGCCGACGACGCCAGCGCGACGCTGGGCGCGGCGGTGGCGCGCTATGAGGCGCTTCAGGACCTGCTGGGCCGGCTGATGTCCTACGCCGGGCTTCTCTACAGCGGCGACACGACCGATCCGGCGCGCGCCAAATTCTACGGCGACGTGCAGGAGAAGGTGACCAACGCCTCGGCGCAGCTTCTCTTCTTCCAGCTTGAACTCAATCGGCTCGACGACGCGACGCTGGAGGCCGTCGCCGCCAAGGCACCGCTCTCGCGCTGGAAGCCCTGGCTCGAAGACATTCGCAAGGAAAAGCCCTATGAGCTCGACGACCGGCTCGAGGAGCTGTTCCACGAAAAATACATATCCGGCGCCGCCGCCTGGAACCGGCTCTTCGACGAAACCATCGCCTCGCTGCGCTTCAAGGTTGGCGGAGAGGAACTCGCGATCGAGCCCGTCCTCAATCTCATGCAGGACCCAAGGGAGGACAGGCGGCGCGAAGCCGCCCAGGCGATCGGCGCGACGCTGAAGACGAATCTGCGGACCTTCTCGCTCATCACCAACACGCTGGCCAAGGACAAGGAAATCTCGGACCGCTGGCGGGGCTTCAAGGACGTGGCGGATTCGCGCCATCTCTCCAATCGCGTCGAGCCCGAGGTGGTCGAGGCGCTGGCGACGGCCGTCGCCGACGCCCATCCGCGCCTGTCGCACCGCTACTACAAACTGAAGGCCAAATGGTTCGGCAAGGACGCGCTCGATTACTGGGATCGCAGCGCGCCGCTCCCGCAGACGCCCTCGAAGCGCTACTCCTGGGACGAAGCGCGCACGATCGTGCTCTCCGCCTATGACCGCTTCGCGCCGCGCATGGCTCAGATCGCCGGGGACTTCTTCGACAAGCGCTGGATCGACGCGCCGGTGCGGCCGGGCAAGGCGCCGGGCGCCTTCTCGCATCCGACCGTGCCCTCCGCGCACCCTTATGTTCTGCTCAATTATCAGGGCAAGACGCGGGACGTGATGACGCTGGCCCATGAGCTTGGCCACGGCGTGCATCAGGTGCTCGCCGCGCGGCAGGGCGCGCTGATGGCGCCGACTCCGCTGACGCTGGCGGAAACCGCCTCGGTCTTCGGCGAGATGCTGACCTTCCGCGCCCTGCTCGCGCAGGCCCCGGACAAGGCCCAGCGCCGGGCGCTGCTCGCCTCCAAGGTCGAGGACATGATCAATACGGTGGTGCGGCAGATGGCGTTCTACGCCTTCGAGCGCAAGGTGCACACGGAACGCCGCAACGGCGAACTCACCGCCGACCAGATCTGCGACATCTGGATGAGCGTGCAGGGCGACAGCCTCGGGCCGTCGATCCGGCTGGGGCCGGGATATGAGACCTTCTGGGCCTATATCCCGCATTTCATCCATTCGCCCTTCTATGTCTACGCCTACGCCTTCGGCGACTGTCTGGTGAACTCGCTCTACGGCGTCTATCAGAAGGCGCATGAAGGTTTCGCGGAGCGTTACTTCGCCCTGCTCGAAGCGGGCGGCGCCAAGCCTTACGACGAACTCCTCAAGCCCTTCGGACTCGACGCCCGCGACCCGGCCTTCTGGAGCATCGGGCTCGACATGATCGACGGGCTGATCACCGAACTGGAGGCGATGGAGGAGGCGTAAGGCCGAACGCCGCCCCGACGACGGCCACGCCCCTTTTCTCAAAAAAGGGGGCGTGGCGCCGCGCTGCGATTCTCGGGCGCGACGGCGGCGGTCAAATCGCTTAATACCAAGGCATGAACCGCCTTTTCAGACCGCCGACGTCTTCGGCATCGACCCGACTGCGCGGCCTTGCCGGGCGCCGCGGCGTCCTGACGGCGCAGGATGTCGTCTCCGGCGTGGTCGCGCCGGTCGTGATCATCGCGACGTCCCTGAGCTATTCGGCGCTGATCTTCTCCGGCCCGCTCGCGGCCTATCTTCCCATCGGCATCGGCTCTGGCCTGATCGGCGCGGGGCTGGGCGCGATCCTCTTCGCGACGCTCAGCGGCCTGCCCTTCGCCGTCGCCGCGCCCGACTCCAAGGCGATCGCCGTGCTGGCCTCCATGGCCGCGCTGATCGCCACGCATCTCCTGTCGCAGGGGCGCCCCGAACAAGTCGGCCCCACGGCCCTCGCCGCCGTGATCGCGGGATCGCTCGTCGTCGGCGTCACCTCCTACGCCTTCGGCGTGCTGAAGCTCGGCCGCTGGATTCGCTTCCTGCCCTATCCTGTGATCGGCGGCTTCATGGCCGCCTCGGGCTGGTTCCTGACCAGCGGCGCGATCCGCATTCTCACCCGCGAGCCCCTGTCGCTGAAGCTTCTATCCGACGTCGCCTCGGGGCGCCATATGGGGCCGCTCGCCGTCGGCGCGCTGCTCGCGGCGGCGCTGGCGCGGGCCCAGCGCGCCCGCCATCCGCTCGCCTTTCCGGCCCTGCTGGTTCTGGGGACCTCGGCCATTCCGCTGGCGCTCTTCGTTCTTGGCGTGCCCGCTCCGCAGGCGCGGGAGGCCGGCTGGCTGCTGCATTTGCCCGAATCGTCCTCGGTGTCATCGCCCGCCGTGTGGCTCTATGGCGCGGCCGGGCTGATCGACTGGCGCGAAATCCTTCGTTACAGCGGCGATTATCTCGCCCTGATCACCGTGACCGTGGCCACTCTGTTGCTGAGCATCATGGCGATCGAGGTGGAGGCCAACGCCGAAGTCGATCTCGACCAGGAGCTTAAGGTCAACGGCGCCGCAAACGCGGTCGCGGGCCTTGCGGGCGGCACGGTGGGAACGCTCTCGGTCAGTCGGACGCTGTTCGGCTACAAGACAGGCGCCCGCTCGCGCGGCGGCGGGCTGATTGCGGGGCTGTTGTGCCTCTTGCCGCTCGCCTTCGGCCCCGCCCCGCTCGGCTATGTTCCCGTCCCCATGCTGGGCGCGCTCCTGCTTCAGCTCGGCGTCGCCATGCTCGACGAATGGCTGATCAGGGGCTGGCGCAGCATGCAGCGCGCCGACTATCTGCAACTCATCGCCATCTTCCTCACCATCGCCTGTTTCGATTTCGTGGCGGGCGTGGGGGTGGGCGTGATCGCCGCCTGCCTCACCTTCGCCGTCAACACCAGCCGCGTGCGGCTGGTGAAACTCGGCATGGACCGCAGCAATTTCGCCAGCCGCGTTGATCGGCCCAACTATCACGCCGAGACGCTGCGCCGTCAGGGCGCGGGCATTCAGATCATGTGGCTGCACGGATTCATCTTCTTCGGCAGCGCCCACAACCTCTTGATGCATATCAAGGAGACGGTGCGCGGCGAAAAGGGGGGCTGCCGCAGCCTGATCCTCGATTTCCGGCAGGTGCTCGGGATCGATTATTCGGCGGTGATGACCCTGCTGAAGCTGCGTCATTTCGCCGAGCGCGAGGGCTTCGAGCTGGTCTTTTCGGACTTGCCCGCCAATGTCGCGCATTCGCTGCTGAAAGGCGGCCTGCTCGCCCGGGCGAATTTCCTCCATGTCTTCCCCAACCTCGACGCAGCGCTGGAATGGTGTGAGGACAGGCTGCTCGCCGCTTCCACCGATCTGGAGGAGGGCCGGCGCTCCACCGAGGAATGGCTCAAGGCGGAGCTTGGCGCGCCGGAGCTGCTCGCGGGGCTGAAGCGCTATTATACGGCCATCGATCTTCAGCCGGGCGACTACGTCTTCCGGCAGGGCGATCCCGGCGACAGCCTGTTTCTGCTGTCGTCGGGTCGCGTGACCATTCTGTTCCACGCGCCGGACGGGCACGACGTGCGTCTGCGCAGCATGCTGAGCCACACGCTGCTGGGCGAGATGGGGCTTTATCGGGACATGCCGCGCGGCGCCTCAGTTCTCGTCGACGAGCCGACCGTGGTGTATCGCTTCACCAATGAGGCGATGGCGCGCATGGAGCGGGAGGCGCCGGCGCTGGCCCACGCCTTCCACCGTTTCGTGGTGCGCACGCTGGCCTCGCGCCTCGATTTCGCCAATCGTGAAGTGGCCGGCCTCCAGCGCTGAAGACGGGAGTCGCGCCGCGCGCGTCAGACGCGCTCGAGCTCGCGGACCTCTTCCGCATGTTCGGGCGTCTGGCCGTCGAGCAGACAGCTCACCGTCACGTCGCCCATGACGTTGATCGCCGTGCGGCAACGGTCGAGAAACCAGTCCACGGTCAGCAGCATGGCGATATATTCGGTGGGCAGGCCGACGGATTTGAAGACCAGCGTCATGGTGACGAGGCCGGCTTCGGGAATGCCGGCCGCGCCCACCGAGGCCACGATCGAGGTCAGCACGACGGTGATCTGCTGGCCGAGCGTGAGATTGAGGCCGATGAGCTGCGCGACGAACAGCGCCGACATGGCCTCGTACAGCGCGGTGCCGTCATTGTTGAAATTCGAGCCGACCAGCGCGCCGAGACTGGCCGAATGCTCCCTGAGCTTCACGTTCTGGCGCAGGCAGCGGTAGGTGACGGGCATGGTCGCGGTGGAGCTTGCCGTTGAAAACGCCATGGTCAGCGCGTCACGCACGCCGATCAGCAGCGCCGCCGGACGAACCCAGGACCCGAGCCGCACCCGCAGCAGGTAATAGCACGCCTGCAACAGCAGCCCGACAAGCACGGCCACGACGAAGCCGCCGAGCGCGGCGAAATCGCTGAAGCCCTTGGCGCCGACGATGCTCGCGACCACTCCGAAGACGGCGAACGGCACGACTTCCACCACCGCTTCGAGGATGACGACCAGGCTCCGCAGCCCGACGTGCACCAGATCCTCCACCGTGCGGATCGGATGGTGCTTCAGCTGACGCAGCGCCACGCCGAAGGCGAGCGCGATCATGATCACGGCGATGACTTTGCCGTCGTCGCCGAAGGGGCCGCCGAGACTGCGCGGCACGCTGTCGAGAAACTGGCTGACTGGATCGGACGCGACGGCGGCGGCTTTGGCCATCTCCGGCGGCGGCCCGGCCTTCACCCATGTTCCCGGCTGAAGGACATTGGCGACGCTGAGGCCGATGCCGATCGCCGCGAGCGTGTTGACGAGCAGCAGCGTGATCAGGCGAAAGGTTTGTCCGCCGCCGAGCGGCGCGCTCATCAGTGCATGGACGATCGCGAGAAGAATCAACGGCGGCGCGAGGGCGCCGAGGACGCGCAGCACCAGTTTCGCCGGCGTTGCGAGGGGCAGGGCGCTGGCGCCAAGCGCTGTCCCGGCGAGGACGCCCAGCAGGACGGCGGCGAGGATGCGCGCGTAAAGGGGCGTCGCGCGCCACCAGACGAGCCAGCGCGGCCCGGTCTCGATGCGCTTCTCTTGCGATGACGACAAGGGGAAATGTCCTTCTCAGCGCGGGGAGGGGGTGCGCCCAGGCGCATGCGGCGCCGTGGGCGTGGCTTTGGATGTTGACCAACAACCAATAGCCGAGGCGGCCGCTGATGAAAATGGCCGGCCCGTACCCTCGCGTTGAATGGAAAGCGGCGCCGTTGGACGGACGGCGCCGCTCGCAGTCAGAACTCCACCCAGTCATTGTCGGCGGGGGCGTCCTGAATCTTCCTGGCGGCGGCGCGGCCGGCGCCGGCGACCGCCTTCAGCGCCGGCTGGGCGCGCGCCGCCTCGCGCGCCGGCCGCTCGTCCATCGCCTCGGCGAGCCTGAAGCTCGCGATGGAGGAAATGAGCGCCT
The DNA here is from genome assembly GCF_051061225.1 of Methylocystis sp. Classification (GTDB taxonomy): domain Bacteria; phylum Pseudomonadota; class Alphaproteobacteria; order Rhizobiales; family Beijerinckiaceae; genus Methylocystis. The sequence continues at coordinate 104,728 of NZ_JBPFEB010000067.1, forward strand.
CGGTTTCGCGCCTGAGATTATGCGTCGCGGCCGTGGTCTCCTCGACCATGGCGGCGTTTTTCTGCACGTCCTGATCCATCTGCGCGACGGCGGTGTTGACCTGCTGCAGGGAGGTCGCCTGCTCGCTGGCGCCGACGGCGATTTCGGAGACGATCTTGTCGATCTGGGCGACGGCGGCGACGATCCGCTCCAGCGCCCGTCCGGCTTCGACGACGAGCGTCACGCCTTCGCCGACCTCCTGCGTCGAGGATGAGATCAGGCTCTTGATCTCCTTCGCCGCTTCGGCGCTGCGCTGCGCCAGCGCGCGCACTTCGGAGGCGACGACGGCGAAGCCCTTGCCGGCTTCGCCGGCGCGCGCCGCCTCGACGCCCGCATTGAGGGCGAGCAGGTTGGTCTGGAACGCGATCTCGTCGATGACGCCAATGATCTGCGCGATATTTTGCGAGGATCGGTCGATGCGATTGATGGCCTCCACCGCCTGCCGGACGACCTCGCCGCTTTTTTCGGCGTCGGCCTTGGTGGAGGAGACGACTTCGCTCGCATGCTGCGCGCCGTTGGCGGTCTTCCCGACCGTCGTCGTGATCTCCGAGATCGCCGCGACGGTCTCCTCGATGCTGGCGGCCTGTTGCTCGGTCCGGCGGGACAGATCATCCGCGGCGCTGGTGATTTCCATGGTGGCGCGGCCGATGAGGCTGGCGCCGCCCGCCACATGGCGAATCGCGCGTTCGAGCTGCGCCATCGCCGCGTTGAAATCCTCCTGCAGGCGGGTGTAGGCCTTCGGGAGCTGATCCCTCATGCGGTGCGTGAGATCCCGTTGCGAGAGGCTCTTGAGTCCGCGGCCGATCGATTGCGCCACGGCGTCGCGCTCATTCTGGAGCAGACGGCCTTCGGAGGCGCGATGTTCGGTCTCGACACGCTCCCGCTCCTCGGCGGCGCGATCTTCGGCGGCCCTGTGCGCGAGGCTGCTCTGTCGCAGGCTGTGCAGGGCGCGCGCCATGTCCCCGACTTCATCGCCGCGATGCAGCCCGGCCACCCCGACGATCAGATTTTCGTTGGCCACCTGCTTCATCTGATCGGCCAGCGCGAGAATGGGGGCGACAATCGCCGTTCTCGTGAGCCAGAGCGACGAGGCGACGCCGACGACAATGGCGACGAGCGCGGCGGCGATCATCAGCCAGATGGCGGCGCTCGCGCCGCCGCGCAGATCGACCGCCTCCTGGCGCAGCGCGGCGAGCTGCTGATCGCAGAAGGCCGACATGTCCGCGTCGAGCCTCTGGAGCTTCGCGTCCACCGCGTCCAGCAGGCGCGCGGCCTTCGCCAGCTGATCCAGTTCGACGGGCTTGAGGCTGGTGCCGGCGTTCAGGCCGGGCGCGGCGATGCCCATCGACGCGGGCCGCGCGGCCTCATCCGCGATGGCGCGGATCCGCTCCGAGAACTCCGTCAGCTCGGTCGCATGCTCCGGCCAGATGGCCGCGACTTCCGTGAGCAGCGCCTGCGCGAGCGCCGGCGATTTGTGGAAGGACTCCTGCGCGGCGACGGATTGCGGATTGTCCGCCTGAAAGTCGAGGACCACATGCGTCGCATAGCCGATCTCGGCGGCGAGCCGACTTGCCCGCGCCACCTTGAACAGACCTTCGTTGGAACGCTCCACCAGAGAGGCGTATTCGCCCTTCATCGCGTGCAGACGATGGGTCCCAAGACCGAGAACCATCATGAACAGCAGCGTGAGCACGCCGATCGGGATGAGCGTTTTAACGCCGAGCTTCATATTGTCGAGATCGACTCTCATCTGAGCTTCCGTGCAGCAACCGGCAAATAAGCGAAGAGATCGGCGCGCGAAAACGGCTTCGCGCGCTAGGGATGTCTTCGTTTTGTGTGGAGCGACGTAATGTCAGGCCGATCTGGCGGCGTCATGCCTCTGCGCGCGGCCATCCCGATGGCGCAGCAAATCAGTTTAGCCATCCATGAATAACGCAGGCTGCTTTAAATTGCATTAACAACTGTGGCGGCGCAAATGCAAACGGCCCCGGCGCAAGGCCGGGGCCGCTTTCTCGATTCATCCGATCACGCGTCGCGCGTGACGTCGAGCGTCAGACATTTGGCCGCGCCGCCCGCCTTGAGAAACTCGGTGAGCGGGGTGACGACGGCGATGAAGCCCGCCGCCGACAGATGCGCGCGCAACGCCGCGGAGGCTTCATTCATGAACACGCGGCCCTCCACTTCGACGGCGTTGCAGGCGAAGGCCAGGGCGTCGGCCTCGCCAACCTCGATGCGCCGCCCGGGCGGAACCAGCGCGCGAATCGTCGCAAGCGACTCTTCGTCGAAGGCGGCCCGATAGTACATGACCCATCCGCCCGGAAGCGGGCAGAAGCAGGTGTCGAGGTGGTAGAAGCGCGGATCGACGAGCTTCAGGCCGATCGTTTCCCAGCCGAAGACAGACGCGAGCAGCGCCGGCGCCTGCCGGCTCGAGCGCCAGCCATGACCGCACCAGATGAGCCGGCGGGCGCGATCGGGCAGGGCGTCGCCGGCGCCTTCGAATGGCACGTCTTCCGGCCAGGGCGCGATCGCAAAGCCCTGGCGCTCGAACCAGAGCCGGAACAGCGGCTCCTCCGCGCGCCTCTCGCGGGCCTGAAACCGCGAGACGACGACGCTGCCGTCGAGCGCGAGGCCGGCGTTGGCGGTGAAGACCATGTCCGGCAGGCCGGCTTCCGGCGTCACCAGGGAGACGTCCGCGCAGGCGGAGAGATGACCGCGCAGATTGTCCCATTGCTCGCGCGCGCGCGTGGTTTCCGTGCGGCCGATCTGGTTCTCCATCCACGGGTTGATGATGTAATCGACGCCGAAGTGATGGGGCGCGCACATCAGGATCGACGCGCCGGTACTCTGCAGGGGCGTGGCATGGGTGGGCGTGTCGAAGCGCACGGTCATCGTTTTTGTGTTCCTTTCGCGTTTGTCGTCAGTCGACGGCGAGCATTTCGCCGCGGCGGTCGGCGCGTTCCTCCATCGCCTCGAAGGGACGCAGGAGAGAGAAGAGATCCTTCGGGTTGTCCGGCGCGGCGACCAGCTCGATCTCTTCGCCAACGCCGGTTTCAATCGAGAGATCGCGCAACAGCCGCAGCACCGAGAAATCCTCGACCGCGAAGCCGACGCTGTCGAAGACGGTGATGGACGACGCCGAGCTGCGCCCCTTGCGTCGTCCCACGATGACGTCATGCAGCTCGGTGACGGGATGGTTCGCCGGAAGCTGCTGGATGTCGCCTTCGATACGCGTCTGAGGGGCGTATTCGACGAAGATCTCCGAGGCGAGCAGCAGATCTCGCGACAGCTCCGTCTTGCCGGGACAATCGCCGCCGACGCCGTTGACGTGCATGCCCGGCGCCGTCATGTCGCGGGTGAGGATGGTGGCGCGCGTCTTGTCGGCGGTGATGGTCGTCACGATGTCCGCCCCGGAGGCCGCCTCGCGCGCGTCCGCGCAGCGCGTGAGGACGAGGCCGGAGCCGGCCATGTTGCGCTCGAACTTCGCGGTCGCCGCGGGATCCACGTCGAAGACGCGCAGGCGATCGACGCCGAGAACCGCGTGAAAGGCGCTGGCCTGAAACTCCGACTGCGCGCCCAGCCCGATCAGCGCCAGGGTCCGGCTCTCGGGGCGCGCCAGATGCTGCGCGGCGAGCGCGGATGTCGCCGCCGTGCGAAAGGCGGTCGCGAGCGTCATGTCGGCGAGAAGAACGGGATAGCCCGTCGTCACATCGGAGAGCGCTCCGAAAGCGACGACCGTCTGCAGGCCGAGCCGCGTATTGCCGGGATGGCCGTTGACGTATTTGAAGGCGAAGGTGCGGCGGTCGCCGGCCGGCATCAGCTCGATCACGCCGCCGGGAGAATGGCTCGCAAAGCGCGGCGATTTCTCGAAGGCGCCCCAGGCGGCGAAGTCCTCGCGCAGATAATCGACAAGACGCAGCCAGAACCGTCGGGCTCCAACCCTACCTGCGATTCGGGCGACGTTATCCGCGCTCAGAAAGGTGACCATTTCCCGCTCCCCGGCTTGTTTGTCTCACCGAAAGCTAGGGTCGCGCGCCGCTGATCGAAATGGCGAAACTGCGCGAGATTCGATAGAAGTTTGTACAAACTGCTCCATCTCACTGGCGAAGCGGCAAAGGGCGGCGCCATGGACGACCTCGACCATCAGTTGATCGCGGCCCTGCGGCAGAACGCCCGCGCGTCGCTCTCCGAATTGTCGAAGCGGCTGGGCGTCTCGCGCGGCACGGTGCAAAATCGGCTGACGCGGCTCATCGAGTCGCAGACGATCCTGGGCTTCACGGTGCGGCTGAAGAGCGGCGCCGAGCGGAACCGCATTCGCGCCATCATGATGATCGAGGTCTCGGGCAAGAACACGCGCCGGGTCGTTCACGCGCTGCGCGGCCTGCCGCAAATCCACGCCCTGCACAGCACCAATGGCGCGTTCGATCTTGTCGCCGAAATCGAGGTGGCGGACCTTGCCGAGTTCGACGACGTGCTCTCGAGAGTGCGGCAGATCGAGGGAATCGAGCGCAGCGAGACAAGCCTTCTGCTCGCGCCGGCCTGAGCCGCACGCGCGCGCCGCCGCGCTTGATAACGTAATCGCGCGATCCAGTTGCAATTCGTCGTCTTGGCTCCCTGCAACTGGAGCGTCGTCATGCGTAAATTTCTTGTCGTCGTCTCGGCGGTTCTGTCCCTCGCCGCGTTGCCCGCGCTGGCGCAAGGCACAGCCAAGCAGAGAACCGCTTGCGAGCGCGACTCGCACAAATACTGCGCCTCGGCCGAGCCCGACGCTATCGCCGTCGAGAAATGCCTCAAGGAGCATGTGACGGCGCTGTCGAAGGCGTGTCAGCGCCAGTTCGGCAAGGGGCGCCGCTGAGCCTTTGGCGTCGGCGCGCGGCGGATCGCGTTCTCAGGAACACAACGGCCGCCAGGCCGTTACGGGCAATCACTCGACGAGGGGCCTCCCTTGGCGAGCGGTCATTCGACAGGAGGAGAAGATGCGTGCTTACATCCTCGCGTTGGGCGTTGCGTGCTTGTTCGCAATGCCGTCCGTCGCCGCTCCGGCGCCCGACGACGCGCTGATCCTGCAGATCAATCATCGCTTCGATCGGGACTATGGCCGGGGCCGCTGGGGGTATGGCCCGGATTGCCGTGAACTGCGTCGCGCCTGCTTGTTCAAGGAGGAGCTCGGCGAAACGGGTCGTGGCAATTGCCAGCGTTATCGTTCGCTCTGCCGGTAGACGACAGGCCGCGCGGGCGCGTTCAAGCCCGCATTAACACGATGATCGGGAGCGAGGCTGACAGCAACAGGCCGGAAACACTCCGTAGCAGGCCAGGCTTGCCAGCCCTTCCCGAGTTCCCAGTTCTCTTTGATCCGGCTGCGCCGGATTTGTCTTCGGGAGATCGAGATGCGGAAACACATCCTTGCGGCGGCGCTCCTTGCGCCTGTCGTCGCCTTTGCGCCGGCCTCCGCCATGGCGCATCACTGCAAGAGCTATCACAAGCATCATGCCAGCAAGGCGGAAAAGGGCGCCTTTGGCAGCGGCAAGTCGATGCAGAAAGACAATATGGGAACCTCGGGGAGCCAGGGGTCCCAGGATCTCAACAAGAACCAGGACAAGGGCACGAGCCGCGGCTCGAGCGGCACGACCTATTGACGCCTGCGACGGGAGCGGCCGCGCTGCTGCGGCCGTTCCCGTAACCTCTTCAGTCCAGAACTTTCCCGCCCGCGTCCGTGCAGGCCTGCGCGGAGTCCTTGTAGACCCAGCCCTGTCCCTTGCAGGCGTTCTTGCCCTTGCAGGCGTTTTTCGGCGTATGGCAGTCGCTCTTGCCCTGGCAGCCATTGGCGCCGAGGCAATGGACGCGTCCCGTCGCGGACTCGGCCTTCGCCGCCGGGGCCATCCCCGCCAGCGCGATGGAGACGGCCGCGATGGCGAGCGTCGCGCCGTTGATGGTTTCCTTCTTCATTCGTTTCCTTCCCCGCGCCAGACTGGCGCAGGGGCATTCTTGCATCACGCCGCAGCCTTCGCCAACGGTCGCGCAAGCTTTTGGAAAGGAATCGGCGCGGCATTTTGGCTGGTCCCGATTCGGACTGTCTTTGTGCGCGCGACGTCCCCCGCATCCCATGCCGGGACAGCGCGCCGTCGGCGCGGTGAACGCTTCGGTAACCGTGCGGGCGCCCGCTCAGTGGACGGTGAATTCCCCATCCACCAGCCGCATCTCGGCAGGCTTGATGAGATGCGCATGCGCGACGGTCACATGATGGAGCGGCCCGTCCAGGCTGCGGCTCCAGAACTCCAGGAACTTGCGCAGTTGCGGAAAATGCGGGTGCAGATCGTAATCCTGCCAGATGTAGGACTGGATGATTCCCGGATGGTCGGGCAGACGATAGAAAATATTGGCCGTCGTCAGCCCGTAGCCCTGCATCTGCAGATGAAAATCTCCCGACGCCATGTGTGCTCTCCTTTCCGTCGCAACGTCCTCTAAAATTTAGCGGCGGCATGTCGGAGAATGCAAGAGTCGGGCCTGAAAAGCGCTTTAAAAACAATCTGCTGGCAGCATGGGTGCACGAGTGCTGATTTTGCGCGTGTCCCTCGGGCGTCGCCAGTTAAGAAAATCCTAAAGGGAGAGGCTCATGAAGGTTCGCTTAGTGACGATCGAGCGAGCGATGGATTTTCTAAACCATGATGGACGATCCCTGTCCGCCAGACGGGCTCCGCCATCTTTTGGTCAAGCCGCCTTCGGAGCCTGACCGACATGATTCTCGGCCTCGTTTTTCTGCTGCTGCTCTTGTGGCCTGCGCCGCTCTTTGCAGGCGCCTTGCCGCCCGCCCAGAAGGCGTCCGTCGCCCCGGTGGTGCGCGCGGTGACGCCGGGCGTGGTCAACATCGCGACGAAGCGCATCGAGTCGGTCGAGGCGCCGGCGCCGGTCGATCCGGTTCTGCAGGAATTTTTCGACATTCCGACCACGCGCTTGAAGCGCGAAACCACCTCCGCCGGCTCGGGCGTGATCGTCGACGCCGAGCGCGGCCTGATTCTCACGAATGAACATGTCGTGCGCGGCGCCTCGGTCATCGAGGTGACGACCAAGGACGACCGGCGCTTTCGCGCCCAGCTCGTGGGTCAGGACAAGGCCACCGACGTGGCCGTGCTGCGCATCAGGGCGGATAATCTTTCCGCCGTGCCGATCGGCGACAGCCGCGCCCTGGAGGTCGGGGATTTCGTCCTTGCGGTGGGCAATCCGTTCGGCCTTGGCCAGACGGTGACCTCGGGCATCGTCTCGGCCATGGGCCGCAGCGGCCTCGGCATCGAGGGCTATGAAGACTTCATCCAGACCGACGCCTCCATCAATCCGGGCAATTCCGGCGGCGCGCTGGTGACGCTTGACGGGCGCCTTGTCGGACTGAATACGGCCATCTTCTCGAAGTCGGGCGCGAGCCACGGCATCGGCTTCGCGATCCCGATCGACATGGCGCGGCGGATCATGGCGCAGCTTGTCGAGTCTGGAGAAGTGCGTCGCGGTCAGATCGGCGTTTCTGTGCGCCCGCCTGCGGGAAATCGGCCCGGGGCGGAAATCGTCTCGGTCGAACCCGCCTCGCCGGCGGCGGGCGCGGGCCTCGCGAAAGGCGACGTCATCACCGCCGTGGACGGTCGCCCGATCGCGACGCCGGCGCAGTTGCGCACGCTGCTCGGCGTCATGCGCGCGGGAGACGAGATCGACCTGCGTTTCCGGCGCGGCGACGCGGCGATGCAGGCGCGCCTGCGGATCGAAGCGGCGCGCCAGCGCGCCGCCGAGACCGGCCTGACCCGCATGCGGTGACGGCTATTTGAGCACGACAACCTTCGTCCCGACCTTCACGCGGGTGTAGAGGTCGATGACGTCGTTGTTGGTCATGCGGATGCATCCGGAGGAGACCGCCGCGCCGATCGTGTCCGGCTCGTTGGAGCCGTGAATGCGATAGTCGCTGGAGCCCAGATAAAGCGCGCGGGCGCCGAGCGGATTCTCGATCCCGCCCGCCATGTGACGGGGCAGATCCGGGCGGCGTTTCAGCATGGGCGCCGGCGGGCGCCAGTCGGGCCATTCCCGCTTGCGCGAGACGGTCTTCACGCCCGACCAGGTAAAGCCCTCGCGACCCACGCCGACGCCATATTCGATGGCCCGGCCGCCGCCGAGAACATAATAAAGTCGGCGCTCGCGGGTCGAGACGATCACCGTACCGGGCTTATATTCCGGGTGGCGCCAGACCACGAGCTGCTTGGGGATCGCCTGCTGACGAAAGAGCGTCAGGAAGTCGGCGAGCGGGCCGCTGTCGAGTGGGCCGCTGAGCGCCGCCGAAGGAAGCAGCGCCGCAACGGCGAGCGAGAGGGACAGGACGATCGTAGGCGCTTTGGTCATGTGGCGCATTCCCCTTCGAAAGCGTTCCAGGGGAACTGTCGAGAGCAATGCGGCGAGAGTCAGACCGACGCGGCGCAAAATTAAGGAAGCGTGAACCATGTCGAAGCACAGCGCCGGCGTGCTGTTGTATCGGTGGGGCGCCGACCGCCTCGAGGTGTTGCTGGTTCATCCGGGCGGCCCGTTCTGGGCGAGAAAGGACGAGGGCGCCTGGTCGATTCCAAAGGGCGAGGTCGGGCCGGGCGAGGCGGCCGAAGCCGCCGCCATGCGCGAATTTTCCGAGGAAACAGGCTTTTCGCTCTCGGGCCCGCTGACTCCGCTCGGGGTTTTCCGTCAGCCCAGCGGAAAGCGCGTCGAGGCGTTCGCGCTCGAAGGGGACGCCGATCCCGACGCGGTCAAAAGCAATCTTTGCGAGATTGAATGGCCCCCGCGATCGAAGCGCGCCATCGCTGTCCCGGAGGTCGATCGAGCCGGGTGGTTCACGATCCCGCAGGCTCTGACGAAAATCATCATCGGCCAGCGACCGATTCTGGAGGCGTTGACCGCCCGCCTCGCGAGCGCGCCGCCCGCCGGCTGAGGCGCCGCAAGCGCCCTATGGCTGCGCTGCCGCCCAATTCCGGGGCGGGCGTGGGGTCCAGCATTCCTGACCCCTGTGACATTCCGCCCCCGTGAAACGGTTGCGGTGAAAATAGGGAGACGCCGCCGGCTCGTAGCGGTTGGCCCAGGCGACGAAGCCCAGCCCGATTCCGATGAGCGCCAGCACGGCGTTCCGCAAAACCCGAGGCCGTGGCATGGCCGCCCTCCTCATGTTGCGCCTGCCCGACGGCATGTGGCGCGGACAGGCCGAAAAGCCCAGCGTGGCCGCCCCCTGTTTCAATAGTTGCGCTCAAGCCATTCGCGACTGACCTCCGCGACAGATCCAGAGGATGTGGCGGCGCGTTTCCTGATTGGCTGGCGACCCCGGGTTTACCGGCTTCGGCCCGGCCCCTTGCACGTCACCCGACGCTCTTTCGCTTTCGCGCCCGGTCTCTCCGTGCAAGAGACCCGCCTCCTGGCCGGGGGCCTGCGCATGGACGGCCATGTCGGCCCTGGAGTGTTGAAAATCGGCTTCGTTCGCAGCAAGGAGATCCGGGTTCTGGGCGCCTGCGTCAAAGATTCGGTGATGGCGGTCGCTTGCGGCGGCAGCCGGCTGAATTTCTCGGCCAATCTTCCCGGCTCCCTCCTCACGCTTCTTTTCGATCCCGAGGCGGCGCAACGCGTTGTTCCGGAGAGCGCGCTCGCCGCGCTGACGCAGCGGCTCGACGGGGAGGGGGGGTGCGCGACGCTGCTCCATTCCGTGACCCGCACCGGCAGTCTTCTGGAGAAGCAGGTGGGTCGTCTCCTGACGCTGGCGGAGCGAGGGGAGGACGTCGCGCCCGACGCCGCGGAGATCCTTGCGACCAGCGCCCGGCTGATTGAGGAGTTGGCGGCGACGCCGCCGCCGCCGCCGCCGGGGCCCACCTGCCGCCGGCGCGAACTCGCCCTCACCGTGGAGCGTCTGTTGTGGGAAGGCCCGGAAACCGCCGGTTTCCGGCGCTTCTCCCTCGATGACGCGGCGAAGCGGCTGAAATGCTCCCGCCGCAGCATTCAGCTCGCCTTGCAGGAAGAATTCGGCGTCGGCTTCGTCGCGCTCAAGCGCTCCATCCGCCTGCAGCAGGTGCACGCGATCCTCCGTCACGGCGCGAAGGGCGCGGCGGGCGTGGGACGCATCGCGAAGGCGCATGAATTCAACCATCTCGGCCGCTTCGCCGGGCATTATCGCGACATGTTCGGCATCCTGCCCTCCTTCGCCCTGGCGGAGGGGGCGGGCGTGGTCTGAGCGGCGCGGGCGCCTCAGGCCATGCTCGCGACCGGCCGAGACTCGCCGCGCCCAAAAACCCGTTTGCCGAGAAAAGCTAAACCTTCACTTTACGCAAAATGGCTAAGGACAGCGTTGAAATCATTGATTTATCCTTGTGTCTGGCAGGAATGAGATCCGAAAGCGGCCGCCCCGCGCGGGGGGCTGCAAACAAGGTAGACGCCGATGCTGGATAAAGCGCTGGAGGTCAAAGACCTCTCGCCGGACGCTCTGGACGATCACGACACGAGCGGTGACCGGCATACTGTGACGCGGCGCGAGCTCGCGCGCTCGCTTTTTGTCGCCTGTGACCGGTTGGCGCATCGTCAGGCCGCCACTCTGGTCGATCAGGTGCTGGAGGAAATCTCCGAGACCCTGATCAAGGGCGAGAACGTGACATTGTGCAATTTCGGCAAGTTTGTGATCGTGGAGAAAAAGGAGCGCAAGGGCCGCAATCCGCGCACGGGCGATTTTGCGCTCGTCAAGCCGCGCAAGGTCGTGAGCTTCCGCGCCTCCAAATATCTCAAGTCCATCGTCTCGAAGACGGATGCGGCGGGGTGCTGAGCGCGCCGCGCCAGCGCCGCCTCGCAGAAGCCCCCAACGCCGGCGCCAAAAAGCCGAGCTGCCCGGCGCATTTGCGGAACCAATACGGGCGGTCGTGCGTTTTTTTGACAAAAAGGGCGTTCAGGCGCCGGCGGGAGGGGCTGGGAGCCTTCGAGGGGGGTGAAATGGCTTTCATTCATATGATCCCAAGCCGTCACGACGTCGCCTGCCCGACGCGCAAACCGATGCGCGTTCATTTCGTTCCGGCGAGCGTGGTGGCGATCCTGACGTGTGTGGCGGTCCTTTTCGTTACAGGGCAGCCGGTTCTTGCGACCTGGGCGGCTTTGGCGCTCTTTGGCTGGCTGCTGATCATGGGCGCGGCAAAGGCCAATGACACGAGCGGTGAGCGGCGCTCGTAAAGCGCAGGCCGGACTGTCACAGGGGCCGTCCTGATCAGGCGCAGCGCCTCGGTTGAGCGAAGCGGTCATGTGGTCGCGGCTATGCCTATTCTGACCGCCGAGCGCCTAAGATGGGCGATGAATCGCCCGTATTGAGCCAAATCAAGGAATTGTCACGTAAAAAACGTTGCCCATGGGCGTCAGCGCGTTTACATTAGCGTTGCTTTCAAGCGCTCCTTTTGGAATAGGTGCTTATGCGGCTCGCTCCGCCCACATCCCGACACAGCCTTGGGTTGCGACTTGCCCCGGCCGACATTTTCTGGGCCGTTTTGGCGCCCTTTGTCGCCCTCGCCCTCCGGGAGCCCAGCCTCCTCGATCCGCAAGGCCTCCCCAACGCCATCCCCCAGACGTATCAATATGCGCTGCTGTCCATCGCCTGCGCGCTCGGGAGCTTTTTGTTTTTCCGCGTCAGCGAGAGCATCAGCCAGTTCTTCTCGGTCCGGGAAGCGCTCAACATCTGCGCCTCCGTGGCCTGCGCCGTGTTGCTGACGAGCTTTTTCGCCTTCACGCTGAACCGGCTCGAAGGCGTGCCGCGCTCCACGCCGTTGATTTACGGACTGGTGTTGGCCTCGGGGCTGGTCGCGATGCGCATTGGCGCGCGCCTGACCTCGCGCCACCAGACGCCGGCGCACGCCGCGTCGCACACAGCGGATTTCAGGCGGGTGCTGGTGATTGGCGTCGATCAGTTTTCTGCGGCCGCGATCCGATTGCTGGACTCCCAAAAGCCGCGGACGACGCTTGTGGTCGCGGCCCTCGACGCCCGCCGCTCGACCATCGGCCGCAAGATCAGCGGCGTGAAGATCGTTGGGCATGTGCGCGATCTCAATGAGATCATCCAGGAATATCTGGTCCACGGCGTGGCCATTGACGAAATCTGGCTCTCGGATTCAGCGCCGGTTCCGAACGAGCTTGTCGACTGGGCGAAGGGCCAGTGCATCAATCGCGAACTGCCCTTCCAGAAAATCTCTGAAGCGTTCAATCTCACGCACCCGCAGGCCCCGCCGGTTACGACAGCGTCCGTGGCTGCCGATGAGGTTGGCGGGTATTTCCGCGTGAAACGCGTGATCGACGTCGCCGGCGCGGCGGTTCTGCTGACGGCGCTCTTGCCGGTGACGCTCGCGGTTGCGGGGCTTACTTTCCTCGATGTTGGCGCGCCGGCCTTGTTTTGGCAGCAACGCATCGGCCGGCATGGGCGCAAATTCCTGCTCTATAAATTCCGCACCTATCACGCCCCTTACGACAAAGACGGCAATCCCATCCCGGAGGCTCTGAGACTGTCGAAGATCGGTCGCGCCATTCGCGCCACGCGTCTCGATGAAATTCCGCAGCTTTACAATATTCTGATCGGCGACATGTCGCTGATCGGCCCCAGACCGCTGCTGCCGCATGATCAGCCGAAAGATCCGACCACGAGATTGCTGGTGCGCCCTGGCATCACCGGCTGGGCTCAGATCAATGGCGGGACGAGCATCGGACCGGAAGAAAAGGACGCGCTCGATATCTGGTATATCCGCCACGCCTCGCTGGCGCTGGATCTGCGCATCTGCATCTCGACTCTGCGCGTGGCGCTCATGGGCGAGACGGAAAATCACGCCGTTCTCGAAAGCGCGCTGCAGTGGCGGGAGAAAAGCTTCAGCTCGGGGACCGGAGAAGCTTCGCCTTAGTTTCGCGCCGTTCGTCTTCCCTCTCTTTTGCTGTTCCTTTCAGGGTCCGGCAGTTTCGCGCTTCGATCTGGGCGTCGGAATTGAAGCAGTGCCAGAGCCGGAAAAGGGTTTCATCCGCCAGTGCCAAATAAGCCCTCAGTAAATTCCTGGGAAAAGACGAGCGCGCGTGCGTCGTTGGAAGCGGACGTAGTTTTCATCGCGAGATAAAAGCTTCTCCTCAGCACTGATCCGCCAGATAAAAAATATCCAGCACAGGACGACAACAACGCAATTGCGCATGTTTGGTCCTGCCAACAGAATTCCGAGTTGAGCCACCATATAGCCCGCATACATGGGGTGTCGAATGATACGGTAGGGGCCGCCTGTCTTCAGCCCACGATTGGCTGCGATCACGCCAATACTTGTTCCCAGAGCGAGCTTTGCTGAAAGATGCAGGGAAATACCAAGCCCAAGGCAGATCGTCGCCGTGAGTGGCGCAATGGCGGAGTCCGTTGAAACTGGCCCGATGAGCAATGGCAAAAGCGTTCCAATTACGCCGGCAAGCCAGTCTCCGCGCTGTAAAGAGATTTCTTCGGTCGGGCGGCGAAAAATAAAGAAAGATAGAACGACCGATTGATCCATGAGGTACAGCAATTGCGTCAGTCGGCCTTCTATGATGAAAGCCCCGACCAATTGAATCGCAAAAACGGAGTAAGCCACAAGGAAAGCATATCGCTCCAACTGGTCCAGAGTCCTCGGGCTGAGACCGATACGCGCTCGCATCGAAGGCATCCTCTAAGTGTCGGTCCGAAGACTTCATGATTGATTACAAAGCCTTCTGAGCATGAGGCGAATGGAGGCGAGGTGCAAGAAAGCGAGCGCCTTTCGATTGAGATTTTCCCAGTCTTTGGCCAATCGGCGAGAGCGGCCCAGCCAGGATAAAGTTCGTTCAGCAACCCAACGCCTGGGCAAGACCTCGAAGCCTTTGGCCGCATCGGAACGCTTGACGATTTCTGTCACAAGGCCCGGCAATGCTTTCTTCTGCGCCTCGCGAAATTGGGGACCCTGGTAGCCGCCATCGGCGAAGAGTTTTTGAAGAAATGGAAATTTGCCGAACAACGTGCTCAAGACGAGGATGCCGCCATCGCGATCTTGAATGTCCGCGCTATGAACGACGGCGTGAAGAAGCAGGCCTAAAGTGTCGACAAGAATATGCCGCTTCTTGCCTTTGACCTTCTTGCCCGCGTCATAGCCATGGGGATCGATACGCTCCCCCTTTTTCAGCGCTTTTCACGCTCTGGCTGTCAATGACGGCGGCAGTCGGACTGGCCTCGAGCCATTCTGCTTCCCGGCACATAACATAAAGCACGTGGTGGATGCGTTCTAACAGGCTGTTGAAAAACTCCTCGCTCTGGCTACTCTGATGTGATTCCGTCCTCTTGAGGCAAGGGGAGCACGGAATGCGTGGCGGAGACGAGCGGTCTGGGGCGCTATTCAGCTATGTGGACATGGAGGCGCGCGTTCCGCAGTCGCATCCCTTGCGGGTCATCCGCGGCCTGGCGAACGAGGCGCTCGCCGCCCTGGCTGGGGAGTTTTCGGCGCTTTACGCCTCGACAGGCCGGCCCTCCATCCCGCCGGAGAAGCTGTTGCGCGCCATGCTGCTGCAAGCCTTCTACTCGATCCGCTCGGAGCGCCAACTCATGGAGCGGCTGGATTTCGACCTGCTGTTTCGCTGGTTCATGGGGCTCGGAATCGACGATAAGGTCTGGGATCACTCGACCTTCTCGAAGAACCGCGACCGGCTGCTCGATGGCGACGTCGCCGGGAAGTTTCTTACCGCCGTGCTGGCGCAGCCGCGCGTGAAGCGGCTTTTGAGCAACGACCATTTCTCGGTCGATGGCACGCTGATCGAAGCCTGGGCCTCAATGAAGAGCATCACGCCGAAAGGCAAGGCCGAAAGCCCGGAGAACAAGATGGACGATCCGCCTTTGAGCGGCGGCGGATCGCGCAATCGCGAAGTCGATTTTCATGGTGAAAAGCGTTCGAACGACACGCACGCCTCGACGAGCGATCCTGACGCGCGGCTTTATCGCAAGGGCGCTGGCAAGGAGGCGAAGCTGTGTTTCATCGGCCATGAAGCTGCTTGCTGCAGCGTGAGGCGAGAGGCCGAAGCGCGCAAAGCGCGTGTCCGAGCCCGATCAACCACGCCCACTCCTCCGAAAAAGCCACGCCGGAGCGGAATTGCGTCGAGTCCAGCCCCTTTTTCAACAGCCTGCTAAAGTCCCGTCATATGTCCAAAGATCGAAATAGCCATAAACCGTGCTTTTGGGCGTGAAGTCCTTTGGAATCGCACGCCACTGACAGCTTGTCGATAGGACATACATAAGGCCGTTCACCACCTCGCGTATATTCACCCTACGCTTGCCGCCGCCGCGCTTCGCAGGGGATCAGAGGCCCGACAAATCCCCACTCTGCGTCCGTCAGAACGTAAGCGTCCAACGCGTGGCGTCAGGGGCTTGCAAAGTTCCAAGGCATGAGTGCGTCGATGTCTTTGTTGGGCCAACCGGCGGCGATGCGCTCGAGCGTCTGTGTCAGCCATGCGTTGGGATCGACGTCTGTCAATGGCA
>NZ_JBPFEB010000068.1:0-210251 GCF_051061225.1 Methylocystis sp.
ATCCCCTTCAAATCGTCCGCTACGCGCGCCGCCGATCTCAACCGATGGCTCGCGTGGTATAACGACCGCAGGCCGCATTCGGCCATCAACCGACGACCGCCCGCTCAGGCGCTCCTCGGAACAACCTGATCAGAAGTGACATCTAGCCCCTCAATGCTACTGGGGACAGATTGCGTCAGTAATTGTCTTCGATAAAGGGTTTGTAACGAAACATGTAGACAGGGGGCGCCCAAGGGACTGCCCCCCATCGGGGAGGAATGACGATTACGCCCCCGTACGGAAGTTGGTATCGCGCCGGCGGAACTAGAACCGTAGGATTGAACTGGAATTGAGCCTGAGTGTTAGCTGCGGGCGATACCCAAAGCGCCAGGATCAACGCGAGAAGTTTCGGGGATTGCATTTCCGCCTCCCATTACTGGGGACCGCCGTTGCATTTGCGATCGGGGATGGCGCGTTATTATGGGGTTGGTCTCTCAAATAAACAGGGATGAGAGGTTCTGTGTCCGACTGCTTAGGTCCGACAAACCAGCGCGGCTTATCGGTGCTCTGACACACGACGAAGCGGTGGGACTTTGACGCCGCTTTGCTCGCAGTCGGAAAGAAAGTGGCGCTGGTCGCCATCCAATAAGGCTTCCGATACCTCAGCAGAAGATCGCTCCCAGCATTGATGGAGCCCTTGGCGCCAGGTAGCCACAGCAGCCTCCCGGCCGGCAGCCTGTCTAATGCGGCAAAATGCGCGATTGCCAAGCTTTACAGTTACTTTATCCTGCGCAAGTCGACCGCAAAAGCGAAACGACACCTCACCCTGAAGGAGGAAAACCAAAAAGGAAGGGGAAAGCCATGAGAACGCAGGACTTTGTCGTCACTGATCAGGCGTGCGTATGGTTGTTCGAGCCCCTTACTGAAGCTGCCCAACGTTTCGTCCGGGAGAAGCTGAACTTCGACGAGTGGCTGTGGCTAGACCGACGCTTTGCCGTGGACTACCTCGCAGCAGGGGCGCTCACTGAAGACCTTCAAGACCAGGGCTTTTTTATCGTGACGAAACACTGAGTCGTTTCGGCTATCGTCGGTAGTGGGCTGCCGACAATGCGAATGCGCCCCACGCCGGGTGAAGGCGCGGGGCGTTTGTGTTTCGGAACCCTGTTGTTCGACCGTTATGGCCGAAAAGGCCTGTCGGTGATGGGATCAATGTCACGGCTCCAGGATGACGGTCGCCCCTATGCTCACCCGATCGAACAGGTCGGAGACGTCCTCGTTGCGCTCCGGATGCAGCCATAAGAGGCGGCCTTCCCAATCGAGGCGCGCATTTCGTTGGTTGTGCCATGAATTGCGACCTGATCGCCGTCAAGCAGCATTGCTCGGGTTCCCATCGGATTGCTAGGCTCGCCGCCGGGAATCATATCAGGCAACTCGGGGTGATCAGCGCGGACCTCGGCCGGGGGCGTCCAGTCGGGATTGATGAACATCTCGCTGATCGAGGTGATGCCGAACCACTCCTTTCCGTGCTTCGGCACAGCGACCGGGTAACTGATCGTGGCGCCGTCAGTCTGTACGAGGAAAAGGCGGCGCTGGGAGACGCTGGCAACGATCGTGCCGGGAGCGACGTTCTCGAAGAGAACCATGCGGTGTGGCTTGGTGTGCTCCGAGGAGATGGCGGCAGAGGCGGGCGTCGTAGAAGCGGCCGCTAGGAGACCCAGGATTACGGCAGCAGCTGCGCCGGTCACGATATTGCGAATGCTCATTGCTCTCTCCCAGGAACCGTGTGTTCGATGAGAGGAAGGTAGCCGGAATCTATCCGGACCGACGTGCGTCGCCGCACGCAGCGGCGACTCATCTCAGAGCGGCGGCGCAACGCTGCACTCCAAACAAGAGCCGCCCCGTCAAGTAGAGCGGCGATCACCGACAGGCGCAGGCTGCCGTCGGGCCCCTTTGACTGCGAAATGCTCAGCTTGCATTTGCGCAAACATGCGACAGTTCAACTGCGACGCGGCCTCAGCTACGGAGAAAAGCGATGAAAGAACTGTTAACGCGCGTCTGCGATGCTACGGGATTGGACGAGACAGCCGCCCTGCCGGCAATCGGACATGTGCTCCAGTTTATACGTGACCACGCGCCCGCAAGCTACGTTGCAGAGCTCACTGACAAAATACCTGACGCCAATCAAGCCATCGCGGCCGCCGCCGCTGCATCCGACGCTGGCGTGACTGCGGCGATTGGGATGGTGAAGGGCTTATTTGGATTCGGCCAGACGGATATGAACATACTCAGCGGAAAATTGGGCAACCTTGGTCTCAGCGAGAAACAAGCGCAAGCGCTTTTGAAGGAAGTTTTTGCTTACGCAGAATCTTTGGTTGGTAAGGAAGGCGTCGCGAAGATGACGGCCGCGATGCCTTACCTGTCGGGGTTCATAGCGAAAATATCAAGCCCCGAGGCGCCCGGCCGCGGGGTCTGAACGTTAAGTCGAGACGTAGCCCGCCGCCGCCTGCGGCCATTCAGAGAATGCAGGAGTTTGCCCCTTATGCCGCCCGGCGGCGTAAGGGGTGTTTTGTTAGCTGATCGGAACTCATTCCTCATTGAGTGACGCGCTGTTTTCGGTCCTCGAAACGCAACTTCTCTGGATCGAGGACTATCAGCGCGCCATCGCCAATCACTGAGATGTCAAACTTGGTCCACTTCCGCTTTGGCGACATTTGGCGCTTTCGGTCGCAGTCACCCCAGATAGCGGCAGCTTTCCTTTTCGGCAACCGGATCGCGAAGCTTTAAGCCCTTCCCGCCCAAAAGCAGTTCTTGAAGCGCTCCAGCGCCGCGTTTAAGGCCACGTTCGCGTCGCTGCCCTCTTTGCAGATGACGAGGGCTTGTCTTCAGCGAGGTGGTCTGTCCCACCCCAATGTGCAGCCATGCGAGCGATGGCTTTGGCGCAAAGGCAAGCAGCGAAGTCGTGCCGCGCTTCCGCTGATCAAGCAGGCTTTTCCGACTTGTTAGGTTCGCCTTGGCAGCATAGGTGTCCATCATCGGCAGCCGGATTGCACGAACCGATAAAAGTTTAAGTGCCGCCTCAATGTTTGCTTGAAACACTCTCGGTAATTTTCGAGATGCCTGCTGATGAGAGGGGTTCCATGATCACAGAGTCGTTAGAACAGGGTCGTTCGCTTGAAAAAGCAGACCTGGGAACCCGTTCAGAGATTCATCCGCCGTCGATCATTATAATTGAAGCAAGAGCGCTAATCCGCGAATGTTTGGCGATTAGCCTGCAACGAAGGCTAACTTATCCAGTCCTTATTTATCCAAATCTGGAGAGTTGGAAAAACGACCGAGCCGAGTCGGTCGGCGGCGTCATCATTCTCGGCAAGCAAAATGTGCGGAATAACAACGATCTGTCCAGGATAGTAAAAGAAACGTGCGAGAACGCCGGAGAAATTCCGGTAATCGTCTTTTCGGATGAGCAGGACGCTGCTCAGATCCTCAATGTTCTGAGCTACGGCGCGAAGGGATATCTCCCGAGCGCTACGCCGCTTGAGCTAGCGACAGAGGCTATCAAGCTTGTTATGGCCGGAGCCTCCTTTATTCCGGCAAATGTCGTCATGACCGAAGCGCGAGATGACGTCGTCTCAGTGACTGACTGCGGCTACGCAGCCACCAAATTCACCGGGCGCGAAGACGACGTCGTGCAAGCGTTGCTGAAGGGCAAATCTAACAAATCAATAGCTCAGGAGCTCAACATTAGCGAAGACTCTGTGAAGGTGCATATCCGCAGTGTCATGCGAAAGCTGGGGGTTCGAAACCGAACCGAGGCAGTGTCCAAGATTTCCGGAATTATTCGAGAGTCGCTATCGTCATGACCCGGGCCCTAACTCTATCAGGGCTGCAAAAACTGCCTGAAACTTCGCATGGGGGACAGGCAAGGACACAGAAGCGCGCCTCGGCGCAAGGCCCCAAAACGGCTAGCTCGTAGAAAAAGGACATAACCTTTCTGGCAACTGTGCTTCCTTCGGTGAAGTATTGATAATAGCCAGGCTTATTTCGGTTTGGAGCGCGTCGGAGCCGACGCAATGAAGCTTCATAGCATAGTCTGTCAAATCAGCGCTGAAAAGGATCGGCGCGAGATTGACCGCCAATGGCGCGCAGCCAAGTGCGCCATTTTAGCTTATTACGTGGGATGCTGGCGCAAGGGGGAGGCGCCCTTGGACGCCCTCGCCCGGGCTTTGAACGTCGCCACCGAGGAAGCTTTGCTTGGTCCAGCCAGTCACGCAGCAAAGCAAGCCGAGCTTGCCCTGCTATTCAAATGCTTGCGCATAGACTGGCAAGAACGACCCGGGCTTGACATCGAGGATAGCGTCGACCTTGTGATTCGGCTCCTGAATGAAAAACTGGCCGTCGTTCCGTCTGAGGTTCGGGCTTTCTTCGGCTCGCCGGTCAAGCTCAAATCAGAGCTGCTAAGCAGCTACTCGCTTCGTGATATTCCAGACGTCGAAACAAAGCATTGATGCGTTCCTCTTGGGCAAGGTTCCACAAGGTCAGAGCAGTTTGACTGCACTCCGAGCGGCCCCTCAATCCCCGAACAAAGCAGAAAACGGATCCAGATATCGTTCGCGCCGGGGCGTGTAGCTCGTATGAAAGAGGTATTTACTGCTCGCGTAGTGACCTGTATGTCCCGGCCTCGAGCCGGTGATCGAAATGCTGGCGCCCTCGGCCTGAACCATGTGGTAGAGCGTCGCCGCATTTCCCGGTGCGAGCCTCACGCAGCCGTGCGAGGCCGGTCGCCCGAGCGATCCGGTCGCGTAAGATCCGTGGATTGCGTATCCGCCATGGAAGAAGATCGAATGCGGCATTGGCGACATGTCGTATTTGCGCGAGTAATGCATCCGCTGCAGCCCCGTCGCGGAGAAATTGCCGCGCGGCGTCACATACCCCGCCCGGGCCGTCGAGACGGGCCAGGTGTAGCTCCCTTCCGCAGACGAGACATACATGGTCTGGGTTGCAAGATCGACGTGGATGTGAACGCGGGCACTGGCGGGCTGGTTCAGCCCGAATGCCGCGAGCAGAATCGCCGGGAAGCTTCTGGTTATATTCATGGTCGCCTCCTACTGCCGCGGCGCGCGGTTTACGACAACAAGCAGGGGGCCGCGTGTGCGGCTCATTCCTACACGCTTGATAATGCGTTAAGGCGCATAGTGTTCCAAGGCGCCACCAGGGAAAACGCGGCGCTGAAACAACATCGACGGCATTTTTGCCTGGCAAGGTTGAGGGCAACGACCGCAAACCTGAGTGGATTTTCTCGCTTCAACGGTCGCTGACGAGCATTCCATCTGACGCTCGTCAACAGGCTACTCCGGAGCTACACGTGCGTCATTCGCCACATCTCGCGCCAGTGTAGGTCTGCCCGGATTAGCCTGTCGAAGCTCACCTCCTCATCCATATACTTATGCTGAACGCTTCCACATGTTCGAATTGCGGCTTCGAATGCGGAGGTCGCAATGTCTCTTAGTATCCCTCGGAAGGTGAGAGCCGACACGTTTATGCGGCTTGACATGAGGCAGCTCTATAAGTGCGGCGCGCTTCGTCCAGAGGCGTTAACGAAGTCAACATGGTTAGGCCGAACTGTCTACTGTTATGCCGACAAGTCAGATAGCCGGGCCGTTGCGGATTCCCTCTGGCTCGTTTTCGACCCGCAGGAGTTCGACGCAGCAGCCAGGTCGGTGAAGATGACGCAAACGTTCCTATCATTCTACGTCACTTCAACTTTGGCGGCTGGTCGCCCTTTTGGGAGTGCCAAGGCTGCAACAAACGCCGATGGGTGCTCTATGGGCCGCTGGACAATTCGTTTCGGTGCTCGAGCTGTCAACCGCTGAGCTACGTCAGCGGCCTAATCTCAAAGCCTAGGCAAGCGGAACGGCGAGTTTCGACGAGGGATCTTACCAATCGGATTTAAACTCCTTCCCAGGTTTCTTCGATGCAAATGGATGGCCTCTTTTTGGCGCCTACGATCCTTACTCTCTAACACATCCAATCACGGCGAAAGCTGGCACATTTCCCCGAGAATGCCAAGATCGGATGAAAGTAGCTGGGATTACGAGTGCTGGTTCGACCTAGGGTCATCTGTGGACGCCCCCCGGAGAAGCAAGGAACGTGCGGCTTCGGGCAGGCGTCGCCACTTTGCCTTGTGTGTGCGGCTGGCATGGGGCAATAGCGGTCCAGCAGCTTAGACAAGGTCGCGAAGAAGCTGCCGTTCAGTTCACACCGATCGTCTTTTATTTGCATATCCGATAGGCAGATCTTTGCCTTCAGCCATCGTCGACGGGAGCGTGCTCGGGCATCTGATCGCTGACGTGACTGGTCTGTTGTGCTCCTGGTCGCCACTGTGCTTCAGCTTGCTCTTCTTGTGTTGGCTCCGCCGCAAGAGTAGAGGCTCGCGCGGCGACCCTATGCGACTTTGCATTTTGACGGCGTCTGCCAAGCGGAGAGCAACCGAATTGCCATCAGGGGGCTTGTCGAAGCTCCATATTGGATCAAGTTTACATCCGAAGCGCTCGCTATCTGGCGGGTGTTCGGCTGGCACCTAATTTCAAGATATCGCGCGACAGCGCCGGATCGATGTTAGCCAACTCAATTTCAGGAAAAAGGCAGTGGAGGGTTGAGATGCTTGTCAAAAATCCACCGGTCATTTTGGCGCTGGGATTGGTCTTGGCCGCGTCGCTTGGCGCGAAGGCCGATATATGCTTTCAGTACAAGACCGGCGGCGCGCCTCTCGTCGCAAAAGGGGCGAAGCTCCCCGCGCCTAACACATGTGTGCCGTTGGCGATCTTCGAGGCTCAGGAGCCCCCGGGGCAACCCCAAGGTCGCCTTGGCGCTGCAAACGCGATGCTCTGCAAAGATAAAGATATCACTCTTCTTTTTCACTACGACTACGATGCCTGTATCGGGCCTGGCAGCTACTCCGAGTCCGCTACCTGCCGTCTCTCGACGCAACTTGGCGACCTCCCGTCCACGGCCAGCACGTGCAATGGACAGTATTTCGTACTGATGCCGAACCAGTCGGGCCCGGCAAAACAGTTCACGGACTTCACCCTGAATGCTTGGTATTGCGACGGGAAGGACGTGCCAATCGATAGTGCGGCGAATTGCCGAGGTGGACTTGGATGGAAGCCGTTTTCGCATCCCGAACTCGGCGAGGGCATGTCGCACGAGGGATCTGAGCCACGAGGTAAAGGGCAATAATAATCGGTCGCCTTTTTTGGCGTTCTTAGGGAGCAGCGGGGCGCCGGCTTCGCTTTTCCTCATGACCAGGTCGAGGCGGTCAAGCCCTTCTGGACTTGTCTTTTCCCTCCACGCGCTTCCGAATGGGACGACCTTAGCTTTGGGCGCGATGGCGCGCCGCGATGCGGCGGCGACCCGTTCCGGTCAGAAAGTAACTGCCCAGATAATCGTTCCAGCGCATCAGATCCGCGAGGAGCGCCCGGTGACGCAGCACCATGGTCATCGGATCCTGCACCTCGGCCGGCGCGATGTCGCCAAGGTCGTCGACCTTGACCAGGGCGTCGACGAGCATCTGTTCCTGTCGATCCATCATCCCGTTCCCCTTCCGGCTGTCGCCCAGGTCTTGCTCTGAGTTCAGCGCTCAAGTGATGGGGCGAGTCGTAGAGATGAGGTTTTCTTGTTTTGCGCCGGTTGAGCGCGTTCCAAGAGGAAAGGAAACCCGTGGCCCGAGGAACTGCATAACCAAAAAGGCCATGTAACCACCGGCGTAACCCTTGTGGGTCTGTCGGTGCATCTGGGGCAGGAGATTCCACGGCACTTCAGGTCGATCGTGATGAACGCCATGCAAATTCCCGTTCAGGACGTAGAGACTGAGCCAATGAGAGGCCCATAAATTATGCGCAGCCGCGCCAGTTTCTCCGGGCGTGCCGTAATGTGCGACGTTGTCCAGCAGCGACGTAATGAGCGCGCGCACGACGATCCCCGTGAGGAGGATAGGCCAGCATGCGCCGTAAAGATAAAACGCTCCGCCGTAGAGCAAGGCGGCAAGCGCCAGATCCAGCCGGCATCTCTGAAGGCTTCGGTCGAGGCTTTGACGTATCGCGCTGACGAGGACCCTGAGGGTGTCGTCAGTCCTCAATGCGCGGTCGGTTAAAAGTTCAATTGCTCTGCGGGGAAGCAGGACTATCGACCCCGCCAGGATCTCACGCACATAGAACCATCCGAGGAGCCCGCAGTAATAATGAAGGCAGGCCACGATGCGCTTCTCGCCGACAGCGATGATATCGGCGCGATCAAAGGCATGTCTGGGAAAGCGGTGATGCGCCGAATGCCCAAAGCGCATCACATCAAAAGCGATGCCGTAGATGATGGCGAGCGCGCGGCCGAGGCGATCGTTCCAGAAGCTCGAGCGTGCGAGGCGGCGATGGATCGCCTCATGGAGGAGCGCACGGCTCATCGGGGCTCCGAAAGAAAGCATTACGACCACAAGGGTCGCGAGCCCAGGCGCCTGCGGCAGAAAGAAGATCGGAACAACGATGATCTGAAAGAATGCTCCTGTCAGTGCTAACGCTGTTAGCCAAACATTGGCGCGATAAGGCGCTTCCTGTCGATTCAGCGCTGCAAGTCCCGGAGCGACCGGGTCAATTTCAACATCAATCCGCACAGCTCGACCTTTAGGTTTCGGAAACATCGCCTCCTTTCATATTGCTTCGTTCCGGGCTCGAAGGACAGTCTCCCGGCGACGAAGTTGAGATGCATTCAGCCGTATGCCCTTCCGGGCTTGTAACCACGCAGCCCCGCTCGCGCTTCATGCTTCGCGCGAATAGCCGCGCCTACGCCTCCCGGTTGCACACCGGTGCATGCCAATGCGCGTCAATATATCGGAAGTTGTGGGAAAAAATGGTACCGCCACCCCGGCTCGAACGGGGGACCCCCAGATCCACAATCTGGTGCTCTAACCAACTGAGCTATGGCGGCCCGACGCGGCGCGAAACTATTCGCAAGCGCTCAGGAATGCAAGCGTCCTGATCAGCCTAGCCGCGCGGCGCGCACAGGCGAAGCGCAGAGGCGTCAGCGGCGCGCCAGCGCCCTTTCGCCGAGCCGGATCAGCGCCGCCCGCAGCGCCGCGTCCTCCACGCCGTCCGTCGCGGATTGCGCCCGCGCCCGGGCGGCGGGATCGGTGGGCGCGCGGCGTGGCGGGCTGGGTCCGGGGGCGGCCGCCAACGCCTGCTGACGCAGCGTCAGACGGGCCACGCAGCGCCAGCCGAGATGCGCGTTCACCCGCTCGAGGATCGCCGGCGCCATGTGCTGAACCTCGAGTCCGAAGCCCGGCTCCACGCGCAAGATGAGCGTCGCGGGCTCCCGGGCGCGGTCCGGCGGGGCGTTTCTGGCGCGGGCCGGCCATTGCAGTCGCTCCGGCGCGCAGACGCCCGCGACGCGCGCGCCGACGATCTCGGGCCATCGCAGCAGCAGCGACGCCTCGCCGAACCCCTGCCGGGCGACCAGCGGGTCGAGCTGCTTCAGCACGATCTCGGCGAGCGGGCGGCCGATGCGTCCTTTTCCACGCGGCGCGACGCTCATGCTCCCCTCTCCCTTGCGCAAGCGCCCGCGCGCCCCCTAATCCTGCCGGGATGATAAAGCCTCCCCGCTCCCCGCGAAAGCGCGCCGCCGCGCTTCTCGCCTGGTACGACGCGAACCGCCGCGACCTTCCCTGGCGCGCGCGGCCGGGAGAGCGGGCCGACCCTTACGCCGTCTGGCTCTCGGAAATCATGCTGCAACAGACGACCGTCGCCGCCGTCAAGGACCGTTTCACGCAGTTCCTCGCCCGTTGGCCGACGGTCGAGGCGCTTGCCGGCGCGCCGTCGACGAGGCGCTCGCCGCCTGGGCCGGGCTCGGCTATTACGCCCGCGCGCGCAATCTGCACGCCTGCGCGGTGCGGGTCGCGGGCGATCACGACGGGCGTTTTCCCGACAGCGAAGAGGCGCTGTTGCGGCTGCCGGGCGTCGGACCCTATACGGCCGCCGCCGTCGCGGCGATCGCCTTCAACCGTCCCTGCGCCGCCGTGGACGGCAATGTCGAGCGCGTGATGACCCGCCTCCACGCCATCGCCGCGCCAGTGCGCGCGGCGAAGCCGCTCATTCGCCGGAAGACCGAGGAGATGCTCCCCGCCGACCGGGCCGGAGATTACGCGCAGGCGCTGATGGATCTCGGCGCGACCGTCTGCACGCCGCGCGCGCCCGCCTGCGGCGCCTGCCCCCTGGCGCAAGACTGCGCCGCCCGCGCCGCGGACGCCGCCGGAGCCTATCCGGTCAAGGAGAAGAAGGCCGCGAAGCCGAAACGCCGCGGCGCCAT
Source organism: Methylocystis sp. (assembly GCF_051061225.1). Classification (GTDB taxonomy): domain Bacteria; phylum Pseudomonadota; class Alphaproteobacteria; order Rhizobiales; family Beijerinckiaceae; genus Methylocystis. The sequence continues at coordinate 10,327 of NZ_JBPFEB010000068.1, forward strand.
TTTCATCCTGCGGCGCGGCGAGGCGGCGATGGTGACGCGCCGCCCGCAGAAAGGTCTGTTCGGCGGCATGACGGCCTTTCCGGCGACTCCCCTGACCCGCGACACGGCGCCAGAGGACTGGCTCGATTTCGCGCCCTGCGCGGCCGGCTGGCGCGCCCTGCCCGAACCTGTCGTTCATGTCTTCACCCATTTCGCGCTTCAGGCGACGGTCTTCGTGGCGCGGACCCGGCGGACCGAGCCGACCGGCCCCGATTGCCGCTGGGCGGCGCGCGGCAATCTCGATAAGGAAGGGCTGCCCACGCTTATGCGCAAGGCGGCGGCGCGGGCGGGGCTGATCGAAGGGGATTGAGCGATGGCGCGGCCGAAATTCAAGGTGGAGATGACGGAGGGCGCGATCCGTGTGCGCCACGACGGCCGCACGCTGACCATCCACGCCGAGGCGCCGGACGGCGACTCGGACGAGACCACGGATTTCGTCGTGCGGCTCGACAACCTCGATCACTGGGACGCGCCCGATCAGGACAGGGAAATCGGCATAGACGAGTTGCAGGGCATTCTCGACGCCGTCGAAAAGGAGATGGCGAAGCACGGGCTTTCGGTGGATTTCGACTGAGGGACGCCGCCCGTCCCGCTGCTCAGACGGCCCAGCCGAGCGATTTCCCGACCGCCTTCTCCCATGATGCGATGAGTCTGGCCCGTTCGCGCGCGTCCATGTGGGGCGCGAAGCGGCGCGCCGCGCGCCAATGGGCGGCGATCTCCTCCACGCCCGCAAAGAAACCGACGCCGAGCCCCGCCGCATAGGCGGCGCCGAGCGCCGTCGTTTCGAGATGGCGCGGCCGCACCACCGGCGCGTCGAGAAGATCGGCCTGAAACTGCATCAGCAGATCGTTGGCGGCCATGCCGCCGTCGACCTTCAGCTCGCCGGGGACGGCGCCGCTGTCGGCGGCCATGGCGGCGATGACGTCCCGCGTCTGATAGGCCGCCGCCTCCAGCGCCGCGCGGGCGATATGGCCCTTGTTGGAAAAGCGCGTGAGCCCGGCGATGATCCCGCGTGCGTCGCCCCGCCAGCGCGGCGCGTAAAGGCCCGAGAAGGCCGGAACGAAATAGACGTCGCCATTGTCGGGAACGCTCTGCGCCAGGGCCTCGATGTCGCGGCTCTCCTGGATGATCCCGAGATTGTCCCGCAGCCATTGCACCAGCGCCCCGGCGATGGCGATGGAGCCTTCGAGCGCATAGACCGGCCTTGCGGTCCCGAGCTTGTAGCCCAGCGTCGTCAGCAGGCCGGCGTTCGAGACATGCGGCGTCTCGCCGGTGTTCATCAGCAGGAAGCATCCGGTGCCGTAAGTGTTCTTGACATCGCCCTCGCGCAGGCAGGCCTGGCCGAGCAGCGCCGCATGCTGATCCCCGAGCGCGCCGGCGAGCGGAACCCCGGCGAGCGGATCGACGCAGCGTCCGTACACCTCGCTCGACGAGACGATCTCCGGCAGGCAGGCGCGGGGAACGCCGAAGAGGGCCAGAAGCGCGGGGTCCCAATCGAGCATCCGCAAATTCATGAGCTGGGTCCGGGACGCGTTGGTTGCGTCGGTGACGTGACGCCCGCCGGCGGGACCGCCGGTCAGATTCCAGATCAGCCAGCTATCCATCGTCCCGGCGAGGGCCTCGCCGCGCTCGGCCCTGGCGCGCGCGCCGGGGACGGCGTCGAGCAGCCAGGCGATCTTCAGCGCCGAGAAATAGGCGGCGGGCGGCAGGCCGGTGCGCGCCCGCAGCTCGTCGCCGCGCCCTTCCGCCGCGAGCCGATCGGCTTCCGCCTGGGTGCGCATATCCATCCAGACGATCGCATTGTGGAGCGGCGCGCCGGTGCCGCGGTCCCACAGGACAATGGTTTCGCGCTGATTCGTGACCCCGACGGCCGCGAGATCGGCGGGGGCGAGGCCGGCGCCATGCAGAGCCGCTCCGATCGCGGCGCGCGCATGTCCGAGAATCTCGGCCGCGTCATGCTCCACCCAGCCGGGGCGCGGATAGATCTGCGCGTGCTCTTTCTGTCCGATCGCGTGAATCTCGCCCGCTTCGTCGACGACAATGAAGCGCGTGCTCGTCGTTCCCTGATCGATGGCGCCGATGAATCGCGGCATGACGGCCTTTCCTAGACAGGAGATGAACAACCGCTTCAGGCTCCGTTCAAGGCGGCCGTGTCACTCTCATGATCGCCGGAAAGACGGAGCCCTTCCGGCGAACGGAGAATGCGCCATGAAATCCTCGACCGTCAAAACGCTTGCCGCCCTCATCGCCGCCGGCGGGGCGGTCCTTGCGTTGACCCCGGCCCGCGCCCTGCCCGGCCTCGACCGCCCGGTCGCGGCGAAACAGGCGCAAGCGATTGAAAAGGCCGGCTGCGGCCCCTGGGGCTGCGCCCCCGGCTGGGGCGGCGGCTATGGCGGTTACGGCGGCTATGGCGGCTATGGCGGCTATGGCGGCGGTTATGGCTACGGCTACCGTCCCTATGCGCCGCGTGGCTATGGCTATGGTTATGGCTGGCGCCGGCCCTGGGGCCATCGCCACTCCTGGGGCGGCTGGGGGTCTGGCTGGTGATCAGCGCGGCCGCCGCGGCGCGTTTCGCGTCGCGGCGCTTTTTTGCCCCCGACCAGATTGCCCTGCGTGGAAGAGTTCCAAAATTTCAATCGTCGGCACGCGCCTTGCGTCGAGCTTGTCGGCGCCCGCGCCAGTGTCGGAAAACCGACAGGAGCGGGTTGCAAAAACGAGGAAAGTTTGTAACCTACTGATGTAAAAGGTAGTTTGCAATCTTTCCAAACTAGGCGAAGCGATGATCGTCTGTTCGTGTAACGTCCTCTCCGACCGCGATGTGCGTGAAACGCTCGGCTCGCGGCCCGATCGCCCCTCGGTGGCTTCCGTTTTCCGCAGCATGGGCTGCGAGGCGAAATGCGGCCGCTGCGTGCGCAGCATCGTGGCCATCGTCGATCAGCATCAGGCCCCAAGACTGGACGAATGCGGAGGAACAGGCGAATGTGACAGCTGCCGTTCCGACGGGCTGGCGGCATGATCTCGACGATGGAAAGGAATTGCACATGCGCGGCGACGCGAAAGTCATTGAATATCTCAATCGCGGGCTGCGCGCCGAACTGACGGCGGTCAACCAGTACTGGTTGCATTATCGCATTTTCGACAACTGGGGCTTTCTCGAACTCGCCGAGAAATGGCGCAAGGAATCCATCGAGGAAATGATCCATGCGGATCATTTCACCAAGCGCATCCTTTTCCTCGAAGGCTTCCCCAACATGCAGGTGCTCGATCCGCTGCGCATCGGCCAGACGGTCGAGGAGATCATCGCCTGCGACCTCTCCACCGAGATCGACGCCCGCAACATGTATATCGAGGCGGCGGTCTATTGCGACTCGGTCAACGACCGCGTGTCGATGGAGCTCTTCGAAAGCATCATCAAGAGCGAGGAAGGCCATATCGACTTCCTCGAGACTCAGCAGGAGCTGATCAAGCAGCTTGGCGTGCAGCTCTACGCCCAGAAGCACATGGGCGGGCTGTCCTGAGCCTCGCATAGGCGCAAGCCCGGCACTCAGGCTCCGGTTTTCGCGGCGCGGCTCCCCTCGAGGGGAGCCCGCCAGCCTACTCCATCACCGCCGCCTTGAGCATGCAGATCATCGTCGCCTGCGCCTGCGCCTTGCCGCAATTGCGGATCGTGTGCGGCCGGTCGCAGCGATAGCGCAGCGTCTCGCCGGCCTTCACCGTCTCCTTGACGCCCGCGACCTCCACCTCCAGCTCCCCCTCGCGCACCGACAGGCTCTCGACCGAGCCGCGCTGATGCGCTTCCGACTCCAGAACGCCCCCGGGATCGGCCGAGAGCTCATAGGCCTGAAGCCATTCCACGGTCTTGATCCAGCCGATGATGGCGAGCCGGCATTTGCCGTCGTCCGACAGAAGAATCGGCGTGTCGGCCTTGCTCGTCTTCTCCAGGAACGACTCGTCCTCGGTCGTCTGCAACACGCGCTCGATGGAGACGTCGAGCGCCTGAGCGAGGCGCCAGATGGTGGCGAGCGTCGGATTGGTCTCGTTGCGCTCGATCTGGCTGATGATCGACTTGGCGACGCCCGATTGCAGCGAGAGTTCCGAGAGCGACAGATTATAGGCCTTGCGCAACCGCTGGATGGTCGCGCCGAGCTGCCCCGACAGCGCAAGCGCGCCGGCCTCCAGAATCTTGTGCTTTTCCTTGCCCTCGACGCCCATTCAGCCCGCGCCCGAACCGGCGCCCTTCCCTGTCGTTTCGAAAGATTCGGGCGGAACACTATCCGATTTCGTTCGAAATATCGAACGTCCAGAATGGGCGCCCGTCGCTGTCATGCGTCTGTGACCTGCGTCTGGTGAAACAGGCCGGACACAGAGAGACGCACAGGGCGAGAGGCGATGAGGGTCATGGCCGAAGAGAAGCTTGCCAATTTCCACAGCCCCCTGGCTCCGGAGCCGGAGCCGCGACGCTACCGCACGCTGTTCCTGTCCGATCTTCATCTCGGGGCCAAGGCGGCGCAGGCGCATCTCCTCCTTGATTTCCTCCGGCACAATGACGCGGACACGATCTATCTCGTCGGCGACATCGTCGATGGCTGGAAGCTGCGCAAGGGCTGGCACTGGCCGCAGGCGCACAATGACGTCGTGCAGAAGCTTCTGCGCAAGGCCCGCAAGGGCGCGCGCGTGATCTACGTGCCCGGCAACCACGACGAATTCGCCCGCGACTATACGGACCTGACCTTCGGCGGCATCGAAGTCGTCGAACACGCGGTGCATGAGACCGCCGACGGCAGGAAAATGCTGGTCATCCACGGCGACCAGTTCGACATTGTGGTGCGCAACGCGCGCTGGCTCGCCCATCTCGGCGACTGGGCCTATGACGTCGCCATCGCCGCCAACACCCTGGTCAATCGGGTGCGCCGCCTGTTCGGCGTGGGCTATTGGTCGCTGTCGGCCTGGGCCAAATACAAGGTCAAGAACGCGGTGAACTTCATCGGCGATTTCGAGACGACTCTCGCCGCCGAGGCGCAGCGGCGCGGCGTCGACGGCGTCGTCTGCGGCCACATCCACCACGCCACGATCCGCACCATCGACGGCGTGCTGTACGTCAACACCGGCGATTTCGTCGAAAGCTGCACGGCGGTCGTCGAGCATGAGGACGGCGCTTTTGAAGTTCTGCACTGGCGCACCACCGCGGCCGAGCGCGAGGCCATGGGCGCCGAGGTGAAGGCGCTGCCCGCGCCGAGAGCCGCGGCCGCCTGAACATGCGCATTCTCGTCGCGACGGACGCATGGCGTCCGCAGGTCAATGGCGTCGTGCGCTCGCTCGAGTCGGTGGCGCAGGCCGCGCGTCCGCTCGGCGCGGACATTGATTTCCTCACGCCCAAGGACTTCTGCTGTTTCCCGATGCCCACCTATCGGGAAATCTCGCTCGCGCTCGCCACCCCGCGCGCCGTGCGCCGCCGGCTGGCGCAGGGCTACGACCATGTGCACATCGCCACGGAAGGCCCCATCGGCCTCGCTGCGCGCGCGGTCTGCCTGCGCGCCGGCCGCGCCTTCACCACGAGCTTTCACACGCGCTTTCCCGAATATATCCACGCGCGCACAGGGCTGCCGGTGGATTGGTCCTACGCCGCGCTGCGCCGCTTCCACAATGCCGGCGCCGGGGTGATGGTGGCGACGCCCAGCCTCGCCCGCGAGCTTGACGCCCGCGGCTTCCGCCGCCTGCTGCGCTGGTCGCGCGGCGTCGACCACGACGTTTTCTCGCCGGCCGCCAGAATCGACCTCGATTTTCCCCGGCCGATCTTCCTTTACGCCGGACGGCTCGCCGTCGAGAAGAACATCGAGGCCTTTCTCGCCCTCGATCTTCCCGGAACCAAGCTGGTCGCGGGCGACGGCCCCGCGCGCGCGGCGCTGGAGGCGCGTTTTCCGCAAGCGCGCTTTCTGGGCTACAAGACGCCGGCGCAACTCGCCGCGATTTACGCCGCCTCGGACGTGTTCGTCTTTCCCAGCCGCACCGACACCTTCGGCGTTGTCCTGCTGGAGGCCCTCGCCTGCGGTCTGCCCGTGGCGGCCTATCCGGTGACCGGGCCGCTCGACGTCATCGGATCGAGCGGCGCCGGGGCCTTGAGCGAGGATCTGCGCGCGGCCGCGCTGATGGCGCTAGACATCCCGCGTGAGGCGGCGCGCGCCCACGCCCTGACCTTCACCTGGGAGAATTGCGCGCGTCAGTTTCTCGACAACATCGCTTATGCGCGCGGCGCGGCGTCGCTCGGCGGCGTCGGCGTCGCGGCGCTGCGCGCGTCAGGCGAAAATCGCGAGTCGATCGGCAAGGGGCAGATCATCCAGCCATGACAGCGCCGCGAGGCGCGGATCGTCCGGCGGGAGAGGCTCCTCGTCGGGCGACACGCCCGCCTCCGCCGGATCGACGGGCGCCCATTCGAGCGCGCGCGCCAGCCCCTCGATTCGCTCGCAGAGACCCTCCGCCCCGCGCCCGCGCTCGCGCAACGCCCAGGACAGATCGAGGAGACGCGCCGCGACGGCGGCGGCCTCCTCCGCGATCGAGGGACGCGCGGGGACGCGGCTACCGGACAGGCGCTCGATGTCCGCCAGAATGCGGGCGCGCTCGGCGCAGAGCGTGCGCCGCGCGCATTCGGCGAGAAACTGGCGTCCGCGCGCCGTCTCCGTCAGCGCCGCTTCGATGCGGTCGAATTCGTCCGGCTGGAGGCCGGACGGCGCAGCCGCTATGGTCATCTGAACAAGCCGCCTTCTGATCGGTCAACGACGACAGAATGGTCAAGCTTACGGCCAAAGCAAGCGCCGCATGCGCAGTGGAGACGCCATGAGCCTCTCGCCCGAGGAGATCGAACGCTACGCCCGCCATCTCGTGCTGCGCGAGATCGGCGGACCGGGACAGCAAAAACTCAAGGCGGCGCGCGTGCTTGTGATCGGAGCCGGCGGGCTCGGCGCGCCGCTCCTGCACTATCTGGCGGCCGCCGGCGTCGGCGCGCTCGGCATTGTGGATAACGACGCCGTGTCGCTGTCGAACCTCCAGCGTCAGGTGATTCACGGGAGCGGGGACGTTGGACGGCTCAAGGTCGAGAGCGCCGGCGACGCCATCGGCCGACTCAATCCCCATGTGCAGGTGGAGCCGCATGCGCTGCGGTTGACGGCGGAGAACGCGGCCGAACTCGTCGCGGGCTATCACGTCGTGGCGGACGGCTCGGACAATTTCGCGACGCGTTATCTGGTCTCCGACGCCTGCTTTCATGCCGGCAAGCCGCTCGTGACCGCGGCGGTTGGCGGTTTCGACGCCTCGCTGACGACGCTGCGGCCGTTCGAGACCGGTCCCGACGGACAGCCGAATCCCACCTACCGCTGCCTCTTCCCCGAGCCCCCGCCGCCCGGAACCGTGCCGAGCTGCGAGGAGGCGGGCGTTCTGGGAGCGCTGACGGGGATCGCCGGCGCGATGATGGCGCTGGAAGTGATCCGCGAGATTGTCGGGTTCGGCGAGGGCCTCGTCGGCCGTCTGCTGCTCGTCGACACGCTGACGATGCGCTTCGAGACGCTCCGCTACGCCTGGGACCCCGACAATCCGCTCAATGGCGCTACTTCGCGGCGATGACCGCGATTTCGACCTTGTAGTCCGGCGTGACGAGTTTCGCCTCGACCGTGGCGCGGGCGGGGGGATTGGCCTTGTCGACCCACACGTCCCAGACGCTGTTCATCTCGGCGAAGGTCGCGATGTCGGAAAGATAGATCGTGGCCGAGAGAATCTTGGCCTTCTCCGTGCCGGCCTCCGCCAGCAGCTCGTCGATGAGGCCGAGAATTTCGCGCGTCTGGTCGGCGACCGAGCCGCCCTTGGTCGTCTCGGCGACCTGGCCGGCCGTATAGACGGCGTTGCCGCGCACGACGGCCTTGCTCATGCGCGGACCCGCGCCAATTCGCCTGATATCGCTCATTTCGCCTCCGTTTTCCGGAGGAGGGTTTAGGCGAAGCGGCCCCTCGCGACAAGGGCGCGAAAAATATGACGAGACGGCTGGACAAGAGGCCGAGGCCTTTCTATAAGCCCCTCCACGCGCTGCGCGCGGGCCCAGGTAGCTCAGTTGGTAGAGCATGCGACTGAAAATCGCAGTGTCGGTGGTTCGATTCCGCCCCTGGGCACCATAAAGCCAGCCAAATCCATCCATCGCGAACGCTCCTGCGATCTGGTCGCTGACGTTTTCCAGGCTGCCGGAAAACGGCGCTTCCGGACGACTGAAAATCCGCGCCACGAGAGAGCGAAAACACACGCTTGCCTTGGTCGTCGAGCGCGGCGCTGGGAGAAGAGCCGTCCGAACGCCGCTGCTTGCGGGCCGCGCGCGTCGGGAAGCGGCAATTCGTCTCCCGGCGGGAATTTGCGTGCGAAGGATCGTCGTTCGAGCCGGTTGTCAGCCGGGCGCTCCTCTCGCGCGGAAGTGACGGCGCCGAGCGTCAGAACAGTCGGAAACCGCGCCTGACCGCGCTGGCGCGCGCGTTCCGATGAGGCGGCGACGAACCAATGCCCCCATTCTCAACAAGCGCGGGATGCCTCTCCACGTCGCGGAGGTGGCGAAGGTGGCGATCGCCTCCATTTTTCCGCTCGTCCAACTTTTCCGCTCGTCGAACGCAGGGAGCATGTCGCTCGCTGGCGGCATGAGACGTGGACCGCGGCGAGACCCGCTCTCCCTGTGTTTGGCGCAGGCTCCCGTCTGCGCGGCCGCCCCAGCGCAGACGATCTGGCTTTGAGGCGCGCTGCGCGAGCGCCGTGCGGGACGCTGATGCGAGCACTCCCTCACCTGCGACTGTGACAGCGCAGTTGGGTTGTCGAGCGGAGGATGAGCGCGATGCCGTCCTGTCGCGGCGTCACAGGGCGACGTGCGCGCTCTGTATGCGCGAGCCCACGCGGACGCAAAACAGGTCGCAAGGACTCTGCTGAAATGACCAAAAAGGTAGGGACGATAATGGAGGGAGCCAAAATGACGGCGACGCCCGCGAGCTGGTCGGAGAAGACCATTCTTGCCGGGCGTCGCCGCATGTTTCTAAAAGGGAGCGCCGTTACGCCGATGCAGCGAAACAGCGCCCCGCGTTCGGATCAGTGACCGAGCTTGTTGCCGTTGGCCGTGACGGCCAGGGCGCCCGACTCGTCGAACGCAACGGCGTTGCCGTTGAAGGAGTCGTTGATCTTGGTCACGTCGACGTTGGTGAAGGAGAGCGAATTGTGCGAATCCTTGACCAGCGTGCCGCCCGCAACGCCGCCCTTGTCGGCGACATTGACGGTCGAGCCGATCTCGATCTTGGAGACCGAGGTGTTGTCGATGCGGGTGTTGTTCGAGCCGATCGTGACGATGAACGCCGCGCCATTGCCGCCATTGGCGTCGATGCGGTTGCCGACGCCGTCCTGAACGGCGCCCGCGCCGGTGAAGGACTTCTGCGAGGCGAGGTTCGCCTGCACCGCGCCGACCTTCGCGCCAGCCTCGGCCTCGTTGCGGCCGACGCCCACGCCGACGTTGACCGGGATCAGGTTGACGTCCGCGTCCTGGGCGGCGACGCCCTGACCGGCAAGCGCCACCGGAATGGCGGCGGCGACGGCGAGGCCGCGCTGGTCGACGTCATTGCGGGACAGAGCCACGGCCGCGTTCACGGCGATCACGTGAACGTCGCCGCCATTGCCGCCGTTGCCGGAGCCCACGAGGCTGCCGATGGTGAAGGCGCCCGGATCGATGTCGACGCGCGCATGCTCCTGATTGATGGCTTCGTGGTCGAGGTGGACGACGCCGCCGTTAACGAAGCCGGCGTTCTGCACGACCGCGCCGAGGTTGTTCACGCCGATGTTGGTGACGCTGCCGACGTTCACGCCGTTGGCGGACGAAACGCTCGGGCCAATCTGGACGCCGACGTCGCCGGCGAAGGCCGGGGAAGCGAGGACGGTGACAATCGCAACAAGAGAGAGCTTTTTCATGACAGGATCCCTTAGAGACCTTATTTCGCTGGAGCGAGCGATGGCCATTTGCGCCGACCATCTGCTTCAATTAGAACGACCGCCCGACGCCGGGTCTAGCTACAAAAGGTTTCGATAACGATATTCGGTAAAACATGTGGCAGATTTGTCACGACTATTGTTACACTTAGCGCGGCCCCCGCCCGGCTTCTTTCGTTTCACAGCGGAATGTTTTCATAGGCTTGTCTCGCTCATCGCGCGGCGGGCGCCGATTGCAGCCAAGCGCGACCACGGAGTCGCTGTGAGGTCGTGGAGTCTGGCTTCAAGCGCCCCGCGAAGGGAGCTGACCCAGCTCGTTGCCCCCGAATCGCAACGCTGTCTTTGCGCCGCACCCCGGCCGGCGGAACGACAAGGAAAAATTGTAACGACTTCGCGGCCGCATGGCGGGCGCGGCGGCGAGATCGATCGACCGATCGAAGGCCTTGCTCTCGGCCCATTCGGACGCAGGTCGCCGGAAAAACAAAGACCCACCTCCTGCGCCGGGAGGCGGGTCTTTGAGGCCGTCCAAGCTGACGCACGAACGGACCGTGGAGGGAGCGGCGAGGGGAGCGCCTGCGGGCGCAGAGGAAGAAGCCCAACCGGCGCCGCCGTTCCGATCAATAGATTACATTATCAGTAGAGTATGTCAACATTGATCGTTGGCTCCCCCCGGTCAGAGCCGCTTGATCGTGGCGCGCCGATACGTTACATGTTGTTCCGCATCGGATTCCCTGAGAAGTTTCTGTGCTCGCGGGTGGGGTCGTCTTGCCGATCGCTCCACCCGCTTCCCGGATTGATCCGCAGATCACTCTTCCCTCGCACTGTTGCGACAGATCGCTTGATGTCTGTTGCACGTTGTTACAGACCCAAGGTCGTGACAATTCGCGGATCGGGGATCTCAGCCAAAACGCGGCGTCTCCATCTGCTCGCCGGCAGCGCCAGCCAAGGGCGGCGCGGCGCTCCTAGGGCTGCATGATCACGGTGGTCCCGACGCCCACGCGCTCATAGAGATCGGCGACGTCCTCGTTCAGCATGCGAATGCATCCATAAGAGGCGGCGCTGCCGATCGAGGCGCGCATTCGGGCGGTCGTGCCGTGGATCGCGACCTGATCTCCGTCGAGCAGCATGGCGCGCGACCCCATCGGGTTGCGCGGAGAGCCGCCCGGAATCACATCCGGCAGGTCGGGGTGGTCCGCCCTGACGTCGGCCGGCGGAGTCCAGTCGGGATTTTCATACTTCGCCTGAATGGACTTCACGCCCGACCATTCCTTCCCGTGCTTCGGCACGGCGACCGGATAGCTGATCGCCCTGCCCTCGCCGACGACATAGAAGAGACGGCGCTGGCTGGCGCTAATGACGATCGTGCCGGGCTGCGCGTCCGATGCGAAGTCGATGACCCCGCGGCCGACGGCGACGCGCTGCGCGGCTGAAACATGCGCCGCCGCAGGCGCCGCGGTGACAAGCGCGCCAAGAGCCATCGAGAGAGCCGTCGCGGCGATCCTGCCTGAACCGATCATTGTCTCCTCCACGAAACCGTTCGTTCGTTGAGGATAAATGATCCGAAAATGCGCCATCCGCCTGTGCGCGCTCGCACGCGCCGGCGCTTCGCGCGTTCCTGTCAGCCGCGACGGGGAAGATCGCAGCCGCGCGGCGTCAGGGCGACCCGAAAACCGGCTCGGCGCGCCGCGTGTGGCGGGACCGGGTCTTCTCCGAGAAACCCGGGCGCGTCCGCGCCGGCAGGCCGGCCTTGGCCGCGCCGGCCGCGTCGAGCCGCGGCGCGAGGCTCATGATGAATTCCTTGATCGGGTCCCGGTTATGCTGAGACTTTCTCATCGTCCATCTCCTGCAGCCTTCCCTCAGGGAGAAGACGCATCCAACTTGACGATAAGGGTCGTTCCGTCCCTGTCCCAAATCAAGAGATCAGATATGCATCCAAGTCTATTTTTTGGCCATGTTGCTTAATTACAGCACTATATTTGTTGCATTGCCGTCATTTACTTCGCGCTTGCGAAGAGCCGGCGTCGCCCGACCGGGCGGCCAACTTCCTCTCGCAGGCAAGGCGCTCTATCTTGTCGAAGACGCGCCTCTTCGCGGACCGGTTCGGGACAAGCAGCCATGAGCGACGCCTGGAAACACCAGCTTCGACTTTATCTCGACTCGGACGACGCCGAGATCGCGCGCGAGCATCCCGACAGCGAGCGCCTGGCGCCGCTCAACGACATTCTCACAAAGCATCGCGCGACGCTGAGCAATCAGTTGCAGGCCTTCGAAGACTATGTGGCCGAAGCGGAGAAGACGGGCGTGGAGTCCTTTCCGCTCTACAAATGGACAAGGATGACCATCGAGGACCCGGAGAAGCGCGCGAAGCATCTCAAGGCCTTCGCCATTCAGCTTTCGGGAGAAATCGTCTACGACAAGGCCGCCGCCGACGCGCTCGAGGCCGATCTCGCGCCGCTGGTGGGAAAGGGCCTGGTGACGCGGCTCTCCCGGCACGACACCAATCCCGCAAACAACATCCGCCCGCCGGCCGATCTCGTCTGATCAAGGCGAGGTTTGATGAAGCAGCCTGCGCACGCGGCGTTGCTGAGCCGCCGCCCGTGGCCTATTCTTGATATCGGACGAAAACCGTCCAGGCCATAACAGAAACATTGTTCCAAAGAGATTGCCGGATGTCCTTTCTCGCCAGCAGCCGCAGCGGCGTGTCCGCGCCCCGAATTCCCGCGCCGGAGCGCGGCGCGATGGCAAAGATTCCCGGCTCGAATGGCTGGCCGATCGTGGGCAATACACTCGAGATTCTCGCCGATCCGAAAGGCGTGACGGAACGTTCGGCCCGCCAGTACGGCCGCGTTTATCGCGCCTATACGCTCGGCGCCCACACGGTCACGCTGTTGGGGCCGGAGGCGAATGAATTCGTGTTTCTGGACGAAGCGAAAGTGTTCTCGTCGGCGCTCGGCTGGGGGATCATTCTGGAGCGTCTTTTCCCCGGCGGCCTGATGCTGCTCGACTTCGACGAACATCGCCTGCATCGCAAGGCGCTGTCGGTCGCCTTCAAGGCCGGACCGATGAAAGCCTATCTCGCCAGCCTCAACGCAGGCGTCGCCGGGAACGTCGTGAAGCTGCGCGCGACGAGAGGCTTGCGCTTTTACCCGACGATCAAGGCGATGACGCTCGATCTCGCGGCGACGTCCTTCCTCGGCGCCGAGATCGGCCCCGATCTGGATCGCATCAAGCAGGCCTATATCGAGATGGTCGCCGCGACGGTCAGCGTTGTGCGGCGTCCGATCCCCGGCACGCAGATGTATCGCGGCGTGAAGGCGCGCGCCGCCATGGTCGCGTATTTTCAAAAGGAGATCGGACGGCGCCGCGCGAGTGCGGGAACCGATCTCTTCACCGAATTGTGCAAGGCGACGATGGAGGACGGCGCGCTGCTCTCGGCGCAGGAAGTCGCCGATCACATGAATTTCCTGATGATGGCGGCGCACGACACGCTGGCGTCGTCGCTCACCTCCTTCGTCTATTTCCTCGCCGTGAACACACAATGGCAGGAGCGGCTGCGCGACGAAATTCTCGGGCTGGGTCTCGCCAGGGGAGAGCCGCTTCCTTACGAGCGCCTGCGCGATCTGCCGCTTGTCGAAATGGCGTTCAATGAATGCCTGCGCCTCATTCCGCCGGCGCCGTCGGTCTTGCGCTGCGCGCTGCGCGACGTGGAGTTCGGCGGACATTGCATTCCCGCCGGCGCCTGCGTCGCCGTCAGTCCGCTCTATACGCACCACATGCCGGAGCACTGGCCGCAGCCCGAGACATTCGACCCGCTCCGCTTCACGCCGGAAGCTTCGCGCGACCGGCACAAATATGCGTTCACGCCGTTCGGCGGCGGCGCGCATATGTGTCTCGGCCTGCATTTCGCCTATATGCAGGCGAAATGTTTCGCTTATCACCTGCTCTCGACGACGCGTCTGGTCGTCCCGCCAGATTACCGGCCGGGCTGGAAATTCTGGCCGATCCCGCAGCCGCGCGACGGCCTGCGCGTGTCGCTGGAGCCGCTCTAGAGCATTTCCCGGTCTGATTGAATCAGACCGGGGCTCTGGTTTGTTGTTTTGTCGCGCTTTCTTTCGCCGAACCGGTTTCCACTTCGGCGGAAAGCGCTCTAACCGGCGCGCGCGCGAAAGGCCGCGCCCAGCGCATCGGCGGCGAATATCGCGTCCATGACCGTCTCGGCGGTGACCACGAAGGGCTCGTTATGCGCGCTCTCGCCGGGCGCGACCGCGCGTTCCGCGATGGCGCGCGCCATTTGCGGAGTCAGACTTGCGAGACCAAGCTCGGCGAGCGTGAGCGGCAGGCCGACGGCGGCGCAAAAGCCCATCACCTCATCGATGAGCGCGCGCGGGCGCCCTTCGAGAACGAGCTGCGTGAGCGTGCCGAAGGCGACTTTCTCGCCGTGCAGGAACGCGTGCGTCTCGGACGCCGCCGTCAATCCATTGTGCACGGAATGCGCGACCGCGAGGCCCGCCGATTCGAAGCCGAGGCCAGAGAGCAGCGTATTGGCTTCGATGATGCGTTCGAGCGCCGGCGTCACCGCTTTCGCCCGCGTCGCCGCGATCGCCGCGACGCCATCTTCGAGCAGCGTGTGGTAACATAATTTCGCGATGGCCGCGGCGGCGAGCGTCGCCGCTCCGCCGACGACATTCTGACGATGCGCGCCAATGGCCGCTTCCGCCTCGAAACAGGTGGCGAGCGCATCGCCCATGCCGGCGACCAGAAGCCGGACGGGCGCATGCGCGATCACCGTGCTGTCGACGAGCACCAGATCGGGGTTGCGCTTGTAGAACTGAATTTTTTCAAACACCCCCTCCTGCGTGTAAATGACGGACAGCGCGCTGCAGGGGGCGTCGCTCGACGCCGTCGTCGGGCAGCAGGCGACGGGAAGATCGAGTTCGCTCGCCACGGCGCGCGCCATGTCCAGCGCCTTGCCGCCGCCGACGCCGATGACGACGTCAGCCGACAGCCGCTGCGCCGCCGCCTTGCCGCGCGCGATCTCGGCAAGCGAGCATTCTCCGCCGAAATCGAACATCTCCAGGCTGAATCCGGCGGCGGGGAAGGTTTCGCGCCAGATGTCGCTCAGGAGCGCGCGCGGCGTGCGGCTGGAGATGACGAGCGCCTTGCCGGACAGGCCGAGCCGTTTCAACTCCGCGGCAAGCGCGCGCGTCGCGTCGCGGCCCTGAACATAACGCGCGGGAGCGCAGAAAACATTGAGCATCGTGGTCCTCTCGCGGATGTGCGACATGCAGGCTTCAGGGTGGAGGAGAAAGTCATTTGCGAGCTTGGCGGTTGCGCTGTCCCATCATATGGTTGTTCCTGACGTAACCTGGGACCGCTCATGTCAGACACCGATCTCGCCGCCCTATGGGACGAACATTGCCGCTATGAATTCGAGACGCGCGACGTCGACGCCACAATGGCGACGATGGTGGCGTCTCCCTATGTGAATCATATTCCCACCATGACCGGCGGCGTCGGGCATGATCAGTTGAAGCGATTTTACAAATATCATTTCATCGGCGCCAATCCGCCGGACACGACACTCGCCACTGTCAGCCGCACCGTCGGCAAGGACAGTGTGGTCGATGAAATGCTGTTCAGCTTCACGCACACGCATGAGATCGACTGGATGTTGCCGGGCGTAGCGCCGACGGGGCGCAAGGTCGAAATTCCGCTCGTCGCCATCGCGCAGTTTCGCGACGGCAAGCTCGCGCATGAGCACATCTACTGGGATCAGGCCTCGGTGCTGGTGCAGATCGGCCTGCTTGAGCCGGGCGATCTGCCGGTGACCGGCGTCGCCCAGGCGCGCAAGCTCACCGACAACAGTCTGCCCAGCAACGACCTCATGACGAATTGGCCGACGAGCGCGAACAAGCCGATCTGACCGCGAGGTCCGGAAGGCGGCGGCCTACGCCGCCTTGTCGATGCCCCGGCGCGTGAACAGGAGTTCAGGCAGTTCGCCGATCTCCAGCGCGATGCGCCGGAAGGCGAGATAGGGAACCAGCACCAGAAACATCAGGATCGCCATGGCGAACACCTGCGACAGCGATCCGCCGGCGAGTCCGGCCAGCGCCTCCTTCGGATGGTGACCGTGGAAATATCCCACGACGACTTCCTCGATCACCGACATCACGATCAACGCCACCGTGAAAAGAAGCGCGCGGGTCACGATCTGCACGATGAGGAGGGCGTTGCGGCCGTGTCTCTCGCCGAGCCGCACGGTTTCCAGGACGATGATGAACTTCGCCAGGATCAGCGATTTGATCACGGCGGCGACGCCGAACGGCGCCAGATCCACGCCGACGCCTTTCAGCACGGTCGACTTGTAGAACAGCACCGCCGAGAACCAGACCATCAGATAGGCGGAGATGGCCGCATAGGCGATCAGCTCGTGACGGGCGCGCTGCAACAGCGACTTGCGTGCGGGAGCGGGCGCTGATTTCTCGTTGACGACGACGCTCTCGGCCGGCCCGAAACGCAGCGCGAACGGCTCCGCGGGCGTCCCGATGGGCGCAAACTGCGACAATGTCCGGCCGTCGACCCAATCGGGCATTCCCGGCGACCAGACGAGCTGCGCCTGATCCCCCGCGCGGGCGACCACCCGCGCCACGACATCGGCCGCAACCGGCCCGACGCTCTCGCCGTCTTCGGCGTAATACCATTCGTCCATCTGAAAGCCCTACCGGTTGCAACGCCTATGTAACGCAAATACGCGCAAATCGGTTTCTCGTATAGCCCTGGCCGGGGACGGTCCGGCTCACAGCGCGGCGGCCGCCCTAATCCGCGCCCCCAGAGCCCGCGGCCGGCGGCGGGAAATCAAGAATGTCGCTCGTGTAACGTTCATGCACTTCGGAAAAGGGCTTCTGGCCGGCGTCATAGAGAATGGCCTTGTGCTCGAAGATTTCGTGGGGGACCGCGAGCGCGCCGGATGCGCCCGGCGGCTGCGCAAGCGACAGCTCCCAGCCCTCCGGCAGCGGCGACCAGCGCATGGTCATCTCGATGGTCCGGCGGAACGGCTGGAGCGGCGCGACCGCCTTTCCGAAGGGCGTGTCGGTCGTGTCCAGCGCGCGATTCATCTCCTCCGTCAGACGCCCCGGCACATACCAGTTGTCGGCTTCCGACAGGACGCGCCCGCCGCAGGTCAGCGCCACCCGCCGGTATCGCACCGCCTCGCCGGGCTCGACGCCCAGACGCTTGCGGGTTTCCGCGCTCGGGGCCTGCTCGGGGCCTTGGACCCGCCGCGCGACGATCTTCGGCTCCGCCGCCATTTTGTGATCGGCGCACCACTTCTCGAGCGTGGCCGTGGCGCTGCGGCTGGCCAGCAGCGAGGCGTTGAGCGTCTGGATCAGCGCGAGAATCTCGACGCGGGACAGGAACGTCGGCGGCCAGGGATGAGGCTCCGCCCGCGCGCCCGCCGCCGCTGTCAGCGCCGCCATTGAAAAGGCGACGCCGTGAAAGACCGCCCGAGTCATCCGTCCTGCCTCCGTCGCGGGCCTTGCCGCCGCGTCAGCGGGACTCTAGCGCCGAACTCCGGCAGTTTGTATCGGCGCGGCGGGCGGATGCGGGCTTATCCGCAGAAGTTACATCGTCATCCACGAATTATAGGAAGCGACGTGATGCATGGCGCTCAGCGTCATGACGACGCTCATGATTTCCGTGAGCACGGCGATGGCGACTGCTCCGAAGAGACCTGTGGCGACGACGGCTTTCATCTGCTCTCTCCTTCCCGTTAACCCTTTGTTAACGAGTCGGCCGGCGGTGCGATGTGCGCGAGCGCACCCGCGCGGATGGGACAGCTATTTGCGGCGCGCAGAAACGCGGGCAAGCGAAGCGGCGCGCCTTCAGACCGTGGGCGCTGGCGCCCCGAGCGCGTCGGCGATTTCGTGCAGCGTCGCCTTTTCCTTCTCGCTCATGCGAATGCCGCCGAAGCCGAGAAACGTGTCTTCGAGACCCGCGTCGGCGACCTTGCGCGCGAGTTCGAGCAGCCACGCCTTGAAGGGGCCCGCATGCTCCTTGGCCCTGGCGTCGAGAATGGCGGCGGTCTCTCTCAGCCCGTCGAGAGCGCGTTGCTTGATCTCGTCGAGGCCGGCGCCCTGGATGATGCTGCGCACGCCCTCGCGCGCGTCGGCGCGCCCGCCGGAGGCGCAGAGGGCTTCGGAAACGCTCCTGATCAGCTCGTCGCCGGCCTGCTTGCGGGCCTCGGCGACGGCGCGCGCCGCGGCGAATCCTTCCTGCAACAGGCCGATGAATCCGCTCGGATCGGCGGCGCTCACGGCGTAGCCCGCGAGCAGGGGAGACTGGATCACCTTGCGCCATTCGACAGGCGTAAAATCAGGCTTGCTGGTCATCGGACTTGCTCCGCCCCACGCCTCCTCCAGATAGAACGCCATATCAGCCGCGGAAAGGCCGGCGACGAGCGCGGGCGTCCACACCGACCCGCAGCGCAACGCGCCCCCGACGCCGCTGGCCTCGAAAGGAGGCAATCATGCGCAAGCTTGCAATCGCGATTCTCGTCCTCCCGCTGCTCGCGGGACCGTCGATGGCCGATCAGGGCGATCTCGGAGACATCCAGCGCTATGGCGGGCACTGGCGTTATCAGCACCGCGACTGGAGCTGGCTCCACGGCCACCCGACGCCGGGCGTCTGCTGGACGTGGGATGACGAGAGAGCGGCGTGGATCTGGACCTGCTGAGCTACTCGCTGCGCGCCTGCCAGATGATTCGCGCGCGCAGGTCGCAGCTTTGAACAGCGGCGGCCACGTGGCGCAGCGCCGGCCCGCCCACAGCCAGGAGCGTCGCCCCGCCCGCGAGCGACGCGAACAGGATCGACACGAGAACGGCGTTGGCGATCTGGGGGCGGATCATGCCGCAGACTCGGGCGCCGCGACGCGATATTCAATCCACCACTTTGCCGCACCCGCGAAAAAGGCCCACGACCATGCTCTCCACCGTCCTGATCGTTTTGCTCATCCTGCTCCTGATCGGCTCGCTGCCGACATGGCCCTACAGCACCGAATGGGGCTATGGGCCCGGCGGCGCCGTCGGCGCCATTCTGGCGATCGTGCTCGTCCTCGCCTTGCTCGGCCGACTCTGAGGGCGTCCCAATCCGGCTGGCGCCACCATCCCTGACGCCTGTGGTCCTTTCCCGAGCCGCCGCCAAGCCCGGACAATGCGCCGCGTCTGGCACAAAATACGCAAGGGCGTCAGCGAGTAGCCACGGCGACCGGGAGGAGCGATGATCAACGACCGCAGGACGGAGAAGGCCCTCGCGACGCCCCGCAATCCGCAGCTGGATGCGGGCGCCGCTCGCAACCTTCGGGAAACGAAGCCCTTTGTGGTTTCCGCCTATGGGCTGGAGCGGCGCGCCGGCTGGGCCGTGCGACGCGGCGCGGGACGCCCCATCGATCTGGAGCGCCGCGCCCGTTTCGCCCGCTTCGACGGCGTCTGACCGCGCGAGGGCGGCGCGCGTCCAAAGAGCAGGCGGATCCGCCTATTTTTCGAAATAACGCCAGGTCCCGTCCCAGCCCTCGCGGGCCGGGGCCGCCTCCAATTCATCGAGACGGCGCAGGAAGACGCGCGTCGGCCCGTCGTCGGGCGCCGCCGCGAGGGCGGTGGAAAAGGCCGAGCGCGCCGCGGTCCAGTCCCCCGCCCTGTAGAAGGCGAGCCCTTCCCCAAAGGCTTCGCAGAGCGCCCGCCGCGCGCCGGAGAGTTCGCCTTTGCGGCCCATGATCTCGAAGACGCGCTCCGTTCGTTCCTGTCCCGCCAGCGCGACGATGTCGATCTCCCGCGTCTCCACCACATCCGCCGCGCCGCGCGCCGTCGCTTCCGAGATCAGCGCGCGCACGCCATAATGTTTGCAGGCGCCTTCGAGTCGTGACGCGAAATTCACCGTTTCGCCGATCACCGTGTAATTCATCATCTGCTCGGAGCCGATGCTGCCCACCAGC
Organism: Methylocystis sp.; assembly: GCF_051061225.1. GTDB lineage: Bacteria > Pseudomonadota > Alphaproteobacteria > Rhizobiales > Beijerinckiaceae > Methylocystis. The sequence goes on from NZ_JBPFEB010000068.1 coordinate 30,338, forward strand.
GCTTCGCCGGTCGCAATTCCGACGCGCAGGTCGAAGGAGATGGGCGCGGCGCGCACGCCGATCAGCTCCGGAAAGCTCGCGCGCAGATCGTCGAGACGCTCCAGCATGGCGACCGCCGTGAGACAGGCGAGCCGCGTCTGCTCCGCCGCGTCGTTGAAGGGCGGGCCCCAATAGGCCATGATCGCGTCGCCGATATATTTGTCGATGATCCCGTCATTCTCGCGAATTGGCGCCGACATGGTGGAAAAATAGCTGTTGAGGATTTTCACCAGTCCCTGCGGCGTCATGCGCTCGCTTGCGCCGGTAAATCCCGCCACGTCGCAGAACAGGATGGTCATGACGCGGCGCTGACCGTCGACGGCGAGCGACGGCTTGTCGATCAGCCCTTGCACGACGCGCGGGTCCACGTAATGGCCGAAGGTGTCGAGGATGCGCTCCTTCAGGCGCAACTGCTCGACCATGCGGTTGAAGGCTTGCGTCAGATGGCCGATCTCGTCCTGCGTCGTCACCGCGATCTCGTGATCGAGCCGTCCCGCCTCGACCGCCCGCGCCCCTTCGAGCAGGCGGCGCACCGGGCTGGTCACGCCGTCGCTCACGAGCGTGGAGAAGACGACGCCGAGCGCCGCCGCCAGCAAAGTGAGAATCACGGCGATCGCCATCACATGCTGCTGCGTCTCCATCGTCGCCACGCTGTCGGCGCGCAGCAGCGCGAGCATGTCGGCGCGAATGGCCTCGAACTGGTCATTGATCTCGTCCCGCAAACGGTCCACGCGCGGCAAAGCCGACGCGACGCCGGCGGGGTTTTTCGCATCCAGCGCCGCGAGCAACAGGGTGACTTCTTCATTGTAAAAGCGGCGCGGACCCGTCATGAGCGCTTCGAGACGGCTGTCGAGTCGCACGAACGCCTTCTGGTCCTCGAAACGGTTGGCGCCGCCGATCAGGCCGGCCATGGCCGCGCGCGACGCCGCGACTTCGCTCTCGACCTCACGCCCCTTGGCGACGAAGCGGTTTTTCATCTCCTCGTATTTCGCGCCTTCGAAACCGGGCCTGAGCGCCTCGATGATCATGCGGCGCAGCGCCAGCGCGCGTTCGAGCGAGCGGATATGCGCGCGCCCCAGACTGCCATAGGCGGGGACATGATTGGCCGCCAGCTCGTCGAAGCGTTCGCCCACCTGCCGCACCATGACGAGGGAGAGAACGGAGGTGACGGCCATCAGGACGATCAGGGCCAGGGCGATGCCCATGATCTTGCGTTTGATCGAATTCGAAAACATGCTTTGCTTCCCGGTCTGCTGTTGAGCTTAAACCGGGCTGGCCATTTCGCGAAACCGGGAAGGTTGACGGCTGTCCTAAAGATCGAGGTCTCGGTAGACGGCGATTTCCCGCTCGCGGGCGACGCGCGCGTCCTCGCCCGCACGCACGCCGCGCCAGACGTCGAAGATCATCACCAGCGTCGTGAACAGCCCCGTCACCTTCGCCATGATGAAGCCGAGGGGAAAGATGATCCGCTCCGGCGCAAGGATGAACTGGGCGCCAATGAAGATCGACGCCGCGTCCAGAAAATAGGCCGGCCGGTAGAGCGACTTTTCCTTCCAGGCGCTGCGGGCGTAGTGGCGCGAACTCTTCTTCACCGCGCGATTATAGTCCGGGTTGGGCAACATGCCGAAGAAGCGCCGCTTGGGCGGCAGGGCGTTGGGACCGGCGATGAGCGCCCGCACCAGGGCGCGCATCTCGAAATGCGCGACGACGGCGAGCAGCAGATTGATCGCGACCAGCCCAAGCTTGAGCTGAGGCGCCGACACATAGAACTGCGCCGCCATGTCCACGAAGAAAAGCTGCGTCGCCGCGTTGAGCGCAAAGGCGGAGCGGTGGAAGGCGGCGCGGTTGACGCTCTGAATCTTCTCATCGAAAAACGCGAGGCCGGGCTTGCCGCGCACCAGAATGTGCAGCGTGAGCCGCTCGTCCTCGTCGAGCCCCCATCGTCTCGCCACGTCGTCGACGGTCTCGCCGGGGGTCGCGCCCTTGGGGATCTTGAAGGTGACGCGGGCCAGGAAGGCCGACAGACGCGACAAGAACCCCCGCGCCGCCGTATAATGCGAGGTCACCGCGCCAAGAAGCTTTTCGGGTTCGGCCATGTCGCCCCTTCCAGCGCCGCCGCGCCGGCCTTCCGGCCGGCGCGCGACTCGCTGGAAATTATGCGGCTTTGCGCGCTCTTCGCAAGTGCGGCAAAAGCCTCAATGCCCTCCGGAGTCGGCGGCGCGCGCGGCCTCGAACAGGAACCAGGTGCGTTTCTCCGTCTCGTCGAGATATTGCTCGATCAGGCTCGCCGTGGCGACGTCGTCCCAATCGTCGCAAATCCCGTGCGCCTCGCGCATGGATTTGGCGATGGCGACATTGTCGTTCATCAGCTCCACGAGCATGTCGTAGGGCGAGACGAACTCCTGCTCGTTCTCGCGCAGCGCGGCGAGCCTGAGGATTTCGGCCAGCGAATGCAGCGTCGGCTGGCCGAGCTTGCGCGCACGCTCGGCGAGCGGGTCGATCGACTCGAGGATCTGCTGGCTCTGGTCGTCCAGCATCTCGTGGAAGTCACGGAAGTTCGGGCCGCTCACGTGCCAGTGAAAATTCTTCGTCTTGAGGTAGAGAACATAGGCGTCGGCCACGAGACGATTGATGCGCTCGGCCACCAGCGCCGTCGCTTCGTCGGACAGATCGCTCGGCGTGTTGAGCGACGCGCGCTCCGTATCGCGGCTTTCGGAAACATTGAGGGCCATCTTCGCCTCCTTCGGCCTCCAGCGTTACGCGACAACGCGCATTCGCCCGGGTTGTTCCGGATGGCGGCGGCCGGACGGCGCGTTGGCGCCGTCCCGCTCAGTTCAGGCGACGCGCGACGCCTTGCGTTCGAAGAACAGCGCCTGCGAAATCGTCGCCTTCACAGTGTCCACCTTGTAGGGCTTGCTGATCAGGAAGGCCGGCTCCGGCCGTTCGCCGGTCAGGAGCCGCTCCGGGAAGGCGGTGATGAAGATCACCGGGCAGTCGAAGCTCTGCAACAGTTCGTTGACGGCGTTGAGGCCGGAACTGCCGTCCGCGAGCTGGATGTCGGCGAGGATGAGTCCCGGATGGCGGCCGCTGGCGAGCTCGACGGCCTCCTTGTGGGTGCGGGCGATGCCGATGACATTGTGGCCGAGATCACGGGCGATGAACTCGATGTCCTGGGCGATGAGCGCCTCGTCCTCGATGATGAGCACGTCGGTCGCCACCCGCTCCGCGATCTCGCGGCCGGCCTGCGCGATGAGCGACTCCACCTCCTGCGGCGAGACGGAGAGAATCGCGGCCACGTCCTCGACCGAGAACCCTTCGACCGTGCGCAGCAGAAAGGCCTGGCGCGAGCGGGGCGTCAACAGGCTGACGTTGCGCTGCGCGGGCGAGGAGTCGTCGTCGTCCTCCGGCCGCTCGTCGACATTGAGCGTGATCGACGACCAGCTTCGCATGAACAAATGGTAAAGCCCAACCTTCGCCGACATGTTGGGCGGAAAGGCGTCTATATCCGCGATCAGCGCCTCGAGCGTGGCGACGACATAGGCGTCGCCGCTCTTTTGCGAGCCGCACAGGGCGCGCGCGAAGCGGCGGAGATAGGGGAGATGCGGAGCGATCTCGCGTGAGATGTTCATGACGACACCCTGCGGTCTTGTGGAAGGCGGCCGACGCGGTTGAGCATACTGCGTCGTCGGGTTAGAAATCCAATTTTTCCGACTGGAACGATTGAGCCTTCCCCGGGTTGCCTATTCAGGCGACTGGAGCGAGGGCGCTCTGATAGGACATCTCCCGGACGGGCGAGCGTTCTCGAGGTTGTATATGACGCAGGGAAACGAGCACGAACAGGAAAAGGCGCCGCCGCCGCGGGACAATGGCGACATGCGGCCGGACGACGGCCACGCCGACGCGATCGACGGCGCCGATGGGGTGTTTCTGGAGCCGCATATCCAGGAACAGTTGGGGCGTGTGCTGCGATCATTCTGCGACGACCTTGTTCAACAGCCGATACCGGACAAATTCGTCGTGCTGCTCGCCCAGCTCGAAGCCAAACAGCGCGAGAAGAAATGACTGACGCTTCCTTCGGAGAGCAGATGGTGGCGCAGATTCCCTATTTGCGCGCCTTCGCGATCTCCCTCTCGGGCTCATATAGCGTGGCGGACGACCTCGTCCAAGACACGCTGGTGAAGGCCTGGTCGCACGCTGACAGCTTCGAGCCCGGCACCAATTTCCGCGCCTGGCTGGTCACCATCCTGCGCAACACCTATTTCTCCCAGTATCGCAAGCGCTCGCGCGAGGTGCAGGACAGCGACAATGTTCTGGCCGAACAGATCCCGGTGAAGGGCGGACAGGAGTCCAACGTCACCATGCAGGATGTGCAGAAGGCTTTGAACAAGCTCGCGCCCGAGCATCGCGAAATCCTGCTCATGATCGGCATCACCGAACTCTCTTATGAAGAAGCCGCGCAGGTCTGCAACATCGCGGTCGGCACCGTGAAAAGCCGCCTCAACCGCGCCCGCGCCAAGCTCGCCGAACATCTTGGCCTGAGCGGCGCCCATGAGATCGACTACGATCCGACCATCACCGGCCTCGCCGCCCGCAAGAGCACCAAGGCGCTCTAAACCCGGTTCAAAATCTTTTTCTTTCGCGCCGCAACGCGCGGGAACTCTGTGAAGGCCTCGCTGGTTCAGCGAGACAGGGGCGCTCTGCCCAAACAGGATGCGGAGGTCGATTGGCCGGGCGGCGCGCGCGTGGCCAGGCGGACCCATGCGCGGAGTCGGCTGGTGGCGGGACCGAGGCGGACCTTGGAATTTCTGGTTTCAGGCATCATGGTCCTGTCGTTCGGCGTGGCCTGCGCGGCGGCCGCGACGCCGGAGCCCGCTGCGGGGTTTGCGGACGTCGCGGCGATCTCGCTGGCCATGGCGCTGGGCGCGACGGTCCTATCCCTCTTCCGTCTGGACGCGGCGCGACGCCAGAACGCGGCGGCCGCCCACAAGCTCGCCGAACTCGCGCATCGGCTGAAGGCCGGCGAGCCCCCGGACTGGACGGCGACCGGGGTCGCCGACATCGACGACATCGCCCATACTCTGGAAGAGTTCGGCCAGCGTCTGCGGCGCAAGCGCGCCCTGCTCACGCGCCTCAACGAAGAGCTCATCCGCAGCAGCGGCGCGGCCGGCGGCTCGAATGGCTTCAACAATCAGTTGCGCGCCATCATCGACGCGCTGCCGGTCGGCGTGCTGGTCGCGGAAGCGCCGAGCGGCCGCGTTCTCGAAGGCAACAAGGCGCTCGAAAGCATCTTGCGCGGGCCGATCATCTATTCGGAAAACCTCGAAAACTACAGTCACTGGACCGCCGTGCACGAAAGCGGCGAGCCGGTCGCCCCGCAGGAATATCCGCTCGCCCGGGCGCTCGCCGGCGAGGAGCGGCCGACGCTGGAGTGCCGCTATCAGCGCGCGGACGGCGTCTGGGGCTGGATCAGCATCGTTGGTTCGCCCATTCGCAATGAAAGAGGCGACATCATCGCCGCCATCATCGCCGTGACCGACATCGACGAACTCAAGACCGCCGAGGAGCACCGGCGCATGATGAACATGGAGCTGCATCATCGCGTGAATAACTCGCTGGCGATGATTCAGGGCATCGCCAACATCACCGCGCGCACGGCGACGGATTTCGCGGGCTTCAGAAGCAGCTTCTCCGACCGCATTCAGTGCCTCAGCCGCCTCTCGACCCTGCTCGTGAAGAAATCATGGACCGAGACGCCCATGAACGAGCTCGTCGCCACAGCGCTCGCGACCGACAGCGTCGCCCTGCGCGACCGCATCGTCATCTCGGGCGAGGACGTGGAGCTGCGCTCGGAAGTGGCGTTGGCGCTCGGCATGGCGCTGCATGAGCTGCTGTCGAACGCCGAACGCCATGGCGCGCTCTCGACCGAGGACGGACGCGTCGCCGTCGATTGGCGCGTGGCGGACAGCGAGGGACGCCGCCTTCAGATCGACTGGAAGGAGCATGGCGGTCCGCCGGTCCAGACGCCAAGCCGCACCGGGGTCGGGCAATATCTCATGAAAAGCGTGCTGACCCGCCAGTTCGGCGGCGACATCGACATTGTCTACGACCCCGACGGCGTGCGCGCGACGCTGACGGCGGAAATCTAAAGACGCGCCGCTCACCCCGCCGCGACATCCTGCGGCGTGACGCGCAGCGCTGTGACGCGGTTGCGGATCTTGCGCATCACCTCGAAGCGGAAGCCGTGATAGGTGAACACCTGCCCCGCTTCCGGGATGGCGCCGGCCTCGTGAATAACGAGGCCCGCGATGGTCGTCGCCTCCTCGTCCGGCAGGCTCCAGGCCATGACGCGGTTGAGGTCGCGCACCGGCACCGCGCCGTCGACGAGGACCGAGCCGTCGGGCTGCGGCCGCACGCCCTGCACCGCGAGGTCGTGTTCGTCGCGAATGTCGCCGACGATCTCCTCCAGAATATCCTCGAGCGTGACGAGACCCATCACCTCGCCATATTCGTCGACGACCAGCGCGAAATGCGTCTTGCGCTTGAGAAAGGCTTCGAGCTGATCCTCGAGCGTCGTCGCCTCGGGCACGAACCAGGGCGGCAGCATCACGTCGTCGATGCTGATCTTGGCGGCGTCGCCCCCGGCGGCGTCCAGCGCGCGCAACAGATCCTTGGAATGCAGCACGCCGACGAAATTGTCGGGCCGCGCGCGCCACAGCGGCATGCGCGTGAAGGGCGAGGAGAGAACCTCGCGCACGATCTGCTGCGGCGGCAGATCGGCGTCGATGGTGCGCATCTTGGTGCGATGGATCATCACATCCGCGACATGCATCACCTGGAGGTCGAGCACGCCGCCGAACATGTCGCGCGCGGCGCGCTCGACATTGCCTTCCTCATGCAGAATGTCGACCGCGCCCTTCAGCTCCTCATAGGGCGAGAGCATGGTGCGTCCATGGCCCAGCTCGACGCCCACGAGGCCGAGCACCGAGCGCACGATCCATTCCACCGCCGCCAGCAGAGGGCCGAACACCAGCACGAAGGGCGTGATGAAGCGCACGACGCGCAGCGACATGGCGTCGGGGTAATTGATGGCGAGCGTCTTGGGCAGCACCTCGGCGAAGACGAGGAGCAGGACGGTCATCAGGATGGTGGCGTAGACCGCGCCATTCTCTCCGGCGACGGTGGTCAACACGCTGGTCGTGAAGGCGGAGCCGCCGATATTCACGAGCGTGCTGCCGAGCAGCAGCGCCGCGATCATGCGATTGCGCTGCCGCAACAGCCGGTTCACCGCGCCGGCGCGGCGGTCGCCTTCCTTTTCGAGCGTATGCATGCGCGCATGGGACGCGGCGGTCAGCGCCGTCTCGGACCCCGAGAAGAAGGCCGACAGCAGCACGCAGAGAAAGACGATGAGCACATCCGCCCATTCGAATTGCGCGCCGCCGGCGCCCCCAAGCCCATGCATGTCGTTACGCCCGCCCGCGTTCGTCGTTGAGGAAGGCCAGAACCTCGACCGGCTCGACGGATTTCGCGATGAAGGCTTCGCCGACGCCGCGCATCAGGATGAAGGTGAGCGCCCCGCCCTCGACCTTCTTGTCCTGATACATGGCGGTGAGGATCGCCTGGGCGTCAGCGTCGAATCCGGGGATCTGGTGGATTTCCGTGGGCAGGCCGACGCTGGCGAGATGTTTCGCGACGCGCTCGGCGTCCTGCGCCGAACACAGACCGAGCCGCGCCGAAAAGCGCGCGGCGCAGGCCATGCCGATGGCGACGCCCTCCCCATGCACCAGCCGGTCGCTGTCGTAACTTGTCAGAAGCTCGAATGCGTGTCCGAAGGTGTGTCCGAGATTGAGCAGCGCGCGATCGCCCTGTTCGGTCTCGTCGCGCGCGACGATGGTCGCCTTGGTTTCGCAGCTCACGGCGACCGCGCAAATCTGTTCGGCCCGGCTGTGAAACACAGCCTCGGCGTCCGCCTCCAGCCACTCGAAGAACCGCCTGTCGCCGATCAGCCCATATTTCACGACCTCGGCGTAGCCGGCGCGGAACTCGCGCAACGACAGCGTGCGCAACACGTCGACGTCCGCGAGCACGAGCGACGGCTGATGAAAGGCGCCGATGAGATTCTTGCCATATGCGGAATTGATCCCGGTCTTGCCGCCGACGGAGCTGTCGACCTGGGACAGCAGCGTCGTCGGGATCTGCACGAAGCGCGAGCCGCGTCGCACGCTGGCGGCGACATAACCGGCGAGATCCCCCACGACCCCGCCCCCGAAGGCGACAATGAGATCGCGCCGCTCGATCCGGGCGGCGAGAACCTCGTCGCAGACGCGCCCGAAGGTCGCCAGCGATTTCGAGCCCTCGCCGGGCGAGACGACGATCGTCGTGTAGCGAATCCCTGCGTCCGTCAGGCTCTTTTCCAGCGTGGCGAGATGAAGCCGGGCGACATTCTCGTCGGTGACGATGGCGCAGGCGGCGCCCGGCGCGATGCGGCCGATATGGGCGCCCGCCTCCTCGACGAGACCCGCGCCAATGAGGATGTCATAGGAGCGTCCGCCGAGCGCGACGTGGATCGTCTCCCGATGCGCCGCGCCCTGATCGGTTTGAACGCGCTCCAGATGCAGATGGGTCATGGCCTTGGCGAAGTCCTTCTTTTGCGCCTTTCGTGCGGCGTCGATGCGCGGCAGTTGCGCGACCAGCGCGGCGAGCGTTTCCTCCACCATGACGTCCTGCGGTTCGTCACGGGATTCGACGCGAATGTCGGCCAGCTCATACAGCGGCCGGCGCGCCTCGAGCAGGCGGCGCAACGTTTCCTCGGGGTCGTCCGTATGCAGCAGCGGCCGGTCGTTCTTGCGCCGCACGCGCTTCATCAATGTCTTGAGATCGGCGTCGAGCCAGATCGAGACGCCGCGCTCGCTGACGCGTTCGCGCGTGCGCGGGTCCATGAAGGCGCCGCCGCCCGTGGCGAGCACCATCTCGCCGCCGTTCAGCAGACGCATGATCACCCGGCGCTCGCCGTCGCGGAAATAACGCTCGCCATATTTGGCGAAAATCTCGGGGATGGTCATGCCCGCGGCGGCCGCGACGATCTCGGCGTCGGCGTCGACGAAGGGGAGGCCCAGGCGGGCCGCGAGGCGCTGGCCGATGGCGCTCTTTCCCGAGCCCATCATGCCGACGAAGACGAGGGCGCGGCCGGCGAGCGCCGCGCGGATCGCGGCGGCGCGTTCGTCCACGGCGCCGGGCGGAGGCGCCGGCGTCGCGCCAAGGGTTTGCGGTCGTATCATGGCCGGCAATCTATACCGGGCGCGCCAGAAATTCAGCCCGTCTCGACGACGCGGGCGAGAAAGGCGGTCATGAAGGCGGGCAGGCGCGGGTCCTCGTGGCGGCCGGCCGCCATCATGTGCACGTCGCTGAGCTCCGGGGCCGCCTCGGCCTCCAGATGGCGTCGCACCCTCGCGCGAATCGCCTCGGCCGGCTCCGGCCAGTCGATGCGCTTGATGCAGGCGACGCGCTGGCGGTCGAAAATGACCGTCCAGTCGGCGGCGGCGGCGCCCTCGGCGGCGGCCAGTCCGGTCTCCTCGCCGAGTTCGCGCGCGAGACTGCCGGCGAGGTCGACGACGCCGTCGTCAAGAACGTCGTCGGGGTCCGGCGTGCCGCCCGGGAAAAAACGCTGGCCGGCGGCGGAATGCTGCGACCCCATCTCGCCGACGAGCCAGGCGCCGTCGCTGGAGCGCACGGCGGGCATGGCGAAGCAATTGAAGACGCTTTGATCCGGCCAGCCGAAGTCGCGCCAGGCCAGAAAGCGCGAGAAGCGCGTTTCGAAGGCTTCGAGCCGCAGCACGCGCAGGCCGCCGTCGGTCTCGATCGCGGCGCGGCGGGCGAGCAGCACCGGCCCGTCGTACATCTCCGGCGTGCGGGCGAGGCGCTCCGCCCAGTGGCGGTCGATCCGCGCCGCCTCGGCCTCGGCGAAGTCCCAGCGGTGCGCGACGAGACGGCAATCGAGCCGGTCGACCCGGTCGAAACGGGGTTCCATGGTCTAGATCCTCAGCCTTCCCTCGCCGACGCGCACGGCCTGTCCGCCGATCGCGACGCCGGCCAGAGCGCCCTCGGCGATCCACAGGCGCAGGGTGATCCGCGACGGCCGGCCCATGGCGTGCCCCTGCTCGATGAAGAGCTCATGTTCGCCCTCCTCGGGTCTCTCGAACGCCTGCGCCACGGCGGCGAAGGCCACGGCCGCCGCGCCCGTGGCGGGATCTTCCTCGAATCCGAGGCCATGCGCAAACATGCGGGCATGGATGGCGGCGGCGGGATCGATCGTCTCCGGCGTATAGAGATAGGCTCCCGGGAGCGCGCCGAGGACGGCGCCGAACGCTCCCGCGACCGGGCGCGCCCGATCGAGAGCGGCGCGCGAGGCGACGGGAACGAACACGAAGGCTGGCCCCGCCGCGTAAACGCTGGGGACATGGGCGCCGCAATCGGCCTCGAAGCCAATATCCGCCGGCGCAAGCGTCAAGGCCGCCGCGAGCGCCTCTCGCGAGGGCGTGGGACCCAGCGGTCGCGGCGTCCCGGGGAACCGAAGCTCGGCGTAGGTCACGCCGCTGCGTCCGCGCAGGGCGTCGCAGCGCAAGGCGCCGACGTCGCTCTCCAGCGCGACGACCAGGCCGTTTCGCGTCAGAGCGTCGAGACCGCGGGTCTCGGCGAGAAGCGCGGCCGCGCCAATCGTCGGATGGCCGGCGAAGGGCAGCTCTTGCGTGGGCGTGAAAATGCGGATGCGGGCCGTCATCACGGGGTCGCGCGGCGCGAGCAGAAAAACAGTCTCGCTGAGATTGAACTCGCGGGCCACGGCCTGAAGCGTCGACGCGTCGACGCCGTCGGCGTCCTCGACCACGGCGAGCGGATTGCCGCTGAAGCGCCGGTCGGTGAAGACATCCAGCAGGTGATAGGCAAGGCTGCGGCTCACGGCCCTGGATCAGCCCTGCATCTGCAACAGCGCGACATTGTCGCGGAATTCGACCAGCTCGACGATCAACCCCTTCTCGAAGCGCACGAAATCGGCGAGCTCCACGATGCCGGCGCGGCTCGTCCCGCGATGGCGCCACTCGACCGTGCGCCGGGCGGCGACCCCGCCGCCGTCGATGACCATCTGCGGGGTCGTGCTGCCCACCTGCTCGAAGTCGATGTTGATCGCGCCGATGATATTGACCAGAGCGTCAATGCCGCCGTGGCGACCGGCGTAGAAGAGCGCGGCGCGGTCGCCCACGAATTCGCTGACGACGTCGGGGGCGCAATAGCGTTTGAAAAGGCCGATGTCCGGCCCGGAACGCGAGAAACTGCCGAGCTCCGTGACGCGCCGCGCCATTTCGTCGCGGGAGAGTCCCGGCCCCGGCGGGTCCGTCATGTCCTCCAACGCTTTCGGCGGCGCAACGGCCGCGCGGGAGACGGCATGGTCGTCGACGAATTCGTCGAGGCTCGCGATCCGGTCCTGTCGCCAGCGGATGAAATGCGCGACGTCCATGACATGGACGCGCCCATTGGCGCGGCGGCGGAAGCTCGCCGTCCAGCGCACCGCCGTGCGGTCGCCCTCCGCGAAGACATCCTTCACCTCGGCCTCGAGCGGCTCGTAATCAATGTCCGCGCGCCGCAGATAATCGCGCAACGCCTGACGGCCCTGCCAGCCCCCGGCAGGAAAAAAGCCAAGCCTCGAGCCAGTGTAACGAAGCTCCACGTCCTCCGTGAAGGAGTCGAGCAGCGCGTCGACGTCCCCGGCCATTCGCAAGCGAATCAGCTCATGGACTCGGCGACGCGTCACGCTCTCGGCGACCCATGCGGATCGTCCGCCCAATCCCTGCATTTCGCTCAAATCGCCCGCTGGCGATCCCCCGTGCGCAATTGTGATGCTACAGCTGTGAAGATGAACAATTACTGTCCATTATGCTTGGATCGCGCCGGTTGTCGACACTCTGTTCAAGGGACAGGAACAGCCAGGCGCCGGCGGGGCTCAGTCCTGCATGCGCAGCAGCGAAACCGTGTCGCGGAATTCGATGAGCTCCGTGATCAAACCATTGTCGAACCGGACAAACTCGGCAAGTTCCGAAACGCCGGAGCGGCCGGTTCCACGGTGGCGCCATTCGACATGGCGCCAGCAGGCCGCGCGCTCGTCCTCGACGAGAATGTCGGAGATCGCCAGCGGGCGCTGCTCGAATTCCACATGAATGGCGCGGATGATTCCCAGCAGCGTTTCAAGTCCGGCGTGACGCCCGGCGTAAGGGGTGCGGAGGCGGTCGCCGGTGAATTCGCAGATCACGTCCGGCGAGAACCATTTGTGCAGCAAGGCCGCATCCGGCCCTCCGGCCTCGAAATCGAGCAGCAGCCGCGCCCGGCGCCGCATTTCGTCCGCCGAGACGCCAGCGGGCCGGGGGGTGAGGATGGCCTCGAAGCCCGGCGTGCAGGCGCAATTGGGAGTCGAGGGGCAATGGGCGTCGAAGAATTCATGCAGCTCGACGACGCGGCCATTTTCCCAGCGCAGGAAATGGGCGGCGTCATTGGTGTAGACGCGCCCGGTCCCGTGACGCCGCCAGTCGCCGCGCCAGCGCACCGCCGCGCTGTCCCCGTCGACGATGACGTCGAGAATCTCATGCTCGCAGGGCAGGTAATTCTCGTCCGTGCGGATGAAAAGCGTGCGCAAGGCCTCGGCGCCGGACCAGACGCTCGGGCCCAGCACCCCTTCCCGCCAGCTATGACAATGCAGAACGACCGCCGGGTCCACCAGGGACAAAAAGCGATCGTATTGCCGCCGCATGCGGCTTTCGAGCAGCTCCGCGACGATGAAACGGATGTCCGGGGCGCCGAGGCTGATGGCGCGGCTCTTCTCGTCCGGCATCATGCTCCCCCGAGCTCAAGCCAGCGATATGGCTGGCGCGCGCGGACCCTACCCCTCCACGCGCGCCAGAAGTCCTGTCTTAGTTCCGATCCTTGTCGACCAGCTTGTTCTTGCCGATCCAGGGCATCATGGCGCGAAGACGCGCGCCGACCTCTTCGATCGGATGCGCGGCGTTGCGCGCGCGCGTCGCCTTGAAGGAGGTCTGGCTGACCTTGTTCTCCAGCATCCAGTCGCGCGTGAACTTGCCGGACTGGATGTCCTCGAGGACGCGCTTCATCTCGGCCTTGGTGGCCGGGGTAACGATGCGCGGACCGGTGACATATTCGCCGTATTCCGCCGTGTTGGAGACGGAATAGTTCATGTTGGCGATGCCGCCCTCATAGATGAGGTCGACAATGAGCTTCACTTCGTGGAGGCACTCGAAATAGGCCATTTCCGGCGCGTAGCCCGCTTCCACCAGCGTCTCGAAGCCGTTGCGGATGAGCTCGACCAGACCGCCGCAGAGCACGACCTGCTCGCCGAAGAGATCGGTTTCGCATTCCTCGCGGAAGGTCGTCTCGATGATGCCGGCCTTGCCGCCGCCGATCGCCGAGGCGTAGGAGAGCGCGATGTCCTTGGCGTTGCCCGAGGCGTCCTGATGGACCGCGACGAGGCAGGGCACGCCGCCGCCCTTGAGATATTCGCCGCGCACCGTGTGGCCGGGACCCTTGGGCGCGATCATCATCACATCGAGGTCCTTGCGCGGCTCGATGAGATTGAAGTGGATGTTGAGGCCATGCGCGAAGAGGAGCGCCGCGCCCTGCTTGAGATTGGGGGCGAGTTCATTGGCGTAGATCTCGCCCTGCAGCTCGTCCGGCGTCAGCATCATGACGACGTCGGCCCATTTGGCGGCCTCCGGCACGGGCATGACCTTGAGGCCGGCGCCCTCGGCCTTGGCGGCGGAGGAGGAGCCGGGACGCAGGCCGATCGCGATCTCCGGAACGCCGCTTTCCTTGAGATTGAGGGCGTGGGCGAAGCCCTGGCTGCCGTAGCCGATGATGGCGACCTTCTTGCCCTTGATCAGATTGATGTCGGCGTCCCGATCGTAATAAACGCGCATGTCCTGTCGTTCCTCTAGGTCTCTGGTGTCTGGCGGATGACGGGACCGCCCTGGCTCGCGTCATGAATTTCGCGCGCCCTTTTACGCGGCGACGCCCTGAAGGTCAAAGGCCGCGCGCGGCGTCCCGCCAACAAACTTGGGCGCGAGCTGACGTCCCGCCCCTCCGGCAAGGGGCCGGTTGACAGGGGCCGGCGGTTTCACGCTAAATTCCGCCCCGGCGATGGAGTTCGCCTTGTAACCGCCCTCGGGGCCGATGACTCCTGCATGCGACCGCTCGCCGGGAGTTTACGTCTTGTTCCCATCCGTCCGCCCGGCGCCCCGAACGTCGCCAACGACCCGAACGGCGCCAATGAGGAGGCGCGCCTGATGCCGTCCGCCGAAGACAGACTGACCGGCTGGCGATTCCTGCTGTTCACCGCGGCGCTGGCCGTCGGCAATGTGGTCGCCCTCTCCAACGTGCCGGGCTACACGGTGCTCGCGCCCTATGCCGCGGGCAGCCTGCAGGGGGTGAACCCGAGTTTCGGCACCTGGGCGACGACCGACCACATGATGGGCATCGTGCTCGGCCTGCCGCTGGCGCGCTGGCTCTCCGGGCGCTACGGCGACGCCCGTGTCTACGCCTCGGCTTTTGTGGCCTATGCGCTGTTCTCGCTCGCCTGCGCCATGAGCGAAACCATCTGGTTCTTCGTGCCGATGCGATTCCTGCTCGGGCTCGCGGGCGGCGTCCTTTTGCCGCTGGGGCAGGCGCTCGCGCTCAACGAGATCCCGGAGAACCGCCGCGTCTTTGGCGTCGCCTGGTGGGGCGTGCTGAGCATGGCGCCCTTCACGCTCGGCGTTTTCATGGGCGGTTTCTGGGCGGAATATGTCAATTGGCGGATGCTGTTCTATTCCAACATCATCCTCGGCCTGCCGATCGCCGGCCTCGTCGTCGCGCTGCTCTACGGGCGCCCGCACCGGCGCCGGATCGTGCGGTTTGACGCAATCGGATTCCTGCTCATTTGCGTCACCCTCGTCGGCGTGCAGACCATTCTCAATCAGGGCAACGACTTCGACTGGTTCGGCGCGCCGATCCTCGCGGCCCTTCTGGTCGCCGTGATCATCGCCTTGCCGGCCTTTGTCGTCTGGGAGCTTGGCGAGCGCACGCCCGCGCTCGACCTGAGGCTTTTCCGCCATCGCAATTACGCCGTCGGCGTCTTCTGCTCGGTTGCGGGCTTTCTGGTCATCCAGGGCACGCTGTCGGTGTTCGTGGGCCAGTTGCAAACGCTGCTCGGCTATCCGTCCTCGCTCGCGGGCGTTGTCTACCTCTCCATGGCGATCTGCGCCGCGCCGCTGGTCTCGATCATGCATCTCATCGTGCGCCGCGTCGACCTGCGCTATTTCGCGAGCCTGAATTTCATCGGCTTCGCCGTGACGCTCACCTGGCTCGGCGAATATGACAAGGTCGCCTCCTTCGATCAGATCACGACGCCGATGATCTTCTTCGGCCTTTTTCTCGCGACCTTCTTCGCGCCGCCGGCGGCGATCGCCGTGCAGGGCCTCTCGGGCCAGAAGCTCATCCGCGCGGCGGAGGAGCTCGCCATGTTGCGCACGGCCTTCGGCGCCTATGGCATCACCTCGCAGGCCGTGGTGCAGTTCCGCCGCGCGCCGGTTCATCAGCTCGGCATGGCCGATCATCTGGGTGGACGCGAATATCCCTCTCTCGACGCGCTCGGCGCGCTGACGAGGAAGCTCCAGGACCTCGGTCTGAGCGAAGCCGTGACCAATGTGCAGATTTCCCGGCTGATGCGCCAGCAGGCGCTGCTGCTCGGCCTCGACGACGCCTTTTATTTCGGCGCGATGGTGTTCCTGTGTCTGGCCGCGATTATCTGGCTTGCGCGCCCGGCCCCCGCCGCGAAGCCCGAGCCGAAGCCGTCGCTGGCGGATTTCGAGGCGGAAGAGTTGATGGAGTAGGGCGCGCCCTTGCCGCCCCCTCCCCACAACCCCTCGCCGGAGGGACAGGCGAGAGGGCGCCGCGGTTACGCTGAACCCGGCTTCACGACCTCACATCCGACGTCTCCAAAGCCTTCTCCACCCGGGCTTCCCGCTCTTCTTCCGCCTCGTCGCGCGGCAGCAGATGGCGCGGCAGATAGGAGCGGTTGGCGATCAGCGTCGGAATCACCGCCGTGCCGATGATCGCCGCGACCAGCGTCGAATATTGCGCCTGATCGATGATCTTGTTGGAGAGCCCGAACAGCGCCGAGATCGTGCCGAAAGTCAGCCCAGAGGCCATCAGCAGCGTCGTATACATGGCGTCCTTGTGCGGGGCGCCGAAGCGGCGGGCCACCGGATAGACGCTTCCAACCTTGCTGGCCATTTCGATCGCCAGAAAGACCACGACGCCGAGCGGCGCGGCCAGCACCGCCGGCAATGAGACGAAGTAGCCGGCGCGGATGAAGTAGAAGGGCGTCAGCAGGCCGATAGTGATGGTGCGCAGCCGCCGGATCAGCGCGGCGTCGCGGCCGACGCTTCCCGCGAGCGCCATGCCGATGAGATAGGCGGGCAGAACCGCTTCGCTCCCCGCCCATGTGGCGAGCCCCCCGAGCCCCATCAGCGTGAACAGCAGGAATTTGGCCTCGAACTCCGACGGCCGGCCGCCAAACAGCGCGAAGGCGCGCGGCGTGATCTTCGGCAGATAGATGAAGGCCGAGATCAGCGCGGCGGCGAACAGCAGCGTCTTCCAGGTGAAGGGCGCGAAGACGAGGCCGAGCGTCACCACCGTGCCGAGATCGGTGATGAAACAGGCGGCGAGAATGGTCTTGCCATATTCGGTGCGGTTGAAGCCATATTCCATCATCACCGTATAGACGACGGCGACGGAAGTCGCGGCGAGCGCGATGCCGGCGAGCAGCGCGGGGGAGCTTTCCCACCCGAGCAGGTAATACGCGCCGGCCCAGCAGGCGATCGACGGAACGAGGAAGCTCGCCGCGCCAATGGCGGCGGCCTCCTTCCATTGGCGCTTGAACACGTCGGGATCGAGTTCGGCGCCGGCGAGAAAGGTCAGGAGGATCGCGCCGATTCCCGCCAGGGTTTTGACCCAGGGCTCCTGGACGGCGAAAATCCATTCATAGCCGACGAGACCCAGCGCCGCCTGCGCGGCGAGCCCGACCAGAATCTCGACCAGCGCCGTCGAGAGGCGGAAACGGCTGGCGATCAGACCCGCGATCAGCGCCAGACCAAAAACCAGCGCCGCCTGCGCCCAGATTGGCGTCATGCCCTTCCCCTCCCTCACGCCTCGTGATCATCGCGAGCAGGCGAAGCCCGCCGAACGCCGTCGAGAGACGGGCTCGGGCTTCGCTCCGCGCGCCTTACTTCACGCCGAGCAGTTCGACATCGAAGATGAGCCAGGAATTGGCCGGAATGGCGTTGCCCATGGCGCGGGCGCCATAGCCGAGCTCCGGCGGGATGATCAGCGTGCGCTTGCCGCCGACCTTCATCGTCTCGACGCCTTCGTCCCAGCCCTTGATCACCTGGCCCATGCCGAGGGGAAATTCGAAGGGCTCGCCGCGATCGCGCGAGCTGTCGAACTTCTTGCCCTTGCCGCCATTGACGTACAGCCAGCCCGTATAATGCACGGTGACCGTCTGGCCGACCTTCGGCGAGGCGCCCGCGCCCGGCTTCACGTCGATATATTTGAGACCGTCCGCCGTGAGCGTGGTCTCGGGCTCGGCGCGCAGCGCCGTGGGCGCGATGGCGAGGGCCGCCGTGGCGAGAAGGGCGGCGGCGAGCGTCTTTTTCACGATGCGCATGGTTTTGCTCCGTTTTGAATCAGACTGTTTGAATCAGACGGGAAGCCCGTTGTCGCGGGCGAGTTGCAGCAGGTCCTTCTGCGGCCGGGCGCCGACATGCGAGATGATTTCAGCGGCCGCCAGCGCGCCCAGAGCCGCGCTCGTTTCATGCGGCAGACCCTTGGCGTAACCCGCGAGGAAACCCGCCGCGAAGAGATCGCCGGCGCCGGTCGTGTCGACGACCTGATCGACCGGGAAGGCGGGCGCGGCGACGAGGCTCTCGCCGCTCGCGACGACGCAGCCCTTCTCCGAGCGCGTCACCACGCCGAGAAGACCGTCTTCGGCGCGCAGCGCGGCGACCGCCGTGTCGAAATCGGCGGTCTCGTAGAGCGCATGCAATTCGCTCTCATTGGCGAACAGAATGTCGACCACGCGGTCGCGAATGAGCGACAGGAATTCCTCCCGGTAGCGGACGACGCAGAAGCTGTCGGAGAGCGTCAGCGCCACCTTGCGGCCATTCGCCCGCGAGATTTTGGCCGCGCGCAAAAAGGCCTCCTTGGCGCCCGGCGGGTCCCACAGATAGCCTTCCATGTACAGGATTTTCGCCGAGGCGACGGCGGCCTCGTCGATATCCGCCGGCCCCAGCGCCTGACAGGCGCCCAGAAAAGTGTTCATGGTGCGCTGGCCGTCCGGCGTCACGAAGATCAGGCAGCGGGCGGTGGCGGCGCCATCGGTCGCGGCGGGCGTGTCGAACGCGACGCCGGCCTTGCGAATGTCGTGGGTGAACTCCTTGCCGGCGGCGTCCGCCTTCACCTTGCCGACGAAGCCGGCCCTGGCGCCGAGGCTGGCGACGCCCGCCATGGTGTTGGCCGCCGAGCCGCCGGAGATGACCGTCGTCGGCCCCATCAGCTCGTAGAGCTGATCGGCGCGGGCTTCGTCGACCAGCGCCATCGACCCCTTGACTAGGCCGGCGGCGACGAGAACGTCGTCCTCGGCGCGGGAAAGGGTGTCGACGATGGCGTTGCCAATGCCGAGGACATCCAGGGAAGCTGACATTTCGAATCTACCCGCGCTGAAGGGCCGCGCCCGAGCGTCGCGGCCAGAAGATGAAGCGCGGGCTTCCTAGCACCCTGGCTGGCAAATAGACAGGGGCGCCCCTTTCGGCGTCGGCGGATCTGCCGGTCTAATTCGTGGTCACGCGGACGCCGACCCTGACCTCGTGCGAGGTGATGTCCTTGGAGACCGGAGCGACGGAGGAACCCCAGGAGGCGAGGCCCGTGTATTTGCCCGCGTTGAGGAACCGGTAGCCGAGGTCCACCTTCAGATTTTCGGCGACATCATAGCTCACGCCCGCCATGACGTTCCAGGCGAAGCGCCAGGCGGATCGCGTCTGCCAGGTGCTCCAGTTGGTGGGGCCGAAGGGAATCTGAACCGGATAGGTCGCGCCGTTCACATAAATCCACTGGGGAACCTGTCCGCTCGGCAGGGTGAGGTCCGGCCCCCACAGGGCGCCGTCCGAATTGCGGAAATAGGAGATGCTCGACGAGGAGGAATTATAGGTCATGCCGACGCCGGCCCCGACATAGGGCGTGAACCCCCAGAAATGGCCGAGGTCGACATAGGCGTTGGCGAGAAGGCTCGTGCGCACCAGCGTGGCGGTGGCGGCGCGCGAGCAGGTGTCGTTCGGATTGGCGAACACGCCGACCGGAACGGAGGCGCCGGTTGCGTCGGTACGGTAGAGACCGACCGCCTGATAGGGGCACCAGATCTGGCCGATGGTCCCGCTGCGGCGGAAGACGCTGCGGTCCACGGTGACGTCCGCGCGCACCCAGTCATTGAATTGATAGCCGGCGCCGAGCCCGCCCGAGGCGATGTCCGCCGTGTTCAGCATCGACGCGAAATCGCCGCTGAAGGCCGGGGCGTCGACATGTTGCCAGCCGATGTCGCCGCGCAGATACCAGTTCGAGCCCCACTCCACCGGCTCCTCCGGAAGAGCCGGCGCGTCCGGCAGGCCGAACAGATCGGCGGCCTGCGCCGCCGACCCGAGGCCCAGGCCGAGCAGCGCGGAGAGGATCGTCGCGCGGGCGCGCAAAAACGGGCGGGGCATCGCTGTCTTCCTTGACTGGGCGCCGGCGGCGCGATGGCGCGCCCCGGATGTCAAAGGAAGGGTGAGGGAATATGCTTAATTTGATGTTAAGGCACTGAAAAGCTTTGGATTCAGACGCTGACGCCCACCCCCTGGGCGCCAGCTAAGCTCAAGTCAGCTCTTGTAAAATTGGAGCGTCAGAATTTGATCGCCGCGAGGAAGACGTCGATCAGCAGCACATAGAGCGCGGCCGTCACGAAGGCGGGAATCGGCCGCAGCGACACATGACGCAGCAGGAATGCGTACATGAAGGCGGTCCAGACGATGATGGGGAACAGAAGGAAGCGGGCGAGACGCTCGGTCGGCAGCGGCGGCGGCAGCGCGACGCCGACGATGAGGTGCAGGATGATATAGGCGAGCGCGGCGACCGCGCCCATGACCGCCATCGCCGTCAGCGTCTTGACGAATTTCTGCTCCTGATTGAGGTAGCGGAGCAGCGAGCGGGTCGCCGCGAACAGCACGACGCCGCTGGAGACGCCGTAGAACAGGCTGACGACCAGGCTGTGGGAGAAGAGTTGCGCGCCGGCCTGCAGGACGACATAGGCGGCGAGCGCCCCCTTCATCAGATCCTGCGATTCGGGAAGGGAGAGCTGCGACGCCTCCAGATTGAGCATCTTCAGGAAAGTCCGGGGCGTTGCATCGTTCAGAAGCGGGATGTTGAGCGCCATGTGAATATGTCCCCTGAGGCGGCGCGCGCGGCGTCCGCAAAACAAGCGAAAAGCCGCGCGGAAGCCCAGAAGGCGAAGGGCGCGCGCGACCGATTGTCGCCTCTCTAACACGCTTTGGCCCGGTTGCGAAACAAGGCGCCGCGGCTTTGGTCAGTCGAGGCGGGTCAGCCAGTCTTCCCGCGCGATGAGGTCGACGATGCGGCGGGCGGCGTCCGCCCAGGCGACGTTGAGCGCCTGTCGCGGATCGCTGGTCAGCTTGCCGGCAAGGACATCCTCGATCGCCCCGGCGAGCGCCGCCGGGTCGTTGACCGGGACATAGACGGCCCCCTCGCGGCCGACCTCGCGGAAAACCGGAATGTCGCTGCAGATCACGATGCGTCCGCGCCGCGCCGCCTCCACGATGGGAAGCCCGAAGCCTTCGGCGTAGGAAGGCAGGATCAGGGCGCGCGCGCGTTCGTAGAGAAACGCCAGCTCGCTGTCGTCGGCGTCGCTGAACCAGAACAGCCGCCGCCCCTTCTCCCCGTGGCGCTCGATCGAGGCGACGAGCGCCTCCTCCAGCCAGCCGCGCCGGCCGACGATCACCAGCCGCGCGTCGACGCCCCTGGCCCAGAGCGCCTCGAAGGCGTCGAGCGCCACGCGATGGCCCTTGCGGGGCTCGATGGTCCCGACCATCAGGAAGGCTGGCGCATCCCCCGAGACGGCGGCGGCGATCGCCTCGCGCGGGTGGATGGCCGGCGGCGTCGCGAGGTCGGCCCCGAGATGGAACCAGCCGATCTTGAGTCCGGGCCGGTGCGGCAGCCGTTTCGCGGCGACATGGTCGGCGAGCTCCTCCGCGACCGTGCGGGAGATCGCCAGAAAGGCGTCGCTTTCGACGAGCGCCCGGCGCAGCCAGGCGCGATAGCGCGGCGGCGTCGATTCATGGCAGGCGTAAGGGTGAAGCTCCGGGATCAGATCGAAGACGCAGGTGACGATCTCTCCGCCCCCGGCGCGAACGCGATCGAAGACGGGGGCGAGCTCGTCGAAGGCGTTCCAACTGTCCGCGAGGGTGAGAAACCTGTCGCCCGGCGCAATGGCGATCTCGGCGTCATCGGCGGCCGGCGCGCCCGTCAGCCGCGCGACAAAGGCGTTCGCGGCGAAGACGCGGCCGCCGTCGCAGCGCGCCGCAACGACGGGAATATCAAAGTCGTGGCCGTCGTGGCAGGCTCGCGCCACCTCTTTCACGACGCGCTGAATGCCGGTGCCGGCGTCCATCCTGGCCGTGGCGGTGACGTCGATCAGCAGACGGCGCGCCGGGACCGGGGCGACAGCCGGCGCGGCGGCGGCGGCGGCGGCGGGAGGCGAGGGCGCGGCCGGCGCGGGCGCCGTGCGAAACCGGGCGAGCAAGGCGGCCCCGGCGTCGGCGATACGGCGTTCGATCGGACGCAGAAAATCGTAGAGGCGCCCCGACGCCGAATAGATCAGCCGGTAGCGCTCATGGGTGAGATGCAGGGTTTCGCGCCGCAGATGTTCGAGCTGGGCCTCGAGCAGCCGGATGCGGGCGCGCCGCGCCGCCTCTTCCGCGTCTCGGGCCGGGCGGTCGCCGGTCACGGCGACCCTCCCGCATATTCCGCCCGCCACTGATCGAGCAGCGCGCCAAGCATGTCGGTCATGGTGAAGCGCGGCCGCCAGCCGGTCGCGGCGCGCAGCCGGGAGGCGTCGCAACGGACGCAGGCGATGTCGGTCCCGGCGGGCCGCAGCCGCTCCGGGTCGACGACGACGTCGAAGTCGCGCCGCGCCAGTCCGCGCAGAAGATCGAGCAGTTCGGCGATGCTGTGCGCCTCTCCCGAGCCGATGTTGAAGACGCCGCGCGCCGGCAGCGCGTCCGCCTGCGCGATCAGCCGCATATAGGCGTCCACCACGTCACGCACGTCGAGGAAGTCGCGGAGCCTGGAGAGATCGCCGACCTCGAGGCGCGGCGGGGCCTGTCCGGCCTCGATCGCCGCGATCTGCGCCGCGAAGGACGCCAGGACGAAATTGCGGCTGCGCTGGCCGGGACCCGAATGATTGACCGGGCGGGCGACGATGAGCCGCGCGCGCGGGCCGAGAACATCCGACAGGGCGGCCTCCGCCGCGACCTTGGAGCGGCTGTAGACGTCGAGCGGCCGCAAGGGCGTGTCCTCGTTCGCCGCCCCGTTGAGGAAACTCGCGCCATAGGCGGCGGCGGTCGAGGAAAACAACACGACCGCCTCCGGCGCGTGTCGGCCCAGCGCCGCGCCAAGCCCGAAGGCGCCGTGGAAATTGGCCCGCCAGGTCGCCTCCGGCGCGCCGGCCGATTGCCCGACGGAGGCCTGTCCGGCGAGGTGGACGACGAGATCCGGGACGAGATCGGCGACGAGCCGGTCGATCGCCGCCTCGTCGAGAAGGTCCACGGCCGTGGCGGAGAAGGCGGGATGCGCGCCCTTCTCCTCCGGCCGCATCAACATGACGCGGAAGGCGTCGGGATAGGCCTCGCTCAAGGCGCCCGCGACATGGGAGCCGACGAAGCCGCCGCCCCCCGTCAGGAGAATTCGCTGATAGGCCGGCATGTCCGCGCCCTTCCGTCCGGTCAGGCTTCGCGCTTCAGCCTCTCGAGATCCGCGTCGACCATTTCGCGGATCATCTGGTCGAGGGTGATTTCGGGCTTCCAGCCCAGCGTCTTGCGCGCCTTGCTCGAATCGCCGAGCAGCACGTCGACCTCCGCCGGGCGGAAAAAGGCCGGGTCGATCACCAGATGCCTGTCCATGTCGAGCCCGGCGTGATCGAAGGCGATGCGGCACATGTCGCGCACTGTGGTGGTCACGCCGGTCGCCACGACATAGTCGTCGGGCGTCTCCTGCTGCAGCATCATCCACATGGCGCGGACATAATCGCGCGCATGGCCCCAGTCGCGCTTGGCGTCGATATTGCCGAGCCGCAATTCGCTGGCGCGGCCGAGCTTGATCTGCGCCACGCCCTGCGTGACCTTGCGCGTCACGAACTCCACGCCGCGCAACGGGCTCTCGTGATTGAAGAGGATTCCCGAGGAGGCGTGCAGGCCGAAGCTCTCGCGGTAGTTGACCGTGATCCAGTGCCCGTAGAGCTTGGCCACGGCGTAGGGCGAGCGCGGATAGAAGGGGGTCTTCTCGCTCTGCATGGGCTCCTGGATGAGCCCGTACATCTCCGAGGAGGAAGCCTGGTAGAAGCGCGCGCCCGGCGCGGCCAGCCGCATGGCCTCGAGCACATTGGTCACGCCGACGGCGGTCACATTGGCCGTCAGCACCGGCTGGCGCCAGGAGGAGGCGACATAGGACTGCGCCGCGAGATTGTAGATCTCGTCCGGCCGGACGTCCTGCACCGTCCTCACGAGACTCGACAGATCGATGAGGTCGGCGTCATGCAGATGCACCTTGCCGCTGATCCCGAGCCAGCGCAGCCGGTGATCCTCGACGCCCCGATGCGACGAGCGGCGCACGACGCCATGCACTTCATAGCCCTTCTCGAGCAGAAACTGCGAGAGATAGGCGCCATCCTGGCCGGTAACGCCTGTCACGAGCGCGCGTTTTGTCATCAAAGATCCTTGTCGAACGGTTTGGTTGAAGCCTCTACTGAATTGGTCCCGCCGAGGCAAGCCGGCGCGTCCGGCCGCCGCCGCGAAGGCGCGACCCCAAATGCGAAAACCGCCGGAGACGATCCGGCGGCTCGAGAAGTTCTAAAGCAAATGCGGGATTTCGCCTATTTCTTTTCCTCGGGCAGCTTGCCCTGGGGGGTCGCCTTGTCGATCGCGACCGGGAGATATTCCGCGAGCAGGTCGCGCGCCTTGTTGACGTCCACGCCGGCCGACTCGGCCAGTTTTTTCAACTTTTCGATGCCGACGGCCTGGCCGACCTCGATGCCGCTGATCGCCTCATTGGCGCCGGTGGACACCCAGGAGTCGACCTTTTTCTTGAAGCCGCCGGTCTGGAAGTCCTTCACCACGGCGTCGAGGCCGCCCTGCTTCTCGATATAGTCCTTGATCAGGGTGAGCGCTTCCGCGCCGATCGCGCCGCCGACGATTGCCTTGAGCCAGCTCATGTCCAACACTCCTCGTCAAATAGGCCGCGGTGTGCCGCGACCTATCCCAGATAGGGGCGAGGGCTTGACCTTCCAATAAGCCCCACAAGAGTTTTTTGCCGCCGGCCGCCGTTCAGAAGAGCGGGTCGCCGGCCTTTTCCCGCCAGCGGAGAATGCCCTCCCAGATGTCGCGGGCGGTCTCGGCGTACCAGAAAAGCGCGCGGTCCTCCGGGGCGATCACGCCCTCCTCGACCAGAAAATCCGGGTCGAAGACGCGCCGCCAATAGGCCTCGCCGACGAGCACGATCGGCAGGGGCTTCAGCACGCGGGTCTGGGCGAGGGTGAGGGTCTCGAACAGTTCGTCGAGCGTGCCGTAGCCGCCGGGAAAGGCGACGAGCGCCCGCGCCCGCAGCACGAAATGCAGCTTGCGAATGGCGAAGTAATGGAAGCGGAAGCAGAGCTCCGGCGTGAGATAGGGGTTTGGGTACTGCTCGTGCGGCAGGGAAATATTGAGGCCCACGGTTTCGGCGCCGGCGTCGAAGGCCCCGCGGTTGGCGGCCTCCATGACGCCCGGCCCGCCGCCGGTGACGATGGCCAGGCGGCGCCCGCCCGGCAATGGGCCGGCGGCGCCGACGATGCGGCCGAATTCGCGCGCGATCTCGTAGAAACGCGCCTTGTCGGCGATGCGCCCGGCGACGCGGGCGCGGCGGGCGGCTTCGGCGTCCCCGGGATGGGCGGCGGCGAGCGCCCGCGCCTGCGCCAGCCGGGCCTGCGCGGTCGCCGGCTCGACGATGCGGGTGGACCCGAAGACGACGATGGCGTCGGTGACGCCGTGCTGGCGCAGCAGCAGCTCGGCCTTCAGATAGTCGAGTTCGAGGCGCGGTCCGCGCGCTTCGGCGCCGTTGAGGAAGTCGGTGTCCGAATTCGCCTCGCGATAGGCCGGGCTCGCCAGGAGGGCGGCGACGCGCTGCGCCGCGCCCGAATCTTCCCACAGGGGTTTGGGGCGTTCGTCGGGAAGCGGCTCGTGGCGGCGCGGCGGCGGCGGCGGTTCTTCGCCGGGCGGCGGCGGCTCTTCGGGGCTCATCATGCGCCTTTCTTTATTTCCGTGGCGGCGGAGGGTATAGACGGCGCGAGCGCCGACGGGCGAATTTCAGAAGGACCAAAAGGGCAAGCGACGATGGCGGGGCACAGTCAGTTCAAGAACATCATGCACAAGAAGGGCAAGCAGGACGCGATCCGCTCCAAGCTCTTCTCCAAGCTTGCCCGCGAAATCACCGTCGCCGCCAAGGCCGGCCTGCCCGATCCGAACATGAACGCGCGCCTTCGCGCGGCGGTTCTCGCCGCAAAGGCCGAGAACATGCCCAAGGACAATATCGAGCGGGCCATCAAGAAGGCCTCGGGCGCCGACGCGGAGAATTACGACGAGGTGCGCTACGAGGGCTATGCGCCGGGCGGCGTCGCCGTGATCATCGAGGCGCTGACCGACAACCGCAACCGCACGGCGGGCGAGGTGCGCTCCTATTTCACCAAGGCAGGCGGCGCGCTGGCCGAAACCGGCGCCGTCTCCTTCATGTTCGACCGCGTCGGGCTGGTCGCCTTCGACAGCAAGGTCGCCTCCGAGGACGCCATGATGGAGGCCGCGATCGAGGCCGGCGCCGACGACGTGTCCTCCTCCGAGGAAGGCCATGAGGTGATCACCTCGGTCGAAAGCCTCCGCGACGTGGCCAAGACGCTGGAAGAAAAATTCGGCGACTCGAAGAAGGCGGCGCTGATCTGGCGGCCGCAGAACACCATCAAGGTCGATGACGAGGCCGGCGAGAAGATCCTGAAGCTCGTCGGCACGCTGGAAGACAATGACGACGTTCAGAACGTCTACGCCAACTTCGAGATTTCCGACGCGCTGATGGCGAAGCTGGCGGGGTGAGTCGGGGGGACCCCCACCCCAACCCTCCCCCTTAAGGGGCGGGAGCGATGGCGCCGCCGATTCCCTCCCCCTGCAAGGGGGAGGGTCAGGGAGGGGGTCCCGCCCATCCTGCAAAGGGTCAGGGCGAACGGATGCACGTCAAGCGCGGCTATCATCACGGTTCGCTGAAACAGGCGCTGGTCGAGGCGGGAATCGAGCTTCTGGCCGAGGGCGGCCCTTCCGCTCTCACGCTGACGGAAGCCGCGCGCCGCGCCGGCGTCACGCCCGCGGCCCCCTATCGTCACTTCTCCGGACGCGACGCGCTGCTCGCGGAGATCGCCCGGCAGGGCTTCGAGACCTTCGGCGCGCGGATCGAAGCCGCCTGGGACGAGGGCCGGCCCGACGCGCAATCGGCCATGCGCGCCATGTGCGCCGCCTATCTGACGTTCGCCCGCGAGGAGACCGGGCTTTACGCCGCCATGTTCGGGCAGGCGGCCACGCTCGCCGATCCGCAGGCCGGCGGCGCGGCCGATCATGCGCTGGAGATTTTGTGGCGGGCGGTCGTGGCCTGGCTTCAGGCGGCCGGCGCGCCCGCGCAGGGCGCGCGCCATGTGGCGCTGCAAGTCTGGGCCATCGCCCATGGCGTCGCCATGCTGACGATTTCGGGCCATTTCGACGCGGCGAAGACCGCCGATCCGGCGGCGGTGCTCGACGGGGCGGTCGCCGGCGTGATGGCGGCGGCGGTGGAGAAAGACAAGGGGTGACGGACCGGTCCCGCCCTATGTGGCATGGGACTTACGCCAATGAGGGAGCCCCGCCATGCTCACGCTCTATTACCATCCCGGCGCCTGCTCGCTCGCCGCCCATATCGCCCTCGAATGGATCGGCGCGCCCTACAAGGCGATCGAAGTCGAATTCGG
Source organism: Methylocystis sp. (assembly GCF_051061225.1). GTDB lineage: Bacteria > Pseudomonadota > Alphaproteobacteria > Rhizobiales > Beijerinckiaceae > Methylocystis. The sequence continues at coordinate 57,795 of NZ_JBPFEB010000068.1, forward strand.
CGACAAGGACTATCTCAAGATCAACCCGGCGGGGGCGGTGCCGGCGCTCGACGACGGCGCCGGCTGGATTCTCACCCAGGACGCGGCCATTCTCCGCCATCTCGCCCGGCGCCATCCGGAGGCCGGGCTCGCCGTCGACGGCGACGAGAAGACGCAGGCGGAGGCCGACCGCTGGAGCTTCTTCATCACCGGCGATCTGCACCCCGCCTTTTTCCCGCTCTTCGTGCCCAACCGCTACACACGGGCGCGGGAGAAGGAGGCCTTCGACGACATCCGGGCCGCCGCCAAGGCGCTGGCGCACAAGAAGTTCGCTCTCGTCGACGCCCATCTGACCGGCCGTCGATTCTTCCTCGGAGAGGCGCGCAGCTATCTCGACGCCTATGTCTTCCCCATGGAGCGCTGGGCGCAGACCCTTCTCGACGACGGCCTCTCCCAATTCCCCGCGGTGCGCGCCCATCACGACATGATGGCGGCGGACCCGGCGGTGCGGAACGTGCTGGCGGCGGAAGGGGCGTGACCCCCGCCCGCCCATTCGTGGCGAGACGATGACGATCGGCGCTTGATTCTGCGCCCCGGCTCCCGTAACGTTGACGCATCAAGGATAAGCGGGGGCGCAATGCGCGGTCTTCTCGTCGTAGATGGGGCGCCGGAGACGGAGCGGGGCTAGGCCCCGATGGCCGCCGACGGCGCTTGACGCAAGGCCCCGAGCGGGCCTTTTTTGTTGCCCGGAAATCCTCAGAGGGTTTCGCCCAGCCGCGAGAGTTGAAACGGAAAAACACCATGTCGAAGGAAATGACCGGCGCAGAAATGGTTGTCGAAGCCCTGAAGGATCAGGGCGTCGAGATTCTTTTCGGCTATCCGGGCGGCGCGGTCCTTCCGATCTATGACGTGCTCTTCCATCAGGAGCATGTGAAGCACATTCTCGTGCGCCACGAGCAGGGCGCGGCCCATGCCGCCGAGGGCTATGCGCGCTCCTCCGGGAAGGTGGGCGTGCTGCTGGTCACCTCCGGCCCCGGCGCCACCAACACGATCACCGGCCTCACCGACGCGCTGATGGATTCGATTCCGCTCGTCTGCATCACCGGACAGGTGCCGACGCATCTCATCGGCTCCGACGCCTTTCAGGAATGCGACACGGTCGGCATCACGCGCCACTGCACGAAGCACAATTATCTCGTCAAGAACATCGCCGATCTGCCGCGCGTGCTGCACGAGGCGTTTTATGTCGCGACCTCCGGCCGGCCCGGCCCGGTGGTCATCGACATCCCCAAGGACGTGCAATTCGCGCGCGGGGTCTATACGCCGCCGCGCGGGGCGCCGCACAAGACCTATCAGCCCAGGCTCGACGCCGACATGGAGCAGATCCGCGAGGCGGTGAAGCTGATGGCGGCGGCGAAGCGCCCGATCTTCTACACCGGCGGCGGCGTGATCAATTCCGGCCCCGCCGCGTCGGCGCTGCTGCGCGAGCTCGTGAGCCTCACCGGCTTTCCCATCACCTCGACGCTGATGGGGCTCGGCGCCTATCCGGGCTCCGGCCCCAACTGGCTGGGCATGCTCGGCATGCACGGCACCTATGAGGCCAACAACGCGATGCACGACTGCGATCTGATGATCGCCGTCGGCGCGCGGTTCGACGACCGCATCACGGGGCGCCTCGACGCCTTCTCGCCGGGCTCGAAGAAGATTCACATCGACATCGACCGCTCCTCGATCAACAAGAACGTCAAGGTCGATCTCCCCATCGTCGGCGACTGCGGCCATGTGCTGGAGGCGCTGGTGCGCACCTGGCGCGCCGAGGCCATGCACGCCGAAAAGCAGCCGCTCGACAAATGGTGGGCGCAGATCGACGAATGGCGCGCGAAGAAGTCGCTCGCCTACCGGACCTCCGAAACCACCATCAAGCCGCAATACGCCGTGCAGCGCCTCTATGCGCTGACCAAGGATCGCGACGTCTACATCACCACCGAGGTCGGCCAGCATCAGATGTGGGCTGCGCAGCATTACCACTTCGAGGAGCCCAACCGCTGGATGACCTCGGGCGGGCTCGGCACCATGGGCTACGGCCTGCCCGCCGCGATCGGGGCGCAGCTCGCCCATCCGGGCGCGCTCGTCGTCGACATCGCCGGCGAGGCGTCGATCCTCATGAACATCCAGGAGATGTCGACGGCCATCCAGTATCTGCTGCCGGTGAAAGTCTTCATCCTCAACAATGAATACATGGGCATGGTGCGCCAGTGGCAGGAACTGCTGCACGGCGGGCGCTATTCGCACAGCTATTCCGAGGCGCTGCCGGATTTCGTGAAGCTCGCGGAAGCCTTCGGCGGCAAGGGCATTCGCTGCTCCGACCCCAGGCTGCTCGACGCCGCCATTCAGGAGATGATCGACTATGACGGTCCGGTGATCTTCGACTGCGTCGTCGACAAGGTCGAGAACTGCTTCCCGATGATCCCCTCCGGCAAGGCCCACAACGACATGCTGCTGGCCGATCTCTCGGACGACGCGGGCGTCGACATTGGCGCGGTCATCGACGAAAAAGGCAAGATGCTGGTTTAGTCCCCGCTCCCCGCTCGCGGGGATGAGGAGAGACGAAGTCCCGAGAGAGAAGACGTCCCGAAGGAACAGAATGAACGCTCCAGCTTCTCCGCCGTCGCCCTATTCCGCGTCGACGAGCAATTCGAAAGTCGAATCGCATACGCTCTCCGTGCTCGTCGACAACGAGCCCGGCGTGCTCGCGCGCGTCGTCGGGCTCTTTTCCGGCCGCGGTTACAATATCGAGAGCCTCACCGTCGCCGAAGTGACTCATGCCGAGCACCGCTCGCGCATCACCATCGTCACCTCCGGCGCGCCGGAGACGATCGAGCAGATTCATCACCAGCTCGAGCGCATCGTGCCGGTGCGGCAGGTGACCGACCTGACCGTCTCCAAGCGCTCGCTCGAACGCGAACTGGCCATGGTCAAGGTGCGCAGCCGCGGCGACGACCGCAATGACGCCTTGCAGCTCGCCAGCGCCTTCCGCGCCCGCATCGTCGACGCGACGACCGAGAGCTTCATCTTCGAACTCACCGGAAAGCCGGAAAAGATCGACGAATTCGTCGATCTGCTGCGCCCGATCGGCCTCGTCGAGGTGTCGCGCACGGGCGTCGCCGCGATTTCGCGCGGCCCCGAGCCGATCTGACGCCGGGAGGGGCGCCAGCGGCCGCTCCGGCCGCCTGTTCGCCGGTGCGACAGTCTCTCTCGCAGCAAGACCTTTCCGGATGACGGAGAAGGGTCCATCATTGCTGTTGCGACGACTTCTCCCGATCATCGGCTTTGCATGACAAGACCCAGTTGGCGCGCCCATCCCGAAGACATTGCGGCGATCCTCGCGGCCCGTCACCCGGATCCATTCGGCCTGCTCGGCCTGCATGAGACGGAGGCGGGCGTCGTGATCCGGGCCGTCGTCCCCGGCGCCGCGACGCTGGCGGCCGAGACGCCGGAGGGCGTCGAGATCGGCGTTCTCGAGCGCGTCCATGCGGACGGTTTCTTCGAAGGGCTGACCGCGCTCCCGGCGCGCGCGCCCTACCGCCTCGCGGCGGCGAATGGCGAGAACGCCTGGCGCTTCGACGACCCCTACGGCTTCCCCCCCTACCTCGGCCCGCTCGACGATCATCTGCTGGTCGAAGGCGCGCATCGCAGGCTCTACGAGCGCCTCGGCGCGCAGCGCGTGACGCATGAAGGCGTCGAGGGAACCAATTTCGCCGTCTGGGCGCCCAACGCCCGGCGCGTGTCCGTCGTCGGCGACTTCAACCAGTGGGACGGCCGCCGGGCGCAAATGCGCAAGCGCGTGGACAGCGGCGTCTGGGAAATCTTCCTGCCGGGCGTGGGCGCGGGCGCCGTCTACAAATATGAAATCCTCGGGCGGGACGGCGACCTGCTGCCGCTGAAGGCCGATCCGCTCGGCTTCGCGGCGGAGCTGCGGCCCTCCACGGCCTCGGTCGTCATCGAGAACGCGCCGTGCCAATGGGGCGACGCCATCCATATGGCGGAGCGCGTCAGACACGACCCGCGCCGCGCGCCCATGTCGATCTATGAGGTTCACCTGCCCTCCTGGCGCAGGGGCGCGGACGGGCGCTTTCTGACCTGGGACGAGATCGCCGACGCGCTCGTGCCCTATGTCGTCGACATGGGCTTCACCCATATCGAGTTGCTGCCGATCAACGAACATCCGCTCGACGCCTCCTGGGGCTATCAGCCGATCGGCCTCTTCGCGCCGACGCGGCGGCATGGCGATCCGGAGGGTTTCCGCCGCCTCGTCGACCGCGCCCATCAGGCGGGGCTTTCCGTCATTCTCGACTGGGTTCCGGCGCATTTCCCGACGGATGAACATGGGCTCGCGCGTTTCGACGGCGGGGCGCTCTACGAACATCCCGACCCGCGTCGCGGCTTTCATCCCGACTGGAGCACGGCGATCTATGATTTCGGGCGCCGCGAAGTGGCAAATTTTCTTCTCGCCAACGCGCTCTACTGGCTCGACCGCTTCCATATCGACGGACTGCGCGTCGACGCCGTCGCCTCCATGCTCTACCTCGATTATTCGCGCAAGGCCGGAGAATGGGCGCCCAATCCCGATGGCTCCAACGACAATCGCGACGCCGTCGCCTTTCTCCAAACGTTCAACGAGCTGGTCTACGGACTCTTTCCGGGCGTCGTGACCCTCGCCGAGGAGTCGACCGCCTGGGCCGGCGTGACAAAGCCCACATTCGCAGGCGGGCTCGGCTTCGGCTTCAAGTGGAACATGGGCTGGATGAACGACACGCTGCGCTACATGTCCTGCGATCCGGTCTATCGAAAATGGCGCCACAACGAGCTGACCTTCGGCCTGCTCTACGCCTTCGAGGAGAATTTCGTGCTGCCGCTCTCGCATGACGAGGTCGTTCACGGCAAGGGCTCGATCGTCGCAAAAATGCCCGGCGACGACTGGCGCCGCTTCGCCGGAACGCGCGCCTATTATGGCTTCATGTGGGGGCATCCGGGCAAGAAGCTTCTGTTCATGGGGCAGGAGTTCGGGCAGACGGGCGAGTGGAATTTCGCGGCAGGGCTCGACTGGGGCCTGCTCGACTTTGCGCCGCACAGCGGCCTGAAGGACTTCGTGCGCGATCTCAACCGCCTTTATCGCGGCCGCGCGGCGCTGCATGCGCGCGATTGCGAAAGCGACGGCTTTGAATGGGTGGTGGTCGACGACGCGGAAAGTTCCGTCTTCGCCTTCCTGCGTTACGGCCCCGACCGCAGCCGGCCGGTCCTCGTCGTTGCGAATTTCACGCCCGTGCCGCGTCACGCCTATCGGCTCGGCCTGCCGCGCGCGGGGCTCTGGCGCGAGATCCTCAATTCGGACGCGACGCTCTACGGCGGCTCCGGCGTCGGCAATCTCGGCGCCGTCGAGGCGCGCGCGGAGGGCTTCGCGGGCTTCCCCGCCTGCGCCGACATCGAAATCCCGCCGCTCGCCACATTGTACTTCGAACCGGCTGACGTTGGGCTAGAATGACAGCCGAATCGCGACAGGATGTGACCGATGGCCAGTTTCGACAATGCGCCGCTCGCGCGTCACGCCATGGCCTATGTTCTCGCCGGCGGCCGTGGCTCGCGGCTGATGGAGCTGACCGACCGGCGCGCCAAGCCCGCCGTCTATTTCGGCGGCAAGTCGCGCATCATCGACTTCGCCCTGTCCAACGCGCTCAATTCCGGCATTCGCCGCATCGCCGTCGCCACGCAATACAAGGCGCACAGTCTCATCCGCCATTTGCAGCGCGGCTGGAGCTTCTTTCGCACCGAGCGCAATGAAAGCTTCGACATTCTGCCGGCGAGCCAGCGCGTCTCGGAGGACCACTGGTATCTCGGCACGGCCGACGCGGTTTACCAGAACATCGACATCGTCGAGAGCTACGACCCGCGATACATCGTGCTGCTCGCGGGCGATCACGTCTACAAGATGGATTACGAGCACATGCTCCAACAGCATGTGGAGCAGGGTGCGGACGTCACCGTCGGCTGTCTGGACGTGCCTCGATCCGAGGCGTCGGGCTTCGGCGTGATGCATGTCGACCATGCGGACCGCATCGTCGCCTTCTACGAAAAGCCCGCCGATCCGCCGGCCATGCCCGGTCACCCCGAGCGCTCGCTCGTGAGCATGGGCATCTATGTCTTCGAGGCCAAGTTCCTTTACGACCAGTTGCGCCGCGACGCGGAGGACCCCAATTCGTCGCATGATTTCGGCAAGGACATCATTCCGCACATCGTAAAGCACGGCAAGGCGGTGGCGCATCACTTCTCGCGCTCCTGCGTGCGCGCGGCGAGCGAGCGGCACGCCTATTGGCGCGACGTCGGCACGGTGGACGCCTATTGGGCCGCCAACATCGATCTGACCGATTTCGTCCCGCAGCTCGATCTCTACGACCGCAACTGGCCGATCTGGACCTATGCGGAGATCACGCCGCCGGCGAAATTCGTTCACGATCAGGTGGGGCGGCGCGGACAGGCGCTGTCCTCTCTCGTGTCCGGCGGCTGCATCGTCTCGGGCTCGACGCTGCGGCGTTCGCTGCTGTTTACGGGCGTTCGCGTCAATTCCTACGCCACGGTGGAAAACGCGGTCATCCTCCCTTATGTCGACGTCGGCCGCTCGTCGCGGCTGACGAATGTCGTCGTCGATCGCGGCGTGCGCATTCCGCAGGGGCTCGTGGTCGGCGAAGACCCGGATTTCGACGCCGCGCGCTTCCGCCGCACCGAACAGGGCGTTTGCCTCATCACCCAGCCGATGATCGACAGGCTTGCGACATGACGCTGCGCGTTCTCGCCGTCGCCTCGGAGATGAGCCCACTGGTGAAGACCGGCGGGCTCGCCGATGTCGTCGGCGCCCTGCCCGCGGCGCTCGCGCCCGAAGGCGTCGAGACGCGGACGCTGCTTCCCGGCTACCCGGCCGTGATGGCGGCGCTGGGCCACGGCGAGACCGTTCTCACCGACGACGATCTCTTCGGCGGCCCCGCCTGGGTGCAGCACAGCCGCGTCGGCGACGCCAGCGTTTACGCGCTCGTCGCGCCGCATCTTTATGCGCGCGAGGGCGGACTTTACACCGACGCCGATGGCGTCGATTATCAGGACAACGCCTTTCGCTTCGGCGCGCTCGCCTGGGTCGGCGCGCGGATCGCGCAGGGCGCGCTCGATGATTTCGCGCCCGACGCGCTGCACGCGCATGACTGGCAGGCCGCGCTCGCGCCCGCCTATCTGCATTACAGCGACCGAGCGCGTCCCGCGACCATCGTGACGGTGCACAACATCGCCTTTCAGGGGCAGTTCGCGCGCGACCTGCTCGCGTCCCTGCGCCTGCCGCCCGAGTCCTTCCACATGGACGGCGTCGAATATTACGGCGCCATCGGCTTTCTGAAAGCCGGCCTGCAACTCAGCGACCGCATCACCACCGTCTCGCCGAGCTACGCGCTGGAAATCGAAACCAGCGACTTCGGCATGGGACTGGACGGCCTGTTGCGCGCGCGCGCCGCCGTCGTGAGCGGCATTCTCAACGGCGTCGATGAAAGCGTGTGGAGCCCCGCGACGGACGCCCTGATCGAGGCGCGCTACGACGCCTCGACGCTCGATGCGCGCGCGCAGAACCGGCTGGCGCTGCAAAGGCGCCTGCGTCTCGATGGCGATCCTGAAGCGTTTCTGCTTGGCGTCGTCAGCCGCCTGTCCTGGCAGAAAGGCCATGACATGCTGCTCGCCAATCTGCCGGCGCTGATGGCGCGCAACATCCAGCTCGCCGTTCTCGGCGCGGGCGAGAAACATCTGGAGGAGAGCTTTCTCGCCGCGCAGGACGCCTATCCCGGCCGCGTCGGCGTGAAGATCGGCTACAGCGAGGAACTCGCCCATCTCATTCAGGCGGGCGTCGACGCCTTTCTGGTTCCGTCGCGATTCGAACCCTGCGGCCTGACGCAGCTCTACGCCTTGCGCTACGGCGCCACGCCCATCGTCGCGCGCGTCGGAGGTCTGAAGGACACGATCATCGACGCCAATGAAATGGCGGTGCAGGCGGGCGTGGCGACCGGCGTGCAGTTCTCGCCGCCGACGGCGGAAGCGTTCGCGCTGGCGCTGCGGCATGCGGAGACGCTTTTCAGGGACAAGGCGACATGGCGCAGCTTGCAGGCGAACGGCATGCGGACGGATGTCTCCTGGCGTCATCCCGCGCGACATTACGCGGCGCTCTATCGCGAGGCCGTCGCGGCGCGCGGATGATTGCGCCGTCCCCTCTCCCGCGCAAGACGTTTGGGGAGGGGGCATGAACCGCGTCACGACAGGCCACGCCGAACCGCTCGGCGTCACGCTCGACGAGACCGGCGCCAATGTCGCGGTCTTCTCGGCGCATGCGGATGAAATCCACCTCTGCCTCTTCGACGAAAGCGATCGCGAAACGGACAGAATATGTCTTGCGCGGGATGGCGACGTCTTTCACGCTCATGTCGAAGGATTGACCGAAGGCGCCCGCTACGGCTTTCGCGCCTGGGGTCCCGACGCGCCAGGCCATCGCTTCAACGGCGCGAAACTTCTCGTCGACCCTTATGCGCTGGCGCTGGACCGGCCGCTCCGCCTGCATCCCAGTCAATTCGCCCATGGCGAAACCGCCGGCGCGGACAGCGCGCCCTTTGTCGCCAAATCGGTGATGACGCGCCCGGCGACGGCGGCGTCCCGCCGCCCGCGCATCCCCTGGGCCGACACGGTTATCTATGAACTTCACGTGAAGGGGTTCACCGCGACGCATCCGGATGCGCCGCCGCAGGCGCGCGGAACATTCCGGGGCCTCGCGCATGAAGCGCCCCTCGCGCATCTGAAACGGCTCGGCGTGACCACGATCGAGCTTCTGCCCTGCGCCGCCTGGATCGACGAGCGCCATCTGCCGCCGCTGGGTCTCACCAATTACTGGGGCTACAACCCGATCGCGCCGATGGCGCCCGATCCGCGTCTGGCGCCGGGCGGCTGGCGGGAGGTGCGCGACGCCGTCGCCGCGCTGCACGACGCCGGGCTCGAAGTCATTCTCGACGTCGTCTTCAACCACACTGGCGAGAGCGACGAATTCGGACCGACGCTTTCGCTGCGCGGCCTCGACAACGCGAGCTATTACCGTCTTGCGGACGACCCCGCGCGCTATGTGAACGACGCGGGCTGCGGCAATACGCTTGCGCTCGACCGCGCCCCCGCCCTGCGGCTCGCGACCGACGCGCTGCGCGCCTGGGCGCTTTACGGCGGCGTCGACGGCTTTCGCTTCGATCTGGCGACGACGCTGGCGCGCCGCTCCCGCGGCTTCGATCCCGACGCGCCGTTCCTCGCGGCGCTGCGGCAGGACCCCGTGCTGCGTGACTTGAAACTCATCGCCGAGCCTTGGGACCTCGGCCCCGGCGGCTATCAGCTCGGCCGATTTCCTTCGCCCTTCGCCGAATGGAACGACCGCTATCGCGACAGCGTCCGTCGCTTCTGGCGCGGCGACGCGGCGGGCGTTTCGGAGCTGGCGACGCGCGTCGCCGGCTCACAGGATGTCTTCGCCCGGCGCGCGCCGTCAAAAAGCGTCAATTTCGTCGTCGCGCATGACGGCTTCACCCTGCGCGATCTCGTCTCCTGCGAACGCAAACACAATGAGGCGAATGGCGAGGACAATCGCGACGGGACGAGCGACAATCTGTCCTGGAACAACGGCGTCGAAGGCGAGACCGATAATCCGACGGTCCGCGCCGCCCGCGCGCGCGACCAGCGCAATCTCCTCGCCACGCTGTTCTTCTCGCGCGGCACGCCCATGCTGGCGATGGGCGCCGAACTCGGCCACACGCAGAAGGGCAACAACAACGCCTATGCGCAGGACAATGAAACGGGCTGGCTCGACTGGGCCAGCGCCGACCTCTCGCTGATCGAGACCTGCGCGCAAGCGATCGCGCTGCGCCGCGCGCATGGCGCCTTGCGGGACGACCGTTTTCTCGACGGCGAGGCGCATGACGACGCGCTCATCCCCGACGTGCAATGGCTGCGTCCCGATGGCGCGCCGATGCGGGAAGAGGAGTGGCGCCAGGGCGGCGCGACGACGCTGATCGCGGCGCTTCATGCGCAGGGGGAGCGCGTTCTCCTCATCCTGCATCGTGGAGAGAACCCGCAACTGGTCGCGCCGCCCGCGCGTGAGGGGTTTGCATGGCGCCTCGCCTTCGACGCTTCGCAGGGAGAGGCGCGGCGTGACGGCGCATGGATCGTCGTTCCGCCGAGAAGCGTGTTGCTCCTCGTCGAAGAGACGCGCGCCGGTTCCTCTGCGTCGCCCGCCGTCGACGACGCGCTGCTCGCGCAACTGGCGGAGGGCGCCGGCGTCGCGACCCAGTGGCGCGATGTGGACGGCGCGGACCATCAGGTTCCGCGCGACACGCTGATCGGCCTTCTCACGGGGCTTGGCCTTGCGGCGCAGACGCGCGCGGACGCCCGCGACAGTCTCGCCGCGCTCGTGGCGGCCCGCGACCACCGGGCGCTCCCGCAATACGTCGTCACGGCGGAGCATGAGGCGGCGACACTGCGTCTCCCTGCGAAGGACGGGCGCGCCCCGACGCGCCTGTTTCTGACCGATGAAGCGGGGCGCGAGAGCGTGATCGCCCTGGGCTTGCAGCCCTGCGGCTGGCGCGGCGTAGATGGGCGCGTCGCTCGCGGCTGGCGCGCGCAACTGCCGCCGCTTGCAAGCGGACGCTACCGCCTGCGGGCGGAGACCGGCGAAACCGGCGCGCTCGTCGTCGCCCCACGGCGATGTTGGGACGCCGGCCAGGGCAGGGCCTTCGGTCTCGCCGCGCAACTCTATGCGCTGCGCCGCGACGGCGATCAGGGGATCGGCGACTTCACCACCCTCGCGCGGCTCGCGCGCCAGAGCGCGGAGGCCGGCGCGGCGCTTCTCGCCATCAATCCGCTGCATGCGCTTTTCCCGCAGGATCGCACGCGGGCGAGCCCCTATTATCCCTCCGACCGGCGCTTTCTCGACCCGCTCTATCTCGACCTCTCGGACCTCCCCGGCGCGCCCGTCGACGAAGCGGCGGCGCGTATGCTGCGTGAGGCCCCGGCGGTCGATTACCCGGCCGTGCAGGCGCTGAAGGGAGTGGCCTTCGAAACGGCTTTCGCAGCTTTCGACGATCTCGCCCGGCGCCAGCCGGACGCGACGCCGGTCGTCGCCTTCGAGGATTTTTGCGAAAGCGGCGGCGAGGCGCTGCACCGCTTCGCGCTGTTCGAGACGATCAGCGAAAAACGGCGCGGCGCGCGCTGGCGCGACTGGCCGCCAGCCCTGCGCGACGCCGAGCCCGGGGCGCTCGCCTGTTTCGCCCGCGCCCATGAGACGCGGCTGCGCTTCCATCAGTTCCTGCAATGGCAGGCGGAGCGGCAGCTCCACGCGGCCGCGACGGCGGGATGCGCCATCTGCCGCGATCTCGCCGTGGGCGCCGCGCCCGACGGCGCCGAGAGCTGGCGCATGGCGGGGGATCTGATCGGCGGCTTCTCCATCGGCGCGCCGCCCGACGCCTTCAGCCGCGACGGGCAGAACTGGGGCCTGCCCGCCCCCAATCCGCTGGCGGTCGAAGCCGACGGCGGCGGCGGCTTCGCGGAGCTCCTGCGCGCGAACATGCGCCACGCCGGCGCCTTGCGCATCGATCACGTGATGGGGCTCGCGCGGCTCTTCCTCGTCCCGCAGGGCGAGCCGGCCTCGGCCGGCGCTTATGTCTCCTATCCGCTCGACCTCATGCTCGCCAATCTGACGCTCGAAAGCGCGCGCGCCGGCTGCATGGTCGTGGGCGAGGATCTCGGCACCCTGCCCTGGGGCTTTCGCGACCGGCTCGCCGCCGCCAATGTGCTCAGCTATCGGGTGCTGTGGTTCGAGCGCGCGGGCCAGGGCTTCGTCCGCCCCGACGATTATCCGTCCGGCGCCATGGCCTGCGTCTCCACTCATGATCTCCCCACGCTCGCCGGCTGGTGGGAGGCGGCGGACGTCGCCGAAAAGGTGGCGCTCGGCCTTCTCACGCCCGAAAGCGGCGCCGTCGAGCGCGTGGCGCGCGAGGCCGACAAGCGGGCTCTGCTGGACGCGCTGCGTCGCGAAGGGCTGATCGGCGCGGCGGAGCCGGCCGACCCCTTCGACGACGCGCTGGCGCTGGCGCTGCACGCCTTCGTGGCGCGAACGCCCTCCGCCCTCGCCATGGCGCAGCTCGACGACCTCGCCGGAGAGACGGCGGCGGTCAATCTCCCCGGCACCGACCGCGAGCGCGACAACTGGCGCCGCAAGCTCGCCGTCCCGGTCGAGACCCTGTTCGAGGCGCCCCGCGCGCGGGCGATCCTCGCTGGCCTTCGCCGCATTCTGGACGAGATTCAGGCGGCATATTTCAAGCTCGCGCAGAAGGACAAAGGCTTCGGATGAGAGCGGCGGCGGAGCGTTTCCGGGCAAGCGACGGGCGAAAACGCGCCATTGGCTGGCTCGCCGTCGCGTCGACGCTCGCCGCGGCGTCGGTGACGCGGGCCGAGGAAAAGCCGGCGACCCCGCCCGAGCCGAACGATCTGTCGATCAAGCGGCTGGAATTGCGCGGCGTCGAGGACGTCATCGGCGAGACGGCGGCCCGCCGGCGACGGCTCGAAAACGAGATGGCCAATCACGCCGCCATCCGCGAGACTCTCAACCGGACGCTGATCGACGCGACCGGCCGGCTGCAGGACACGGAAGCGCGCACGGCCGCCATCGAGGCCCGGCTGGCGACGCTCACGGCGGACGAGAAGAAAATCACCGATTCCCTGGAGAGCCGACGCGCGCTGATCGTCGAGGTGCTGATGGTTCTCCAGCGCATGGGCCGCCGTCCGCCGCCGGCGCTCCTGGCTCGGCCGCAGGATATTCTCGAGGCCCTGCGCGCCTCGCTGGCGCTTGGCGACCTGCTCCCGCAGATGCGGGTCGAAGTGCAGACGCTGCAACGCGATCTCGCCGAACTCGTGCGGCTCCGGGAGGGCGCGCGCGACGAGCAGGCGCGGCTGGTCAAGGAAAAAGCCGCGCTCGCCGAGCAGCGCGACCGGCTGGGTGAGCTCATCGCCTCCCGCCAGCAGGCCCTCGCCGAGGCGCAGAGCGCCTTGCAGGCGGAAACGGAACACGCCGAAAGACTCGCCCGCCAGGCGACGAGCCTGAAGGAGCTGGTCTCACGCATGGAGGCGGAGAGCGAAGCGGCCAGCAAGGCCGCCGCCGCCGCCCGCAAGGCCGACGAGGACCGCGTCGCGGCGCAGGCCAGGCTGGACGAGGCCGATCGTCAGAAGGCGCTGGCCGCCCCCTTCCGGGACGCCGCCCGCCTCGCGCCGGCCGTCTCCTTCGCCGATCTCAAGGGCAAGCTGAATTTTCCGGTGGCGGGCGAGGTGCTCAGGCGCTACGGCGCGCCGGATGGCTTCGGCGGCGCCGAAAAGGCCTATTTCATCGGCGCGCGCGACAAGGGCGTCGTGGTCGCGCCCTGCGACGGATGGATCGCCTTTTCAGGACCTTACAGAAGCTTCGGACAACTCTTGATCATTAACGCGGGCGGCGGTTATTATGTGGTCCTGGCCGGCATGAACCGCTCCAATGTGAACGTCGGACAATTCGTCCTGGCGGGAGAGCCGGTGGCCAGCATGGGAGACGGGCCCGCGCAAACGGCGGCGGCCATCGCGATCGGCGCGAAGCAACCCATTTTATATGTCGAGTTCCGCAAGGACGGAGCCTCGATCGACTCGGGCCCATGGTGGGCAAGGTCAGACAGTCGGAAGGTCGGCGGATGATTCGCAAAACTGCACTACTCGCTACCGGCATCGCCATCGGAGCCGGTTGCGCGACGCTTGGCCAGCAGGCGCGCGCCCTGATCGGCACGCCCGCGGCCGCGGCCACCGCCGACACCTACAAGTTCCTCAGCCTGTTCGGCGACGTCTTCGACAAGGTCCGCGCCGACTATGTCGAGAAGCCGGACGAGCAGAAGCTCGTCGAAAACGCCATCAACGGCATGCTGACCTCGCTGGACCCGCATTCCAGCTACCTCGACGCCAAGGGCTTCAAGGACATGCGGACCCAGACCGAGGGCAAGTTCGGCGGGCTGGGCATCGAGGTCACGCAGGAAGACGGCCTCGTGAAGGTCGTCACCCCCATCGACGACACGCCCGCCTCGCGCGCCGGCGTCATGTCGGGCGATCTCATCGGCGCGATCGACGACGAGAGCGTGCAGGGCATGACGCTCAATCAGGCCGTCGACAAGATGCGCGGCGCCATCAACACGCCGGTCAAGCTGACCATCTATCGCGGCAAGGACAAGGACAAGATCGAGGTCAAGCTGACCCGCGCCGAGATCCACATCAAGTCGGTGCGCTCGCGCAAGCAGGACGACGACATCGCCTATGTCCGCATCTCCCAGTTCAACGAGGAGACGGCGGACGGCCTGCGCAACGCGATGGCGAAGCTCACCCAGGAAATCCCGGCCGACAAGTTCAAGGGCTACATCATCGACCTGCGCAACAATCCGGGCGGCCTGCTCGACCAGTCGATCCAGGTGGTCAACGCCTTCGTCGACAAGGGCGAGATCGTGTCGACGCGCGGCCGCAACGCGGACGAGACGCAGCGCTACAACGCCCGTCCGGGCGATCTCTCGAAGGGCAAGCCGGTCGTCGTGCTGATCAATGGCGGCTCGGCCTCGGCCTCCGAGATCGTCGCCGGCGCGCTGCAGGACCACAAGCGCGCGACGCTCATCGGCACGCGCTCCTTCGGCAAGGGCTCGGTGCAGACCATCATTCCGCTCGGCGGCGCCAGCGGCGCGCTGCGCCTCACCACCGCGCGCTACTACACCCCCTCGGGCCGCTCGATTCAGGCCAAGGGCATCGACCCCGACATGATCATCCTTCAGGACGTTCCGGACGAGCTGAAGGGCAAGGACGACACCAAGGGCGAGGCCTCGCTGAAGGGTCACCTCAAGAACGGCGAGGACGAGAAGAGCGGTTCGCAGGCTTACGTGCCGCCGGACGAGAAGAAGGACAAGCAGCTCATCGCCGCCGTCGACCTTCTCCACGGCAAGCCGAAGGCCCAGATCATCGCCGAGCAGTCCAAGGACGTCGCCAAGGACGCGACGAAGCCCGCGACCAAGGCCAACTGAGAACGCCGATCGTGAGCTCATCCCTCCCCTTTACGGGGAGGGTGGCCCCGCCTGAAGGGCGGGGTCGGGTGGGGTAGAGCCGCAAAGACGCTATAGCGGCGCGGACCCCCACCCGGCGGTCTTCGACCGCCGGCTTCCCTGCACAAGGGGGAGGGTTGAGCGGCTCGCGCCAATGGCGCAAATGGCTTTCACGGGCGCCGCTTTCAGCGGCGTCCGTTTTCGTTTATCAGGTCCAAGATGCCGAATATCCTCGACTACGCCAATCCGACGCGCTTTCTCACCTTCGCGCGCATCGTCCTGCCCTGGCTTTCGGGACTGACGCTCGCGCTGCTGGCGGTTGGGCTCTATGGCGCCTTCACCGCGCCGCCCGACTATCAGCAGGGCGAGACGGTGCGGATCATGTACATCCATGTGCCCTCGGCCTGGCTCGCCATCTTCGCCTATGTGGCGATGACCTCCGCGTCGCTCGGCGTGCTGGTGTGGAAACATCCGCTGGCCGACGCGGCGCAGAAGACCGCCGCCTCGCTCGGCGCCGCCTTCACCTTCGTCTGTCTCGTCACCGGCTCGCTATGGGGCAAGCCGATGTGGGGAACCTATTGGGTCTGGGACGCGCGCCTCACCTCCATGCTGGTGCTGTTCCTGCTCTATCTCGGCCTCATCGCCGTGCGGCAGACGATGGACGACACGCCGCGCGGCGCGCGCGTCGCCTCGATCATGACCCTCGTGGGCGCGATCGACATTCCGATCATCAAATATTCGGTCGACTGGTGGAACACGCTGCATCAGCCGGCCTCGGTGTTCCGCATCGGCGGCCCGACGATTTCGGGCTCCATGCTGTGGCCGCTGCTGGTCATGGCGCTGGCGGCGACGCTGCTGTTCCTGACCCTGCATATCATGGCCATCCGCAATGAAATCCTGCGCCGCCGCCTGGCGCGCCTGACGCTTCAGGCGCTTCACGACGACGCGCGGGACAAAGGCCCCTCGCCCTCCAGCTTCGAGGCCGCGCAATGACGTCCCACGCCAGCTTCGTCGCGCTCGCCTACGCCATCGCCTTTCTCACCATCGGCGGCGTCGCGGCGCGCATCCTTCTCGATTACCGCCGCCTGCGGGCGGAACTGGCGCGCTTCGGCGGCAAGGGCCAGGATGGCGGAGGCGCCGCGTGAGCGAAGTGTCCGAGCCGCGGCGCTCGCCGCTGCGTTTTCTGCCGCTCGTCGTCTTCGGCCTGCTCGCGGCGGTGTTTCTGGCGCGCCTCTTCGGCGGCGACGCCTCGCGCATCCCCTCGGCGCTCATTGGCAAGCCGGCGCCGGACTTCGACCTGCCGCCGCTCGCCGGGCTCGGGGCGCAGGGGATGTCGACCGCCGATCTGCGCAAGGGCCATGTCAGCGTGATCAATATTTTCGCGAGCTGGTGCGCCCCCTGCCGGCAGGAGCATCCGGTGCTGATGTCGCTTGCGAAGGACGAGGCGCTGAAAGGGCTCGGCGTGGAGCTCTATGGCCTCTCCTACAAGGACGAGGCGGCCAATGCGCTCAATTTCCTGCAAGGGGAGGGCAACCCCTTCCAGCGCGTCGGCGTCGATCCGGCCGGCCAAACCGCCATCGACTTCGGCGTCTATGGCGTGCCCGAGACCTTCGTGGTGAAGGGCGACGGGACCATCGCCTATAAATTCATCGGTCCGCTCACGCCCTCGGCCGCGGCGACGACGCTCGTCCCCGAGATCAGGAAGGCGATGGGCCGGTAAGTGCGAGACAGGCGCGGGCCAGTCTCCGCGTCATCCGGCCTTCAAAAACAGCCCGACCGTCAGCGCCGAGCCGACGGCGATGATGAAGAGGCGCAGCAGCTTCTCGTCGATGACGTGAATGAGACGCGCGCCGATCACGCCGCCCAGGGTCGCCCCGGCGCCCGAGACCAGCGCCTGCGGCCAATGCAGATCCGGCGAAAACAGGAAGATCGCCACGGCGGAGGCGTTCATCACCCCGGCCAGCAGGTTTTTGGTGTTGCTGGCGACGCGCACCGCCTGACCCGCCATGGTGAGCGCGGCGACCATGAGAAAGCCCGCGCCGCCGCCGAAATAGCCGCCATAGACAGCAATGCCGAACTGAGTGGCGCCGACGCCCCTCGGGCTCAGATGGCCGTGCGTCCCGCCCGGTTTGCGGAAAAAGCTCCCCCAGGCGAACAGGCCGGTGGCGAACAGCACCAGCCAGGGCACGAGATGCGCGAAGAGTCCGCGCGGCGTGGCGAGCAGGATCACCGCGCCGATGGCGCCGCCGATGACGCTGATGACGAACAGCCAGCGCAGCGTCACCCCGCCCACGCCCGCCGCATGCCGCCGGCCGGTCCAGCCGGTCGCGATCTGGGCGGGAAACAGCGCCACGCAGGAGGTCACATTGGCGGCGAGGGCGTCCATGCCGGTGACCATCAGGGTGGGCAGGGTGAGAAACGAGCCGCCGCCGGCGAGCGCGTTCTGGACGCCGGCCCACAGGGAGACGGCGAATAGCAGAAGGTAAGCCATGCGCGCCTATCTCAGGTCGCGCCGGGATTGGCAAGCGCCGGCGTCAGTGCGCCGCCGCCCGCGTCTCCTTTTCGAGCCCCGCCGCAATCAGCCGCACCAGCGTGTCGAGTTCGGCGTCGAGCGTCTCGGGCGGCGTCGCGGCGATCTTCTGCTCCAGGCCGAGAGCGACGACGCCATGCACCGCCGAGAACAGCGTGCGGGCCAGCCGCGCCCGGGCCGCGGCGTCACGATCGGGCATGAGGCTCCCGAGCGGCCCCTCGAGGCGGGAGAAAAGCTGGTTGCGCGCGTCGGCGTACCATTCCGGCACAGGCGCGCCGCCGGAGAGGCGATGCTCGAACAGCGCCCGCCAGCTCGGCTCGTCCCGCCGTGCGAAATTCAGATAGGCGCGGGCGAGCGCCTGCAGCGCCTGCGCCGGCGGCGCGGCGGTGACCGCCGTGTCCAGCGCGTCCCCGAGCCTTTGCAAGGTCGAGAGATTGACCCGCAGGATCAGCTCGTCGAGGTCGTCGAAGGCCGTGTAGATCGCCCCAAGGGCGCATCCCGCTTCCGAGGCCAGATCGCGCGCCTTCAGACCCGACAGGCCCCGGGCGGCGATCGAGTGGCGCGCGACGTCGAGCAGACGCTCACGCAGTTTCGTCCGGCGTTGCGCGCCGGCCTCCGTCCTGGTCTCGCTCACCGCATCATCCTCAAAGACGCGCGCGAGGACGCCGGGGCGCCCATCGCGGGTCGTGACGTCCGTTCATCCGACAAACCGCTCAGGAGCCGCGACGGTTCCCGTTTCCGCCCGGCGGTAAAGCATGGACTAGAACGCTGTTCAAGTTCCATGTTGAACTTTGTTCAAAATGGGCCTAGAGACAGAAGCGTGCTGAACATTGTTCAGAGACTTGCACGCGGGAGGAGCCAATGCTGAAAACCATCGTCACGCTCGTTCGGGGGCGGGTCTTCGAGGCGCAGGAGCGCCTCGTCGACCAGAGCGCCCTGACCCTTCTCGATCAACAGATGCGGGACTCGGCGGTCGCCGTGGCGCGGGCCAAGAAGGCGCTCGCGCGCGCCTTCGCGCAGGATCAGGCGGAAGGGCGCAAGCTGTCCGCCGCCCGCGCCGAAATCGCCGCGCTCGAAGGGCGCGCGGTCGAGGCGCTCAGGGCGGGCCGGGCCGATCTCGCCGAAAGGGCCGCCGAAACCATCGCCGCCCACGAAGCGGAGGCGCTGTCCGAAGCCGAGGCGACGCTCGCGCGGCTGCGCGAAAAACAGGTGGAAGCCTGCGCGGCGGAAGCGGCCCTCGACGCCCTTGACGCCGAGACCGCGCCGGAGAGCCTCAACGACATGCTCGCGGCGGCCGGCTTCGGCCCGCCGCTCAAGCCGCGCGCCGCCGACGTGCTGGCGCGGCTGAAGGAAAAGGCCGGCGCGCCGGCCTGATCACGGCCTCTCCTCCCAAACCTCGAAAGGAACCGACACATGTCCGCTCAGCCGATCAAGCATTCGCCTGCATTCGTGACCTTCTCCTATGTCTCCTTCGGGATTGCGGCCACGATGGTGGCGGGGGGCGTCTTCGTCATGCCCATCGATTTCTGGATGAAGGGTTTCCTGCTCATGGGCATGGTCATGCTGATCCAGTCCTGCATCATCCTGACCAAGACCATCCGCGACAATGTCGAAGCCGAAAAGCTTCTGAACCGGATCGAGGACGCCCGCGCCGAGCGGCTTCTGATGGACGTCGCGAAATCCGGCGCCTGAGTCCATTCCTTGCCACGGGCCGGCGTTTTGACCCATCCTTAATCAACTCTGGCCGACTCTCGCCGGCCCGCCCGATTCGGAAAACACCCGTCATGTCGCAGTCGCTTCTGACCACGCGCCGTTTCGCGCCCCTGTTCTGGCGCCAGTTCTTCGCGGCCTTCAACGACAATTTCCTCAAGAACGCGCTAGTGTTGCTGATCCTCGCGCGGATCGGCGGCGCCGAGGGCGCCTCGCTGGTCACGCTCGCGGGCGCCATCTTCATCGCGCCCTTCTTCCTGCTTTCGGGACTGGCGGGCGAGATGGCCGACAAATTCGACAAGGCGGCGGTCGCCCGCGGGCTGAGCGTCGCGGAAATCGGCGTCGCCGGCCTCTCGGCCGCGGGCTTCTATTTTGAAAATATCCCGACCCTCTTCGCGGCGCTGGCCTTGTTCGGCGTGACGGGCGCGCTGTTCGGCCCCGTCAAATACGGCATTCTGCCGGATCATCTGACGCGCGAGGAGCTTCCTGCCGGCAACGCTCTTGTCGAAAGCGCGACCTTCTTCGCCATTCTCTCCGGCACCATCGCCGGCGGTTTCGCCATGCAGACGCATGACCTGACGCTGGGCGCCCTCGCCTTCGTCGGCGGGATCATGACGGTGGCGCTCGCAAGCTGCGCCGCCGCCTGGCTGATTCCCGCGACGCCCCGCGCCGCGCCCGATCTGCGCGTCGACCCCAACATCCTGCGCTCGACCTTCAAGCTGCTGAAGGCGCTGCGCGCGGCGCCGGCGCTGCGGCGGCTCACTGCTGTGACGAGCCTGTTCTGGCTCTACGGCTCCATCGCCATGTCGCTGATGCCGCCGCTCGTCACCCACTCCCTGCATGGCGCGGAAAGCGTCGTCACGCTGCATCTGGCGATCTTCGCCGTCGCCATCGGCGCGGGCTCGGGTCTGGCCGCCTTTCTGCTGAAAGGCCGCATCGTCCTGCTGCCGGCGGCCGTCGGCGCCCTGCTCGTCGCCGCCGCCGCCGTGGACCTCGGCCTTGCGGAGCTGTGGCGCCCGGCGGGGGAGAGCGCCGGCCATCTCGACATCGCCGCCTATTTCGCCGAGCCCGGCGCGCTGCGCGCCGCGATCGACCTCGCGATCCTCGCGCTGGCGGGCGGACTGATGATCGTGCCCTCTTTCGCCGCCATTCAGGCGCAAAGCCCCGCCGATCAGCGCGCCCGCACCGTGGCGGCGGTCAATGTGCACAATTCCGCCTTCATGGCGCTCGGCGGCGCCGGCGTCGCCTTCCTGCAGAGCAAGGGCGTGACGCTCGCCGAGCTTTTCCTCGGCATGGGCGCGGTCGCCTTTCTGTCGGCGATCTGGATTCGCGCCGCCGTGGTGACCAATCCGCTGCTCGACCTCCTCTCCATCTTCTTTCGCGCCTTTTACCGGCTCGACGTGAAGGGCCTCGAAAACTTCGAGCGCGCGGGCCCGAACCCCATCGTCGCGCTCAACCATGTCAGCTTCCTCGACGCCGCGCTCATCCTGTCGGTCCTGCCGAGGGAGCCGGTCTTCGCCATCGATTCGGGGATTTCCAAACGGTGGTGGGTGAAGCCTTTCCTGCGCTTCACCCGCGCCATCCCGCTCGATCCGACGAAGCCCATGGGCACGCGCACGCTGGTCAACGCCGTGAAGGCGGGCGACCCGCTGGTGATCTTCCCCGAGGGGCGCCTCACCGTCACCGGAAGCCTGATGAAGGTCTATGACGGCGCCGGGTTGATCGCGGAGAAATCCGGCGCGCTCGTCGTTCCGGTCAAGATCGACGGCCCCGAGTCGACCATGTTCTCGCGCCTCACCCGCGACCAGGCGCGCCGCCGCTGGTTTCCCAAATTCACGCTCACGATTCAGGAGCCGACGCGCCTCGTGGTCGACGACGCGCTGAAAGGCAAGGCGCGGCGCATGGCGGCGGGCGCGGCGCTCTATCAGATCATGTCCGATCTCATCTTCCGCACCACGCCGACGGACGAGACCATCTTCGAGGCGGTCGTGCGCGCCGCCGAGAAGCACGGGCTGTCGCGGGTCGCGCTCGAAGATCCGCTTTCGGGGCCCCTCGCCTATCGCCGCCTCCTTATCGGCGCCCGCGCGCTGGCCGAAAAGATCGCGAAAACGGGCGCGCCGGGCGAGATCGTCGGCGTGATGCTGCCCAACGCCAATGTCGCCGGCGTGACCTTCCTCGCCGCCATCTCGGCCGGGCGCGTGCCCGCGATGATCAATTTCACCGCCGGCGCCACGAATATTCTCTCGGGCTGCGAGGCCGCGCGCATCACGACGATCCTGACCTCGAGAAGCTTCATCGAGAAAGGCAAGCTCGACAAGCTCGCCGCCGCCCTGGGCGAGCGGACGACCCTCGTCTATCTCGAAGACATGCGCGCCAGCGTCGGCTTTTTCGACAGGCTGCGCGCCGCGCGCGCCTTCAGGAGAGCCGTCGCGCCCCGCAAGCCGGACGACATGGCGGCCATCCTGTTCACCTCCGGCTCGGAAGGCGCGCCCAAGGGCGTCGCGCTGTCGCACCGGAACATGCTCGCCAACGCCGCCCAGGCGGCGGCGCGCATCGACTTCGGCCGCGCCGACAAGGTTTTCAACGTGCTGCCGGTGTTCCACAGCTTCGGGCTGACCATCGGCTTCATGCTGCCGCTGATCTCCGGCGTGCCGGTCTATTTCTATCCCTCGCCGCTGCATTACCGGATCGTGCCGGAGCTCATCTACGGGACGAACGCCACCATCTTCTTCGGCACCGACACATTTCTGGCGGGCTATGCGCGCAGCGCCCACGCCTACGACTTCCGCTCGATCCGCTATGTCGTGGCGGGCGCGGAGCCGGTGAAACAGGCGACCCGCGAAATCTGGTGCGAGAAGTTCGGCGTTCGCGTTCTCGAAGGCTATGGCGTCACCGAGACGGCGCCGGTGCTGGCGCTCAACACGCCCATGTTCAACAAGTTCGGCACGGTCGGCCGGCTCATGCCGGGCGTCGAGCACAAGCTCGAACACGTTCCGGGCGTCGAGGAGGGCGGCCGGCTTCTGGTGCGGGGGCCGAATGTGATGATGGGCTATCTCAAGGCCGATCGCCCCGGCGAGCTTCAGCCGCCGCCGGACGGTTGGTACGACACCGGCGACATCGTCACGATCGACGCCGAAGGCTTCGTCACCATCAAGGGCCGCGCCAAGCGCTTCGCCAAGGTCGGCGGCGAGATGGTCTCGCTCGCGGCGGTGGAGCAGCTCGCGGCAGAGCTCTGGCCGAACGCCCTGTCGGCCGCCGCGACGGAAGTCGATCCGCGCAAGGGCGAGCGGATCGTGCTCGTCACGCAGCAGAAGAACGCAACGCGCGCGGAGTTCATGGCCTATGCGAAATCGAAGGGCGCCTCCGATCTGTCGATTCCGGCGGAAGTGCTCTACGTCGAACGCGTGCCGCTGCTGGGCTCGGGCAAAATCGACTTCGGCGCGGTGACGAGACTGGTGCGGGAGCGCAACCGCTATCTCGGCGGCGGGCCCCGCCTGCCGAACGGCGTGCTGGGGCGGATCGACGGGAGCGCGACGCCGATTTCGGGATGAGCCGCTTCCGCGGCTGTGGCAAACCTTGGCGACGCAGCAAGTATCCGGACCGTGGATTGCGACAGGCGCGGATCAGCGGGGGGAGACGCTGATCGAGCTCGTCTGATCGCCTATTTCCAGAACGGCTTCAGCTTCTTCAGCCTTTTCTCGCTCTTTCGCGCATGGTCGATCGCGTCCTGCGCCGCATGCGCGAACCAGCCGCGCACGAAGCCCGAGGCGCGCAGGGTTGCGCCGCCATCGCCGTCAATCTCGTCGAGCAGGCGCTGCGCCGTCGCCATGTCGTTGAAGGCGCCGAGGCCGTCCTGCATCCGCGCGAGCGTCGCCGTGTAATCGGCGGCGTCGTCCGCATCGAAAAGGGTCTCGAAGAACTCCGCGCCATAGCGGGCTTTCTTGAGGGCGATGCGCGCCTGATGGCGCTCCTCCGGCGTGCGCTCGGCGAGGTTCTTCGATTTTCTCCGCACGCGCTTGCGCAAGCGGCCCAACGCCGCGCGGGCGAAGTCCATCGCCGCGCCTTCGTCGGCCGCGCCCGGCGCGGGCTCCCAGTCGCGCCCGGCGATGGCCTTGCGGAACTCGGCCAGAAAGACGTCCGTCTCCTCGCCCTCCAGCGCCGCCCGCGCCGCGTGATAGGCGCCGGCCCGGCGGCCGTCGAGGTCCCGGAGCAGCGCATGGAAGCTCGGGTCGTCTCCAAGCGCGGCGCCGGGGCCCTCGTCCAGCATCTCGCGAAACACGTCCCAGTTTCGGGCGGCGCCGAGCGTCGCGCCGAGGCGTTTCGCTCGCGCCTTCGCCGCGTCGAGCCTTTCGCCTTCGAGCGCCTTGCCGAACAGCCCCATCGCGGCGCGCAGCCGCCGCAGCGCCACCCGCATCTGATGCACGCTTTCGACGGACTGCCCGGCGAGGAAACACGCGATATTCGCCTCGAAATGGTCGAGAGCGGCCGAAAAGACGCAGACCGCGGCGTCCTCGACCGAATCGCTCTCCAGAAGCTTGACCGGCTTCGCCTTTTGCGCGGCCGCCACAGCGGAGGGCTCCGGCCGCGCGGCCAGGTCGCCATCCTTCGAACGATTCATGGCCGTCTCCCTGCTTGCAGCGGATTCTGGCGGCCGCCCCGCCCGGGTCAAGCGCGGCGGCCCAGAACGTTGCGGACTTGATTAAGACGCCCGCCCCTGCTTTATCGCGGCGCAACAATCCCGAAAACTCGCAGGAGACCCGCGCCCATGTCCGTCTGGCCCGTCTATGGCAAAATCACCGGCCCGATCGTTCTGATCGGCTTCGGCTCCATCGGGCGCGGCATCCTGCCCCTGATCGAGCGCCATTTCGAGTTCGACAAATCCCAGTTCACCGTCATCGACCCGGTTGACGCGCATCGCCGGCTGCTCGACGAGCGCGGGATCGCCTTTCTGCAGGAAAAGCTGACGCCGCAGAATTACCGCGAGATTCTCACCCCCCTGCTCACGAAGGGCGGCGGACAGGGGTTCGTCGTCAATCTCTCGGTGGACGTCTCCTCGCTCGCCATCATGCAGCTCGCCCGCGAGCTGAAGGCGCTCTACGTCGATACGGTCGTGGAGCCCTGGCCGGGCTTCTATTTCGACAAGAGCAAGGGCAACGAGGCCCGCACCAACTACGCCCTGCGCGAGACGATCCTCGACGAGCGCCGCAAAAATCCGGGCGGAACGACGGCCGTCTCCTGCGTCGGCGCCAATCCGGGCATGGTGTCGTGGTTCGTCAAGCAGGCGCTGGTGAACATCGCCAAAGACACCGGCGTTTTCGACCGGGAGCCCGCGACGCGCGCCGAATGGGGCGCGCTGGCGCAGAAGCTGGGCGTCAAGGGCGTCCATATCGCCGAGCGCGACACCCAGCGCGCCCGCGACCCCAAGCCGCTCAATGTCTTCGTCAACACCTGGTCGGTCGAGGGCTTCGTCTCCGAAGGCATGCAGCCGGCGGAGCTCGGCTGGGGCACGCATGAGAAGGCCCTGCCCGACATCGGCCGCGCCCATTCGACGGGCTGCGGCGCGGCGGTCTATCTGCTCTCGCCCGGCGCCAATACGCGCGTGCGGAGCTGGTGCCCGACGCCCGGCGCGCAATACGGCTTCCTCGTCACCCACAATGAGTCGATCTCGATCGCCGATTATTTCACCGTGCGGGACGCTTCGGGCAAGGCGGTCTACCGGCCGACCTGCCATTACGCCTATCACCCGGCCAATGACGCCGTGCTGAGCCTGCACGAGATCTTCGGCGCCGCCGGCCGCATGCAGCCGGAATGGAAGATCCTCGACGAGCACGAAATCATCGACGGAATCGACGAACTCGGCGTCCTGCTCTACGGCCACGCCAAGAACGCCTATTGGTACGGCTCGCAGCTCTCCATCGAGGAGACGCGCGACCTCGCCCCCTACCAGAACGCCACCGGCCTTCAGGTGTCTTCGGCGGCGCTCGCGGGCATGGTCTGGGCGCTGGAGAATCCCGAGGCCGGCATCGTCGAGGCCGATGAGGTCGACTACAAGCGCTGCCTCGAGGTGCAGCTTCCCTATCTCGGGCCGGTGAAGGGCTATTACACCGACTGGACGCCGCTGGAGGGCCGCCCGGGGCTCTTCCCCGAGGACATCGACGAGAGCGATCCCTGGCAGTTCAGGAACATTCTCGTGCGCTGACGCAAGCGCCGTTCAACGTCTCGTCTCGACCCCCCGCGCCCCGCGCGGGGGGTTGATTTTTGCCCGGCGCTCTCTTTCTCGCGCCTGCCGTTTGCAAGAAACCAACCTGCGCGAAACCAACTTGCGCGGAACCGATTTGTTCTTTATATGTTCCTTATTCGCGTTATGTTCCGTCGCGGCGGGTCGAGCCGGGGCGGGGCATGAAGTCCCCAAAGTCGCGATGACGGGAGGTCGGCGCTCCGCCGGCCTCCCGTCGAAGACGTCAGGTGAGCTCATGGGTCGGCCCGCGCCAATTTCACCGGAACCACAGACCGCCGGCGTCGAAACCGCCGGCGTCCTGGTCGACGCCGAGCGCCGGCGCGGTCGCGGGGCGCTGACGAAACGCAGCGGCCGTTACGAAACCGAACGACGCGAGGAGACCGACGACGGCTGGGGGTCGCTCGAAAGCCTCGAGGCGCTGAAGACGACCATTCACGTCGAAAAGCCGCGCTCGATCATCACCCGAAACGACTCGCCGGACATTTCCTTCGACCGCTCGATCAATCCCTACCGCGGCTGCGAACATGGCTGCGTCTATTGTTTCGCGCGGCCCACGCACGCCTATATGGGCTTTTCGCCGGGGCTCGATTTCGAGACCGAGATTTTCGTCAAGGAAGGCGCCGCCCAGCTTCTCGAGCGCGAGCTCTCGGCGCAAAATTACACGCCGAAAGTCATTGCGATCGGCACGAACACCGATCCCTATCAGCCCTCCGAGAAGCGCCATCGGGTGATGCGATCGGTGCTCGAAACGCTGGCGCGGGCGAAACATCCGGTGGCGATCGTGACGAAATCCGCGCTCGTCCTGCGCGATCTCGATCTTCTCTCCGACATGGCCCGGCAGGGCCTCGCCAAGGTGGCCTTTTCGGTGACGACGCTCGATCCGAGGCTCGCCCGCATCATGGAGCCGCGCGCGGCGACGCCGGCGCGCCGCCTCGACGCGATGGAGGCGCTCGCCGCCGCCGGCGTGCCGGTCGCCGTGATGGCGGCGCCGATCATTCCGACGATCAATGACGATGAGATCGAGGCGATTCTCGCCCGCGCCCATGCGGCGGGCGCGCGCGAGGCGGGCTACATCCTGCTGCGCCTGCCGCTCGAGGTGCGCGATCTCTTCAGCGAATGGCTCGTTCAGCATTTCCCGGACAAGGCGCGCCACGCGCTGTCGCTCGTGCGCTCGACGCGCGGCGGCAAAACCTATGACGCGACCTTCGGCAAGCGCATGACGGGCGAGGGACCCTACGCCTGGATGATCGGCCGCCGGTTCGAGGTGGCGGCGAAGCGCCTCGGCTTTTCCCAGACCACGGCGAAACTGCGCACCGATCTCTTCGAGCCCCCGCGTCGCGGGCCGCAGCAGCTCGCGCTCTTCTAGATGGCTTTCCGCCCGGTTCGGCTGAAGTCGCACGCGGCGGGTCGCAGGAATGAAAAGCTGAGACCGCAAGGAGAGGTTCCGCGCCGTCCATGAAATCGGACGCACGGAAAGCAGCCTCGCGCAATCTCCACGGGCGCTCCGTAATGTATTTCAACTTTTAATAAGGTATTGGCTTACTAAAAACTCCATCACTGATTGTATTTAACGCCGATGTTTATATTTGAGTCGCCCGATCAACCCAGCCGTGTTTAAGTAAAACGGTAGGTTTTCGCCGTCTGGGAGACGGAACACGAGGCGCCGATGCAAAATGTGGATGAGGCTGTTGATGCTCTCGCGCGGAAGAGCAACCTGCCGACGCTCAAGCTCAACGACGCCGGAGTCGCCGAAGTCGTCGTCGGGGAAAATCTTTCGGTTCTCCTGATCAAGAGGGGTCAAACCGAACTCGAATTCGCGACCTATCTCGAGGCGCGGCAGGACCGGAATGAGTCGGTCCTGGCCAGGCTGCTGCAGGCGAACCATCTGGGCGACGCTGTCGGGGCCGGTCGGATCGCGCTCGATCCGGACACGGACAGGCTCCTTCTCTGCGAGCGTGTCGACGCCGCGATGGTCGACGAACACAGTCTCGAACGGCGGCTGCTGGAGTTCATCAAATACGCCGCCTTCTGGCAGTCGGAGGAGGCGCAGGCGCTTCTTGGAGATGAAACCAGCGTTTCCCCCGGCCTGTCCGAGGGGATGTTCCGCATTTAGCATTTAGCGTCCCCAGAGGGAGCCTTGATCATGTCGCACATCGAAGGCCGCCGCGGAACAACCGCCCTGCTGCTCACCGAAACCGTTCAGACTCAGGCCGGCGCGATCGGGGGCGCCCATGTGGCCGTTGGTCCCGCCGTCCATCGGCCGCCGTTGCACACGCGCGCCTTCAGGTCCGTCCAGTCATTCGGTCGATCCGCTGGGGGCGTGATCGCCAGCGGCTATCGCTCCCTGCGCGACGCGGTCGGCGCCCGCGTCGGCGGGCATCATGCCAACAATCACATCTATATCGAGACCCCGGTCGTTCCCGAAATCTTGCGGACTCCTGCCGAAGTCCGCGCCGCGCTGTCCGCACAACTGCCCCCAACCGTCACTGTCAGCGAGACCGGCGAAATCTCCGGGAAGTGGGAAACAAACGGCCTCGCCAAGGGGTCCCCGCTGGCGCAAGAGAAATCGAAAAGCTTTGCCGAAGTGCTGCTCGCAAACCCGCCGAAGAACGAAAAAGCTTATGGGGACATCAAGATTTCGGGCCAGGCGCAGTCTGATTTTTACCGAATGAATTACACAATTCGTAATGGTGAGAAGACCTTCAACTCCATCCGCGACCTAGAGGGAAAAACCGATCAGGCCGAGAGAAACGAGTCTGTCGCAAACCACCTGCATGGGTTGACCCAGAATCGCGAGGCGACATTCGTCCTGTCGAACATCCTGACTCAGCAACTTGGTTCATTTATAAGTTATGGCTATGAGGACAATAATAAAAATGCAGTCAATTTCTCGCCTTTAGGGCAAGGGCAAGGGAAAACAGGCATCGATCTTTTCTTTCGCCAACCCGGCGGCGAAGAAATCGCTGTCGCCCCAAAGGCCATGGGCGGCATGGAATTTAATATTTTCAAGGAAGGAGATGATTTCAAGGTCGACGTCGACTGGGAATATTTCGCCTCGAAAGCGGGCATGGAGGATCTCGAGGGAATGGACGGCTCCCTCTTGAAGATAAACGCGCATATGACCATGACAATTGACGGACTGAGCGCGAACCAAGGCGTCCTTGCCTTCAAGGAAGAGCCAAGAGCGACGATGGATTTCCACGGCCAGATGGCGACGCAATACTCCAGCTAGACCCACGAGAGCCGATCGTGAAGCCGCGCCACCGTTGCGCGGAAAGTGCGCCGCCGCGTTTTGGCGTCCGCGCAGTTTTCTGTTGCCAGAAGCGCGCGCCGGCGCTTTCTTCCCGACATGCGCGCCGCCAAAACCGACAGGGCTCCGACCCGCTCTCCCACGGTCCCCTCATGAGCGCCGGACCCGATTTCCGTCTGGAAGGCCGGCTGTTCCGGCAGGGCGTCTGGCCTGTCGCGGGCGTCGATGAGGTGGGACGCGGGCCGCTCGCCGGCCCGGTCGCCGCGGCGGCGGTCATCCTTGATCCCAAACGCCTGCCGCGCGGCCTCGACGACTCCAAGGCGCTCACACAGAAGGCGCGCGAGGACGCCTTCGAGCGGATCATGGCCCAAGCGCTGGCGGTCAGCGTCGCCTTCGTCACCCCAGCCGAGATCGACGCGATGAATATCCGGCAGGCCTCGCTCGCCGCAATGGCGCGCGCCGTGGCCGGTCTCTCCCGCGCGCCCGCCTATGTGCTGGTCGACGGATCGGATCCGCCTGCACTCGGCTGTCCCTGCCGCGCCATCGTCAAGGGAGACGCCTCGACGCTGTCCATCTCCGCCGCGTCGATTGTCGCCAAGGTCGCGCGCGACGCCATGATGCGGCGACTTGCCGCGCGGTTTCCCCATTATGGTTTCGAGACCAATGTCGGCTACGCCGCCCGGCGCCATCTGGAGGCCCTGCGCGATCACGGCCCAACGCCCGCGCACCGTTTGAGTTTTTCGCCCCTCCGCGAGGACCGTTAATTTTCCCCTTATTGCTAAGCTTGTTATTCCATTAACAAAATCGTCCGAAAAAGGGACGGCTCCGCTTCCGTTCGCTATACGCGGCCTTTACCTCGTTCCGGCATCATCCTGCGTGTTGGTAGCGTATGTGGTGTTGCGTAGATGAGTAGCGCGCGCGTCGGGGCGGCCCGCCTCACAACCCGGATCAAGGTATCGCGTACCGGGGGTTCCAGGGGAGGGCCGCGCCGCGCCGCGCCGGCGCCGCGCAATGTCATCTTGCAGGGCGACTGCGCCTCGCTCATGGGCGGACTCGAGGCGGAAAGCGTCGATCTCGTCTTCGCCGACCCGCCCTATAATCTCCAGCTCGCAAACAAGCTGACGCGGCCCGACCAGAGCCTCGTCGACGCCGTCGACGACGACTGGGACAAATTCGCCGATTTCGCGACCTATGACGCCTTCACCCGCGAATGGCTTGCCGCCGCGCGGCGCGTGATGAAGCCGACGGGGACGATCTTCGTCATCGGCTCCTATCACAACATCTTCCGCGTCGGCGCCATCATGCAGGATCTCGGATTCTGGATCCTCAACGACATCGTCTGGCGCAAGAACAATCCGATGCCGAATTTCCGCGGGCGCCGGTTCACCAATGCGCATGAAACGATGATCTGGGCCTCGCGCGACGCCTCGGCGAAGAACTACACCTTCAATTACGAGGCGCTTAAGGCCGGCAATGAAGATTGCCAGATGCGCTCGGACTGGCTCCTGCCGATCTGCACCGGCGCTGAGCGCCTGAAGGACGCGCAGGGCCGCAAGACCCATCCGACGCAAAAACCCGAAACGCTTCTGGCGCGCGTCATTCTTTCGGCGTCCAACGCCGGCGACGTCGTGCTCGATCCCTTCTTCGGCTCCGGCACCACCGGGGCGGTCGCCAAACGCTTGCGCCGGGATTTCATCGGCATCGAGCGCGACCCCGTCTACGCCGAGGCCGCCGCCGCGCGCATTCTCGCGGTGGAGCCCCTCCCGGCCGAGGCGGTGGCCATCGCGCCGTCGAAACGCAGCGAGCCGCGCGTGGCCTTTTCGAGCCTCGTCGAAGCGGGCCTGCTGGCGCCGGGCGCGGTTCTGACGGACGCCAAGAGGCGTCACACCGCCATCGTGCGCGCGGATGGCGCGGTAGCGCTCTCGGGTTTCATCGGCTCGATCCACAAGACCGGCGCGCTGGCGCAGGGGCTCCCGGCCTGCAACGGCTGGACCTTCTGGCATTATGAAGAGAACGGCCGCCTCGCGCCCATCGACGCCCTGCGCGCGCAAATCCGCGAAAGCCTGCGGGCGGCGGAATAGAAAAAGCGGGTCTGCTCAAAAGGGCGCTAGCCCACCGCGCCCCGCCTGGCAGGGCCGCGCTCCCGCGAAGGGAGCGACCGCGCCGGCAATTGAGAGACTGTTCCGCTGAGAGACTGTTCCGCGCGCCGCCTCCCGCGAGGCGCGCAACACGCGCACCCCTCGGGGCGGCGCCTGAAACGCGCCTCAGCTCAACATGCCCGCGTAAAAGCCGACCAGCAGCACGAAGCCGATGAAGCCACGGTAGGCGACGAAGGGCCAGGCCGAGAAACGCTCGAGGATGCGCAACAGGCCCCAGATCGCGACAAAGGCCGAGAGCGAGGCGACGATCAGACCGACGGACAGAACCGACCAGCCGTGCAGATCGAGATGCGCCTTGTGCAGCTCCCAAAGCTCCTTGAGTCCGGCGAGGGCGATCGCCGGCAGCCCGAGCAGGAAGGAGAAGCGCGCCGCTTCCTCCCGCTTGAGATCGAGAAACAGCGCCGCCGTCAGCGTCGAGCCGGACCGCGAGACGCCGGGGATGAGCGCGCCAACCTGGGCGAGGCCGACGATCATCGCATCCTTCAGGCTCACATGATCGAGCGTGCGCTGATGGTTGCAGTACATCTCGGCGATGGCGAGCAGCGCCGCCATGACGATGCAGGACACGCCGATGACGGGAAGGGTGCGCAGCGGCGAGCCGCAGACGTTGAGCGTATGCGACAGCAGAAGACCCGCCAGACCGATGGGAATGGTGGCGAAACCGATCCACATCACGAAGCGGAAGCTCCAGTCGTTGAAGTCGCGCCGGCGCAGGGCGGCGACCGAGCCGACCGCCAGCGTGCGGATGTCGTCCCAGAAATAGCTCACGACCGCGGCGAGCGCCGCGAGCTGCATGGCGGCGGAAAAGGCTGAGCCGGGGTCCTTCCAGCCGAGCAGCGCCGGGACGATGCGCATATGGGCGGTGGAGGAAATCGGCAGAAGCTCGGTGATCCCCTGCACGACGCCGAGCGCCGCCACTTTCATATAGCCGAGGTCCACGAAACCCGTGTCGAGACCATTGGTGCACGCCGTCGCCATTTTCTCTCCCGCTGGAAGCGGCGCATCCCAAACACGCCGGGGCTTACGGAAATTCGACTGTGCCCATATTTGGTTAATGGAGAGAAAACATGGCGGGCGCAGGCTTTTTTCGCCCGCGCTGGAGGTTGAGGGCGCCGCTCCTCAGTGGAACAGCGCCAGCGCCTTCAGCACAGTCATCGACACGCCCCAGGCGAGCGGAATCCCGACCGCCGCCCAGGCCAGCAGCAACACCGGCGAAATCGCGCCGTTGCCGCGCGACCGGATCGCCGCGACGGGCTCCGTCGGCGGCTCCAGTTCGTCCTCAATATAATCCTCGAAGTCGGCGTGCGGCTCTTTCTCTTCCTCGCGCACGGCCGCGACGCTCGTCTTCTTGGCGGCGGCGACCTCCTCGTCCGTCATATAGTATTTCTCATTCACGGGACGGACCAGCAGATTGCAGACGAGGCCGAGAAGCAGCAGGCCCGCCAGCACATACATGGTCTGATTATAGGCCGCCTCGCGGGGCACGCCGATCGAGAGCTGATATTCGCGAATGTAATTGACCAGCACCGGCCCGAGCACGCCCGCCGTCGACCAGGCGGTGAGCAGCCGCCCGTGGATGGCGCCGACATAATGGGTGCCGAAAATATCCGCCAGATAGGCGGGAATGGTCGCGAAGCCGCCGCCATACATGGTGATGATCACCGCGAAGAGCAGCACGAACAGGAAGACGACGCCGCCCTTCGCCGCGAAGGGCACGGCTCCGTAGAGCAGGAGCCCGGCGACGAAGAAGATGGCGTAGGTCCCCTTGCGCCCGAAGGCGTCCGAGGCCGAGGCCCAGCCGATGCGCCCGCCGATGTTGCACAGGCTCAAAAGGCCCGTGAAGCCCGCCGCAATGGCGGCGATCTGCTTCTTCTGGTCGGGCGAGAGCTGGTCGAAGCCGACGTCGAGGCCGATCAGCCGGCCGCCGAACACCTCCTGCAACATGGGCGAGGCCATGCCGAGCACGCCAATGCCGGCCGAGACATTGAGGCAGAGCACGCCCCACAGCAGCCAGAATTGCGGGGTCTTCCAGGCGACGTCGAGATGCACATGGCGATGGGTGACGAGCGCATTGGCGGCCGGCGCGGGCGGAGTCCAGCCCTTGGGAGCCCAGCCCTCCGGCGGCACGCGATAGCCCAGCGCGCCCGACACCATGAAGACGAAATAGATGGCGGCGAGCGCCACGAAGGTCTGCCAGACGCCGGGCGACGTCGGAGTCGCGAAAACGCCCATCAGCTTGTCGGCGAGCGGCGCGCCGATCATCGCGCCGCCGCCGAAGCCCATGATGGCGAGACCGGTGGCGAGGCCGCGACGATCGGGAAACCATTTGATCAGCGTCGAGACGGGCGAGATATAGCCGAGACCGAGGCCGATCCCGCCGATGACGCCGGAGCCGAACCAGAGCATCCAGATCTGGTGCAGGGAGACGCCGAGCGCCGAAATCAGCAGGCCGCCGCACCAGCAGAAGGCGGCGGCGAGGCCCGCCTTGCGCGGCCCGGCGGTCTCCAGCCAGTGGCCGAAGATCGCCGCCGAGGAGCCGAGCAGCACGAAGAACAGCGTGAAGGTCCAGCCGAGCCAACTGATCTTCCAGTCGCAGTCTGTCGCGACGATGGTTGAAAGGAAGCTCATGTCGGCCGGGCAGTCCTTAGGCGCCGCGCCGCCCACGACGCGCGACAGCGGCAGCCAGAAGACCGAGAATCCATAGGCCATGCCGATGCACAGATGGATAGCCAGCGCCGCCGGCGGCACGAGCCAGCGATTGAAGGCAGGTGAGGCGACGGTCCGTTCGCGGGACAGAAAACTCGGTGGCGGCGCAACGGCGACGCCCATCACAAACCCTTTCCGGCGCGTGAAAAGCGCGCCGATCTGACGCTGATGTAAAAAGCGGAACGCTTCAACCTCATGAATATCGCGCTGCGGGAGATTGAGCAATAAATGGCGGCGCTTTGCCCCCTCCCTGTCCCTCCCCCGCTTCGCGGGAGAGGGGACACTCACGATCAGCGCTCTCAGTGAAGCCCGGCTCTGCTCCCGCTCCCGCCATAGCCCCGTCTCTCAAGACGCGCTATGGCGGGGGAGGGGGCGATGCAGCCCGCCCAACCCGCTCAGTTCACGCTTTTCTCAATGATCTGCGCGAGATCCGTCATGATGACGTTGAGGTCGTAGTTCTTCGGCGTATAGACCGCCGCGACGCCCGCATCGAGCAACAGCTTCTCATCCACCGGCGGGATGATGCCGCCGACGACGAGCGGGGCGGAGACGCCCTCCTCCTTCATCAGCCGCATGACCTCGTGCGCCAGCGTGACATGCGAGCCGGAGAGGATGGAGAGGCCGATGCAATGCGCGCCCTCCTTCTTCGCGGTCTCGACCAGTTCGGCCGGGGTGGAGCGGATGCCGGCGTAGATCACGTCGAAACCCGCGTCTCGCGCGCGCACGGCGATCTGCTCGGCGCCGTTGGAATGGCCGTCGAGGCCCGGCTTGCCGACGAGGAATTTGGCGCGCCGGCCGATCTTTTGCGAGACGCGCTCCACCTCGCCGCGCACCTTGTCGAGCTGGCCGCCGACCTGACGCGCTGTCGAGGAGACGCCCGTCGGCGCGCGATATTCGCCGAAGATGCCGCGCAGCACCGCACCCCATTCGCCGGTGGTGACGCCCGCCCTGGCGGCGGCGATCGACGGCTCGACCATGTTGCGTCCCTCACGGGCGGCGCGGGCGAGCTCATCGATGGCGGCCTGCGCGGCCTTCTGGTCGCGGCTCTCGCGCCAGACTTTCAGCCGCGCGATCTGATCAGCCTCGACGCCTTCCGGCACGACCATGATGGCGTCCTCGCCCGAGGCGAGCGGCGAGGGCTCGCTGGAGGTGAACTGATTGACGCCGACGACGACCTGCTCGCCGGCCTCGATCGCTTCGAGGCGCGCGGTGTTGGATTCGACGAGCTTCGACTTCATGTAGCCGAGCTCCACCGCCTTGGCCGCTCCGCCCATTTCGTCGATCTTCCTGAGCTCGGCCTTCGCCTCTTCCTTCAGTTCGGCGACCTTGCGGGCGATCACCGGATTGCCGTCGAAGATGTCGCCATATTCGAGCAGATCGGTCTCATAGGCCATGATCTGCTGCATGCGCAGCGACCACTGCTGATCGAAGGGACGCGGCAGGCCCAGCGCCTCGTTCCAGGCCGGAAGCTGCACGGCGCGGGCGCGGGCGTTCCTGGAGAGCACCACCGCCAGCATTTCAATGAGAATGCGATAGACGTTGTTTTCCGGCTGCTGCTCGGTCAGGCCAAGCGAATTGACCTGCACGCCATAGCGGAAGCGGCGCAGTTTCTCGTCCTTCACGCCATAGCGGTCGCGGGTGATCTCGTCCCACAGCTCCGTGAAGGCGCGCATCTTGGAGAGCTCGGTGACGAAGCGCATGCCGGCGTTGACGAAGAAGGAGATGCGCCCGACGACCTGGGCGAAATCCGCCTCCGACATGCCGGCGGCCTTGACGCCGTCGAGGATCGCGACCGCCGTGGCGAGGGCATAGGCGAGTTCCTGCGCCGGCGTCGCGCCCGCTTCCTGCAAGTGATAGGAGCAAACGTTCATCGGGTTGAACTTGGGGCATTCCTTCGTGGTGAAGAGAATGAGATCCTGCGTGAGGCGCAGCGACTGCGCCGGCGGAAACACATAGGAGCCCCGCGACAGATATTCCTTGATGATGTCGTTCTGCGTCGTGCCCTGAAGCTTTGCACGGGGGGCGCCTTGCTCTTCCGCGGCGGCGATATAGA
The DNA here is from genome assembly GCF_051061225.1 of Methylocystis sp. GTDB lineage: Bacteria > Pseudomonadota > Alphaproteobacteria > Rhizobiales > Beijerinckiaceae > Methylocystis. The sequence continues at coordinate 93,614 of NZ_JBPFEB010000068.1, forward strand.
GCGCCATCAGCCACACGGCGGTGGCGTTGATGGTCATGGAGGTGTTCATCTCGGCGAGCGGAATGCCGTCGAAGAGCGTGCGCATGTCGCCCAGATGCGACACCGGCACGCCGACCTTGCCGACCTCGCCGCGCGAGAGGATGTGATCGCTGTCGTAGCCGGTCTGGGTCGGCAGATCGAAGGCGATGGAGAGACCCGTCTGGCCCTTGGCGAGATTGGAGCGATAGAGCCGGTTGGACGCCTCGGCGGTCGAGTGACCGGCGTAGGTGCGGAACATCCAGGGCTTGTCGCGGCGCGGGGCGGTCGTGTCGGTCATCTCGGTCCTCCTCGCCGCTGCGATAGCATGGGCGAGACGCAGGCGGAAGCGGGCGCGACGCCGCGTTTGTGCGAGTGATGAGCAACCCCCACCCCACCCCTCCCCCGCTTCGCGGGAGAGGGAGCACATCCGGGCCTTCATCAAGAAAGTCGATCGTGAGGGTCCCCTCTCCTGCGAAGCGGGGGAGGGACAGGGAGGGGGCCTGGCGGCATGAATAGACTAAATCGTTTCACTCCCCCGCCCGCGCCTGCGCGAGGCTTTGCGCCGCCTCCGGCCACAGCGCGCGCAGCGGCAGCGGCAGACTGGCCACCACCTTGGCGATCTCGTTGAAATCCAGCCGGCGCCACATCAGCGCGAAGACCGCCCGCGCCGTCGCTTCCGGGTCCATGCGGAAGCCCTGAAACAGCTCCCGCGCGATGCGCGCCTCGAAATCATCGAGCCGCCGCGTCACATCCGGCGTCCCGGCCGGGCGCCAGCCGGCGTAATAGATGCCGCGCACCAGCAGCGGAAGCTGCGCCCCGAGATGCACCGCCTGCTCGGGCTCCAGCCGGTCGCGCAGGGCGTGCAGCACGGCGCGCAGCGCGCTATAGGCGTGGGGGCGGTCGCCGAGATCGTGCTCTTCCGCCAGTTCCTTCAGCCAGACATTGGTTTCCTGAACCGTGTGATCGAGCGCCGTCACCTGCGTTTCGCTCATGGCTCGTCTCCCAAAGACCCGCCAGCCGCCGATGCTCGCCAGATAGACGGCGGCCGGGCGCGAACAAGCCGGGCGGCGCGCTCCGCCCGGCGCCCAGCCGTCAGACGGCGCCTTCCCGCAGCGGCTTCACCCGCCGCGCCTGCGGCCCCTTGGCTCCCTCCTCCTCGAAAAACGCCACACGTTCGCCAAGCTTCAGGCTGTCGAAGCCGGGCGCGCCCACGCTGTTGCGATGGAAGTAGATTTCACGCCCGTCGGCGCTCTCGAGCAGGCCGAAGCCGTCCGCCGGGGAGAGGCTTTTCACCACCCCCGTCGGCATGGCCTCGTGATGTTTCACGTCGCCACGAATTTCGCGGACCGCGTCCTCCAGCTGCCGGTCGGCCCGTTTGAACGCGTCGCCCAGCGCGAACCAGACGTCCTGGAAGCGCTCGTCAGGGTCCGGCGTGCGCGTGACGGCGACCTCGCGCCCATCGGGCAGCGCGATGCGGATGTTGAACTCGTAATGGCCGCCGGTCCTGTGATGCGCGCCCGGCCCCCTGGCCACGACCCGGCAGGCCGTCATCCGCCCGTAAAGCTTTTCGAGATGGGCGATCTTTTCCTCAATTCTGGCGCGCAGATCGTCCCGCGGCTCCATCCCCTGAAAATCGATCTCCGGCGAAGTTTGCATGGCCGTCACCCCGCGATGGCGTTCGGCCCCCCTCGACAACATATCGCGCCGCCCGTCGCTCAGGGAGTCGCGGCCATCGGCGAAACCTGCGCAACCCATCGATATTTTCTCCCTATGCCGGGCGTCGCGCGACCATTATAAGCTCGCCGGATATTTCAACGCGCCGAAACCTGTTCCGAGTGGAGGGAGCCTGACCTTGAGCGAGAAGAAAGACCTTTACGAGTTGGGCGAAATCCCGCCGCTCGGCCATGTTCCCAAGAACATGGACGCCTGGGCGATCCGGAAGGAGCGCCATGGGCCGCCGGAGACGGCGATGCAGCTCGAGGTTCTCCCGACCTGGGAGCTCGACAGCCACGACGTGCTCGTCCTCGTAATGGCCGCCGGCGTCAACTACAACGGCGTCTGGGCCTCGCTCGGCGAACCGATCTCGCCGCTCGACGGACACAAGAATCCCTATCACATCGCCGGCTCCGACGCCTCCGGCATCGTCTGGGCGGTGGGCTCCAAGGTGAAGCGCTGGAAGGTGGGCGACGAAGTCATCATCCACTGCAACCAGGACGACGGCGACGACGAGGAGTGCAACGGCGGCGACCCGATGTTCTCGCCCTCGCAGCGCATCTGGGGCTATGAGACGCCGGACGGCTCCTTCGCCCAGTTCTGCCGCGCGCAGGACCGCCAGCTCATGCCGCGCCCGAAGCACCTCTCCTGGGAGGAGTCGGCCTGCTACACGCTGACGCTGGCCACCGCCTATCGCATGCTCTTCGGCCATGAGCCGCATGAGCTGAAGCCCGGCCACAATGTGCTGGTCTGGGGCGCCTCCGGCGGCCTCGGCGTCTTCGCCGTGCAGCTCTGCGCGGCCTCCGGCGCCAACGCCATCGGCGTGATCTCCGACGAGTCCAAGCGCGATTACGTCATGTCGCTCGGCGCCAAGGGCGTGATCAACCGCAAGGACTTCAAGTGCTGGGGCCAGCTCCCCAAGGTCAATTCGCCCGAATATGTCGAATGGACCAAGGAAGCGCGCAAGTTCGGCAAGGCGATCTGGGACATCACCGGCAAGAAGGACGTCGACATCGTCTTCGAGCATCCGGGCGAAGCGACCTTCCCGGTCTCCTGCCTCGTCGCCAAGCGCGGCGGCATGGTGGTGTTCTGCGCCGGCACCTCGGGCTTCAACATCACCTTCGACGCCCGCTACGTCTGGATGCGCCAGAAGCGCATTCAGGGCTCGCATTTCGCGCATCTGAAACAGGCGGCGGCCGCGAACCAGTTCGTCATCGACCGCCGCATCGACCCCTGCATGTCGGAGGTCTTCGCCTGGGACAAGATCCCGCTCGCCCATATGAAGATGTGGAAGAACGAGCACGCCCCCGGCAATATGGCGGTGCTGGTGAATGCGCCCGCGCCCGGCCTGCATACGGTCGAGGACGTGGTCGAGGCCTATAACAACAAGAAGAAGTAAGCGGCCTTCGCTGTATCATCGAGACGGCGCGCCGGGCGACTGGCGCGCCGTTTTTTTGCGCTCAACAGCAGCGAAACGCCCGCTCCCCGCCGCCGCCGAAGCGCGCGTTCTCGCGCGCGCGGAAGAATTCCGCCCGCGTCATGACGGGCCGGCCCGCGTGCGTCGCGCGCATATGCGCGACATAGGCGTCGTAATCCCCCTGCCCCACCATGAGCCGCGCGCCGTCGCGCAGCTTCGTGGCGAGACGCGCGAGATCAAGCCCCGGCAGGCTGCAACATCTCATCCGAGGTCTCCCGTGTCGTGACAGCATCCGACGCCCGCGCCCCCTTGATGGCCTTGAGCGCGAAGCCGAGGATCGACAGCACCAGCACGATGTAGATCGCGCAGAGGCTGGCGTCGACGTAATCGTTGAAGATCACGCGGCGCATCTCCTCGACGGTTTTCGCCGGCGCGAGCAACTGGCCCTTGTCGAGCGCCGCGGAAAATTTCGTCGCATGGGCCAGAAAGCCGATGCGCGGATCCGCGTGGAAAATCTTCTCCAGCCCCGCCGTCATGGTGCAGATGTAGAGCCAGGCCGTGGGAATGACGGCGACGAAGGCGTAACGCTCGCGCTTCATGCGGAAGAGCACCACGACGCAGAGGGTCAGCGCCATGGCGGCGAGCATCTGATTGGCGATGCCGAAGAGCGGCCACAGCGTATTGATGCCGCCGAGCGGGTCGATGACGCCCTGATAGAGGAAATAGCCCCAACCGGTGACCGCGACGCCCGTCGCCGCGAGATTCGGCCCCCAGGCGTTGGTCTGCCGGAATGCGGGAATGAATGTGCCGATGAGGTCCTGAATCATGAATCGCGCCACGCGCGTGCCGGCGTCGATGGTGGTCAGGATGAACAGCGCCTCGAAGAGAATCGCGAAGTGATACCAGAAGGACTTCGCCGCCGCGCCGCCGATGACCGACGAGAGGATATGCGCCATGCCGACGGCGAGCGTCGGGGCGCCGCCGGTGCGCGACAGAATGCTCTTCTCGCCGACGTCCTGCGCCACGCCCGTGAGCGTCTCCGGCGTGACGGCGAAGCCCCAGGCGGAAATGGCGTGCGCCGCCGCCTCGGGCGTCGCCCCGATGACGCCGGGCGCGCTGTTCATGGCGAAATAGACGCCGGGCTCGAGCACGGTGGCGGCGATCAGCGCCATGATGGCGACGAAGCTCTCCATCAGCATGGCGCCATAGCCGATGAAGCGCGTCTGCGTTTCGTCGGCGATCATCTTGGGCGTGGTGCCCGACGACACCAGCGCGTGAAAGCCCGACACCGCGCCGCAGGCGATGGTGATGAACAGGAAGGGGAAGACGCTGCCCGCGAAGACCGGCCCCGTGCCGTCGATGAAGCGGCTCACGGCGGGCATTTGCAGATCGGGCCAGACGATGAAGATGCCGAGCGCCAGCGACGCGATGGTGCCGATCTTGAGGAAGGTCGAGAGATAGTCGCGCGGCGCCAGCAGCAGCCACACCGGCAGCACCGAGGCGACGAAGCCATAGGCGATGAGCATGAAGGCGAGCGTCTCGCCCTTGTAGGAAAACAGCGGCGCGAGCGTCGCGCTCTCCGCGACAGTGCGGCCGAAGGCGATGCTGGCGATGAGCAGCACGAAGCCGATGAGCGACATCTCGCCGATACGGCCCGGCCGGATGTAGCGCCCATAGACGCCCATCAGCACCGCGATCGGCAAAGTGGCGAAGACCGTGAAGGCGCCCCATGGGCTGTCGGCCAGCGCCTTGACGACGACGAGCGCCAGCACGGCCAGCAGAATGATCATGATCGAGAGGATGCCGACCATGGCGATCACGCCGGGGACATGGCCCATCTCCGTCTTGATGAGATCGCCGAGCGAACGCCCGTCGCGGCGCGTGGAGATGAAGAGGACGAGAAAATCCTGCACCGCGCCGGCGAAAATCACGCCGGTGAGCAGCCAGAGCGTGCCGGGCAGATACCCCATCTGCGCCGCGAGCACGGGGCCCACCAGCGGGCCGGCCCCGGCGATGGCCGCGAAATGATGGCCGAACAGCACCCATTTGTCGGTCGGCACGTAATCGAGCCCGTCATTGCGTCGATGCGCGGGCGTGCGCCGCCGGGCGTCGAGGCCGAGCACGCTGTCGGCGATGAAGCGCGAATAGAAGCGATAGCCGATGGCGTAGACGCTGATCGCCGCGGTGACGAGCCACATGGCGTTGACCGGCTCGCCGCGCGCCGTGGCGAGCGTATGGAGCGCGTAGAGCGCAAGCGCGAAGACGAGCGCCCAGGGCGCAAGGGAAAGGAGATTCTGACGGGCCGGACGTGCGGACATGAGCGCGCTCTGAATGCGTTTGGGGGAGAAGGTCTTGGGTGAAAATACCGAGCGTTGGAAAGTGCGTCTACGGCTCGGCCTTGAAAAAACCCCGGCGGCCACGAACGGCTAGCCCCTCACCCCAACCCTCTCCCCGCTTGCGGGGAGAGGTTGGGTGAGGGCAAGGGGATGGGTGCAATCCTTGCCTTACCCCGCGGGCTCCAGCGCCGCCGGTTCGTAATTGAGGATCGGCGCCAGCCAGCGCTCCACTTCGCGCACCGACATGCCCTTGCGCCGCGCGTAATCCTCGACCTGATCGCGCTCGACCTTGGCGACGCCGAAATAATGCGCCTGCGGATGGCCGATGTAGAGGCCGCTCACCGAGGCCGCCGGCGTCATGGCGAAGCTCTCGGTGAGCTTCACGCCAGTGCGCTTTTCGACCTCCAGCAGGCGGAACAGCGTTTCCTTCTCCGTATGGTCGGGCTGCGCCGGATATCCGGGCGCCGGGCGGATGCCCGCGTAGGGTTCGACGATCAGCTCTTCCGGCCGGAAGGATTCATCCTTCGCATGGCCCCAGAATTCGCGGCGCACGCGCTCATGCATGCGCTCCGCAAACGCTTCAGCGATGCGGTCGGCGAGCGCCTTCACCATGATCGAGCCATAGTCGTCGTTGGCCCGTGCGTAACGCGCGGCGATCTTTTCTTCCTCCGCCCCGGCGGTGACGACGAAGGCGCCGACATAATCCGCCTTGCCGCTCTCCTTCGGCGCGACGAAATCCGCCAATGCGAGATTCGCCTTGCCGTCGCGCTTGCCGAGCTGCTGGCGCAACGTGAAGAAGGTCGCGAGCGGCTCATTGCGCGACTCGCCCGTATAGAGCGCGATGTCGTCGCCCTCGCTGTTCGCCGGCCAGAAACCGATGACGGCCTTGGGCGTGAACCAGCGCTCCTCGACGATGCGCTTCAGCATGGCCTGCGCGTCCTCGAAGAGACGGCGCGCCGCCTCGCCGCGTTCGGGATCATCCAACAGCGCGGGATAACGTCCCTTGAACTCCCATGTCTGGAAGAAGGGCGTCCAGTCGATATAGGGAACCAGCTCCGCGACGTCATAGCTCGCGAAGACGCGCGCGCCGAGGAACGACGGCTTCACCGGCGCATAGGCCGCCCAGTCGATCCTGTAGGGATTGGCGCGGGCCTGCGCGAGGCTGATGCGCTGCTTCTCGGCCTGCGCCTTCGCATGCGCCTCCGCCACGCGCTCATATTCCGCGCGGGTCCCGGCCATGTAATCGGCGCGCGTCTTGTCGGAAACGAGCGCCTGCGCCACGCCCACGGCGCGGCTCGCGTCGGTCACATAGACCGCCTGACCGCGCCGATAATTGGGATTGATCTTCACCGCCGTATGCACGCGGCTCGTCGTCGCGCCGCCGATGAGCAACGGCACGTCGAGCCCTTCGCGCTCCAGCTCGGAGGCGACGAAGCACATTTCATCGAGCGACGGCGTGATGAGGCCGGAGAGGCCGATGAGATCGACCTTCTCCCTTTTCGCCGTTTCGAGGATCTTCGCGGCGGGCGTCATCACGCCGAGATCGATCACCTCGAAATTGTTGCAGCCGAGCACGACGCCGACGATGTTCTTGCCGATGTCGTGCACGTCGCCCTTGACGGTGGCGAGCAGGATCTTGCCGGCGGTGGAGCGCTCGCTCTTGTCGGCTTCCATGAAGGGCATGAGATAGGCGACCGCCTGTTTCATCACGCGCGCGGATTTGACGACCTGCGGCAGGAACATCTTGCCCTGTCCGAAGAGATCGCCCACCACATTCATGCCGGCCATCAGCGGGCCTTCGATCACGTCGAGCGGACGCGTGGAGCGCTGGCGCGCTTCCTCGACGTCGGTCTCGATATAGTCGGTGACGCCGTTGACCAACGCATATTCGAGTCGCTTCTCGACGCTGTGTTCGCGCCAGGCGGCGTCCTTCTCGGCGGATTTGGCGCCGGCGCCCTTGAACTTCTCCGCCGCCTCGACGAGACGCTCGGTCGCGTCCTTGCGTCGGTTGAGCACGACGTCCTCGCACAGGTCGCGCAGCTCGGGGTCGATCTCGGCGTAGACCGCGAGCTGGCCGGCGTTGACGATGCCCATGTCCATGCCCGCCTGAATGGCGTGATAGAGAAACACGGAATGCATCGCCTCGCGCACCGGCTCATTGCCGCGGAAGGAGAAGGAGAGGTTCGACACGCCGCCCGAGACATGAACAAAAGGCAGATCGCGCTTGATGATCCGCGTCGCCTCGATGAAGTCGACGCCGTAATTCTCATGTTCCTCGATGCCGGTCGCCACCGCGAAGATGTTGGGATCGAAGATGATGTCCTGTGGCGGGAAGCCGACCTGCTGCGTGAGGATCCTGTAGGCGCGCGCGCAGATCTCGGTCTTGCGGGAAAGCGTGTCCGCCTGACCGGTTTCATCGAAGGCCATGACGACGACCGCCGCGCCGTAGCGGCGCACTTTCCGGGCGTCCTCGATGAACTTCTCTTCGCCTTCCTTCAGGGAGATGGAGTTCACCACGCCCTTGCCCTGCAGGCATTTCAGGCCCGCCTCGATCACCTCGAACTTGGAGCTGTCGACCATTACCGGCACGCGGGCGATGTCGGGCTCCGCCGCGAGCAGATTGAGGAAGTCGATCATCGCCTGCTGCGAGTCGAGCAGACCCTCGTCCATGTTGACGTCGATGACCTGCGCGCCATTGGCCACCTGATCGCGCGCCACGTCGAGCGCCGCCGTGTAGTCGCCATTGGTGATGAGCTTGCGGAACTTCGCCGAGCCGGTGACATTGGTGCGCTCGCCGACGTTCACGAAGGGAATGTCCTTCGTCAGCGTGAAGGGCTCGAGGCCCGACAGCCGCAGCATCGGCTCGATCTTCGGGACGGCGCGCGGCGCCATGCCCTTCACCTTTTCCGCGATGGCGCGGATATGGTCCGGCGTCGTGCCGCAGCAGCCGCCGAGCACGTTCACGAGACCGGCCGAGGCGAATTCGCCGACGAGCTCGGCCATATACTCCGGGCTCTCGTCGTAAAGGCCGAATTCGTTCGGCAGGCCGGCGTTGGGGAACGCGCAGACGCGCGCATCGGCGACGCGGCCGATCTCGGCGATATGCTGACGCATCTCGCGCGCGCCCAGCGCGCAGTTGAAGCCGATGGAGAATGGCTTCGCGTGCGAAAGCGAATTCCAGAAGGCGATGGCCGTCTGGCCGGACAGCGTGCGCCCGGAGAGATCGGTGATGGTGCCCGAGATCATGATCGGGAAACGCGTGCCGACCTGGTCGAAGGCGTCTTCGAGCGCATAGATCGCCGCCTTGGCGTTCAGCGTGTCGAAGACGGTCTCGACGAGCATGATGTCGGCGCCGCCTTCGATCAGGCCGAGCGCGGCTTCCCTGTAGGCGGCGCGCAGCTCGTCGAAGGTGACGCCGCGAAAGCCGGGATTGGACACATCCGGAGAAATCGACGCGGTGCGGTTCGTCGGTCCGATGGAGCCGGCCACGAAGCGGCGCACGCCGGTTTTCGCCGCCACTTCGTCGGCGGCGTCGCGCGCGAGCCGCGCGCCCTCGCGATTGAGCTCGAAGGCGAGATGCTCCATGCCGTAGTCGGCCTGCGCGATCGTCGTCGAGGAGAATGTGTTGGTCTCGATGATGTCCGCGCCCGCCTCGAGATAGGCGACGTGGATGGTCCTGATCGCCGCCGGCTGGGTGAGGATCAGCAGGTCGTTGTTGCCGCGCAGATCCTTTGGATGATCCTTGAAGCGCCCGCCGCGAAAATCCGCCTCCTCGAAGGCGTGGCGCTGGATCATCGTCCCCATGGCGCCGTCGAGAATGAGGATGCGGCGCGACGCCGCCTCTTCCAGCGCCTTGAGGATGTTCGGGCCGTGCACGTTGTCGAAGATCATGCGTCTGCTTTCTCGCGAAGGGGACGAACGCCGAGGAGATGACAAATGGCGAAAACCATGTCGGCGCGATTGTTGGTGTAGAAATGGAACTCATCGACGCCGGCGCGGGCGAGGCCCATCACCTGTTCGACGGCGGTTGTGGCGGCGACCAGCGCCCGGGTCTCGGGGTCGTCGTCGAGTCCCTCGAAACGCTCCGCGATCCAGCGCGGCACGCTCGCCCCTGCCTTGGTCGCGAAATTGGCGACCTGGCGGAAATTGCGGATGGGCATGACGCCCGGCACGATCGGGATCGCAATGCCCCTGGCGCGGGCCTTGTCGAGAAAGCGGAAGTAGATGTCGTTGTCGAAGAAGAACTGCGTGATGGCGCGCGTCGCGCCCGCGTCGATCTTCGCCTGAAGCGCGTCGAGATCCTGCTCCACGGAGGCGCTTTCGGGGTGGCCTTCGGGATAGGTCGAAACGGAAATCTCGAAATCATGCAGGCGGCGAATGCCGCGCACGAGATCGCAGGAGCGCGCATAGCCATCCGGATTGGGCGTGAACGCCGTGCCGACGCCCGTCGGCGGATCGCCGCGCAGCGCCACGATGTGACGCACGCCCGCGTCCCAATAGCCGTGCAGAATGTCGTCGATCTCCGGGACGGAAGACGACACGCAGGTCAGATGCGCGGCGGGTTTCATATGCGTCTCGCGGGCGATGCGCGAGACGATCGCGTGGGTGTGCTCGCGAGTCGAGCCGCCGGCGCCGTATGTGACGGAGACGAAATGCGGCTTCAGGGCTTCGAGACGCTTGACCGTCTCCCAGAGCTGCGTCTCCATTTCCGGCGTCTTGGGAGGAAAGAATTCATAGGAGATGTTGAACCGCCTGCCGGAAGCGGTCGGGTGAAGCGCATTGAACATCAGACGGTCTCATAGGAAGAAGCGGGAATCTTGTCGGCGATAACGCGCGGATCCTGCGCGAGCCATAAGGAGACGGTGAGCTTGGCGCCTTCCCTGTCGTCCGGGGCGAGTTCACGATGCAGAATCGTCTCCAGCCCCGCCTGGGCGAGAAGGTTCGCAATCTCCGTCTGCGAAAAGCCGAGGCGGCGATGGGCGTGCTTGTCGCGCAACGCCTCCTCCTGATGGGGGGCGAAATCGACCACGAGCAGCCGCCCGCCCGGCGCCAGCACGCGCGCGGCCTCCCGCAACGCGCGCGCCGGATCGTCGAGATAATGCAGCACCTGATGCATGATCGCGAGATCGACGGAGTTGCGCTCGACTGGAAGCGCGTAAATGTCGCCCTGGCGCAATTGAACGTTGCGCAGGCCGGTCTCCTCCATGCGCCCGCGCGCGACGGCCAGCATGGCGGTGGAGAGATCGACGCCGACCGCCTGCTGGGCGAGCGGCGCGAAAAGTTCGAGCATGCGGCCCGCGCCGGCGCCGAGGTCGAGCACGCTGCGCACCGGCCTGTCGCCGACGGCCTCGCGCATCGCCGCCTCCACCAGCGCCTCGGGCGCATGCAGCGAGCGAATGTCGTCCCATTCGGCCGCATGGGCGGCGAAATAGCGGGCGGCGTTGTCGGCCCGCGTCTGGCGGACTTCGGTCAGACGGGCCTGATCCTCGGCGAGAACCGGATCGGCGGCGTCGAGCCAGTCGGCGAGCTGGCGCGCCATCGCCCCGGCCTCGCCCGCGGGCGCGAGGCGGAAGAACGCCCAGGCCCCTTCGCGGCGCCGCTCGACGAGTCCGGCCTCGACCAGAAGCCGTAAATGGCGGGAGACGCGCGGCTGCGACTGGCCGAGAATGGCGACCACCTCGCTCACCGTCAGCTCCGACTGGGCGAGCAGCGCGAGAAGCCGCAGGCGCGTCTCCTCCGCCGCCGCGTTGAGCGCCGCGAGCGCCGGCTCCATTCTGAGCTTGAGACTGTGCGGGGCGACCATCGGCTCTCTCGGACAAGATATAAAGATATCTATATGCGTTGATTGTCATAGAGGCAAGCGCGGCCCCGCGAAAACGCAGTTCCGACAACTTGGCGCTTGACGAGAATCGGAACCGGGAGCATCCTTTCTCCATATCGCACCCGTCTCCAACAGATTGCGAGGCGGGACCGCTCGGGCGGGACCTCGAGTCGGCGGCGATATCAGGACGCGCCGACGGACTCCCCTGTCGTCGGCGAAGCCGAAGCGACGTTGTTGCGAGAGGAGCCTGACGCCACCGGGTCAGATGGTTTGACCGGCGTTCCGTTCCGGTCACTCGGTTTGTCAGGATAAGCGCTGCCTGACGCCGAATCCTCCATATCAATGCATCCTGATCGTGGATGGCCCGCCGCAATGGCCAAGAGGCGGGCAATCCTTTCCCTGACTGGACAATCCCAGACGCTTCTCACTTGAGGAAGCATAGGCCCCGTGCGCACAGGCGACGGGGCCTTTCGCATGCGGTCACTGCAAAAGCCGCGACGGGCGGGCGCAGCGCGGGCCGCCGGCGCATTGCGCCAGCGGCGGGGCTTAGAAAACTTGACCCGCGGCGATTTCCGCGCGACCTAGGGCGCGAGAACACCCAACGGAGCCGCGACGAGAGCCATGACCGACGCCGCCGAAACCCGTCTGCCCGACCCGATTTCCGCAGAGCCCGCAGAGCGCAGGTCAACCTGCGCCGTCCGCATCGGCGCGGGAGCGGGCGCCGTCACCGTCGGCGGCGGCGCGCCGATCGTCGTGCAGTCCATGACCAACACCGACACCGCCGACGTCGACTCGACGGTGGCGCAGGTCACGGCGCTGGCGCAGGCGGGCTCCGAGCTCGTGCGCATCACCGTCGACCGCGACGAGGCGGCGGCCGCCGTTCCGCACATCCGCGAGAAGCTCGACAGAAAGGGAATCACCGTCCCTCTGGTCGGCGACTTCCATTACATCGGCCACAAGCTGCTCGCCGATCATCCGGCCTGCGGCGAGGCTCTGGCCAAATACCGAATCAATCCCGGCAATGTCGGCTTCAAGGACAAGAAGGATCGTCAGTTCGCGGCCATCGTCGAACTGGCCGCGAAGCACGACAAGGCGGTGCGCATCGGCGCCAATTGGGGCTCGCTCGATCAGGAGCTGCTCACCCATCTCATGGACATCAACGCGGCCTCCGACCGCCCCATCGACGCGCGCGCGGTGACGCGCGAGGCGCTGGCGCGCTCGGCCCTGATGTCGGCGCAGCGCGCCGAGGAGATCGGCCTCCCCCGGAACCGCATCGTCATTTCGGCCAAGGTCTCCGCCGTGCAGGACCTGATCGCCGTCTACCGCATGCTTGCCGCGCGCAGCGATTACGCGCTGCATCTGGGCCTCACCGAGGCCGGCATGGGCTCCAAGGGCATTGTCGCCTCCGCCGCGGCGCTGGGCGTGCTGCTTCAGGACGGCATTGGCGACACGATTCGCGTCTCGCTGACGCCCGAGCCGGGCGGCGACCGCTCGCTCGAGGTGAAGGTGGCGCAGGAAATCCTCCAGACCATGGGGTTCCGCACCTTCGTGCCGCTCGTCGCCGCCTGTCCCGGCTGCGGGCGCACCACCTCGACCGTGTTTCAGGAGCTCGCGCGCGACATTCAGGCGCATATCCGCGAGCGCATGCCGATCTGGCGGGCGCAATATCCGGGCGTCGAGACGCTGAACGTCGCGGTGATGGGCTGCATCGTGAACGGCCCCGGCGAATCGAAACACGCCGACATCGGCATTTCATTGCCCGGCACCGGCGAGACGCCCGCCGCGCCGGTCTTCATCGACGGCAAGAAGGCCATGACGCTGCGCGGCGAGGGCATCGCCGAGGAGTTCACCCGAATCGTCGACGATTATATCGCGCGGCGCTACGGCGGCGCGAAGGAAGGCGCGGCGGCGGAGTAAGGGGGCCGTCGCCCCTCTTCCCGGCCTCATTCTTCAAGAGCGGCGGCGGCGGCGCGCAGATCGCGCCACGCCGCCGGCTTCAGCGACCAGCTTCCGAGAATTGCGTCCAGACTGTTGAACACGAAGCCCTGCGCGACATGGTCGCCGCAGCGGATCTCGAATCGCCGGCCGCGCAGTTTTCCGAGCGGCTCGCCCGACTCCAGCAGCATGCGCGCCGGCGCCTCGCCGAACAGCAACACCGCCTTTGGCCGCGCCAGCTCGACGCGACGTCGCGCGAAGGGGGCGAAGACGGCGATCTCCGGCTGGGTCAGAGTGCGGTCCCCCGGCGGGCGCCAGGGCGCGGCATAGGCGAGACAGGCGCTCTCGCGGCTGCGGCCGATGGCGGCCAGCATATTGTCGAGAAGCCGTGCGGACGGCCCGCTGAAGGCCTCGCCTCCCGCCTCCTCCACATCGCCCGGCGCCTCGTCAAAAACCATCAGCGGCGCCGTCGCGCATCCGGCTCCGAACAGAAAATGCTGCGCCATGTCGCGAAAGGGCGCGTGCGGAAATTGCGCCAGGGCCTCGGCGAGCGCGTCGAGGCTGGGCGCGGCGACGGCCGCGGCGGCGGCGGCGCGGGCGGCTTCATCCGGCGGCGCGACGGCCGGCGCCGGGCGTGGCTGCGTCAGAGCCTGGCCTTTCGGCGGCTCGGGCGCCCGCAACGGCGCGGCGGGGGGGGCGATGACAGAGGCTGCGGCGCGGGCGCTGTCCGCGTAGCGATCGTGCGGCGCCTCGTCGAGCGCGACGTCCACCCCGCTTTCGACATACCAGTCGAGAAGCGCGAGAAGCGCGCCGCGCGTGTCAGGGGTGGGAGCGAGGGCCATGAGCGACCTTACCGCGTTCGGCCCGCCCCGTCATGACCAGGCGACCGACCGGCGCGGCGGCGCATCGATCCTTTTTCCACACAGGCAAAAAGAAAGCCCGGCCGCAGTGCGGCCGGGCCGACCCTTGCGGGCCATTTGTCGTTCGGATGTTGCGCCCTATTAGAAAGGCAGGATCTTCGGCACGCCCCAGTCGGCGCCGAAACGATAGGTCAGACCGCCCGAAATCACGACCGGATTGATCTTCACGGCCAGGTTGAGCGGGACGTTGACCGGGCCGACGTTGACCGGCGTCGTATTGGCGACGGCCCAAACGTGAGCGTTCGGCTCCATCATGATGTATTTCACGTCGACGTTCACGCCCCAGTGGTCGTTGAACATATAGTCGACGCCGGCCTGGCCGACGACGCCCCAAGACGGGGTGATGCTCGCCGAAGTGGCGGTCGCCCACGCATTGAAGGGGTTCAGGGCGCCGCCGCCGAAGGCGGCGATATTCGGGTTCAGGGCCTGGAACGTCGCCGTCTGATTGCCGGCGCGGGTGCCCCAGAAGGCAGTGAAGTTCACGCCGACGCCGAGGTAGGGCTGGAAGGCGCCGAAATTGGTGAAGTGATACTGCAGCATCAGGGACGGCGGGAACACCCAGGTCTTGATGACGCTGGCGCCCTGGATCGGGCCGACGCCCGTCACGTGATGCGGGGTGACGCAGCAGATCGCCTCGATCGCCCAGTTCTTGGTGAGGAAGTAGGCGACGTCGATCATCGGGATGACGGCGGACGAAATATTCGTGCTGGAGCCGAAGAACTGGGTGCCGGGGCCGGCGCTATAGCCAAGGGCGTTCAGCGCGGTCACGGGATAATTGTAGCCCGTGACCGCCGCGATGGTCGCGCCGCTCAGATAGCTGCCGTTGCCGCGGTCGGTGATATAGGCCGAGCCGTCCGTCGGGATGACGCCGCCGACCTTGAGGCGAACCTGGAAGGGATGGAAGGGCTCGATAACCGGCGGCGGCGGCGGCGGCGCCTTGATGCTCGGCAGATCAGCCGCGTGAGCGGAAACCGCAGCGGCTCCCAAACCTATGGCGGCAACAGCGCCGCGAACAAAATCCCTCATCGGAACCCCCGTAGAATATCTTTGGCAGACGGATCGACGCCGTCGCGCCGAGTCGGGCTGAAGGTTGCCCCTTTTCAGGCATTTGACAATTGACAACTGTCAAGAAAAACGCTGTGGACTATTCATTCTTCCCCATTGTGTCACTTGCGCAACAGATTGGCGCGGTTGCCTTGAGGGGCGGCGGGCGCTAATCGAGACGGCGAGAAGCGTTCGAGAACATCGAGCAAAACCGGCGCATTCCGCGCCGCTGCGGCGCCCAGAAAAGCGTCGCCCTCTGCTTAAGGTCCGACCCATTGACCGCCACCGCCTCTGCAGCCGAACCGAAGGTCGACGCCGCGCTCGCCGCCGCGCACGGCCTCAAGCCCGACGAATACGAGCGGATCCTCAAACTGATCGGGAGAACGCCAAGCTTCACCGAGCTCGGCATTTTTTCGGCCATGTGGAACGAGCATTGCTCGTACAAGTCGTCTCGCGTTCATTTGCGCAAGCTGCCGACCAGGGCCCCCTGGGTGATTCGCGGACCCGGCGAGAACGCCGGCGTCATTGATATTGGCGACGGCGACGCCTGCGTCTTCAAGATGGAGAGCCACAACCACCCGTCCTTCATCGAGCCCTATCAAGGCGCGGCGACCGGGGTCGGCGGCATTCTGCGCGACGTCTTCACCATGGGCGCGCGGCCGATCGCCTGTCTGAACCTGCTGCGGTTCGGCCGCCCCGCGCACGGCAAGACGCGCCATCTCGTCGCGGGCGTGGTCGCGGGCGTTGGCGGCTACGGCAACAGTTTCGGCGTGCCGACGGTGGGCGGCTCGACCGAATTCGACGCCTCCTACGACGGCAATATCCTCGTCAACGCCATGGCGGTGGGCCTCGCGCGCACGGATTCCATCTTCTATTCCGCCGCCGCCGGCGTCGGAAACCCGATCGTCTATCTCGGCTCCAAGACCGGCCGCGACGGCATTCACGGCGCCACCATGGCGTCAGCCTCCTTCGAGGCGGACGCCGAGGAGAAGCGTCCGACGGTGCAGGTGGGCGACCCCTTTTCGGAAAAGCTTCTGCTCGAGGCCTGCCTGGAGCTGATGGCGTCGGGCGCGGTCATCGCCATTCAGGACATGGGCGCGGCCGGGCTCACCTCCTCGGCGGTGGAAATGGGCGCCAAGGGCAATCTCGGCATCGAGCTCGATCTCGACGCCGTGCCCTGCCGGGAAGAGGGCATGACCGCCTATGAGATGATGCTCTCGGAGAGCCAGGAGCGCATGCTCATGGTTCTCAAGCCCGAGCTCGAGGAGCAGGGCGAGGGCATCTTCCGCAAATGGGGCCTCGACTTCGCCATCGTCGGCAAGACCACCGACACGCTGCGCTTCGTCGTCCGGCACAAGGGCGAGACAAAGGCCGATCTCCCCATCAAGGAGCTTGGCGACGAGGCCCCGGTCTATGACCGGCCATGGGTGGCGACGCCCAAAAAACCGGTGATCGACCCGGCCTCGGCGCCGCCGCCGCTCTCCAATCGGGACGCGCTTCTGAAGCTGCTGTCGACTCCCAATCTCTGCTCCAAGCGCTGGGTGTGGGAGCAGTACGACCATCTGATTCTCGGCAACAGCGTGCGCCAGCCGGGCGGAGACGCGGCGGTGATTCGGGTCAAGGACGGGCCGAAGGGTCTGGCGCTGACCACCGACGTGACCGCGCGCTATTGCGCCGCCGACCCTGTCGAGGGCGGCAAGCAGGCGGTGGCGGAAGCCTGGCGCAACATCACCGTGCGCGGGGCGACGCCGCTGGCGCTCACCGACAATCTGAATTTCGGCAATCCCGAGCGGCCCGAATATATGGGCCAGTTCGTCGGCTGCCTGCAGGGCATTGGCGAAGCCGCCGCCGCGCTCGATTTCCCGATCGTGTCGGGGAATGTCTCGCTCTATAACGAGACCCAGGGCGCGGGCATCCTGCCCACCCCGGCGATTGGCGGCGTCGGCGTGATCGCCGATGTGACGCAATCGGCCCCGACCGGCTTCACGCAGGCGGGCGAGACCATCCTTCTCGTCGGCGCGACCGCAGGCTGGCTCGGCCAGTCGGCCTGGCTCGCCGATGTGTGCGGGCGCCGCGACGGCGCGCCGCCGCCGGTGGACCTCGCCGCCGAACGGCGCAACGGCGATTTCGTGCGCGAGCAGATTCTCGCTGGCCGGGTCTCCGCGGCGCATGACCTTGCCGATGGCGGCCTCGCGGTCGCCCTGGCCGAGATGGCGCTGGCGGGCCGCATGGGCGCGACGCTCGACTCCCTGCCCGGGGGCGCGCCCCACGCGGTTCTCTTCGGCGAGGATCAGGGGCGTTACCTGCTGACCGCCTCCGCCCCGAACGCCGCGGCGATCCTGGCGGCCGCGGCTGCGGCGGGCGCGCCGATCCTGACGCTCGGCGTCACCGGGGGCGACGCGTTGAAACTGCCGGGCGAGGCGCCGATATTGCTCTCGGACCTGCGCGCCGCGCATGAGTCGCCGCTTCCGGCCTATATGGCCGGGGACGACGGAGCCTTTTCCGACATTTCATGACGCAAAGAGGACAAGAGACATGCCCATGCCCGCCTCGGAGATCGAAAAGATCATCAAGGCCGCCCTGCCCGACGCGACGATCGAACTGACCGCGCTCGCCGACGACAATGACCATTGGGCCGCGACCGTGACCTGCGAATCGTTCAGGGGCCTCACGCGCGTGCGCCAGCATCAGCTCGTCAACGCCGCTTTTGGCCCGAGGCTCGGCACGGAGCTGCACGCGCTGGCGCTCACCACCCGCGCGCCGTAACAATTCTCACCGGCGGCGCCTTGAACGCCGCATGAAAGGAAGAAAGCCAGATGTCCGACATCAACAGCCGCATCAAGAGCGAGATCGAATCCTCCGACGTGGTGCTTTTCATGAAAGGCACGCCGCAGGCCCCGCAATGCGGTTTCTCCATGCAGGTGGTGCAGATCCTCAACCATCTCGGCGTGCCCTACAAGGCGATCAACGTGCTGGCCGACGGCGAGATTCGCGAGGGGATCAAGACCTTTTCGAACTGGCCGACGATTCCCCAGCTCTATGTGAAGAATGAATTCATCGGCGGCTGCGACATCACCCGTGAGATGTTCCAGTCGGGCGAATTGACCGCGCTCTTCGACAAGGAAGGCGTGCCGCACGCGCAGGCCGGCAAGGCGTGAGCGCTTTTTGGAGGTTTCCGGCGCGCTGCGGCAATCGCCGCGCGCCGGAGGTTGTCAACCGATTTTCATTCTCCTTTCAGATTATGCGTCGCCCGGCGGCCATCGGGACATTTTGAGAGCGACATGGCGCAGCGCCAGTTGGAAACGCAGATCGACATCGACGCGCCCGCCGCCCGCATATGGGCGCTGCTGACGGATTTCGAGCGCATGCCGGCGTGGAATCCCTTCATCACGGGGATTTCCGGCCGGCTCGCGCAAGGGGAAAGGCTCTCGGTTCAGATCGCGCCCCCCGGCAAGACAGCCATGCGGTTCAGGCCCGTGATCCTCACGCTGCGGCCGCAACAGGAGTTGCGCTGGCGCGGGAGCGTGCTGATTCGCGGGCTCTTCGACGGCGAACATTATTTTCTGCTCGAACCGCTCGACGACCGGCGCACGCGTCTCACGCATGGCGAGCGTTTTTCGGGTCTCCTCGTGTCGCTGCTGAGCGGCATGCTGCCGGCGACCCGCCAGGGGTTCGAGGCGATGAATCTCGCGCTGAAGGAGCAGGCGGAGGCGCCGGCTGTTTGATTTCGCGGGCCGCATCGGCAAATGTCGGCGCATGACGAAATCCGCAACGCGCCGCGCCCGGGCGGCCCCCTCGCCATGACTCTTCCCCTTGCGCTGACGCAGGGCGATCCCTCCGGCATCGGGCCGGAGCTGACGCTCAAGGCCCATGCGGCGCGCGACGCCGCCGCTCTGCCGCCCTTCTTCGCCGTCGCTGATCCGGCCCATCTCGCCCGCGTCGCGCAGGCGCTCGGCCTCGACGTTCCGATCGTGGAAACCGTTCCCGCCGGGGCGGAGAAGGTTTTCGCGCGCGCCTTGCCGGTCGTTCCCCTGGGCGTCCCCGTGCGCGGGGACTTCGGCGCGCCGCAAGCGGAAGACGCGCCAGCGACCGTACGCTCGATCGAACTGGCGGTGGAGCGCGTCGTCGACGGCGCCGCGCGCGCGGTGGTCACCAACCCAATCGCGAAATCGGTGCTCTACGCGGCCGGCTTCGCCCATCCGGGCCATACCGAGTTTCTGGGCGAACTGGCGGCGCGCCATTACGGCGGGACCTACCGGCCGGTGATGATGCTCTGGGCCGAGGAGCTCGCGGTCGTCCCGATCACCATTCATATTCCGCTCGCCGAGGCGCCGCGCCGTCTCACCCGCGCGCTCATCGTCGAGACCGGAGAGATTGTCGCCCGCGATCTGACGCGGCGCTTTCATCTGACGCGGCCCCGCCTCGCCTTTTCCGGCCTGAATCCGCATGCGGGCGAGGACGGCGCGCTGGGGCGAGAGGAAATCGACGTGATCGCGCCCGCCCTTGCGGATCTGCGCGCCAGGGGGATCGACGCCGTCGGCCCCCTGCCCGCCGACACGATGTTTCACAGCGCCGCGCGCGCGACATATGACGTCGCCCTCTGTCCGACGCATGATCAGGCCCTGATTCCCATCAAGACGCTCGCCTTCGACCGCGGCGTGAACGTCACGCTCGGCCTCCCCTTCGTGCGCACGTCTCCCGACCATGGCACGGCCTTCGACATCGCCGGAAAGGGCGTCGCCGATCCGACGAGCCTCATCGAAGCCATCAAACTCGCCGCACGGATGACCGCGTGATCGACGATCTGCCGCCGCTGCGCGAGGTCGTGGCGCGCCACGGGCTCGACGCCAAAAAAACGCTCGGGCAGAATTTTCTGTTCGACCTCAATCTCACCAGCCGCATCGCGCGGGCGGCGGGACCGTTCGACGGGACGGTCGTGGTCGAAATCGGCCCCGGCCCGGGCGGGCTCACGCGCGCGCTCCTGGCGCAGGGCGCGAAGGTCGTCGCCATCGAGCGCGACGCGCGCTGCCTGCCGGCGCTCGCCGAAATTGCGGCGCGTTACCCCGGCCGTCTCACTGTCGTCGAGGGCGACGCGCTGGAGATCGACGTCGCGGAACTGGCGCGCGCCCATGGCGCCGCGGGCAAGGCGCGCATCTGCGCCAATCTGCCCTATAATGTCGCGACCGCCCTGCTCACCCGCTGGATCGAGGCGGAGCCCTGGCCCTCGGTCTTCGACCGTTATGTGCTGATGTTCCAGAAAGAGGTGGCGCTGCGCATCGTCGCGACGCCGCAAAACCGCGCCGACTACGGACGGCTCGCGGTGCTCTGCGGCTGGCGCACGAAAGCGCGCATTCTTTTCGACGTGTCCCCCTCGGCCTTCACGCCGCCGCCCAAAGTGACGTCTTCCGTCGTCGAGCTGGTTCCCAACCGCACGCCCCTGCCCTGCGATCCGGCGGCGCTGTCCCGCGTGACGCAGGCGGCCTTCGGCCAGCGCCGCAAGATGCTGCGCCAAAGCCTGAAATCATTGGGCGTCGATGCGGCCGCGCTGCTGGCGCGGGCGGGGATCGAGGAGACGCGGCGCGCCGAAGAGATCGACGTGGCGGGCTTCGTCGCCCTCACCCATGCGCTCGCCGCTCAATGAGCCGGGCGCAAAACGTCCTTCAGCGCGACGGCGTTGTTCCTCTCCTCGTCATGGGCGGCGAAGAGCAGGGTGACGCGGCCTTCGCGCAGGAAGCGGCGAATGGCGGCAAGCTCCTCCTGCGCCTCGGGCGCGCCGAGCTCCTCGCGATAGCGTGTCACGAATTCTTCCCAGCGCTCGGGACGATGCGCGAACCAGCGCCGCAACTCATCGCTCGGCGCCACGGCTTTGGCCCAGTGATCGAGGGCGGCTTTTTCCTTCGACAGGCCGCGCGGCCACAGGCGGTCGACGAGGACGCGCGTCCCGTCGCTCTCGTCGGGCGGCTCGTAGACGCGTTTGAGGCGAAGCGCATGCATGTGGAGGACTTAGAGCGCTTTCCGCCAAAGTGGGAACCGGTTCGGCGAAAGAAAGCGCGATATACAAAAACGACGAGAGCCCCGGTCAGACTCGATCAGGCCGGGACATGCTCTGGCGCGGTGGTCCGGCGCGTCTACTCGCTCAACAGCTTCTCGACGAATTCCGCGACGCCGCGCTCGCGGCGCGGGCGGCGCTGCCGCTCGGCGCGCAAAATGGCGATCAGATCGTCGAAGGAGCGCTGGAGATCGTCATTGACGATCACGTAATCATAATCCTTCCAGCGGGCGATTTCCTTGCGGGCGTTCTGAAGCCGCCGCTCGATCACCTCCGCCGCGTCCTCGGCCCGGCGCTCGAGCCTGGCGCGCAGCTCCTTCATCGAGGGCGGCAGGATGAAGACCGTCACCGTGTCCGATCCCATCTTCTCGCGCACCTGGCGCGTCCCCTGATAGTCGATGTCGAAAAGACAGTCGCGGCCCTGCGCCAGCACGGCCTCGACCGGCGCGCGCGGCGTGCCGTAGAAATTGCCGTGCACCTCCGCCCATTCCAGCAGTTCGCCGGCGTCGCGCATGGAGAGGAACTGGCGCTCGTTGATGAAACGGTAGTGAATCCCGTCGACTTCGCTCGAGCGGCGCGCCCGCGTCGTCACCGAAATGGAGAGGGTGAGATCGAGGTCGCGGTCCTGCAGAAGCATCCGCGTCAGCGTGGTCTTGCCGGCGCCGGAGGGCGAAGAAAGGATAAGGACGACGCCGCGGCGCGGCGGGAGTGAATGATCCATGACAACGGGTCTTGAGTGCGGGAGTCCGCCAATAGGGAATTAGGGCGGTTCCTGCAACCGTCGCCCTCCCCGGTTCTGCGCCTATTCGATGTTTTGCACCTGCTCGCGCAACTGCTCCACCTCGATCTTGAGCTCCAGCCCGATCGCCGTCAGCGCCGGATCGTTGGATTTGGCGCAGAGCGTGTTGGTCTCCCGCGACAGTTCCTGGGCGAGAAAATCGAGGCGGCGTCCGATGGAGCCGCCCTGCGCCAGCAGCTTCCGGCCGGCCAGGACATGAGCGGTCAGCCGGTCCAGCTCCTCGCGCACATCCGCCTTGACGGCGAGCAGAACGGCCTCCTGATGCAGGCGGGCGGGGTCGAGCCCTTCCGCGCTTTCGAGCAGCCGCGCGACCTGTTGCGCAAGCCGCTGGCGGACGGCCTCGGGCTGGCGCCCAGGCAGGGCGTCGGCTTCGGCGGCGAGCGTCCCGATGCGTTCGAGCCTTGCGCCGAGCACGGCGGCAAGGGCGAAGCCCTCGGCCTCGCGCGCCGCGACGAGCGACTCCAGCGCCGCGACGAGCGCGGCGAGGATGCTGGCGTCCAGCGCCGCCCGCGCGGTCTCGTCGTCTTCCGGTTCGCTGACCTCGACGACGCCTTTCACCGCCAGCAGGCCGTCGAGCGAGGCGGGCCGGAGATTGGCGTGCAGGGGCACGTCGTCGAGGGCGGCGAGCAGCTTGTCGAGCGCGGCGCGATTGACGCGCGCGATCCCCTCCGCCTCGGCGCGCCTGGCCGTGAGATTGGCGAAGACCGAGCCCCGGGCCAGCCGCCCCGAGAGCGCCGCGCGCGCCTTGACCTCCACCGAGTCGAAGCCGGGCGGAACCTTCAGCCGCAGATCCAGGCCCTTGGCGTTGACGCTCTTGATCTCCCAGGCGTAGCTCCACGACCCGAGACTGCCCCGGGCGCGGGCGAAACCGGTCATGCTGGCGACGGTCGTGCTGGAGGGGGGCATGTTGACGCTCATGTTGGCGACGCTCATGGGCGTGAGCCCTCGCGAGACCGGGGTCGAGCCGCTCAGCGAAGGCTTGCGGTGGGCGGAACGGTTTTGGCGGAGGTCAAATCCCAGCTCCTGTCGCGCAGCGGATCGAGCGCCGTGCCTTCGGAGGCGTCGAAGGCGCGCGGCCGCATGCGCTGAGGCGCGGCCGGCGCGAGCGCGAGCGCCGCTTCGGGCGCGGGACGGCCGTTCGCCGCCGCCTCGTCCGCAGAGACCTTTTCGCCGAGCGCATCGGCGGGGAGCTCGTCCGAGCCGGAGGAGAGCCCGAGCCGCGCCGCCCGCGCCTTGAGCTCCGCCCGCCGGGCCGGCGACACGGGATAGGCGGCGATGTCCTGGGTCACGCCCGGCCCCGCGTCGGGCAGGGCTTTGCCGTCGGCGCTTTCCCGCGCCAGCATGTCCGGGCCGACGCCGCCGTCCTCGCCTTCGGCGTCGGGCGCCGCGCCGCGCGCCGCGAGCAGGCTCGGGTCGAAGCCGGAGGCGGGCGCCCGGAGCCGGGCCGCGTCCTGGGTGAAATAGGGGCGGGCGACGCGCAGCCGGGCGAGATGCCGGGCGGCGTCGGCCGTCGGATCCTCGAAGCCGCCGAGTTCGAAGGCGGCGCCGGCGGGGCCGAATGCGCCGAGCCGATGGGTCGCGCCGTCGTCGGCAGCCATGTCGCGGGGGGACGGCGGGGGGTAGTCCTCATGGCGGGCGTCGAGCCGCACCAACCGTCCCATCGGCGCCTCGGTGCGCTTCTCGCTTTTCGGCGCCGCCGGCGGCGCCGCCGCGGGGACGGCCTGATCGGGCTGGTCGGGCTGCTCGCCGGTCTTCGCCTTTTGCTCCTGCTCGATCCGGCGCCAGGTCTGGACGTTGCGCGAATGCTGATCGAGCGACTCCGCGAAGACATGCCCGCCCGTGCCGTCGGCGACGAAATAGAGGTCCTTCGTATGCGCCGGATTGGCGACGGCCTCCATCGCGGCCTTGCCCGGATTGGCGATGGGGCCGGGCGGCAGGCCGTCGATGGCGTAGGTGTTGTAGGGCGTCCATTTCTCGATTTCGGACCGCAGGATGCCGCGTCCGAGCGTCGCCTTGCCGCCGACGAGGCCGTAGACGATGGTCGGGTCGGACTGCAGCCGCATGCCCTTGCGCAGGCGGTTCATGAACACCGCCGCGACGCGCGGGCGCTCCTCCGCCTTGCCGGTTTCCTTCTCGACGATGGACGCGAGGGTCACGAGCTCATAGGGCGAGCGCAGGGGCAGGTCCTTCGCCCGTTTCGCCCAGATCTGCTCGACGAGCTTGCGCTGGTCCTCCTGCATCTTGGAGAGCAGCTTGCTGCGCGGAAAGCCGCGCGGAAACTTGTAGGTCTCCGGCAGCAGCGCGCCTTCCTTGGGGGCCTCCAGAATGTCGCCGACGAGGAGATCGGACTCACGCAGGCGCTCGGCGATCTGTTCGCTGGTCAACCCCTCGGGAACGGTGAAACTGTGCAGCACCTGCCGGCCGGCGACCATTTCGTCGATCACCTCCCGCAGGCTGACGTTCTTGCGGAAGAGATATTCGCCCGGCTTCACCTTGCCGCGCGCGTTCTGGATCAGTAGCGCGAAATTCATCAGCCCGGGGCTGTCAATGACCCCTTCGCTCCTGAGCTGCGCGAGCATTTCGGGCACGTCGCTGCGCGGCGGCAGATAGACGACCTTGTCGGCGCCGAGCGGCCCCGGATCCTTCAGCTTGTGGAGCACGGCGACAATGCCGAAGGCACCCGCGACCAGCGCCACGAGCATGAAGCTGAGAAAGCCGCTCATGGCCGAAAGCGTGCCCTCGCGGCGCTTTTTCTTGCGCTTCGGCGGCGGGGCGGGCGGCGCCTCGGGCGAGGCCGTCTGCTGCACGCTCTGCGGCGTCGCGCGGCGGCCGAAGATTGACGCCCCCCCCTTGGAGGCGGGCGCGGGAGCTGCGGCCACGGGCGCCGCCGGCCGGGCCGGGCCGGACTCGTCTTTCGCCATCGCGGGGGCCGGCGACCCGGCGGGAGGGGATGCAGTGGTTTCCGCTTTTTCCGCCTGAGGCTTTTCCGGCTCGGGCTTTTCGGACACGGGATTTTTTGCGCCGGGCTCCTGGGCCTGCGGCGGCTTCTCCGCCTCGGCGCGGGGTGCGGTCGTCGCCTCCGTTTTCACGCTTTGCGAGGGCTCAGCGGCGTCCTTCGGCGCGTCCGGCGCCTCAGGCTCTTGTTGCCCTTGCGGCCCTTGCGACTCCTGAGGCTTCCCGGGCGCCGCGTCGCTCTTTGCGTCGACGGGCGCGGGCGCCGTCTGCGTCGGCTCTGGAGCCGGGGCTTTCGCCGCCTCGTCTGGGGTCGTCGGCTTGTCGCCCGTCTCGTCGCTCATCATCTCACCACGCCAACCGGTTCGACCCGGCGCCATTGGTCGCAGCAGCCGGGATCAACAGGGACTGTTCGCCAATCGGCCCACACTAGGGCTCATTGTGGCGAATTCAGGAACGCGGCCGAACTTCTCCGGGGGAGCCTCCCCCCGGACCTGGCGCGCCGATGACCCGATGCTGCCGGCTCAGGGAAGCTTGCGGAACAGCAGCGAGGCGTTGGTGCCGCCGAAGCCGAAGGAGTTCGACAGCGCGACGTTGATCTCGCGCGGGCGCGCAACCTTCGGCACAAGGTCGATCGCCGTCTCGACGGACGGATTGTCGAGATTGCGCGTCGGCGGCGCGGCGTTGTTGGCCATGGCGAGAATGGTGAAGACCGCCTCCACCGCCCCGGCGCCGCCGAGCAGATGGCCCACGGCGGATTTGGTCGAGGACATGGAGAGGCGCGGCTCGACATTGCCGATCAGTCGCTCCACGGCCTTCAGCTCGATCTCGTCGCCGAGCGGCGTCGAGGTGCCATGCGCGTTCACGTAATCGATCTCGGACACCGGGAGCTGCGAGCGCTTCAGCGCCATCTTCATGCAGCGATAGGCGCCGTCGCCCTCGGGAGAGGGGGCGGTGATGTGATGGGCGTCGCCCGACATGCCGTAGCCGATGAGTTCGCCGTAGATTTTCGCGCCGCGGGCCTTTGCGTGCTCATACGCCTCGAGCACGACGCAGCCCGCGCCTTCGCCGAGCACGAAGCCGTCGCGGTCCTTGTCATAAGGGCGCGACGCCTCGGCCGGGCGGTCGTTGAAGCCCGTGGAGAGCGCGCGGCAGGCGGCGAAGCCCGCGACGCCGATGCGGTTCACCGGCGATTCGGCGCCGCCCGCGACCATCACGTCGGCGTCGCCCATGGCGATGATGCGCGCGGCGTCGCCGATCGCGTGCGTGCCGGTCGCGCAGGCCGTCACCACCGCATGGTTCGGACCTTTCAGATTGTGCATGATCGAGACATAGCCGGCGACGAGATTGATGATGCGTCCCGACACGAAGAAGGGCGACACGCGGCGCGGGCCCTTTTCCTTCAGGGTGAGCGAGGTCTCGTAAATGCCGCCGAGGCCGCCGATGCCGGAGCCGATCAGAACGCCGGTCGCCTCCGCCTTCTCTTCCGTATCGGCCTTCCAGCCGGCGTCGGCGAGCGCCTGGGTCGCGGCGGCCGCGCCATAGATGATGAAGTCGTCGACCTTGCGCTGCTCCTTGGGGTCGAACCAGTCGTCGGCGTTGAAGGAGCCGTTGGAGCCGTCGCCGCGCGGGATGATGGCCGCGATCTGGCAGGCGAGGTCGTCGACCTCGAACATGTCGATGCGGCGGAATCCGTGCTCGCCGGCAACCAGCCGCCGCCAATTCGTTTCGACGCCGCAGCCCAGAGGCGACACGATTCCGAGCCCGGTGACGACCACCCTGCGCATGGCTTGCTCTCTTCTCTTCGTTATGTCTCGCGCCGCCCCGCTTGCGGGCGGCAATGACGCAAAAAGCGCGCGGCGTCTCCGCCGGCGCGCTTTTCAACCGATGATTTCCGAAATCAGGCGGCCTTGGCCTTTTCCAGGAACTTCACGGCGTCGCCGACCGTCACGATGGTCTCGGCCGCGTCGTCCGGAATCTCGACGCCGAACTCTTCCTCGAAGGCCATGACCAGCTCGACCGTGTCGAGCGAGTCCGCGCCCAGATCGTCGATGAAGTTCGCCTTGTCGACGACCTTCTCAGGCTCCACGCCGAGGTGTTCGACAACGATCTTTTTCACGCGCTCGGCGACATCGCTCATTGATTTCGTCCCTAGTTGCTATGGTGCACGCACCGATTTCGGCGTCGCAGGCTCCGCCCGCTCGCCGTTTCCTCCAAAGATTTCCGCGCGCCGGCCACGTCCGAAGGCGGCGCGGCAAAACTGCGCTCTGGCCTTTTTGTCCCGGAAATTGGACGGCGCCGCCCCTCTCGCGGCGTGGGTCTGGTAACATACTTCCTTCAGGTTGGCGAGAGGGCGGAACCGAAGCGGCAATGCGAAAAAGCGCCGCTTTCCGCCCCCCGCCCGGGGGCAAAAAGCCGCACCTCGCCAAAGGGCCGCAGACGCGGTGTCGACCGCGCGCCCGCGCCCGTCAGATCATCGCCATGCCGCCGTTCACATGCAGCGTCTGGCCGGTGACATAGCCCGCCTCGGCGCTCGCCAGATAGACGACGGCGGCTCCGATGTCGCCTCCGGTTCCAAGGCGCCCGGCCGGCACGCGCGCGAGGATCGCCTGTTTCTGGGCGTCCGTCAGGGCGTCGGTCATGGGGCTCTCGATGAAGCCCGGCGCGATGCAGTTGACCGTCACGCCGCGCGAGGCGACTTCCGCCGCGAGCGATTTCGACATGCCGATCATGCCCGCCTTGGCGGCGGCGTAATTGCCCTGGCCGGGATTGCCGGTGACCCCGACCACGGAGGTGATCCCGATGATGCGGCCGAAGCGCTTCTTCATCATGCCGCGCAGCACGGCGCGGGACAGGCGGAAGGCTGAGGTCAGATTGATCTCGAGGACGGCGTCCCAGTCCTCGTCCTTCAGCCGCATGAACAGCATGTCGCGGGTGACGCCGGCGTTGTTGACCAGAATGTCGACGCCGCCCATCGCCGCCTCGGCGGCGGGAATGAGTTTCTCGGTCTCGGCGCGATCGGCGAGATTGCAGGGCAGGAGGCAGGTGGTTCCGCCGAGCTCCGCCTGAAGCGCCTCGAGCGCCTCGCGGCGCGTGCCGGAGAGCGCCACCGTCGCGCCCGCCCCGATCAGCGCGCGGGCGATGTCCTTGCCGATGCCCCCGCTGGCACCGGTCACGAGCGCCGTCTTGCCTGTCAGATCGAACATCAAAAATTTCTCCCCTCGTTGCCGTCGCGGCTCGGGCCGCTTCCCGGCTTGCTTTCCCCTTAGCCGGAAATTCGAAAATTGCGAGACACAAATCAGTCGCGGTGAGATTCGGGCGGAGATGGCGCAAAGGCGCCGGCGCAAGCGCGGCATTTTTAGGTAATTCTACCTAACCCCATATTTTTCAAGGCGTAAGGTTCGTTACAAAAGTACAACAGCGCGTGTCGTTTCATGTGCCGGGCGGGCCTTTTTCCTGCGGCCAAGTTTGCTTTGAACGCGGCTTCGCGGACAGATGGCGAAGGCTTGGGGCCCGCATCCGTTCACACTGCAGCCGGGAAGATGCGGTCGGCTGACTTTCAAACGAGGGTTTCACAATATGAAAACGACAGCTCTGTCCGCCATCGCTCTGGCGGCCGTGTTCGCGGCGGGCGCGGCGCAGGCCGCGGATCTGCCGATGCGCAAGGCCCCGCCGCCCGCTTACGTTCCGCCGCCGCCGGTCATGACCTGGACGGGCTTCTACGCGGGCCTCAACCTCGGCGGCGGCTGGCAGGACGCCTCCTCGTCGAATGTGTGGAATCCGGCCTGGTTCGCCACATCCAATCCGCATTTTGACCATGGCCTGGGCTGGGGTCCCGGCTTGGGCTGGAACAACGGCAATGGCGGCGGCTCCGGCGGCGTCGTCGGCGGCGGCCAGATCGGCTACAATTACCAGTTTTCGCCCTGGCTGGTGGTCGGCGTCGAAACCGATTTCCAGGGCACGAGCATCGGCTCCAACGGCGGCTCCAATGCTTGGGCGGTGGCCTGGCAGGGCTGGGGCGGCGGCGTCGACACCGCCCGAATCAACTGGTTCGGCACGGTGCGCGGTCGTCTCGGGATCACCTTCCCGGGAATGTCCAATTTCCTGATCTACGGCACGGGCGGTTTCGCCTATGGCGACGTCCAGCGCAATCTCTGGTGGAACAACAACAGCGTCGTGCAGACCGGCTGGACCGCGGGCGGCGGCGCGGAATGGATGTTCCTGCCGAACTGGTCGGTCAAGGGCGAATATCTCTACACGCAGATCAGCGGCAACCAGCAGAACGCCTTCTTCAATCCGGGCTTCTCGCTCAACAACATCAACAACCGCACCCGCTTCCACACGGTGCGGGCGGGCGTGAACTATCACTTCAACTTCGGCGCCGCCGCGCCGATCGCCCCCGTCGCCGCGTCCTACTGACCGGCGCGAACAGACGACAGGGAGCCCGGCCGCAATGCGGCCGGGCGGCCGTCACTGGCGGGACTGTTTCTCTGCCTGCATCCTGGGGGCATGATCGGCGCGCGTCGCGCAATCTCGGAGGACGCCGAGGGCGAAACCGCAGGGCTGCTTTCCGAACGCCTCTTTGGATCCGCCGCGCCTATTGCCCCAGCATGCGACAAACGGCGTCGAGCTGGTCGAGCGATTCATAGCGAATTCTGATTTCCCCCCGCTCGCCCTGACCCTTGATCTCCACGGTCAGGCCCAGCGCGTCACACAGCGTCTTTTCCAGCGCGCGCGTATTGGGGTCTTTCTCGGCCTTCGGCTTCTTGCCGGCGGATACGCCCCTCGCTCCGCCTTCTCCCTGCTGGGCCTGCGCCAACGCCTCGACGTCGCGGACCGTCAGTCCTTCTTCGACGATGCGGCGCGCCACCGCCTCCGGATTGTCGACGGCGAGCAGCGCGCGCGCGTGTCCCGCCGAAATCGCCCCGTCGCGCACCAGCGCCTTGGCGCCCTCCGGCAGATTGAGCAGGCGCAGCGTATTGGCGACATGCGAGCGGCTCTTGCCGATGATTTTCGCAATGTCGCCTTGCGAATAGCCGAATTCGCCGCCGAGGCGCTCATAGCCTCTGGCCTCTTCGATCGCATTGAGATCGGCGCGCTGCACATTCTCGATGATGGCGATTTCCAGCGCCTCCTTGTCGTCCGCCTCATGGATGACGACCGGCACATCGGCGACGCCCGCCGCCTGGGCGGCGCGCCAGCGCCGTTCTCCGGCGATGATCTCATAGGCGTCGGCGACGCCGGCGATGGCGCGCACCACGATCGGCTGGATGATGCCCTTTTCGCGGATGGAATTGGTCAGATCGGCGAGATCGTCCTCGCGGAACTGGCTGCGCGGATTGCGTGGATTGGGACGCAGAAATTCAATCGGCACCTTGCGCTGTCCGCGCGGGCGCTCGGCAGGGAGGTCATCGCCGGCGTCCCCCAGAAGCGCGGCAAGGCCGCGGCCCAGCCGCCGGCGCGGTTCTTCAGCCATAAACTCACTCCTTGACGGCTCAGGCCGCGCGCAGGCGCTTCTCGCGTTGGATCACTTCCGAGGCGAGTTTCAGATAGGCCTGACTGCCGGAGCATTTCAGGTCGTACAACAGCACCGGCTTGCCATGCGACGGCGCCTCGGACACGCGGACGTTGCGCGGGATCATCGTGTCATAGACCTTGTCGCCCATGAAGCGGCGCACGTCGGCCGCGACCTGATTGGCCAGATTGTTGCGCGGGTCGAACATGGTCAGCACCACGCCATGAATGGAGAGTCGTGGATTGAGCGTGCGCGTCACCTGCTCCACGGTGGAGAGCAATTGCGACAGACCTTCCAGCGCGAAGAACTCGCATTGAAGCGGGACCAGCACGGCGTCGGCGCTGGCCAGCGCATTGATGGTCAGAAGATTGAGCGAGGGTGGGCAGTCGATCAGAATGTAACCATAACGCCGGCCGTCGAGATGATCCGCCGCGGCCACGAGCTCCGCCACCGCGCGCTTCATCCGGAAGGCGCGGTCCTTGTCCCCGGCGATTTCCAGTTCGACGCCCAGAAGATCAAGGGTCGAAGGGGCGATCGAGAGGCGCGGCACCGCCGTCTGGATCGTCGCGTCGGCGAGGCTCGATTCGCCGAGCAGCACGTCATAGGTCGAGACCTTGCGGCTTTTACGTTCGACCCCGAGCCCGGTCGAGGCGTTGCCCTGCGGATCGAGGTCGATGACCAGCACCTCCTCGCCGACAGCCGCGAGCGCGGTGCCGAGATTGATCGCCGTGGTTGTCTTGCCGACGCCGCCCTTCTGATTGGCGAGGACGAGCACGCGCGGGCTATTCTGTCCGGTCAAAATCTGCCTCTGGCGGTAAATCGACGACGATGATTCTGGCGCGCGGATGGGTGCGGCTCGCAATTGTCTCGAATCTGAAACTACCGGCGGCGCTGGCGGCGGTCAATTCGTCGCGCCACTCCGCGCCCTTCAAAAACACGGCTTTTACCCCCTTTTTTAAGGGTTCCTTCACCATGCCGACAAGCCGATCGAGTGGGGCGAGGGCGCGCGCGCTGATCGCGTCAATCTCTCCGGCGAGCGGCGGCAGAGCCTTTTCCAGCCGCTCCGCATGGATGGTGACAGGCGCGCCTGTTTCACGTGAAACAGCGCGCAGAAAGGCGGCCTTGCGCTGGTCGCTCTCGATCAGATGAACCATGGCGTCCGGATGGCCCTTCACCAGAAGCGCGGTGACGAGACCCGGGAAACCGGCGCCAGAGCCAATATCGGCCCAACGCGTGGCTCCGGGCAGGGCAGCCGCGACCTGAGCCGAATCGGCGAAATGGCGCAGCCAGACTTCGGTGAGTGTGTTGGGCGCGACCAGATTGATCTTGGCCTGCCAACGGCGCAGCAAATCGTCATAGATCGCGAGTTCCCGCTCGATCGGCCGAAGGGCGGGGAACTGCTCCAGCGCCGCCGCGCGCGGATCGTTCATGCCCGTCGCGCCCGAGCGGCGAGAAGGGTGAGGGCGGAGGGCGTCATGCCGTCGATCCGTTGCGCCTGCCCAAGCGTACGCGGCTTCAGCATGGCCAGCTTGCCGCGAAGCTCCGCCGACAGGCCGGCAATGCCGTCGTAGTCGAGCGTCTCTGGCAAGGCCAATTGTTCATCGCGGCGAAACGCGTCAATGTCCGCCTGTTGGCGATCCAGATAGACGGCGTAGCGGGCGTCCGTCTCGATCCGCTCCGCCGTCCCCGCGTCGATCTCGCCCAGCTCGGGCCAAATCTCGGCCAATCGACCCACGCTGACCGACGGCAGCGACAAGAGGGCGAAGCCGCTGCGGCGCTGGCCGTCCTGATTGACCGGCAATCCCTGCTTCAGCGCCCCGGAAGAGGTGAGAGAGACGCTCTCCAGCAGGGCGCGCGCGCGGGCGAGTTTCGCGGCGCGCGCGTCGAACAGGGCGCGTCGCTCGGCGCCCACGCAGCCCAGCGCGATCCCCTTCGGCGTCAGTCGCTCATCGGCGTTGTCGGCGCGCAGGCACAGGCGGTATTCCGCCCGCGAGGTGAACATGCGATAGGGTTCGCTGACGCCGCGCGTCACCAGATCGTCAATCATGACGCCCAGATAGGCCTCGGCCCGATCGAACGTCACGGGAGATTGGCCGGCGACGGCGCGCGCGGCGTTCAGACCGGCCACAAGCCCCTGGGCCGCCGCCTCCTCATAGCCCGTCGTGCCATTGATCTGGCCCGCGAGGAAAAGCCCGCGCAGGCGCTTGGTTTCCAGAGCCGGCGTCAGTTCGCGCGGGTCCACGTAATCATACTCAATGGCGTAGCCGGGCCGCAGAATCCGCGCCGTTTCGAGACCCGGAATGGCGCGGATGAAGGCTTCCTGCGTGGCCAGGGGCAGGGAGGTCGAAATGCCGTTTGGATAGACCGTATCGTCGTCCAAACCCTCGGGCTCCAGAAAGATCTGGTGGCCGTCGCGGTCGCCGAAGCGCGTGACCTTGTCTTCAATGGAGGGACAATAGCGCGGGCCGGGGCCGGAAATCGCGCCGGTTTTCAGGGGCGAGCGATGCAGATCGGCGCGGATGACGTCATGCGCGCGCGCCGTCGTGCGGGTGATGGCGCAGGCGATCTGGGGATTTTGGATGCGTCCGGTCAGGGTCGAAAACGGCTCGGGGGTCTCGTCGCCATATTGCTTTTCGAGGCCCTCCCACTGGATCGTCCGGCCGTCGAGGCGCGGCGGCGTGCCTGTCTTGAGCCGCGCGACGGCAAATCCCATGGCGCGCAAGCGGCGGGATAGACCAAGCGCCGGCGGATCGCCCATGCGGCCGGCAGGCGTCCGCTCGTCGCCAATGTGAATGACGCCGCCGAGGAAGGTGCCGGTGGTGATAACCACCGCGCCAGCGCGAATGTCACTGCCATCGGACAAGCGCAGCCCGCGCACATGATCGCCCTCTATCAGCAGATCCTCGGCAGAGGCCTCGATAATCTCCAGAGATTCGACCCGCCCCATCGCGGCCAGCATCGCCATGCGATAGAGCTTCCTGTCCGCCTGGGCGCGCGGTCCACGCACGGCCGGTCCCTTGGAGCGGTTGAGCATGCGGAACTGAATGCCGCCAAGATCCGCCACCCGCCCCATCAAGCCGTCCAGCGCGTCAATCTCACGAACGAGCTGGCCCTTTCCAAGGCCCCCGATCGCCGGATTGCAGGACATCGCCCCGATCGTGGCGCACGAATGGGTGACGAGGGCCGTGCGGGCGCCCAAGCGCGCCGCCGCGGCGGCCGCCTCACAACCGGCGTGGCCGCCGCCGATCACGATCACGTCGAAAGCCGTCACGGCGATCCCTTTGCCCTTGCCTGCGTCGATGACTCACGCGCAGACTGTTTCACGTGAAACAGCCTGCCTATTTGCCGATGCAAAAGCGGGAGAAGACGGCGTCGAGCACATGCTCGACATCCACGGCGCCGACAATGCGCCCCAACGCCCGCGCGGCCGAACGTAAATCTTCCGCCGTAAATTCCAAGTCCTTTTCGCCGGCGCGCGCCTCTTCGAGCGCCGCAAGCGCCGCTGTGAGAGCGCGCCGATGCCGTTCGCGACTCACCAACGCGGACCCCCCGTCGCCCAATCGCGTCTTCGCGCGCCTGGCGACCTCATCGAGCAGGGCCGGGAGGCCCGCGCCATTCGCGGCGGAAACGCCAAGCCAGCCTTCGGGCGGCGGCGACAGGTCGGCCTTCGTGGAGACCTTCAGCGTTTCAACCCCATCCGGAACCGCGTCCGGCATGGCTTCGCCGCCCGCCGAGAGCCACAGGGCCAGATCGGCGGTCTCCACGCGCGCGAGCACCCGGTCCACGCCGATCTTCTCGATTTCATCCGCGGCTTCGCGGAGCCCGGCGGTGTCGGCAAAGGTGATCGGAAGCCCGCCATGATCGAGATGCGCCTCGATCATGTCGCGGGTGGTGCCGGGCGTCGGGGAGACAATGGCAAGGTCGCGCCGCGCCAAGGCGTTGAGCAGGGTGGATTTTCCGGCATTGGGCGGTCCCATGATCATGACGAGGAAGCCCTCGCGCAAGCGCTCGGAGGCCGGCGCCTCCCGCAGCGCGGCGCGCAGTTCTGCGCAAAGAGGGGCGAGAACAGCATGCAGCCGGCCGCGATCAAAGCCGCCGACATCCGCCTCGTCGCTGAAATCGAGTTCGGCCTCCACCAGGGCGCAAGCCTCGATGACGGAGGCGCGCCAGCCCTCGACCCGGCGTCGCAGCGCTCCGCCGGCAATGCGCAGGGCCTGGCGGCGTTGCGCCTCGGTCTCGGCGTCGATCAGATCAGCGAGCCCCTCCGCCTGTGACAGATCGAGCTTTCCATTGACGAAGCCGCGCCGGGCGAACTCTCCCGGCTCCGCCGCGCGCAGACCGGGAAAACGCGCGAGGGTCGTTAAGACTCCGTTCACCACAGCCTGACCGCCGTGAATGTGCAATTCGGCGTAATCCTCGCCCGTCGGCGACTGCGGAGAGGGGAAGAACAGCACCAGCCCCTGATCCAGCGTCTCACCCGCACCGGGTTCGCGCAATGTGACGTAGCGGGCGACGCGCGGCGCGGGCAGGGCGCCTGTCAGCGCGACGAGCAGGCCTTGGACAGCCGGGCCAGAAAGGCGAATGACGGCGATCGCCGCGCGGCCGGCGCCTGTGCCCGGCGCAAAGATCGTCTCCATGCTCACGTCTCCGGGATGGGGCGCGCGTCGCCGCCGAGGAGTCTTTGCCGATAGAGCCGCCGAAACGCCAGAGTCGGCGCGTCCGTGCGCACGGAAACCTCGCCGCCGGACAGCGGAATGTCCGGGGGCAGGGATGATTCGACGATCGCCTTGTCTTCGGCGGCGATGCGCGCGTTCATCCAGCGGAACAGCGGATCGAGCAGCGGCGCGCGGGCGAAATCGCGCAGGGTGAGCAGCAGCAACCGCGTGCTGGCGTCCTCCTGCGGGATGGAGGCGACCATCAGGCGAAGCCGCCGGCCCGGCGGATCGATGAAAAGCTCCATCATGTTCGGGAAACGGTAATCGAGCACGCCCGGCCGCGCGACGCCATCGACGGCGCTGGAGAGGCGCAGGCCGTAGGGCCGCTCTTCGACAGTGATATCCATGCGCGCCCCCAAAACCGTGCGGCTGAGCGCCTTGCCAATGGTGCGACGGTGCACGAAGGGCAGATGCGGCATGTCGAGCATGTTCTCCATCACCCGCGTCCAATGGACGTTCCAAACGACCGACTGGGCGCAGAGGGTCATTTTGGGCAGCGAGAAGCTTTCCGAAATCTCGGGTTCGGTCTCGGGCGCGACCCCGGTATGGAGCCACAGCAGGCCGGCGGTCTCACGCAGGGGCAGGGCAGTGGCGCCGAGTTGGTCGCGTTTCGCGTCCGGATTCCAGGGCACGCCGCAATTGGCCCCCGTGCGGTCGAAGCGCCAGCCATGGAAGGGACATTCGATCTGGCCGTTGACGACCTTGCCGAGCGACAGCGCCACGCCGCGATGCGGGCATCGGTCGATCAGCGCGCCGGGTTGGCCCGCCGCGTCACGAAAAAGAACAACGCGCTCGCCGGCGATTTTCAGCCCGAGCGGGCGACCGGGCTTCAGATCGCGCGAGAGGCTGAGAGGGGTCCAGACATTAGCGAAATTTGTGAACATTTTTCTGCTTGACCCTGTCAGCCCTTGAAGACGTTGTTTCGATGCCACGCCAGAAATTGCGGGTGAGGCCGCAAGTCGGGCCTGTCTGGAACCAGCAGGCGCTCGTTCCCGCCGAGGAACCTGTCGATCGAATCTGGAAGCCGGTCTTTCGCAAGCAACAGCTTGTAGTCGTCGTCCACCGAGATCAGACCTCTGTCGAACATCCAGTGAAAGGTGCCCGAAAGCGCGACGCCATTGCGGACGCTATCAGGCCCACGGTGCTCAACGGGTCGGATATGCGCGGCCTGAACTTCCGACCGACCGCCGCCATTGATGATCTTGACCCCAGACATGGCGCAGGTGTCGAGGTAGGCGTCTTTGACGGCTGCGGCGAAGGCTCGATCTCTGAAGGGCCGCGACGTCAGTTGCTCGATGATTCGGCGGTCCTGCTCAAAGGGCTCGTCGAAGATAAACTCGGACGATTCTTCGGCGAAACCGGAAACTGGCGGCATTGGCGCTTCCGGAACATCTGGCGCGGGTCGCATGCGGGGCTCGGAGCCGATCACGTGGCCGAAGCCCGCAGCCCAGATCAGATCGAACTCGGGGTTGCTCAAATTTCGCACGGCGCGGCCAAATGCGCCCTTGTTCGTCGATCCATCCGATTTCTCAAGGGCGGATTCATAGTAATGGCTCCCCTCCTTAAACGGCACCGGGCGCGTAAAGGGAAGATAGTGATCAACCTCAGCGTAGAAATGATCCGGGAGCACAGGATCAGGGACGATTTTCAGTAACCGCGCTATTGCAAAATAGACTTGGGCGCCGCCACGCCGCGGCTCATAATAGACGATCCAGTCGCCGACAGCTTTCTCGACCTGATTTCGATAAGTCCTGGGAAAATGATAGCGCACCTCAGGCAGGTCGTCATAGGACGACGCGCTCTTCGTAGTGAACACCGCCTTCGTCATGTCTTGCCCGACGCGTCGAAGTCTCTTCGAATTTGCGCGACCAGCCTATCACTTCCCGCGGCGCGCCAGAACGCCAGCGCGCCGGGTCTTGTCTTGAGACGTCACGTATTCATCGAATCGAAGAACGCCTGATTGCCCTTCGGGGTCTCGCGCAGCTTGCCGAGCAGGAATTCGATGGCGTCCACCGTGCCCATCGGATTGAGGATGCGGCGCAGCACATACATCTTCTTGAGGATGTCGGGCGCGACCAGCAGATCTTCCTTGCGGGTGCCGGAACGGGTGATGTCCAGCGCCGGGAAGACGCGCTTGTCGGCCACCTTGCGGTCGAGAATGATCTCGCTGTTGCCGGTGCCCTTGAACTCTTCGAAGATCACTTCGTCCATGCGCGAGCCAGTGTCGATCAGCGCCGTGGCGATGATCGTCAGCGAGCCGCCTTCCTCGATGTTGCGCGCCGCGCCGAAGAAGCGCTTGGGGCGTTGCAGGGCGTTGGCGTCGACGCCGCCCGTCAGAACCTTGCCGGAAGACGGAACGACCGTGTTGTAGGCGCGGCCCAGACGCGTGATCGAATCGAGCAGGATCACCACGTCGCGGCGATGCTCGACCAGGCGCTTGGCCTTTTCGATCACCATTTCCGCCACCTGCACATGGCGCACCGCCGGCTCGTCGAAGGTCGAGGACACGACCTCGCCGCGCACCGAGCGCTGCATGTCGGTCACTTCCTCGGGGCGCTCGTCGATGAGCAGCACGATCAGATAGCATTCGGGATGATTGGTCGTGATCGACTGCGCGATATTCTGCAGCAGCACGGTCTTGCCGGTGCGCGGCGGCGCGACGACCAGCGCGCGCTGGCCCTTGCCGATCGGGGCGACGAGATCGATGACGCGCGAGGACAGATCCTTTTTCGTCGGATCGTCGATTTCCAGCTTCAGCCGCTCATCCGGATAGAGCGGGGTCAGATTGTCGAAGGGCACCTTGTGGCGCACCTTCTCCGGGTCCTCGAAATTGATGGTGTTGACCTTGAGGAGCGCGAAATAGCGCTCGCCCTCTTTCGGGCTGCGAATGATGCCCTCGACCGTGTCGCCGGTGCGCAGGCCGAACTTGCGGATCTGCGAGGGCGAGACATAGATGTCGTCGGGACCCGCGAGATAATTGGCGTCCGGCGAGCGCAGGAAGCCGAAGCCGTCCTGCAGCACCTCCACCACGCCCTCGCCGACGATCTCGACGTCACGGCTGGCGAATTGCTTCAAGATGGCGAACAGCAGCTCCTGCTTGCGCAGCAGCGAGGCGTTTTCGACTTCATGTTCCTCGGCGAACGCGAGCAGCTCGGCGGCGGACTTCGCCTTCAGGTCCGATAGTTTGATTTCCCGCATGTGGGCCTTCGAAGAGACGTGCGTTGGGAGTGGGCAGGGGAACGGGCGTGCTTTCCGCGCGCCGATGTATCGATCGGCGGTCGACAATACGACTGTCTGCCAGAGGTGAGGATGATTTCATAAAGGTTTTTTGGCCCGCGCGCAAGCGCCCTCAGAACGGCTTCACGATCACCATGATCACGATGGCGATCATGAGCAGGGTCGGAATCTCGTTGATGATGCGAAAATAGCGCGCCGGATGGACGTTTGCGTCGCCCGCGAAGGCGCGCAGCAGCCGTCCGTCGTGGAGATGGGCGGCGGTGAGCAGAACGACCAGCGTCGCCTTGACGTGAAACCAGGGGGCGACAAACCAGCCGGCGTCGGCCGCGAGGAAGAGGCCGGTCGCCCAGGCGACGACCATCGCCGGGGTCATGATGTAGCGATAGAGCCGGCGCTCCATGATCTTGAAGGTCTGCGACTGCGCGCCCGCCCCGACATCGGCGTGATAGACGAAGAGCCGCGGCAGATAGAGAAGGCCCGCCATCCAGGAAATGATGGCGACGACGTGAAGCGCCTTGATCCAGAGATACATGCCCAAATCCTTTGGCGCCGCTTCGCCGGGCCCCCACCCGGCGATCTCCGACTGCCGGCCTCCCCGCAAGCGCGAGGTAAGAAACCCCGAGACGCCGCCAGCTTACCCGCGCCGCACCCGCGCCACCAGCCGCTCGACATTCTCGATCGGCGTCTGCGGCAGGATGCCATGGCCAAGGTTGAAGATATGCGGCCGGCCCCGGAACGTCTCCAGAATAGCGTCGGTCTCGCGGTCAAGCGCCTCGCCCCCGGCGATCAGCGCCAGCGGATCGAGATTGCCCTGAAGGCAGACATTCGCCGCCGTCTCCGCGACCGCCCAGCCCGGATCGAGCGCCGTATCGAGCCCATAGCCGTCGGCCCCGAGGCGGCGCGTCAGCCCCGGCAGCTGGGCGTCCGCACCGCGAACAAAGGCGATGACCGGGGTCTGCGGGCGCTTCTCCTTCAGGAGCGCGATCATGCGGGCGATGGGCCTGGCGCACCAGGCCTCGAATTCATGCGCCGGCAGAACGCCAGCCCAACTGTCGAAAATCTGCACCGTCTCGACGCCCGCGTCGATCTGGCGCAGCAGATAGTCCACCGAGGCCTCCACGAGCCGGTCGATGAGCTGCTGGAAAGCGGCCGGATGCCGGAAGGCGAAGAGCCGCGCCGGCGCCTGATCCGGCGTGCCCTTGCCGGCGATCATATAGCTCGCCACCGTCCACGGCGCGCCGCAGAAACCGATGAAAGCCACGTCGGAGGGGAGCGCGGACTTCACCCGGTCGATGGTCTCGAACACGGGGGAAAGCTTTTCGACGTCGAAGGCGCCCAGACGCGCGACGCCCTCCGGCGTCTCGATGGGATCGAGCCTCGGGCCTTCCCCGGTCTCGAAGGAAACCGTCTGGCCCATGGCGTCGGGCACGACGAGAATGTCGGAAAACAGGATGGCCGCGTCGAAATGGAAGCGGCGGATCGGCTGCAGCGTCACTTCCGCCGCCGAGGCGGGCGTGTAGCAGAACTCGAGGAAGCTTTTCGCCTGCGCGCGCAGCGCCCGGTATTCCGGCAGATAACGGCCCGCCTGGCGCATGAGCCAAAGGGGCGGAACATCCTGCGCGACGCCGCGCAAGGCCGATATCAGGCGTTTGTCGTCAGTCAAGGCATCTCTCCGCTTGCCGGCCCGAAG
Organism: Methylocystis sp.; assembly: GCF_051061225.1. Classification (GTDB taxonomy): domain Bacteria; phylum Pseudomonadota; class Alphaproteobacteria; order Rhizobiales; family Beijerinckiaceae; genus Methylocystis. The sequence goes on from NZ_JBPFEB010000068.1 coordinate 133,775, forward strand.
ACGCCGGGGCTCGCCAGTGGAGGTAGCGCGAAAGCGCAAAAATTAAAAATCCCTTTAAAAGGATCTGAATTTACTTTTTCTTAACCATCGGAACGCAGTGGTTAATATCCGTTAACCTTTTGTCCACACGGCGGGCGGCGGGGGATGATTTCCACGCCCTTGCGGGGGAAAGTCTGGAAAACGCTGAAGGTTCATATTTTTCAGTTACTTGCTGAGCATTATCCACAGGGACGGATCGTCGCCTTTCTGTTTATGAGTCTTGAGTCTGCGATTCACGGCTCCGCCTGCGACAGTGGTTTCCCTGTTGAAAGCTTCGATGGGATATGCCCAGTTCTCGACAGGGGCGGGCGCTCGGCCCGAAAACCATCCCCACTGTTCCAACTTGTCCACCCCGGTTGTGGGAAATTCCGAACCCGTGAGCGAAGCCCATTCTTCTTCTTTCTGGCGCGCCGGCGCGCCGCTGATTCTCGCCTCGAAGAGCGCCGGGCGGCGGCAGGCGCTGGCGCAGGCGGGCGTGCCGTTCGAGAGTTTGCCGGCGGATGTCGACGAGCGGGCGATCGAATCGCGCATGGGCGACGTTGGGGCGGACGCCATCGCGGCGGCGCTCGCCCGCGCCAAGACGCTGGCCGTCGGCGCGGCGGCGCCCGGGCGGCTGGTGCTGGGCGCCGATCAGGCGGCGAGCTGCGGCGAGCGGATCTTCGGCAAGCCGGAAACGATGGAAAATGCCGCCGGGCTGCTGCGCTTTCTGTCCGGCCGGCGCCATCGGCTGCATTCGGCGATCGCGCTCTCGCGCGACGGCGTGATTCTGTATGAAACGGTCGCGCACGCCGATCTGACCCTGCGCCCCCTCAGCGACGCCTTCATCGACGCCTATCTGGAGGCGATGGGCGAAACGGCGCTGACCTCGGCCGGCGCCTATCAGGTCGAGGGGCTGGGCGCGCATCTTTTCGACTCCGTCGCGGGCGATCACTGGACCATCATGGGCCTGCCGATGCTGCCGTTGCTCGACGCCCTGCGCCGGCTCGGCGCGCTGATGGCGTGAGCGGCCGATGATCAAGATCGGCCTGACCGGCTCCATCGGCATGGGCAAATCGACCACCGCGCAAATGTTCCGCGACGCCGGGATCGCGGTGCTCGATTCGGACCGGATCGTCCATGATCTCTATCGCGGCGCGGCGGCGGCGCCGATCGAAGCGGCGTTCCCGGGCGTGGTGGTCGACGGCGTCGTCGACCGCGCCAGGCTGGCCCAGCGCGTGCTGGGCGACGCCGGGGCGCTGAAGCGGCTCGAGGCCATCGTGCATCCGCTGGTCTGGGCCGCTCGCGACGAATTCCTGAAAACCCAGGAAGCTGAGGGCGCGAAGATCGTCGTCTATGACGTGCCGCTTCTCTTCGAGACTGGCGCCGAGACGAGCGTCGACGTCATCGTCGTCGTTTCGGCGCCGGAAGATGTGCAAAAGGCGCGGGTTCTGGCGCGTCCGGGCATGACGGAGGAGAAATTCGCCGCCATTCTGCAAAAGCAGGTCCCCGACAGCGAAAAACGCGCCCGCGCGGATTTCGTGGTCCATACCGGGGCGGGACTCGAGGCGGCCCGCGCCGACGTCGCGGCGATCTTGCGATCGCTCGAACGGAGAGGGTGAGCGGCCGTCGCGGCGGCGTCCGTCACGGGGAGCGGGACGGGTGAGGACGCGCCCGGTCGGGTGCGTATGAAGGATCGACGGAACCATATGCGCGAAATCGTTTTCGACACCGAAACCACCGGGCTCGATCCGAAAGACGGCCATCGCGTCGTCGAAATCGGCGCGGTCGAGATTTCCAATCTCATCCCCACCGGCCGCGTCTTCCACGTCTATATCGATCCCGAACGCGACGTGCCGGAGGAGGCGTTCCGCGTGCACGGCCTCTCGCGCGACTTTCTTTCGCAGCACCGGAAGTTTCGCGAGATCGCGCGGGAATTCGTCGATTTCCTCGAAGACTCGCCGATGGTCGCGCATAACGCCGACTTCGACGTGCGCTTTCTCAACGCCGAATTCGCCGTGCTGAAATTGCCGCCGCTGGCGCCCGCGCGCATTGTCGATACGCTCGCCATGGCCCGGAGGCTTCATCCCGGCAGCCCCGCCTCGCTCGACGCGCTCTGTCAGCGCTATGGCGTGGATCTGTCGCGCCGCGACAAGCATGGCGCGCTCCTCGACGCCGGTCTTCTCGCGGAAGTCTATGCGGAATTGCGGGGCGGCCGGCAGGCCGCGCTGTCGCTCGCGTCGGTCGGCGCCGTGCGCCGTGCGTCGCAGACGGGCGACTTGATACGCGCGCGGCCGGCGCCGCTGGCGAGCCGTCTGACCGCGCAGGAGGAGACCGCCCACCGGCGGTTCGTCGCGACGATGAAAACGCCGGTCTGGGACAAATATCTGCCCGAGGACAGCAGCGGAGAGCGGCCGCCCTCCGCCGCCTGATCGGATCAGGCCTGGGCCATGGGCTGGTTGGCCTGGGCGGCCTTCTGCTGGTAGAGCGCGACGAAATCGATCGGGTCGATATAGAGCGGCGGGAAGCCGCCGTTGCGGGTGGCGTCGGCCACGATCTGGCGCACGAAGGGAAAGAGCAGACGCGGGCATTCGATCATCACGATCGGATGCACCTGCTCCTCCGGAATGTTGATGAGGCGGAAGACGCCGCCATATTCGAGGTCGAGCTTGAACAGCAGGCCGGGACCGTCGCCGGCCTTGGCGTCGAGCGTCAGCGACACTTCGAAATCGGTGGGGGCGAGCTGGCGGGCGTTGACATTGACCTGAATGGAAATGTCCGGCGCCTTTTCCTGCGGCCCCAGCGAATTGGGGGCGTTGGGGTTCTCGAAGGAGAAGTCCTTCAGATATTGGACGAGCGCATTGAGGGCCGGCGCGCCCCCGGCCGCGGGATTGGCGCCGTTTCCATTGGTGTCGGTCATGTCGGGAATCTCCAGCCCTGCGGCGATGGTGAAATCGGCGCCCGGGTAACACGTCTGTCCGGCCGGAACAAGGCGCGGGGGGTTCAGGGAGCCGGCGAGACTCCGCCGCTCTTGCGCCGCTTGCGCTGGGGCCGGCCGCTCTTGGTGAGATGTTTCCACTCATGCGGCTCGAGATCGATGGTCTGCGGCCCGCTCGCGGCGCGCGCCGCGCCATTGCGGTCCCGCAGCCCGGCCAGCACCGCGGCCCGCACCGAGGGCGATTTGAGCGCGAGGCCCGCCACATCGGAGGCGAAGCCGGGCAGGATCAGCAGCAGCGAGGCGAGCGCCTGCAAGGCTCCATCGATCATCGCGCCCTCGGCGCGCAGCCGGCCGCGCTCCCGCCAGACGGAAAGCAGGCGCTTCACGTCCGACAGTCCGATCGCGGTCGTGGCCATCCCGAGCGCGATCGCCGCCAGAAGCCCGACGGCGCGCAGCACGAAAGCGAAAGCGACAATCTCCAGCGCGAGCCAGAGGCACAGCCCCAGGCCGACGAGCTTGGTTCTCTGATTCACGGCCGTCAAAGCTCTCCCGCGCGTTGGCGTCGCGCATGATGTGCGCCGGTCCGGCGCCTGTTCGGCGCAAGGCGCAAGCGCCTGGCCGCACACGGGCCGCGGCGATGCGCGCGGCCCTTGATTCGTGACATGCGAGCCGCGACATGGTAGCCGAGAAAAGCTCGATCCGGGAGATATCAATGTCGCCGACCGGCGAACCCTTCGACCCGTCGCTCATCGTTTTTGCGGCACTCGCCATCTTCGTCGTCTGGAAGCTTCGCTCCGTGCTCGGCGTGCGCGTCGACCGCGAGGAAGCCCCGCCGGCGCAGTTCCAGACGCGCGCGCCGCTGCGCCGCGCGCCGCTGCCCGGCGCGCCGCCGGCGCAGGACCTGCCCGCGTCCCGTCCCGAGGACCGCTGGAGCGGCGTCGTCGAAAAAGGCGCCGACGCCGCGCCCGCGCTCGACGCCATCGCCGCCGCAGATCCGCGTTTCGACGGCCACGCCTTTCTCGACGGCGCGCGACGCGCCTACGAGATCATCGTGACCGCCTTCGCCAAGGGCGATCGCGACACGCTGCGGCCGCTTCTCTCCAAGGATGTCTTCGACGGCTTCGGCGGCGAGATCGCGCGCCGCGAGCAGGCGGGCGAAACCGTGGAGACGGCGATCGTCGCGATCGATTCGGCCCTGATCGATTCGGCGCGCGTGGCCTCGCGCCTCAATGAGATCACCGTGCGCTTCGCCGTGCGGCTGATGACCGTCCGCAAGGACAAGGCGGGCGAGACCATCGAGGGCGGCCACACCGCGCCGGTCGATGAGCTGTGGACCTTCGCGCGCGATCCCCGCGCGGCGGATCCCAACTGGAAGCTCGTCGGCACCCGCGCCGCCTAGCCCTTGCGCGCGCCGGGGGACCTCGCGCCGGTCGCCTTCGAGGCGGTTCCCGGTTTCGATGAGGACGACCTCGACGCCGCTTTCGCGGTCTTTCGCCGCTCCGCCGCGCGCCTTCTGGGCGGGGAGGCGGAGCAGCGTCCGGCTTGTCCTCCTCCGGCGGGCCTGATCGACGCCGCCCGCGCCGCGCTTCGGGCGGATTGCCGCGGCGGCGATTTTTTCCGGCGCTGGTTCGCGCCCTGGCGGCTGCCCCAGCCGGGTTTCGTCACCGCCTATTACGAGCCTGAGATCGAGGCGCGGCTCGCGCCGGAACCCGGCTTCGAAACACCGGCGCTGTCCCGCCCCCCGGATCTCGTCACCCTCAACGACGCGCCGCTGCGTCTCGCCTCCGGCGAGGCGCTCGCTGGCGCGCGGCGTCTGCCGGGAGGCGCGTTGGCGCCTTACCCCGACCGGCGCGCCATCGAGACGCGGGACGCAGCCACGGGGGCCGTTCCGCTCGCCTGGCTGCGCGATCCCGTGGAGCTGTTTTTCATTCAGGTGCAGGGCTCCGCGCGGCTGCGTCTCGACGACGGGACGACGCTGGCGCTGACCTATGACGGCCGCAACGGCTGGCCGTACACGTCCATCGGGCGGCTCGCCATCGAGCGTGGACTCATCCCCGAGCCGGAAATGTCGCTCGTAAGGCTGAAGCGCCAATTGCGCGACATGGGCCTCGCGCCCGACGCGCCCGGTCGGAGGCTGATGCATGAAAATCATTCTTATGTATTCTTCCGTATTGACGACTCGGAAGACCGGCGCCTGGGGCCGATCGGCGGTGAAGGCTGCGCGCTGACGCCGCTGCGCGCCATCGCCGTGGACCGGTCGATCTGGTGCTATGGGCTTCCCTTCTGGATCGCGACGCGCGTTCCCTGGGAGAGCGAGGCGGAAACGGGGTTGAATCGGCTGATGATCGCGCAGGACACGGGATCGGCGATTTTGGGCGCGGCGCGGGCCGATCTGTTTTTCGGCTCCGGCGCCCGCGCGGGCGCGCTCGCCGGCCGCGTCCGGCACGCGGCTGAGTTCACCGTTCTGCTCCCGCGCGCGGGGACCCCGTGAGCGACAAGCCCCGTTACGTGCGCCGCCTCACCCATGCCGAGGCCGAGCTGTGGGAGATCGTGACGGCGAGCGTCACGCCGTTCCGGACGCGACCCCCGACGCCCGCCATCGAGCCGGCGCCCGCGCCCAAACCGCCCGCGCCCCTGCGCGAGGCGGGGCAGAAGCCGGCCCCGGTCCCGCATCGCGACCGCCCGGCGCCGGCCCCGTCGCCCACGCCACTGACCGAGATCGACCATCGCACCCGGGTCAAGATCAAGCGCGGGCGGCTGGAGGTCGACGCCAAGCTCGATCTTCACGGCTTGCGGCAGGACGAGGCGCAGCGCGCGCTCGGCTCCTTCCTGCGGCGGGCGCAGGCGGATGGGGCCAAGGTCGCGATCGTGGTGACGGGCAAGGGCCTATCGCGCGAGGAAGGCGGGGTGCTGCGGCGCGTCGTGCCCATGTGGCTGCAGGCGCCGCATCTGCGCGACGTGGTCGTCGGCTTCGGAGAAGCCGCGCGCCATCACGGGGGCGAGGGCGCGCTTTATGTGCGCATCCGCCGCGCGGAGCGGGCGCGCGGCCGATAGAGCCCGTTCGTTTGTCCGAACGGGGCTCCGCTGCGACAGCGCCCTACGGCTGCGCCGGCGCCTCCAGCGCCGGGCGCTCCTCCGGCCGCGACAGGAAGGCGGTCGGGATATTCGGGCGGCCTTCCTCGGTCAGATGATGCGCCGAATGCGGCGGCGTCTTCCATTCGAAGGCATCGAGGCGTCCGCTGACGGGCGAAATCGGCAGCCAATGCCGGGAGACGACGCCATCGGCGATCCAGACCGGGTCGCGCGGCGCGCGCGAGCCGCGGGCGAGCCACTCGCGCACCGGCCCGGAGGGGCCGTTTTCCGCATCCTCAATCTCGGCCATCAGCAGGCAGGTGTGCGCGGTCGGGTGCTGGCCGTCGGCGACGAGCGGCGTCAGCGCCTCGCGCGCCTTGGCGAAGTCGCGGGCGGCCAGCGCCGCTTCCGCCAGCGCATGACGCCCGGCCGGCGCCGACCAGGCGAGCCGCGCGAGCTTTTCGACCCCCGCGACGCGCTGGCTGTTCGCCTCGCGCGGCAGGGCTTCGAGATAAACCTCGACGAGATCCGGGTGCGGATTGGCGGCGAAGACCGACTCGAGGAGCTTCATCGCCTGCTTCTGGTCGCCGTGGCGGATCAGCACCCGCGCCGCCGTCGCGGCGGCGGGAACGAAATTTGGCCGGCGCTTGAGCGCCTGGCGGGCGAGATGCAGCGCGTCATGCGGCTCGTTGCGTTCGCGCTGAATGGCCATGGCGGTCTCGATGACCGCCCGCAGCTTCTGCGCCTCGGCGAGGTCGAGGGCCTTGGCGGAGACGCTTTTTTCCAGCGCCTCGCGCGCCTTCTCCCAATCGCCGGCGGCGGCGAGATGCTGAAGCACGGCCGCGCCGGCCCAGGGCAGGGGCGCAATGTCCTGTGCCTTGGACGCGAAATGATGCGCCGCCTCCGCGTCCTCGCGGCGCTTCGCCTCGACATGCAAGCCGCGCAGGCCCAGCAGCTTGGTCTCGGGCTTCAGCGTCATCTTGTGAAAGGCCTTGGCGGCGGCTGTGTTGTCGCCCGAAAGTTGCGCCGCCTGCGCGACCAGAAGCTGCGTCAGCGGCTCGTCGGGGAGCAGTTTCTCGGCGAGCTGGGCGGCCTTTTTGGCCCGGGCGAGGTCGCCGGCGCCGACGGCGACGAGACCCTGCGACAGCACGTCGAGCCCCTTCGCCTTGCGCCGCTCGCGCGAGCCGCCGGCGACGCGTCCCGGCAGCCGCACCAGAGCGACGAAAATCGCCCAGGCGAGAATGACCGCCGCGATGAGCAGCAAAAGCCCGCCGATGGCGACCGGAATCGAGGTCTCGATGTGCTGACCGGCGAATTCGAGCGTCAGCGATCCGGGCTGGTCGGCCAGCCAGACGATCCCATAAGCGGCGACGGAGAGCGCAACCAGAAAGAAGAACAGGAAAAGCATGGCGGTTGAGCTCCGCTTATTTCTTGCCAAGCGCGGCGATGGAGCCGCTGAGCAGATCGTCGGCGGCCTTCGCCGCCTCCTGGCGCTGGCGCAGGCGCGCGCCGAAGTCCGCGGCCTCCGACCGCGCCTCTTCAGGCAGGCTGTCGAAGAAGCCTGTCGCCGCGCCGAAGTCATTATGAGCGAGCGCCGCCTCCAGCCGGTCGAGCTTGCCCTCAAGCGTCTCGGCCTGCGGCTCGCCGGTCGGCCGCACCTTCACGAGCTTGCTCGCGCCCTGAAGAAGATGATCGGTCAGGGCGCCCGAGTCGGCGTGCGCTTCCTGCGCCCGCAGCTTCTTGGCGATGGGCAGGAAGGCGTCGCGCAGCGCCGGACCCGTCGGCGCGCCCTTCTCGGCGACGTCGATCAGGACGGGCGCGGGGGCGGGCTCCGTCCCGAGGCGGGAGAAGGCGGCGATTTCCGCGGCGAAGGGCCGGCCCGCCTCCAGCTCGCGCTGAAGCGCGAAGGCCAGAACCACGGCGGCGGCGGCGCCGTCTGAGGTTGCGGCGGGCCGCTGCACTTCGGCCTCCGTGGCCGCGCGAGACTCGTTTTTCGGCGCGTCCAGTCTTTCGCGCAGGGCGCGCGTTTCCTCGCTCAGCGCGTCGATGCGGCCCTCGAGCGCGGAGATCAGGTCGCGATCGGTAAATCCGTCGGCGTCGCGGCTCTCCGTCCGGGCGGCGGGCGCGGGGGCCGCCGCGATGGCGGCCGCGGGGGCGCTTTCCGGCTTCGGCGCCGCAGGGGCGGCGTCGGCCGCCTTCGTTTCGACAGGCTTTTCGACCGGGAGGGCGTCCGGCTTGCTCTCCGCCGCCGCCTTGTCCTCCACGGGCTTTCCTTCCACCGGCTTGTCTTCCGCAGACTTGGCGGGGGCCTCGGGAGCGGCGCCTTGCTCCGCCGGGGGCGGCGGCGTCTCGATGGCCTTTTCGGCGTCGGCCGTCGCATCCCCTTGAGCGGGAGCCGCCGCAAGCGGAGCCTTGTCGAGGGAGGGGCGTGCGATCGTGCGCTGGGCGTCGGGTTTCGGCGCCTCGCCGGTCAGGCCGGCGATCAGGCCGCGCGCCTCGACGAGCCCGCGATCCACATAATCGGCGGCGGCGCCGACGCGCGGGTCGGTCTCCCGCAATTGCAGCGCGCCATAGCCGGCGACGCCGGCAAGCGCGAGGAGGACGGCGGCGGAGAGCAGCAGCCGCGAGGCGAGTTTCCCCGAGCGACGCGCCGGCGCTGCGGCCTTCGCGCTCCCGGCGCCCGCGACGGCGGGCGCAGGGGCCCCGCCGGCGGTTTGGCTTTGGACCTTGGAGGCCTGATCGCTCTTCTCGGGTTGAGGCGCCGCCATGCTTGCCGTCCTTGCTTTCGTTTCACCCTCGCAAGTCAGGTATAGAATAGGCCGCCTGCCCGCGAAACAGGCTTTCGCGCGCTTTGTCGACGATCAGCCGGCGGCTTCCATCAGCGCCAGCGTGCGCCGCGCGATATCGAGATGCAGGCGCTCCACCATCTTGCCGTCGATCTGCACCACGCCCTTCTCGAGATTTTCGGGCTCGTCGAAGATCGCGATGATCCTGCGGGCGAAGGCGACCTCGTCGGCCGAGGGCGCGAAGATTTCGTTCACCGGGCCGATCTGGCTGGGGTGGATGAGCATCTTGCCGTCGAAGCCCATGTCGCGGCCCTGCTCGGCCTCGCGGCGCAGCCCGGCGTCGTCGGTGAAGTCGTTGTAGATGCCGTCGATGATCTCGATGTCATGCACGCGCGCGGCGAGGACGCCGGCCGAGAGCCAGGGCGTGAGCGCCGGCCGGCCGGGGGTGAGGCGGGCGCGGGTGGATTTGGCGATGTCATTGGGGCCGAGCACCAGAACTTCCAGCCGCGAGGCCGGATCGTCGGCGGCGCTCGCGATCTTCTCGATGTCGAAGATCGCCCGCGGCGTCTCGATCATCGCCCACAGGCGGGTCCCGAGCGGCGCGCCGGCGGCGACGATGTCGGCGGCGGCCTTGAGAATGTCGTCGCGCGAATTGACCTTGGGGATCACGATGGCGTCGGGGCCGGTCGGGGCGACGGCCGCCACATCCGCCTTGTACCATTCGGAGCCGCGCGCATTGACGCGCACGACGATCTGCCGCGCGCCATAGCCGCCGTTGCGCACCGCCTCGGCGACCTGCGCCCGCGCCGTCTCCTTGGCGGCCTCGGCGACGCCGTCCTCGAGCTCGAACATCAGAACGTCGGCGGGCAGGCTCTTGCCCTTTTCCAGCGCGCGGGCGTTCGAGCCCGGCATGGCCAGCACGCTACGTTTCAGTTTCGAAATCATCTCTCAAGCTCGCTCGAATCATCGTCCGTCGCCAAAGCGCGACGCATTTCACTTGCCGCGCCGGCTCTCCTACACAATAAGAGGCGTCTCCGCCATCCGCCTTCGCGGGGCCCTCCCGCGTGCATCCATTTCGAACGGCCAAACATGCAAGCTGACGACAGCCAGGCGCCCGACGCCCTCCCGTCTCACCTCGTCGACGGCTACAAGGTGTTTCTCTCCGGCCGTTTCCGCGCCGAGCAGGCCCGATTCCGGACGCTCGCCCTCAAGGGCCAGCGGCCGACGACCATGGTGATCGGCTGCTGCGACTCGCGCGTCGCGCCCGAGGCGATCTTCGACGCCGGCCCCGGCGAGCTCTTCGTTCTGCGCAATGTCGCGGCGCTGGTTCCCCCTTACGAGCCGGACGACCATTTCCACGGCGCCTCCGCCGCGCTCGAATATGCGATCATGGCGCTGGAGGTGCAGCATATCGTCGTGCTGGGCCACGCCCAATGCGGCGGCGTGCGCGCCTTTGCCGACATCACCGCCAATCCCGAGACGCCCCGCCTCTCCCACAGCGACTTCATCGGCGACTGGATCAAGATGCTCGCCCCCGCCGTCGAGGCGCTCGGCGTCGCCCCCGATCCCGAAAGCCCGGCCTATCTCCAGAAGCTCGAATTTGAGGCCATCAAGCTCACCCTGTCCCATCTGCGCAGCTTCCCGATGGTGCAGGTGCTCGAGCGGCGCGGCTATCTCCATCTCCACGCCGCCTATTTCGGCGTCGCCGACGGCCGCCTGCTGGCGCTCGACGAAGCGACGGGCGATTTCGTCCCCGTGGCCGAGAGCGCCCACGCCGCCGCTTTCGAGGAGGCGCGTTTTTGATCGACGTCGCGAGCGAGGTCCCCGAGATCGCCGGTCTGCATGAGCTCTCCGGCCGCTATGACGCCATCCTGTGCGACGTCTGGGGGGTGCTCATCGACGGCAAGCGGCATTTCCCGCAAGCCGCCGCGGCGCTGAAGACCTTCCGCGACCGGGGCGGGCGGGTGGTGCTCGTCACCAACGCCTCGCGGCCGGACGACGAAGTGCGCCGCCAGCTCCTGGGGATCGGCTTGCCGCAGGACGCTTTCGACGATCTCGTCTCGGCGGGCGAACTGACGCTTCTGGACATGATCGCCCGCAAGGGGCAGGCCTGCTACCACCTCGGCCCGCCGCGCGACAATGGTCTGTTCGAGGAGGCGGGCCGGCGCCTCGGCGCGCCGCTGCGCAAGGTCGGTCCCGACGAGGCGGAGTACGTCGTCTGCACCGGCCTCTTCGAGGAGCGCGCGGAGATCCCGCAGGATTACGACGAGCGGCTGGCGGCTCTGAAGGCGCGCGATCTCACCATGCTCTGCGCCAATCCGGACATTGTCGTCGCCATTGGCGACGACGTGGTCTATTGCGCCGGGGCGCTCGCCGAGCGCTACGCCGCCATGGGCGGCAGGGTCCTGATGTTCGGCAAGCCGCATCCGCCCATCTACGCCGCCGCCCGCGAGCGGCTGGCGCGCCTGAACGGCGCGCCGGTCGACGGGTCCCGAATCGTCGCCATCGGCGATGGCGCGCTGACCGATCTCGCCGGCGCCGGCCGGGCCGGGCTCGACTGCGTCTTCATCACCGACGGGGTGCATGGCGAGGAGCTGCGTCCGGGCGGCGCGGCCGTCGATCCGGCCGCGCTGGCGCGGCTGATCGACGCCGCCGGCGCCAGGCCCGTGGCTTTGGCCCGCGCAATTTTCTGGTAATAAGGGGCCAACGGGCTTAAACGCCCCTTAACCTCTCCCACTCGCAACGTTCCGGTGACCCCCATGTCGACGCCCTTCAAAATCTATTATTTCGAAGATCTGAGCGTCGGCATGCGCGAGACGCTGATGAAGGCGGTGATGGACGACGACGTCATCGCTTTCGCCGATCTCTCCGGCGACCGCAATCCCATCCATCTCTCCGACCATTTCGCGTCCAAGACGCGCTTCGGCGAGCGCATCGTGCACGGCCTCTACACGGCCTCGCTGATCTCGACCGTCATCGGCATGTATCTGCCCGGCCCGGGCGCCGTCTATCTGTCGCAGACCCTGAATTTCCGCGCTCCCGTCAAGATCGGCGACGTCATCACCGTGGTCGTCGAAGTGGTGGAGCTCGTCGAGAAGGGCCGCCGGGCCAAGCTGAAATGCGAATGTCTCGTCGACGGCAAGGTGGTGCTCGACGGGGAGGCGCTGGTGATGGTGCCCTCGCGCGAACAGGCCGCGCGCGCCGCCGCGCCGGTGGAGAAACCGGCGACCGCCTGACGGCGTCGGCTCCTTGATCGTGGCCCCCTCCTTCATCGTCGCCCGCGATCCGCTCACGCCGCCGCAGGGGCTTGAGGGCGCGGTCGTGGCCATCGGCAATTTCGACGGCCTGCATCGCGGCCATCGCGGCGTCGTGGCGCGCGCCCAGGCGTTGGCGAAAAAGCTCGGCAAGCCCTGCGCGCTGCTGACCTTCGAGCCGCATCCGGCGGATGTGTTCGCCGGCAGGCCCGTGATCTTCCGCCTCACCCCGCCCGCCGCCAAGGCCGCGCAGGCCGCTCGCCTCGGGCTCGACGGCATGATCGTGCTCTCCTTCAACCGGGAGTTCGCCGCGCAGCCGGCCTCGGTCTTCACCGAGGGCGTCCTCGCCGGGCGCCTTGGCGTCTCGGCGGCGGTCGCGGGCTATGATTTCCGCTTCGGCGCCGGCCGCGCGGGCGACGCCGATTTCCTGCGCGCGGAAGGCGCGCGGCTGGGCTTTTCGGTCGAGATCGTCGACCGCATCACCAGCGACGGGGAGGGCAGTCTCGACGCCGTCTCCTCGACCGCGACGCGCGAGGCGCTGGAGAAGGGCGACGTGGCGCTGGCCCAGCGCCTTCTCGGCCATCCCTATTTCGTGCGCGGCGTCGTGCGCCATGGCGACAAGCGCGGCCGTCTCCTCGGCTTCCCCACCGCCAATCTCGCGCTCGATCCCTCGAACCGGCTGCGGCACGGCATCTACGCGGTGACGCTGGAGGCCGACGGCGTCGTGCGCAAGGGCGTCGCCAATTTCGGCCGCCGCCCGACCTTCGACAATGGTCCGCCGCTGCTCGAGGTCTTCGTCTTCGACTTCGAGGGCGATCTTTACGGCAAGGACGTCGAGGTCGCCTTTTACGGCTTCATCCGCGGCGAGGAGAAATTCGACAGCGTCGAGGCGCTCATCGCCCAGATGGAGGACGACAGCGCAAAGGCGCGCGGGATGCTGAAGAGCCGATAGGCGCTTCCGATTGACCTCGCAAGGTGGGCGCATCCCTCCCCTTCACGGGGAGGGTGGTCCCGAAGGGACCGGGTGGGGTCAAGGCCTCACCATGGCTGTCGCGGCTCGAACCCCACCCGGCGGTCTGCGACCGCCGACCTCCCCGTGAAGGGGAGGTATGGGGATCAGGTCGTAAAATTGGCGATGAACTCAACAAAACGGCTGATCGAGTGCGCTTCGCAAGGAGGGTATGGCGCCCCCATGACGGCGTCGCGCCTGCTTTCCAGCAAAACATCCTCCCGCCGCGCTTGGTCCGTCGCCACGCGGCCCTAGCCTTTCTTGCAGGGGCTGACAACTCTCCTTACCGGAGGATTGTCATGAGCGGCGTCATGCGGTTTATCCTCGCCTTTCTGACCCTTACGCTCGGTTTCGGCGCGACCTTCGAGGCCGCGCAGGCGCGGCATCTCAAACGCGTTCTGATCTTCGGCGACAGCCTGACCTCCGGCTTCAACCTCCCCGAAGAAGCGAGCTTTCCCGAGGCGCTGCGCCGGCGTCTCGCCCAGCGCGGACGCGGCGACGCGCTGATCATGAACAGCTCGCGCGCGGGCGACACGACGGACGTCGGCGTCGACCGCATCCCGCTGGCCTTCAGCGGCGGCGCGGATGTGGTGATCGTCGAATTGGGCGGCAACGACATGCTGGGCGACGCCGATCCGGGCGCCGTCTACCGCAACCTTCAGACGATCGTCCATCACAGCAAGCGCGTCGGGGCGCGGGTGATCCTGACCGGGATGGTCTCGCTGCCCAAGCGCGATCCGTCCTACAAGCGGCGCTTCGACGCGGTCTATCCGACTTTGGCGGCGCGCGAGGGGGTGGCCTATTATCCCTTCTTCCTCGACGGCGTCTTCGGCAATCCGGGCCGCATGCTCAGCGACGGCGAACATCCCAACGCCGCCGGCTCCGATTACATCGCCGCGCGCATGGCGCCGATGGTCGCGCGCGAGCTCGACGCCGTCGACCGCCGCGATCACGGCCGTTATGGTTACGCCGGCCGGTGAGGCGAACGACTCGCCGCGTTGCAGGGCGCGCGGCGAGCGCCTATCTTCGTTGCCTGACACGAGGGAGTCCGCGTCATGAACGAGGAACGCAGGGGCGACATCGAGATCATCCCGCCGGGCAAGGAGCGCGAAGACGATTTCGCCGCCTCCCGCATCTGGGTCTCGTCGGGCTCTGGCGAGGTCAGGCTCATCCGGCTCGGACCGTTCCAGAGCATGCTGCTCGGGCTCGGGCTGATGACGCTCGTCGGGCTCGGGCTGTTTTTCCTGTCCGGCCTGTTTCTCATCCTCGTCCCGGCGGCGGCCCTGCTCGGCGCCGGCGCATGGGTCGCCAACAGGCTCGGCCTCGGCCCCTTCCGCCGCTTGCGCTAGCTCGATTGGCTTTCGCCGCCCCGCTTGCTAAAGGGGGGCATGCTGACTGTCCGGCCAAGGCGAATTACCGGCCCGGTCCGCGCTTGAGCAGAGCTCGCGCGGAGCCCGGGTTATCAGCGCGTTGGCGCTTCCTTGCCAAATCCTTTATGTCACGCGGACTTGCCGGCGATCCCGGCCCCGACCCCGGTTTATCGAGCCATGAACGACGAAGCGCCCAAAGGGCCGGACTATTCGACGAGCCTTTATCTGCCGCAGACCGACTTTCCGATGCGCGCGGGCCTGCCCCAGCGCGAGCCGGAATTCCTGAAGCGCTGGGCGGAGATCGGCCTCAACGAAAAAATGCGCGAGGCCGCGGCCGGGCGGCCGAAATTCACGTTGCATGACGGGCCGCCCTATGCGAACGGCAACATCCACATCGGCCATGCGCTGAACAAGATTCTCAAGGACATCGTCACGCGCAGCCAGCGCATGACCGGCAAGGACTGCGTCTATGTGCCGGGCTGGGACTGCCATGGCCTGCCGATCGAGTGGAAGATCGAGGAAGAGAATTACCGCGCTTTAGGCAAGAAGAAGCCGGACTTCTCGCGTCCCGACGAGATGATCGCCTTCCGCCGCGAGTGCCGCGCCTATGCGGAGCGCTGGCTTTCGGTTCAGCGCGAGGAGTTCAAGCGGCTCGGCGTCGCCGGCGAGTGGGACACGCCCTACGCCACCATGGCCTATCCGGCCGAAGCGATCATTGCCCGCGAAATCCTGAAATTCGCCGAGAACGGCCTGCTCTATCGCGGCTCCAAGCCGGTGATGTGGAGCGTCGTCGAAAAGACCGCGCTGGCGGAGGCGGAAGTCGAATATGAGGACCACACCTCGGATACGGTGTGGGTCGCCTTCCCGATCCCGAAGGGCGCGCCCGACGATCTCGCCGACGCGCGCGTGGTGATCTGGACCACGACGCCCTGGACGTTGCCGGGCAATCGCGCGATTTCCTATTCGTCGAAGATCGCCTACGGCCTCTATCGGGTGACCGAGGCCCCGGACAACAACTGGGCCTTCCCGGGCGCGAAATTCATTCTCGCCGACAAGCTTGCGGGCGACGTGTTCAAGGCGGCGAAGGTCGAGGGCTTCGAGCGGCTGCGCGACGTGCGCGCCGAGGAACTGGGCGATCTCATCTGCGCCCATCCCCTCGCGCATCTGGGCTACGCTTTCGACGTGCCGCTGTTCGACGGCGATCATGTGACGGACGACACGGGCACGGGCTTCGTGCATACGGCGCCGGGCCATGGCCGCGAGGATTTCGACATCTGGATGGCGAACGGCCGCCGCCTCGCGGAGAGCGGCGTCGACACGCGCATTCCCTATACGGTCGATGAGGACGGATTTTATACGCAGGAAGCGCCGGGCTTTCCGGGCAAGCGCGTGCTCACCGAAAAGGGCGAGAAGGGCGACGCCAACGAGGCCGTGATGGCCGAACTGGTCAAGGCCGGCAATCTCATCGCGCGCGGGCGCCTGAAGCATCAATATCCGCATTCCTGGCGTTCCAAGAAACCGGTGATCTTCCGCAACACCCCGCAATGGTTCATCGCGATGGACAAGCCGATGGCGGGCGCGGGCGCGAACGCTCCCACGCTGCGCGGCGTGGCGCTCGAAGAAATCTCCCGTACGCAATGGACGCCGGCGGCGGGCGAGAACCGCATTCGCGGCATGATCGCCAATCGTCCCGACTGGGTCGTTTCGCGCCAGCGCGCCTGGGGCGTGCCGATCGCCGTCTTTGTGAAGAAGGGCGGGCATGACATCCTCGTGGACTCGCGTGTAAATGCCCGCATCGTCGAGGCCTTCGAAAAGGAGGGCGCCGACGCCTGGTACGAGGCGCGCGCCGCCGAGCGCTTCCTCGCGCCGGATTACGACCCCAACGACTACGAGAAAGTCGCCGACGTTCTCGACGTGTGGTTCGACTCAGGCTCGACCCACGCCTTCGTGCTGGATGATCCCGAACACTTCCCCGCGCTCGCCGGCATTCACAGGAAGCGCGACGGCGGCGACGACGAGGTGATGTATCTCGAAGGGTCGGATCAGCATCGCGGCTGGTTCCATTCCTCGCTTCTCGAAAGCTGCGGCACGCGGGGCCGCGCGCCGTACGACGCCGTGCTGACGCATGGCTTCGTGCTGGACGAGAAGGGCCGCAAGATGTCGAAGTCGCTCGGCAATGTCGTCGCGCCGCAGAAGGTCATCGCCGACTCGGGCGCGGACATCCTGCGCCTCTGGGTCGCGGCCTCGGATTATGCGGACGATCTGCGTGTCGGCCCCGAGATTCTCAAGACCTTCGTCGATCTCTATCGCAAATTGCGCAACACGCTGCGCTGGATGATCGGCGCGCTCGCCCATTACGGCGCCGACGACGAAGCGGCGCTCGAACACGCCGGCGAACTGGAGCGGCTCATGCTGCATCGCCTCGTCGAGATGGACGCCGCCATCCGCGCCGCTTACGCGGCCTATGACTACAAGAAGGTCGTGGCGCTGCTCACGCCCTTCATGACCAGCGATCTGTCGGCCTTCTATTTCGACATTCGCAAGGACGCGCTCTATTGCGAGCCGCCGTCGAGCGCAAAGCGCAGGGCGTCGCTCGCCGTGATCGAGCACATCTTCCGCTGCGTGACGACCTGGCTCGCGCCGATCCTCGTCTTCACGGCGGAGGAAGCGTGGCTTGCCCGCTATCCGCAGGCCGTCTCCGTACATGTCGAGAGCTTCCCGGACATTCCCTCGCATTGGCGCGACGAGGCGCTGGCGAAGAAATGGGAGAGCGTGCGCGCCATCCGGTCGGTGGTGACCGGCGCGCTGGAAATCGAACGCGCGCAAAAGCGCGTCGGCTCGTCGCTCGAGGCGGCGCCCGCCGTGTTCATCGCCGACGGCCATCTCCGCGCGGCGCTCGACGGCGTGGATTTCGCGGAAATCTGCATCGTGTCGGATCTGTCGATCGAGACCGGCGAGGGACCCGCCGACGCGTTCCGTCTGCCGGAGGTCGCGGGCGTGGCCGTGGTCCCGAGCCGGGCGCCGGGCGTCAAATGCGCCCGCTCCTGGAAATATTTCGACCCGTCGACGGCGGACGCCGAATATCCCGACGTGACCCCGCGCGACGCGCAGGCGCTGCGCGAGTTGGCGGCGCTCGGGCGCTGGAGCGCGTGACGGGTAGGATGAAAATGGTGGGGGCCCCCTCCCCGACCCTCCCCCGCTTCGCGGGAGAGGGAGCCAGGCCGTGGCCTTCGCCGGCGATGCGGATCGCGAGCGTCCCCTCTCCCGCGAAGCGGGGGAGAGACAGGGAGGGGGTCTTTCTCCCGTGAGCGTCCTTCTCGCCTTCCTCGCCAACACCATCACCAATTTCATCATCGGCCTGCTGGTGGCGAAGTTCCTCGGCCCGGAGGAATATGGGCGCTTCGCGCTCGCCTTTTCCATCGCCGTGGTGGTGCAGACGGCGCTCTACGACTGGCTGCGGCTCTCCGCCACGCGCTTCTATTCGCGGCGCACCCGCGAGAGCGAACCGATCATCCGCTCGACGCTCGGCGCGTCCTTCCTCCTCGTCACCGCCTTTCTCTTCGTGACGACGCTGGTCTATGCGCTGATCGGCCCGACGCTCGACTTCGACAGCGAGCTCATTCTGCTCGCCCTGCTCACCGCCACGGCGAACGGGCTGTTCGATTATTCCACCGCGCTCGCCCGCGCGCGGTTCGAGGACGCCGCCTATGGCCGCCTCGTCCTCGTGAAGAATATGCTGGCGTTTGTCCTCATCGGCGGCGGGGCCTATGTCTTCCGCTCGGCGGGCGTGGCGCTGGCGGGCGGCGTCGCCAGCCTCTTCGGCACGGTGCTCATCAGCCGCCCGGCGCTGCACGACCCCGGCGTGCGCTATCGCGACGCCGAGATCGACACGGTGCGGCTGCTCGCCGCCTACAGCGCCCCCATCGTGGCCGCCCATCTGCTCTATCAGACCATGCCGCTCGCGGCCCGCGCCATCGTCGCCAGCGTCTATGATTTCGCCGAAACCGGGCAATTCGCGCTCGCCTATGACCTCGGCGTGCGGGCCGTGTCGGCCTTCGGCTCGGCGCTCGACGTGCTGCTGTTCCAGATCGCCGTCGCCGCCCATGAGAAGCATGGCGAGGATCGCGGGCTCGCGCAGGTCGCCGCCAATATGGGCGTCGTCTTCGCCTTTCTGCTGCCGGCCTGCGTCGGGCTGTGGCTGGTCATGCCGTCGGTGCAGGCGCTGATCGTGCCGGGGCAGTATCGCGGCCCCTTCGGCCATTATCTCGGCCTGCTGCTGCCGGGGCTCTTCGCCATGGGCATGATCAACTTCGGGGTGAACCCCATCTTCCAGATCGCCAAGCGCACGGCGCCGCTCGTCCTGGCCGCCGCCGCCGCCGCCGCCGCCTCGCTGCTCCTGCTGTTCGCCCTGCCCTGGGGGCGCGACGCCTCCAATCTCGCCGTCGCCCAGGCGGGCGGCTATGTCGCCGCGCTCGCCGCCACCATCTATTTCGCGCTGCGGGCGCAGCCGGTCTGGCCCTCCTTCTGGGATCTGTACGCGGCGGTGGTGGGGACGGGGGTGATGTTCGTCGCGCTGCTGCCGATGCGCGGCATGGCGCCGGGCTTCGCCACGCTGGTCGTGCAGGTCGTCGCCGGGGCGGCCATCTACGGGGCGATGGTGCTGGTCTTCGACATCGCCGGGCTGCGCGGCCACGCCTGCGCCTGGCTGCGCGCGCGCAGGTGACAAGCTGGCCGGCGCTCTTATGTTAAAGGCTCGGGCCAGAATTCCCCTGAAACGAGGTTTGACGCCATGGTGATGCCGCTCTACGACGACGCGCCCCTGCGCCATCTCAAGCGGCCGGTGGTCAATCATGCGCTGATCGCGATCAATGTGCTGGTGTTCCTCGTCGTCTATAGCGAGGCGCTGGGCGATCCGCTGACCATCATGCGCGGCTTCGCGGTCATTCCGCGCGTGCTGTTCGGCGAGGCCAATCTGGCCGACTGGGTGGTGGGGCCGCCGGCCCCGGCGACGCTGATCACGGCGCTCTTCTTCCACTCCTCGCTGCTGCATCTCCTGAGCAACATGCTGTTCCTCTACGTCTTCGGCGACAATGTCGAGGACGCGATGGGGTCGCTGCACTACCTGCTGTTCTATCTCTCCTGCGGCGTCGTCGCGGGCGTCTTCTACGTTTACGCGACGCCCCAGTCCTTCACCCCGCTGGTGGGGGCGTCGAGCGCCATTTCCGGGGTCTGCGCCGCCTTTCTGCTGCTCTATCCGCGCGCGACCGTCACGGGGTTCTTTCCGCCGCTGACCTTCGTCATGCTGCCCTACTGGGTCATCACCCTGGCCGATGGATCGCGTGCGCCGACGCGGCGGCTGTTTGGGCTCAAGCCGCCGCTGTTCTCCTTCCACGCCTCGGGCTTCCTGTTCATCGGCGCCTGGATCCTGCTGCAACTCGTGAATGCGAGCTGGGGCGGCGGCGAAAGCCATGTCGCCTGGATGGCCCATGTCGGCGGCATCGTTGCTGGGCTCGCGCTGACCCCGATCTTCAAGCGCCGTAGCCACCCGCTCTTCGATCGCGGCCCGTCGAGCCGGCCGCCCGCCGCGTCGCAACCGGCGCCGCCGGAGGGAAGCGAGGGCTGACACATCCGCCGAACGGGCCGCGCGCGCCAGGCGGACGGCCGTTCCGGCCTCCCCGTTTGACTTGCGCGCGCGCCCCCGTTACCAGACCGCCACAGTTTTTCGAGGCAAGGGCGCGGCAAGCGCTAAGCCGCCATCTCCAGAGGTCGCGCGATGAAGATTCTCGTGCCCGTCAAGCGGGTCGTCGACTACAATGTGAAAATCCGGGTCAAGCCGGACGGTTCGGGCGTCGACCTCGCCAATGTGAAGATGTCCATGAACCCCTTCGACGAGATCGCCGTCGAAGAGGCGCTGCGCCTGAAGGAAGCCGGCAAGGCGACGGAAGTCGTTGTCGTCTCCATCGGCCCGGCCAAGGCTGACGAGACCCTGCGCACCGCGCTGGCCATGGGCGCCGATCGCGGCATTCTGGTCAAGACCGACGAAACCGTCGAGCCGCTCGCGGTGGCCAAGATCCTCGCCAAGATCGCCGCCGAAGAGCAGCCGGGCCTGATCGTGCTCGGCAAGCAGGCGATCGACGACGACAGCAACCAGACCGGCCAGATGCTCGCCGCCCTGCTCGGCTGGGGCCAGGGCACCTTCGCCTCGAAGGTCGTGATCGCCGACGGCGCGGTGGACGTGACCCGCGAGATCGACGGCGGCCTCCAGACGGTGAGCCTCAAGCTCCCGGCGGTGGTGACGACCGATCTGCGCCTCAACGAGCCGCGCTACGCCAGCCTGCCCAACATCATCAAGGCGAAGAAGAAGGAGGTCGCCGTCAAGGCGCCCGCCGACTATGGCGTCGACATCGCGCCGCGCCTCGAAGTGCTGAAGACCGCCGAACCCGCGACCCGCTCGGCGGGCGTCAAGGTCGGCTCGGTCGCCGAACTCGTCTCGAAGCTCAAGGAAGCGGGAGTTCTCTGACATGGCCATTCTGCTTCTCGCCGAAACCGCCAATGGCGCGCTCGCGCCCGCGACCGCCAAGGCCGTGACCGCCGCCCAGCAGATTGGCGGCCCGATCCATGTTCTCGTCGTCGGCCCGGGCCTCAAGGGCGCCGCCGAGCAGGCCGCCAAGATCGCGGGCGTGGAGAAGGCGCTTTACGCCGAGGACGCCGCGCTCGACCATCTGCTCGCCGAGCCGGTCGCCGCGCTGATCCTTCAGCTCGCGCCCGCCTATGACGTGATCATCGCCCCCTCGACCAGCGCGACCAAGAACGTGCTGCCGCGCGTCGCGGCGCTGCTCGACGTGGCGCAGGTCTCCGACATCATCAAGGTCGTCTCGCCCGACACCTTCGAGCGTCCGATCTACGCCGGCAACGCCATCCAGACCGTGCGCGCGAAGGACGCCAAAAAGGTCATCACGGTGCGCACCACGGCCTTCGCCGCCGCGCCCGAGGGGGGCTCGGCGCCGGTCGAGTCGATCGGCGCGGGGGCCAATCCGGGCGTCTCGTCCTTCAAGAGCGAGGAGCTTGCGAAGTCCGAGCGCCCCGAGCTGACCTCGGCCCGCATCATCATCTCGGGCGGCCGCGCCCTCGGCTCCGCCGAGAACTTCCACAAGGTGCTCGATCCGGTGGCGAACCGCCTCAACGCGGCGATCGGCGCCTCGCGCGCCGCCGTCGACGCCGGCTATGCGCCCAACGACCTCCAGGTCGGCCAGACCGGCAAGGCGGTCGCGCCCGAGCTTTACGTCGCGGTCGGCATTTCCGGCGCGATCCAGCATCTCGCCGGCATGAAGGACTCGAAGATCATCGTCGCCATCAACAAGGACGAAGAGGCGCCGATCTTCCAGGTCGCCGACTACGGGCTGGTGGCGGACCTCTTCCAGGCTATCCCGGAGCTCGACGCGGAGCTGGCGAAGCTCGGCAAATAAGCGGGGGGCTGAAAGGCCCCCTCCCCAACCCGCCGTCGCCCGTCGCAAGGCGGGCGTCGGTTCAGACGCCCTTTGACGCGCGAGGCAGGGAGAGGGCGCCGGGGCTTGGCGGCCAACGAGCCACTCTTCACCAATTCAGACTTTTTGAAGCTTGCCGGTTTCCATTCGACACGAACGCGCGTTATATTGCACTGCAACGTGGCCGCAATTGCATCGCAGCCGTCCGCCCGGAGAGGGGCGGTTCACTCGCCAGGTGTTCGAAAATGAGCTTCGAAATTCGCAAAGTGGGCGTCATCGGCGCGGGTCAGATGGGCAAGGGCATTGCGCATGTCTGCGCGCTGTCGGGGCTGGACGTCGCGATCAATGACGTGACGCCGGAGCGCATCGAGGCGGGCATCGCGGACATCGGCGTCCAGATGAGGAAGGCGGTCGAGCGCGGTTTTCTGGCGGCGGAGGCCGTCGACGCCGCATTGCCGCATGTCTCCGCCGCGCCCGCGATTCAGGATTTCCGCGACTGCGACATCGTCATCGAGGCCGCGACCGAGAACGAAGAGGTCAAGCGCAAGATCCTCGCCGACGTCGCGCTGGTGGTGAAGCCCGAGGGCATCATCGCCTCGAACACCTCCTCCATCTCCATCACGCGGCTGGCCTCGATCACCGGCCGGCCGGAGCGCTTCATCGGCATTCATTTCATGAACCCGGTGCCGCGCATGCAGCTCGTCGAGCTCATTCGCGGCATCGCGACCGACGACGTCACTTTCGAAGAGGCCAGAGCCTTCTGCGCGAAGCTCGGCAAGACGGTGACGGTGGCCGAGGATTTCCCGGCCTTCATAGTCAACCGCATTCTGCTGCCGATGATCAATGAGGCGATCTACACGCTCTACGAAGGCGTGGGCTCCGTCGAGGCGATCGACACGGCGATGCGGCTCGGCGCGAACCATCCCATGGGTCCGCTCCAGCTTGCCGACTTCATCGGCCTCGACACCTGCCTTTCGGTGATGCAGGTGCTGCACGAAGGGCTCGCCGACACCAAATACCGCCCCTGCCCGCTGCTGGTGAAATATGTCGAGGCCGGCTGGCTCGGCAAGAAGACCCAGCGCGGCTTCTACGATTATCGCAGCGGCACGCCGACGCCGACGCGGTAAGCGCGGCCGATCGGAGTCGCCGGCGGGCGGCGGGGCGTCGTCCGCTCCCGCAACTTCCCCTTTGCGCCTTCCCTCGGCGGGTCCTTCGCACTAGCTTCGCATCAACTGCGAAGGACGTGATTCCATGGCCGCCATCGACGCTGTTCTCGACACGATCGACGCCAATCTCCCGGCGTCGACGGACCGCCTCTTCGAGCTTCTGAGCATCCCCTCCGTCTCCACCGATCCGGCCTACACGCAGCATTGCCTGCGCGCCGCCGATTGGCTGGCCGGGCAGTTGAAGGGCCTGGGCTATACGGCCGAGGTGCGCGAGACGCCGGGCCACCCGATCGTCGTCGGCCACGCCAGCGCCAGGCGCAAGGACGCGCCGCATGTGCTGTTCTACGGCCATTACGACGTGCAGCCGCCGGACCCGCTGGAGCTCTGGGAGACCGACCCCTTCGCGCCCCGTCTGACCGAGGGCCGCAACGGTCGGGACATCGTCGCCCGCGGCGCGTCGGACGACAAGGGCCAGCTCATGACCTTCGTCGAGGCCTGCCGCGCCTTCGAGGCCAATGGCGGCCTGCCCTGCCATGTCACCTTCCTCTTCGAGGGCGAGGAGGAGACCGGCTCGCCGTCGCTGCCGGAGTTCCTCGCCAGGCACCAGAAGGAGCTGTCGGAGCCGGGCATCGCGCTCGTCTGTGACACCAGCATGTGGAACCCGACGACCCCGGCGATCACCGTCATGCTGCGCGGCCTCGCGCAGGAGGAAGTGATCATCCGCATCGCCAGCCACGATCTGCATTCCGGCATGTTCGGCGGTCCCGTGAACAACCCCGTCCATGTGCTGGCGAAAATCATCGCCGATCTGCACGACGCCGAGGGCCGGGTGACCCTGCCGGGCTTCTACGACGGCGTGCCGGACATTCCCGAGGACATCGCTGAGCAGTGGCGCACGCTCGAATTCGACCAGGCGCAGTGGCTCTCGGAGGTGGGGTTGACCCGCATCGGCGGCGAGCCGGGGCGCGGGATCATGGAGCAGATCTGGGCGCGCCCGACCTGCGACGTGAACGGGATCGTGGGCGGCTATACGGGCAAGGGCGCCAAGACCGTGCTGCCGGCGCAGGCCTCCGCCAAGGTCTCCTTCCGCCTCGTCGGCCAGCAGGACGCGAAGGCGGTGCTGGAGAGCTTCCGGGCCTTCGTGCGCGAGCGGCTGCCGGCAGACGCCAAGGTCGAATTCATCAACCATGGGGCCTCCAACGCGCTGCAATTGCCCTTTGGCTCGGAGGCGTTGAGCCGCGCGCGGCGGGCGCTGGCGGCGGAATGGGGCAAGGAGGCGGCGCTCGCCGGCTGCGGCGGCTCCATCCCGATTGTCGGCGCCTTCAAGCGCGATCTCGGCATGGACGCGCTGATGATCGGCTTCGCGCTCGACGACGACCGCATCCACTCGCCCAACGAGAAATACAGCTACACGTCCTTCCACAAGGGGGCGCGGAGCTGGGCGCGGATTCTGGACGCGCTGGCGGGGTGACGCGGGATTTACACATCGGCAGTCAAGAAACCGGATTCGCGGGCGGCCGCGGGCGGGCGCCGCAAGCCTCGCAAAAGCCGGTTGGGGCCAGGAGGGGAGAGCCTTGTCGTCATTTCCCGTCCTCAAAATTCCGGCTTCGGGTCTTCTCGAAATGTCGTGAGCTGGCGAGCCGATAGGCGCAGGCGGCGGTCACTCTCCCGCTGAGCGCGGTCGTCCGTGGCGCCATCAAACGGACGCCCGGCGGACATGGCGTCGTGGCCCAAGACTCTGCTACCACGCGGCAATCCGCCACTCGCAATCCCGCCCAGGATCGGCTATGTAAGAAATCGTCCAAACTGGCGGGCAGGCGGGACGGGGCCGCTCTCCAGATGTGATGGGCGTCAAGATCGAGGGTCTGCAATGGTCTACCGGCGATATTTCGAGGCGGCCGTCTCCCGTCTGAAGGACGAGCGCCGTTACCGGGTCTTCGTGCATCTGGAGCGCGACGTCGACAGCTTTCCCCTCGCGCGCTGGCACAGGGACGACGGGTCGATCGAAGACGTCACCGTCTGGTGCTCCAACGACTATCTCGGCATGGGCCAGCACCCCGAAGCGATCTCGGCGATGATCGAGACAGCCGGCAAGGTCGGCGCCGGGGCGGGCGGCACCCGCAATATTTCCGGCACGAGTCACGCCATCGTCGAGCTCGAGCGCGAACTCGCCGATCTGCATGGCAAGGAGGCGGCGCTCGTCTTCACCTCGGGCTGGATTTCCAATCTCGCGGCGATTTCCACCATCGCCGATCTTCTGCCCAACTGCCTCATCCTGTCCGACGCGTCGAATCACAATTCGATGATCGAGGGCGTGAAGCGGTCGCGCGCGGAAAGGAAGATTTTCCGCCACAACGACCTCGCCCATCTTGAAGAGCTGCTGATCGAGGCCGGCGACCGGCCGAAGCTCATCGTCTTCGAGAGCCTCTATTCGATGAACGGCAACATCGCGCCGGTCGAAAAGATCGCTTCTCTCGCCGAGCGCTATGGCGCGATGACCTATGTCGACGAGGTCCATGCGGTCGGCATGTATGGCGCGCGCGGCGGCGGCATCTGCGAGCGTGACGGCGTGATGGGCCGCATCGACGTGATCGAGGGCACGCTCGCCAAGGGCTTCGGCGCCATGGGCGGCTATGTCGCGGGCGACGCCGCCGTCATCGACGCGATCCGCTCCTACGCCGGCGCCTTCATCTTCTCGACCGCCCTGCCGCCGCCGGTGGCCGCCGCCGCCTGCGCCGCCGTGCGCCTGCTCAAGCGCCGCCCGGACCTGCGCGCCGCGCATCAGCGGGCCGCCTATATCACGCGGCACGCGCTCGCCGCCGCCGGTCTGCCAGTGCTCGAAAACGGCTCGCATATCGTGCCGGTGATGGTGCGCGACGCGGAGCTGTGCAAGGCCGCGAGCGATCTGCTGCTCACGCGCCACAGCATCTACATCCAGCCGATCAATTATCCGACGGTCGCCAAGGGCTCGGAGCGGCTGCGCATCACGCCGACGCCCCGGCATACGCAGGAGCATATCGCGCACCTCGTCGAATCGGTCGTCGATGTCTGGCAGACGCTCGGCATTCCCTTCGTCGAGCCGCCGTCGCATCTGCATGTCGACGAAAAGAGCAAGGAGCATTGCTCCTACGCGGAAATCAAACTCGCGGCGCAGTAAGACACGTTCTCCCGATCGGGTTTGCAAAATGGCCGGGCGTTCCCCGGCCATTTTTCTTTGGCGCGGCCCCCGAGGCCGGGACGCGCGCGGCGCGCGCCTCCCGACACACGGCGGCCGGTGGCGCTCAGGCCGCGCGGCCGATCTGCGACGCCTTGGAAACTTCCACGAGCTTGCCGCTCTTCACGTCGTAGATATAGCCGTAGATCGGGATGTTCTTGGGCACGAGCGGATGCGAGCGGATGCGGGCGACGTCCTGCGCGACGCTGTCTTCCTGATTGCTGATCGTGTGCCATTTGATGAAATGGCCGGCCGAGCAGCCGCCGCCATGCTGCGGGTTCGACCATTTCAGGGTCGACATGTCGAGCGCGGCCGTGGAGAGATTGTCCTCGAGCAGATCGCCCATCACCTCGTCGCAGAACAGCTCCATGCCGCAATTGGTGTGGTGGATGACGAACCACTCCTTCGTGCCGAGCAGCTTGTGCGAGATCACGAGCGAGCGGATGGCGTCATCGGAGGCGCGGCCGCCGGCGTTGCGAATGACATGGGCGTCGCCTTCCGAGAGGCCGGCGTATTTCGCCGGATCGAGACGCGCGTCCATGCAGGTGAGAATGGCGAAGCCGCGCGCCGGGGGCAGCGCGAGATCGCCCTTCGACCCGAAGGTCGCGGCATAGTTCGCGTTCGCCGCCAAAACTTCATCGAGAATCTTGCTCATTTTGTTTTCCTCCCGCCGGGCTGTGACGCTTCGACGCGTCTATCAAGCAAGCGAACGCGATATTTTCAGTGACAATGTCGCTTTGCGGGGCGAGGAGAAATGAGGTCCGATGGCGGGATGGCCGCCATCGCCTCTGCTCCCGGCTTTCTTTTCGAGGCGCAGGAAAGGGTTTCGCCGCATATGCGTGAACGCGCCGAGCTTTCCCCTGTGTTCGCGGCGCGGGGCCGCCGCTGATGCCGCGCGGCGTCGCCCTCGCAGAGGCGCTGGCCGGCAAGACGGTCGCCGTGGCGCTGGGCGGCGGCGGCGCGCGCGGTCTCGCCCATATCAGCGTGTTACAGGCGCTCGACGACATGGGCGTGCGTCCGGTCGCGCTGGCGGGCACCTCGATCGGCGCGATCATCGGCGCGGCCTATGCGGCGGGGTTCTCGGGCGCCGATCTGCGCGCCCATACGGAAGCGGTGCTGCGCAACCGCTTCCGCCTCGCGCGTCGGCTGTTTCATGCGCGGGCGCGCGGGCGCAAACGCCTGTTCAAGGGCGTCGGCCATCCGCTGCTGATCGACGGCGAGAGATTTCTCGACGCCTTCTGGCCGATGGGCGTGCCGGAGCGTTTCGAGGATCTGGCCATCCCGCTCACCGTCGTGGCGACGGATTTCCGCCGCCGCTGCGAGGTGGTGTTTTCGAATGGCCTGCTGCGCCCGGCCGTCGCCGGCTCCATGTCGGTTCCCGGAGTGGTGCGCGCGACAAAGGGCGAGCACGGCTATCTCGTAGACGGCGGGCTGGTGAATCCGCTTCCCTACGCCCATCTCGCGGGCAAGGCGGACATCATCATCGCGGTGAACGTCTCGGGCAACAGCGGCGCCGAGAGCGAGACGCGCGCGCCCACGGCCTTTCAGACCATGATCGTCGCGACGCAGATTCTCATGAATTCGCTCAGCGCCCGCATGCTGGAGGACGATCCGCCCGACGTCCTCGTCGTCCCGGCCGTCCACCAGTATCTCGCCCTCGACGTGTTCAAGGCCTCGCGCATCTTCGACGCGGGCGATTCCTGCCGCGATCTGCTGCGCGAGGGGTTGTTGCGCGCCGCCGCGCGGCGGGAGACTCAGCGTCTCGACTGAAAGAAGTCGCGCAGCAGGCGCGCCGCCTCGCTCTCGCGAATGCCGCCGTACACCTCCGGCGCGTGATGGCAGGTCGGCTGGGAGAAGAAGCGCGGCCCGTGCTCGACCGCGCCGCCCTTGGGATCGCCGGCCGCGAAATACAGCCGGCGGATGCGCGCGAAGGAGATCGCCGCCGCGCACATGGCGCAGGGCTCCAGCGTCACGTAGAGATCGCACGCGTTGAGCCGCTCGTTGCCGAGCGCGCGGGCCGCGTCGCGAATCGCGACCATTTCGGCGTGGGCGGTGGGGTCCTTGTCGCGCAGGGTGCGATTCGCGCCCGTGGCGATGACGGCCCCGTCGCGCAGGATGGCGGCGCCGACCGGCACTTCTCCGGCCGCCGCCGCGGCGCCCGCCGCCTCGAAGGCGGCGGCGAAGGGATCGGGTTTCATCACGCTCATGTCTTCTCCCGCGCGCGCCGGCGCAAGAGGCGCGCTGATCGCGCTTCAAAGCCGCCGCTTCGCCTGCTATCAAAGATCATGGCCGACAAGAAACCCAGCAAGCGCTCCGGCGCGCCCGGCGGCGACCGTCCGATGCGCCGCCGCGACTCCCATTCCGAGGCGCGCCCCGACGCGCGCGGCAAGAAAGCCGCCGGCGCCTCTTTCGATGCATCAAAAGCCGGGAAGGGCGGCAAGCGGCCTTCGGACAAGCGCCCCGACGCGAAACCCGCCAGAACCGGCAAGTCCGCCAAATCCCTGCCCGCGCCGCCGGAAAAGACCAGCTCTTTCGAAGGAGAGCGCATCGCCAAGGCGATGGCGCGCGCCGGCGTCTGCTCGCGCCGCGACGCGGAGGACTGGATCGCGGCGGGCCGCGTCGCCGTCAACGGCCGGACGCTGAGGACCCCCGCCGTCAATGTCACCGACGCCGACAGCGTCACCATCGACGGGGCCCCCATGCAGGCGCGCGAGCGCACGCGGCTGTTCCTGTTCCACAAGCCGGCGGGCTATGTCACCACCGCGCATGATCCGGAAGGGCGCGCGACGGTCTTTTCCTTCCTCGAGGAGCGCCATCCCGATCTGCCGCGCCTCGTCAGCGTCGGGCGGCTCGACATCAACACCGAAGGGCTGCTGCTGCTGACCAATGACGGCGGCCTCGCCCGCACGCTCGAACTGCCCGCGACCGGCTGGACGCGCCGCTATCGCGTGCGCGTCCATGGCGAGGTCGACCAGGGGCAACTCGACGCGCTGCGCGCCGGCGTGACCATCGACGACGTCGTCTATGCGCCGATCGAGGCGCGGCTGGAGCGCGTGCAGGGCGCGAACGCGTGGATCGCGGTTGCGCTCACCGAAGGCAAGAACCGCGAAATCAAGCGCGTGATGGAGCATCTCGGCCTTGCGGTGACCCGGCTCATCCGGATCTCCTACGGCCCGTTCCAGCTCGGCGATATGGCCGAGGGCGCCGCCGAGGAAGTGAAGCTCAAAGTCCTGCGCGATCAGCTCGGGAAGAGTCTCGCCGAATTCGCGGGCGTCGATTTCGCCTCGCCGCTGCGCGAGGCGACGCCCGCCGAGGCGCAGGAGAAGCGCGAGCGGACCGAGAAACGCCCACGCAAACATGTCTCCGTTTTGCGCCGACAGCGCGAGGAGGAGAGCGAGACGGGTCCGCGCGCGCGCATCGAGCGCGGCGCCACCGCCGACCGCAAGGGTCGCGCCGTGGTGGTCGAGCGCGTGACGCCGACGCGCCGCAAGGCGGCGTCCGACGAGGGCAAAGACTCCCGCAACGCCCGGCGTTTCGAGGCGATGCGCGGCGGTCCGCGCAAGCCGCGCGCCGACGAGGCCGGCTTCGAGCGCCCCGCGCGTGGGCGCGGCCCGGCGGGGCGTCCCGAGGGCGAGGGATTCGAAAAGCGGCGTGCGCGGGCGGGCGAAGGCGCCGAGCGGCGCGCCCATGGCGACGTGAAAACCTCGCGCGACCACGCCCGCAGCCGGCCGCAGGACAGCGACGGCCGGTTCGAGCGTCGCCCGCCCCGGCGTGACGACGCCGGTCCCCGGGACGACCGCGCCCCGCGCCGGCCCCGCGAGGGCGGCGAGCGGACGGAAAGAGTCGAGGGCGCCGGACGCCCGCGCGCCTTTGGCGCCGGGCCCCGCCGGTCGGGTGAGGCCGGCGCGCGGGACGACCGCGCTGCGCGGCGTCCGCGGGAGGGCGGCGATCGCCCGGAAAGATTTGACCGTCCCCCCCGGGCGCGGAGCTTCGGCGCCGAAGCCGGCGACCGGCCACGGCGAGACAGGGCCGGAGCCCCCGAGGGCGGCCATCGAGGCGCGCGCGGCGGCGCCGGAACGCCGGGCGAGGACCGCGCCCCGCGCGGCGCGCCTCGCAAAGGGCCATCTCGCGACGCCGCCAAGGGCCCAGCCGGCCCCGCCGGCCGGGGCGGTCCCGGCGCCGGACCCAGAGGTCCCGGCAGAGGGCCTGGCAAGGATTTCGGCAAGGGGGGGGCTGGCAGAGGCCCCGGCAAGGGGTCTGGCAAGGGACTTGGCAAGGGACTTGGCAAGGGGCCTGGCGGCGCTCCGGGGAAGGGGCCGCGCAAACCGCGCGGGTAAGCCATG
The DNA here is from genome assembly GCF_051061225.1 of Methylocystis sp. GTDB lineage: Bacteria > Pseudomonadota > Alphaproteobacteria > Rhizobiales > Beijerinckiaceae > Methylocystis. The sequence goes on from NZ_JBPFEB010000068.1 coordinate 164,426, forward strand.
CGCATTGTCGGCGGCGCCCTGCGCGGGCGCGCGCTCTCCGCGCCCCGCTCGCAGTCGATCCGGCCGACGTCGGACCGGCTGCGCGAGTCCGTCTTCGACATTCTCGCCCATCGCTTCGATGATCCCGTCGCTGGCGCGGCGGTGATAGATCTTTTCGCCGGCACGGGCGCGCTTGGGCTCGAGGCGCTGTCGCGCGGCGCGGCCCGCGCGCTGTTCGTCGACGACGGCGCCGAGGCGCGCGCGCTGCTGCGCGCCAATGTCGAGGCGCTCGGGCTTGGCGGCGTCACCCGCGTCTTCCGCCGCGACGCGACGAGGCTCGGCGCGGCGCCCCCGGGCGAACGCTTCTCGCTCGCCTTTCTGGACCCGCCCTATGGCAAAAGCCTTGCAGAACCCGCGCTCGCGGCCCTGATTGACGGCGGCTGGCTTACCGCCGGCGCGCTCGTGGTCGTCGAGGAGGCGGCCGGGGCGGCCATCGAGCTGCCTCCCGCCCTGGCGCCGGAAGACGCGCGCCGTTACGGCGACACGCAGTTCGTCTTCGCCCGCTATCGCGGCTGACGCCCGGAGCGGCGCGGCGCGGCGGGGAGGATGAGTGTCGCGCCGGGAACGAGCCGGCGCTTGCCGGCATTGGCGGCGGCGATGTCGCGCCAGCGGCCGGCGTCGCCATAAAGCTTGCGGGCGATCCCTTCCAGCGTGTCGCCGCGCCGCACGACATAGGTGGAGGGCGAAACCGGGCGGATCGGCTCAGGCGACGCCTCGGGTGGCGGCGCGGTGGGCGTCGGCTGTGAGGCTGGGGCGGGAGCAGGGGCTGGGGCGGCCGGGTCGATCACCACGAACTCGCCCCGGATCATGCCCATCCAGCAGCTCCAGGGAATGATCCCGCTCTGCGTCGGGGTGAAGTCGATGGTCTGCCGGCCGGGCTTGAGGTCGAAGGCGAGCCCTAGGGCGGGAACGACGATGCGGTTGTTGCAGCTCGTCAGCTCGGTGGCGTTAATCACCCATTTGACCGGCGCGCCCTTCACCAGCGTGAAGCGCGCGGGCGCATAACCCAGGGCGTTGGCCTCCATCTCGATCACCTGCACGGCGGGAGCGGCCGGCGCGGCCGGCGGGAGCGGCTCGCGAAGCCGCGACACCACCGAGACGAGATCGGCGCCGGAGCCGGTGAGGATGAGCCCGCGATTGATCATCACCGCGCCGAGCGCCACGACGATCACGCCCGAGGCGCGCAGCAGCCGGTGGGTGAGCGCGCTCGACAGCAGCGAGGCGACGGCGCCGAAGGCGAGCATCACTGGCAGCGTGCCGAGCCCGAAGGCGAAGAGCATCCTGGCGCCCTCGATCGCGCTCCCCGTCCCGGCGGCCATCACATACATGGCCTGCAGGGGACCGCAGGCGATTATCAGCCCGTTGAGGAGGCCGATCGCGAAAGGCCGATGCGGCGCCTGCGCCTCGCGGAACACCCAGCGCTGAAGCGGCCCCGGCAGGCCGAGCCGGAAGCGCCGCAACGGCTTGAACAGCCCCAGCATGTTGAGGCCGAAGACGATGAGGAAAAGCCCCGCCGCGACGCCGGCGGCGCCGCGCAGCGCCGGCGTGAAGGCGACAATCGCCCCCAGCGCGCCGAACAGCGCGCCAATCGCCGTATAGGACAGCGTCTTGGCGGCGGCGAAGGACAGATGCGCGACGAGGGCGGAGCGGCCGGCCTCGGCTTGCGCCGTCGCATAGCTCACGACAAATCCGCCGCACATGCCCACGCAGTGAAAGCCGGTGACGAGGCCGAGCAGAAAGATGAGCCAGAGGCTCATATGCCGCGAAATGTCCGGCGCGCCGCTTGCGCTGATCCAGCGTGCATCAACGAGAATGAGGCCAGCAAGACCCGCCAAGGCAAGCGCGATCAGGGCGAGCCGCTGAAGAAAGGGCTTGGGCGGGCGCTCCCGCTCCTCCACGCGATAGCCGAGCGCCGCGACCGCCGCATGAATGGCGCCGAGAGTCGCCGTCGAGGGATCGTAAGAGACGACGACCGTCTCGGTGGGGTAGCTGGCGTCCACGCGATGGACGCCCGCAAGCCTGCGGCCTCGATCACATGCTCGCAGCCATGGCAGTGCATGCCATGCGCCTTGAAGGTCGTGCGGACATAGGGTTCGTTTCGATCAAGTGAGAAGGCCATCTCGTGTACAACGGTCACGTTTGTCGCACTTTTGAGAGGCGCGGAGAGCCTAGTTCATTTCGGCTCTCAGCCTGTTCGCCACCGCTCCATATCCATCAGGAGAAAGGTGGGGCCCGGTTCTTGCGTATGCTGACTCGCCCAGGAGAGCCAGATCAAGAGTTAAGTCGACGAACCTCGCACCACGCGACTCGACATATTGTCTCAGACCGGAAGCGTAGGAACGAGCCCTTGAATCCGGACGCCAGTAATCGCTGTTGGGGATGTAGAGAAAAAGCGGGTGGCATCCTCCAGTTTTGCAGGTCGTCAGTGCGATATCGATTGCGAGGCGGGAACTGTAGGGCAATTGAGTCCCCGTTGCGCCTTGGTAAATGGATAACAAGCCCTGTCTGATGTTGTTCAGAAACAAATTTGGATATTTGTTTTTCTCCTCGATCGCCTTGATCTTCCGGTCAATTTCAATGGTTGGGTCCACGTGAGCCTGGCGAGCAATGTAGGAATCGATTTCACGTTCGGAAGCAGCGTACAGCTTCTTCACGTTTTCGGACAAGGTAATCCTTGATTGGGCATCTGAGCTATCTTGAAAGTATAACGCATCTCTTTCGATGAAAAACTTATTAAAAATAGTATATTCTTCATTTTCAATGTTGTCATTCGCATAAAACAAGACGATGAGGTGCTTAAATTTTATCTTCTGCCCAAACACCCGTAGAATAGACGCATAATGTATCGGGTTGTTACCGATTGAGCTCAGATTGATAACTCTTGTTTCGTGCTGAGCGAGTCTCCCGACAATGCTTTGTTCGAAGCCAACACAAGCGCCCTGTCCAAAAGAGTCTCCGACAAGAACGCCATCGACACTCTCTTGATCCCACAAGGCGTCTTCGTTGCGGAATCCAAATCTATCCGAATGGTATTTTATCAGCCCGTAACCTTCATTACAAAAATACAAGTCCGTATCTGGTTGGGCGGCCAGCGGGGCTATGCCATGGGTTTTGGCCAAATCAGTCCATCCCTCACGGTCGTAGAGGGTTGGAAATAGCATTGGTTTGTAGCCTTCTGCTTTGGCTTGGCTGATAAACCGCGCGTCTTCCGAGATTTCCCGCTGGAACTCGGCCTGCTGCGATTTCCTGTACTTGCTCAAACTGCTGATCAGTTGTTGATCAGAAACGACCCCAATCATGTAGTCCGCAACTACAGCGCAAAAATAAACGAACAGGATGATCGACGCCCATCCCGCGACAACGACGCTTTTGCGACCAGGACCATCCATTTCCTTGCCCCGTTCCGCCCTTTCCCCCCAAATCAGGTTGGGTCCAGCGAATGACATTGTCACGATCGGGCCTTAAATTGTTACTCGCTGGTGAGCACATTGAAGCAAGCTTTTTCTGGTCGCAAGGCTGTCAAGGGCAATCCGCGCCGACGAATTAGTGACTTTTCCCCGAGACGGTCGGGCAAGGCTTCAAGGCAAATGAGCGCCGGCGAAGAGGCGCAGAGAAATTTCTCTGGCGCTCCGTATGAAGCCTGACATGACGATAGCCCGGCGGCGTCCTGGCGAACCGCGTTCGCGTGTTACATGTAACATTTCATCACGCATCGTTGCGTGAAACTGTTTACAGCCGGCGCCTTTGCGCTTAAACGTATGATCAGCCTACGGCTTTTTAACCACCCCAAACGTCGTCGCGTCGATTGATCTGTTGCAAAGGGCGCATCCGGGCTCATGTACGGCATCGTGAACAAGGTTATCAGCGACTACATCACCGCCCGATACGGTGCCGAGATGTGGGACAACATCCAGAAAGACGCCGGCGTCGATGTCTCCGTGTTCGTGCTGAACGAAACCTATCCGGACGACATGACCGAGCAGCTTCTCAATTCGGCGTCGAAGCGTCTCGGCAAGAGTCTGCGCGATCTGAAGCTGATGCTGGGCGAGCACTGGGTCGAGAACACGGGCCTGGTCAACGCGCCGCTCTACATGCTCTCCGCGGCGGATGATCTGAAAACCTTCCTGCTGCGTCTGCCCGAACTGCATTCCAGGGTGATGCTGTTCTATCCCAAGGCGCTGGCGCCGGATTTCGATTGCTCGGATGTGACCGACAGTTCGCTCACCCTGCATTATTATTCGAAGCGCGCCGGACTGACGGATTATGTCGAGGGCCTGCTGCTGGGGCTTGGAAAGCACTATGGCGTCGACGTGCATGTGACGCTGCTGGCGACGGACGTCTGCAGGGATCGCGCCGACATGAGCCGGCACGCCGCCTTTCGCGTCGCCTGGCGATGATCTTGCGGGCCTGCGTCTTTCGGCGCGGCGGAGCCATGGCTGGCCCCGCCGCCTGATTTCGCTACTTGCCGAGCGTGTTGACGCCGAGAAGCCTGTAGGCGGGGCAGAAATTGACGACGGCCGTCAGGAGCGGCACGAGACCGATCAGGCCCCAATAGGTCTTCGGACCAACGAAGACGAGGCTCAGCAGCAGAAGACCCGCCACGATGCGGATCATTCGGTCGGTTTGACCAACATTGGCTTCCATATCGTCCCTCCCACGTGTTGATGTTCGCAGAGATGCGCCCGCGCCGGGGCCGCCGCCATGACTAAGTCACCAAGCAACGCGCGTCGCTTCGTCGCGGTTTACTTGCGGCGCTCGTCGTCGTCGTCGTCGAGCTCCAGCCACATGGCGTTGAGGATGCCGAAGGCGCAGGCCAGCCCGAGGCCGAGAATCCAGGAAAAATACCACATGGTCGCGTCTCCCGGTCAGTAGTAGTGATCGTCGCCGCGCTCGATCGCGGCCGCCGTAACGGGCCCGCGCAGCACGTAATAGACCCATGACGTGTAGGCGAGGATGATCGGCAGGAAGAAGACCGCCGCCGCCAGCATCAGCCCGAGCGTCGAACGGCTCGACGAGGCGTCCCAGATCGTCAGGCTCTGGTCGGGATGGGTGGAGGACGGCAGCAGGAAGGGAAAGAGGCTGAATCCCGCCGTCGTCACCACGCCCGCCGTGGCGACGCTCGAGGCCAGCAGCGCGGCGCGGTTGAGGCCCGCCGCCAGCGTCACGGCCGCGAGCAGCGCGCCGACGAGGCCGGCCGCCGGGGCGAAGGCGCTCACCGGATGGCGCGCGTAAGTGAGCAGCCAATCGCCGACGGCGCGCGTCACATGTTTGCCGAAGGGATTGGACGGGCCGGAGGGATCAATGGCCGACTCGATCCGGTAGCCTTCGACTCCGACAGCGATCCACAGGCCCGCCGCCAGAAACAGCAGGACGAGCGTCAGCGCCGCCAGCGCGCCGATCCGCCCGGCCCTGGCGGCGACGGCGCCCTCGCTCTTGCCGGCGAGCCAGGCCGATCCCTGCATCAGCAGCATGGCGACGCTGATCGCGCCGGCCAGCAGCGGGAACGGCCGCAAGAGGCCGATCAGATCGCCCTCATAGGCGAAGCGCAGGCCCTCGCCGAAATGAAATGGGACGCCAAGCAGCAGATTGCCGAAGGCGACGCCGAACAGCAGCGACGGCAGCAGGCCGGAGACGAAGAAAATCCAGTCCCACGCCGCCCGCCACAGCGGCGTCTCGCCCTTGCCGCGGAAGGCGATGGCGACCGGCCGCAGGATGAAGCCGATCAGCACCAGCAGCATGGCGAGATAGAAGCCGGAAAAGCTCGCCGAATAGAGCGGCGGCCAGGCGGCGAAGATGGCGCCGCCGCCGAGAATGAACCAGACCTGATTGCCTTCCCACACCGGGCCGATGGCGTTGATCACCATGCGGCGCTCGACATCCTTCCTCGCCACGAAGGGATGCAGCATGGCCGCGCCGAGATCGAAGCCGTCGAAGATCGCGAAGCCGACGAGCAGGAGGCCGAGCAGCGCCCACCAGATGAGGCGCAGGGTTCCATAGTCCAACATGCATCTCTCCTATTGGCGTTTTCCGCCAGAGCGCCCGGGGCCGGAAACAGGCGTAACGCAGTGGAACGTGCTTGCGGCCTTGCCCCTCACCCGACCTTTCCCCGCAAGCGGGGAGAGGAGCGCCAGCCCCCTCGCCCCGCTTGCGGGGAGAGGGTTGGGGTGAGGGGCAAGGCCCACAAGTCAGCGGGAAACGTCATAGGCCGGCTGCGCCTCGGGCAGCGGCCCGGCCAGCGGCTCGTGCGCGTCGGCTCCCTTCGGCCCCTTGCGAATGTATTTGACGAGCAGCGCGACATCGACGACGGCGAGCGCCGTGTAGAAGATCACGAAGGCCGCGAGGCTCGCCGCGACATTGGAGGCGGGCACGCCGGAGACGCCGAGGAAGGTCGGCATCACGCCGTCGATGATCCAGGGCTGGCGTCCATATTCCGCGACGATCCAGCCGAGCTCCGCCGCGATCCAGGGCAGCGGCAGGCTGAACATGCACAGCCGCAGGAACCACGGCCGCCCGCATTTGCGCCGGCTCGAGAGATAGAAGGCGACCGCGAAGAGCGCGATGAAATAGAAGCCCAGCGCCACCATGATGCGGAAGCTCCAGAACAGCACGGGCACGTCGGGGATGGTGGAATGAGCGGCCGCGCTGATTTCGGCGGGGCTCGCGTTCTCGATGTCCGGACGCACGCGCTTCAGGAGCAGCGCGTAGCCCAGATCCTTCATCGAGCGGTCGAGTTCGGCGGGTACGGCCGCATTGGGTTTGCCGCCCTGTTCGGAGATCCATTTATAGGCCGGCAGGCCGGCGCGGATGCGCTCCTCGTTGCGCAGCACCAGCGGCTTGATGCCCTCCACCGGCTTGTCGAGCGAACGCGTCGCGATGAGGCCGAGCACGTAGGGAACGGTGATCTCGTACTCCGTCGTCTTTGTCTTCATGTTCGGAAAACCGAACAGGGTGAAGGACGCGGGCGCGGGCTCCGTCTCCCACATGGCCTCGATGGCGGCGATCTTCATCTTCTGGTTTTCGCCCGCCGTATAGCCGCTCTCGTCGCCGAGCACGACCACGGAGAGCGCCGACGCCAGGCCGAAGCTCGCCGCGACGGTGAGCGACCGGCGGGCGATGTCGACATGGCGCTGACGCAGGATGTACCAGGCGCCGATCGACATCATGAAGATGGAGCCGGTCACATAGCCGGCGCTGACCGTGTGCACGAATTTTGATTGCGCCACCGGATTGAACAGCACCTCCATGAAGGAGGACAGCTCCATGCGCATGGTTTGCGGATTGAAGGTCGCGCCGACCGGATTGCTCATCCAGGCGTTGGCGACGAGAATCCAGAGCGCCGAGAAATTGGAGCCGAGCGCCACGCACCAGGTGACGATGAGATGCTGCACCTTCGTGAGCCGGTTCCAGCCGAAGAAGAACAGGCCGACGAACGTCGCTTCGAGAAAGAAGGCCATCAGCCCTTCGATGGCCAGCGGCACGCCGAAAATGTCGCCGACATAATGCGAGTAATAGGCCCAGTTGGTTCCGAACTGGAACTCCATGGTGACGCCGGTGGCGACGCCCATGACGAAATTGATGCCGAACAACGTTCCCCAGAATTTCACGGCGTCGCGCCACACCTCGCGCCCGGTCATGACATAGACGCTCTCCATGATGGCGAGGAGCAGCGCGAGTCCCAGGGTCAGCGGCACGAAGAGGAAGTGATAGAGCGCCGTCAGCGCGAATTGCAGGCGCGACAGCGTGACGACGTCGAGATGATCCAGCATCGGGGCGATGTCCTCAACGAGAGCCTGTCGGGAACGGGCTCCCCAACAGAGGGGCGGGATGAGCTCACGATCAGCGGTTCCCGCTGACCTCATGCGAAGGCGCGCGCGAGGCCAGCGCCGCCGTCATGTCTTCGGGCGACACATGGATTCGATGCGCCGGGCTGAAGAACCAGAACCAAAGCAAGAAGATTGCCACGATCTTGAAGAGGATCGCCAGAGTCAGTTCGCGCCGCAGCGATGTCCACGCCATTCCACGATCCTGTCCGTTCGACGGGGCGCCCGGGCGACTTTGCGCCGCGGGCCGGGCGCCCCGCAAGACCCCGATCGTCTATTTCAGCACGTTGCGCAAGCGCTCGATGCCGAGCAGCTTCATGATGTAGCGCTCGTAGACCGGCTCGCTCTGGCCCTTGCGCACCTTGCGCAGGAAGTATTTCTCATAGGCGATCTTGGCGAGATGCACCCAGCGGCCCTCGCTCGACCAGTTGACGTTGCGGGGCGGAATCTGCGGTTGCGCCACGAAGGCGACGCCGCGATCGCCGAAGTCGGCGAGGCAGACCGCGTTCCAGGTGCCCTCTTCCTTCGCCTCCTTGCCGTCGATGACCGCCGCGATGTTGTGGGCGGTCGCCGTGACCATGGATTCGATCATGTAGCCGGTCTTCGGCATGCCGGTGGCCACGGGCGTCGGCTCGGCCGGGGGAATGGCGACGCAGACGCCGACTCCGAAGACATTCGGGAAGGTCGGGTTGCGCTGGTTCTTGTCGATCAGCACGAAGCCGCGCGGATTGACGAGGCCCTCGACCCCCATCAGCGCGTCGATCCCCGTGAAGGCCGGCATCATCATGGCGAATTTGAAGGGGAGCGCATGCGCCTTCTTCACCGAGCCGTCGTCGTTCAATTCATCGCATTTCAGCACGCCGGGCTCGACGGCGGTCGTCCTGGCGTTGGTGATCCATTTGATGTCGCGGTCGCGGAAGGCCGATTCGAGCATGCCCTTGGTGTCGCCCACGCCGCCGAGGCCGAGGTGGCCGATATAGGGTTCGGCGGTCACGAAGGTCATCGGCACCTTGTGACGGATGCCGCGCCTGCGCAGATCGGTCGACACGATCATGGCGTATTCATAGGCCGGTCCGAAGCAGGAGACCGCCGGAGCCGCGCCGATGACGATCGGGCCGGGGTCCTGGCAGAACGCCTCCCACGCCTTCGATGCGAGCTCCGCGTGCTGAAGCGTGCAGATGGAATGGGTGTGGCCGCCATGCGGGCCGAGGCCCGGAATTTCGCTGAAGGCGAGCTTGGGACCCGTCGCGATGACGAGGTAATCATAGCTCAGGCTCTCGCCATTGTTCAGCTCGATGCGGTTCTCTTTCGGGTGCACCCGCTTCGCGCCGACGTCCGTGAAGCCGATGTTCTTCTTTTTGAAGACCGGGGCGAGCGGAACCTTGAGCTCGTCGGGCTTGCGCCAGTTGACGGCGAGCCAGGGATTGGAGGGCGTGAACTGGAAATTCGGCAGGTCGGAGACGACCGTCACCTGATGGGCTTTCTTCAGCGCCTCCCGCGCCTCGATCGCCGCGGCGACGCCGCCGATGCCGGCGCCGAGAATAACCACATGAGCCATTGAAAACCTCCCTCAGTCGCGGAGCCGCGACCCTTTGTATATTCAATTTAGCTAAATTAGAAGAATATAACTGCGACTTAGTCACGCTCGGCGTCGCAAAGCGCCCGCAGCGCGCCGGAATTGGTGATCTCCGCGCCGCCGCGCGACAATTTGACCCAGCCGGAGCGCTCGAAGCTCTTCAGCGTGCGGCCCACGACTTCCCGCGCTGTGCCGAGATCGGCGGCGAGCGCCTGCTGGGTGACGTTGATACGGTTGTCGGCGCCCTTCAGCGCCAGAAGCCGTTCCGCGAGGCGCACATTGATGCGCGTGCAGACGATCTCCTCGATGCGCGACATGAGCGTGGCGATGCGCTTGCTGTAGCCGTCGAAGACGAGGGCGCGGAAGCCGGCGGAGACGTTCATCAGCGCGGCGAAACGCTCGGCCGGAACGATATAGGCGGTGACGTCGGTCTCCGCGACACCTTCCGCCGAATAGGCGTCGTCCGACAGCAGCGACGCGGTGGTCAGAATGCAGGTCTCATTGTTGGAGACGCGGTAGAGCACGATCTCCCGGCCGGACTCGGTGACGCGCTGGACGCGGACCGTGCCGGCGGAAATCAGCGGAAAATGCACGCATTGGTCGCCGGGCCGGAACAGCACGGCGCCGCGCGGAATCTGCTTGCGGATCGCGGCGTCTCGCAGCAGCGACTTCGTTGCGTCGTCCAGCCGGCTGAGCAGCGGAACGTCTTCGATCCAATCCGGCGCCATGTGTGAGGTCTCTGAAAGTGGCGGGTCTCTAGAACGCCGCGCCCGGCTTGACGCCGAAATGCTTGAGGATCATCGCCAGCGGGCACAGACCTGTAAAGGCCGCCTGAAACAGATTGAGGCCGACGAACCCCGCCAGCAACATCCACCAGGGAGAAAACAGCGCGGCCAGCGCGACGCTCAGAAGCACCATGGCGCCGGCGAAGGCCATAACGATGCGATCAATGCTCATGGGTCTTGTCCTCTTTGACTCCGGCGCGCTTGCTGGCGGTCGCCGGGGCGATCCCGCATTCCGACGCGCAGAAGATTTCATACAAAAGCGCGATGAAACGGGAGACGTTCTCATCGGCGAGCGAATAGAAGATCGTCTGCGACTCGCGCCGCGTCTTAACGAGCCTGTCCTCCCGCAGCCGCGCGAGATGCTGCGACAGGGACGACTGGCTCAATCCGATCGCCTCCTGCAACTTCGTCACCGAATGCTCGCCCTTGTGCAACTCGCACAGCACCATCAGCCGATGGCGGTTGGCCAGGGCCTTGAGGAAGCTCTCGGCCTGGGCCGCCTTCGGCGCGAGGTCCACAGGATTTATATTCATAGCTTCTAATTTAAGTTCTGTGAATATGATGTCAAGCGCGCGTCTGCCGCGCTGGCGGCTCGTTTTGTCGCACCCTGCGTCCCTGCCGCGCCCGCCCTTGGTTCCTTTTGTCACATGTCCAGCGCAAGCCCGGCGGCACTATATTAGATAAAACGAATTTAATGGCGGTGGGAGAGAAAAGATGAGCGGTTGCAATCGTGGGTCCCGCGGGCGCCGGGGCGCCCTGAAGCTTTTCGGCGCCATGGCGGCGGCCGGCCTTGGCGCGGCGTTCGGCGCGGCGCCGGCGCCGGCGCAGGCCAAGACCAGCCAGGCGGCGGCCGCCTATCGCAATTCCCCCAAAGGGCGCCAGAGCTGCGCCAATTGCTCCTGGTTCGAAGCGCCCTCCGGATGCGGGGTCGTGAAGGGTCCGGTGAGCGCGCGCGGCTGGTGTGCGCTCTGGGGCTGATCCGGACCTTTGTGCGCCCTCGTCTCGAAGGCGCGACGGCCTTTCCGACTGTCGCCGCCCGCGCGGGCGAGGGTTAACCCTTTGGCGCTTTGGCGCTCGCCCTTTGGGCGCCGCAGGCCTCTAATGACCCTGACGGCGTCCGGCCTTTAAATTCGCACTTGCTAATTTACGTTTTTCGAATATAAAGTCGGACGACCCGAATGGAGATTTCATGGGCCTCTTTCGTCTGCCTCTTCTCGTCGCCGTTCTGGCGGCGCCGCTCGCCGCCCAGGGCGCGGAAGTCACCGTGCATGTCGCGCCCATCGACGACATGAAGGCTGTGGTCGCCTCGGTCGAGCCGGCGCACCAGCTCGTCGCCCGCGCCCGCATCGGCGGGACGGTGACGACGCTCAAGGCCAGGGAGGGCGACACCGTCGCCGCCGGAGCCGAACTCGCCGTCGTCGCCGACCAGAAGCTCTTCCTGCAGATGCAGGCGATCGACCAGCGCATCCGCTCGCAGCAGGCGCAGCGCGACAAGGCGAAGGCCGATTACGATCGCGCGCAGGAACTGTTGCGCCGCGGCGTCTCCACCAAGGTCATGGCCGATCAGGCCAAGACCGCGCTCGACGTGGCGGAGCGCAATCTCTCGGCGATCCAGTCCGACCGCAGCGTCATCGAGCAGCAGGCGGCCGAAGGCTCGGTGAAGGCGCCGGGGCCGGGCCGTATTCTCACCGTGCCGGTCTCGATCGGCCGCGTGGTGATGCCGGGCGAGACCATCGCGACGCTGGCCGAGGACAATTACATCCTGCGGCTTCAATTGCCCGAGCGTCACGCGCGCTTCATGCGCGCCGGCGACCGCGTCGAACTCGCCGAGCGCGGCGCCAATACGGGGGCGGGCGCCGGCAAGGAAGGCAAGGTGCGTATCGTCTATCCCGAGATTCAGGGCGGCCGCGTGATCGCCGACGTCGATGTCAAAGGGCTCGACAATTACTTCGTCGGCGAGCGGGCGCGCGTTTATGTCTCCACCGGCAAGCGCAACGCCATTCTCGCGCCGAAGGCCGCCGTCTATCGGCGCGCGGGCGTCGATTTCGTGAAGCTCGCCGATGGCGCGGAGGTCGTGGTGCAGACCGGCGACGCCCATGGCGACGCCGTCGAAATCCTTTCCGGCCTCCATGACGGCGACGTGGTGACGACGCCATGAGCGACGCAAAGGACTTCCACCCCGGCATTTCCGGAACGCTCACGCGCGTCTTCATCAATTCGCCGCTGACGCCGCTCCTGCTGCTCGCCTCCATTCTCGTCGGGCTCATTGCGCTTCAGGCGCTGCCGCGCGAGGAGGAGCCGCAGATTTCCGTGCCCATGGTCGACATCATGGTGCAGGCGAACGGCTACAAGGCCGAGGACGCCATCGAACTCATCACCCGCCCGCTCGAGGACATCATCAAGGGGGTGAACGGCGTCGAGCATGTCTATTCGCAGACGCGCGACGACACTGTGATGGTGACGGCGCGCTTCTTCGTCGGCACGCCGCAGGACAACGCCGTGCTGCGCGTGCACGACAAGATTCGCGCCAATATCGGCGGCCTGCCCAAGGGCATCCCCGAACCGGTGATCATCGGGCGCGGCATCGACGATGTGGCGATCGTCGTCCTGACTCTCTCCGCCAAACCCGAGCGCGCCAACAACTGGACCGACAATGGCGTCTATCAGGTCGCCGAAGAGCTCCAGCACGATCTCACCAAGGTCGAGAATGTCGGCCTGAGCTACATTGTCGGCGGCAGCCCCAACCAGATTCGCGTCGAACCCGATCCCGAGCGCCTCTCGCAATATGGCGTGACGCTCAATCAGCTCATCGACAAGCTGACCAACGCCAACCGCTCCTTTCAGGTCGGCGCCTTCCGCGAGGGCAATCGCTCCGTTCCCGTCGTCGCCGGGCAGACGTTGCAGGGCGTGCCGGACATCGGCCTGCTGCTGCTCACCACGCGCGACGGGCGCCCTGTCTATGTGAAGGATGTGGCCGAGGTGATCGTCGGCGCCGCCGAGCCCGACCGCCGCAGCTGGACCATGACGCGCGACAAGGACGGCGCTCTGGAAAAGCGCGCCGCCGTCAGCATCGCCATCGCCAAGCGCAAGGGCGCCAACGCGGTCATTGTCGCCGAGGATCTGCTGAAGCGGCTCGAAAGCGTGAAGGGCCGCATCGTCCCCGCGGACCTCGAAATCACGGTGACGCGCAATTACGGCGAGACCGCCACGGAGAAGGCGAACGAACTCCTCTTCCATCTCGCGCTCGCCACCGTCTCCATCGTGATGCTGATCGTGGCGATGGTGGGCTGGCGCGAGGGCGTCGTGGTCTTCGTCATCATTCCGACGACGATCCTCCTGACCCTCTTCGCCTCCTGGCTGATGGGTTACACGATCAACCGCGTCAGCCTCTTCGCGCTCATTTTCTCCATCGGCATTCTCGTCGACGACGCCATCGTCGTCGTCGAGAACATCGTGCGCCACTGGCAGATGCGCGGCGATCGCGGCCTGATCGACACGGCGGTCGAGGCCGTGGCGGAAGTCGGCAATCCCACCATCGTCGCGACCATGACCATCATCGCCGCGCTTCTGCCGATGATGTTCGTCTCCGGTTTGATGGGACCCTATATGAGCCCCATACCGGCGAACGCCTCGCTGGCGATGGTGTTCTCCTTCTTCGTGGCCATGACGATCACGCCCTGGCTGCTGCTGAAGATCGCCGGCAAGCGCTTCGAGCGGGAAGGCGGCGCGGGTCATGATCATGCGCACGAACGCGGCGCCATGGGCGATTTCTACGCCCGCATCGCGGCGCCGCTGCTTCAGGGCCGCAGCGGCTCGCAGCGGTTCCTCATCGCCGTGGGCGTGGCCACGCTGCTCTCTATGGCGCTCTTCGTGACCAAGAGCGTGCGCGTCAAACTTCTGCCCTTCGACAACAAGTCGGAGATCGCCGTCGTCGTCGATCTGCCGCGCGGCGCCTCTCTGGAGGAGACCGACCGTGTGCTGACGGCGGCGGCGGAGCGGCTCAAGGACATTCCCGAGCTGACCTCCATCCAGTCCTACGCCGGCACGGCGGCGCCCTTCAACTTCAACGGGCTGGTGCGCCACTATTATGTGCGCATGGCGCCGGAGATGGGCGACCTCGCCATCAATCTCGAACCGAAGGACGAACGCAAGCGCGCCAGCCACGCCATCGCGCTGGAGATCCGCGAGAAGCTGAAAGGTCTGCCCGCGCCCGAGCATACGGCCGTCAAGGTCGTCGAAGTGCCGCCGGGTCCGCCCGTGCTGTCGACGCTGCTGGCCGAAGTCTATGGGCCGGACGCCGAGACGCGCCGCGCGCTCGCCGCCAAGCTGCGCAAGGCGTTCGAGGCGGTGGATTTCGTGGTGGACGTCGACGACAGCTACGGCCAGCGCGCGGAGCGTCTGCGCTTCGCGATCGATCAGGAGGCGCTGGAATATCACGGCGTCGAGGAGCGCGCGGTCTATGACACGATCGGCGCGCTGGTCGGCGGCGTGAAGATCGGCTTCTCGCAGCGCGGCGGCGGCGCCAAGCCCATCGACGTCACGGTCGCGTTGCCGCGGTCGCAGATGACCAGCGGCGAGCGCATCCTCTCGACACCGCTTCCCGCCGGCGGCACGCCGCGTCAGGGCGCCAATGTGGAGCTCGGCGACGTGGTGAAGGCGACCCGCGAACTGGGCTCCTATCCGATCTTCCGCCACAACGGCCGCTTCGCCGAAATGGTGAGCGCGGAGGTCGCCGGGCGCTTCGAGGCGCCGATCTACGGCATGTTCGCCGTCGAGGACGAGATTGCGAAAATCGACTGGGGTCCGAATGGCCAGCCGGTGGTCAAATATCATGGCCAGCCGCTCGACGACGCGCAGCCGACCTTCCTGTGGGACGGCGAATGGGAAGTGACCTATGTCACCTTCCGCGACATGGGCGCGGCCTTCATGGTGGCGCTGCTCGGCATCTATCTGCTGGTGGTCGCGCAGTTCGGCTCGTTTAAGCTGCCGCTCGTCATTCTGGCGCCCGTGCCGCTGACCCTGCCCGGCATCGTGCTGGGCCATCTCCTGTTCAACGCCGCCTTCACGGCGACCTCGATGATCGGCTTCATCGCGCTCGCGGGCATTGTCGTGCGCAATTCGATCCTGCTCGTCGATTTCATCCGCCACCTGCGCGAGAAGGGCATGCCGCTGCGCGCGGCGCTGGTCGAGGCGGGCGCGGTGCGCTTCAAGCCGATCTTCCTGACCGCGGCGGCGGCGATCATCGGCGCGGCCTTCATTCTGACCGATCCGATCTTCCAGGGCCTCGCCATTTCGCTGGTCTTCGGCCTCGCGTCGTCGACGGCCCTGACCATCCTCGTCATTCCGGCGATCTATGTGGTGTTGCGCGACGACGAGCGTCCGCCGCCAGCGCCAGGCGCGCCTGCGGCGCCGGATCGCATGCGCCGCGCGCTTCACGCGCTCTGGCGCCGGACAGGTTTGGAACAGCGCTTCAGGAGGCTTGCATGACAAACGACTGGCCCGAACTCGTCAGGGCGCTCAACGCCGACATTCGCAATCTGCGCGTCGGCACGCCCGAGGTGATGAAAGCGTTTTCCGGCATGGCGTCGAGCGCCGGCGCGCCGGGCGCGCTCGACGCCAAGACGAAGGAATTGATCGCCCTCGCGGTGAGCGTCGCGGTGCGTTGCGACGACTGCATCGCCTTCCACGCCAAGGCCGCCGCCGCGCGCGGGGCGACGCGCGAGGAAGTGATGGAGACGCTCGGCATGGCGATCTACATGGGCGCCGGACCCTCCGTGATGTATGCGAGCCACGCGCTCGCCGCCTTCACGCAGTTCGACGCCGAAAAAGCCGCTCAGCCGGCAGCGGACTGACGCGACAGGAAAGGAAGAAGGCATGTTCTCAGGTCTGATGTCGAAACTCTCGGGCGGCGGCGCCGCGCTGCCGACGATCGAGCACGAGGAGTTCGCGCGCCTCGTGAAGGAGCGCTCCTGCGCCATCGTCGATGTGCGCGAGCCGCATGAATTCGCCGCCGGCCATGTGCCGGGCGCGACGAATCTGCCACTGTCGCAGTTCGATCCGGCGAAACTGCCGAAGGGCGACTGCGTGATCATCTGCCAGGCCGGCGGCCGTTCGGCGAAGGCGTTGACGCAGGCGATCCAGGCGGGCCACGCCAATGCGCGCCATTATGCGCCCGGCACCGGCGGCTGGCGCGCGCGCGGCGGCGCGGTGTCGGCGTAACACGCACCGGCCGGCGTCCGTCTGTCGATAATGAAAAACCCCCTCGCGCTGGCGGCGCGAGGGGGTTTTTCGTTGCGTGGGCCTCTTTGGCCGGGGCGCCGATCAGGCCGGCGTCTTTTCGTCCTCGGCGGCGACGACCTGCAGGAAGGTCTCGGCCGCCTCGCGGCGCTCGAAGACATGCGGCTGCAGACCGCGCTTGGCCATCGCCTCCTTCATCTTCATACGGGCGAAGGCCGAGGTCGCATAGCGCGTTGTCGTCAGATAGTAGTGCTGGCTCAGATATTCGATCATCTCGGCGTAGTCGTCGTAGAGCGCCTCGGCGATCCGCGCGCCGTCGTGATTGACGACGGAATTGACGCGCTTGCCGACCTTCTGGCAGGCGGCGACGAGCGCATTGCGCATCTCGTCGATGTCCTTCTTGGTGCGCGCGTTCCAGCCTTCCAGATTGAGGAAGAGAATATTGCGCGCCGCATCATAGCTGATGCGCTGGTCGAGGTTGAGATTGAGCAGATCGTTGATCAGGCCCATGGGCTCGTCGATGAAGATGCGACGATCCATCAGCGCCGGCTCGTTGACGATCGGCTTGAAGTCCATGAAGGGCAGGATGTGCTTGTCGATGTCGATCCCCGGCGCGACCTCGATGAGCTCCAGACCATTCTCCTTGAGCTGGAACACGCAGCGCTCGGTCACATAATAGACCGGCTGCTTGCGCTTCTGGGCGAATTTGCCGGAGAAGGTCGTCTGCTCGACGGAGTTGAGGAACTTCTTGTTGCGGCCTTCCTGAACGATATTCACCTTGCCGTCGGCCACCTCGACCCGCAGGCCGCCATTGGTGAAGGTGCCGGCGAAGACGACGAGACGCGCGTTCTGGCTGATGTTGATGAAGCCGCCGCAGCCATTCAGGCGCCCGCCGAATTTCGAGGTGTTGACGTTGCCCTGGAGGTCGCATTCGGCCATGCCGAGGCAGGTCATGTCGAGACCGCCGCCGTCATAGAAGTCGAACTGCTGGTTCTGCTGGATGATGCTGTCGGCGTTGGTCGCCGCGCCGAAGCTCGAGCCGGAGGCGAGCACGCCGCCGATGGCGCCGGCTTCCGTGGTCAGCGTGATGTAGGGCGTGAGCTTTTCTTCATTGGCGACGGCGGCGATGCCCTCCGGCGCGCCCACGCCGAGATTGACGACGCCATTCGGCGGCAGCTCGAAGGAGGCGCGCCGCGCAATGACCTTGCGCTCGTCGAGCGGCATCTTGGCGAACTTCTCGACCGGCACGCGGACTTCGCCGGCCAGCGCCGCGTTGTACATCACGCCATAATTCATGCGGTGCATTTCGGGCTGGTCGGCGACGACGACGGCCGAGACCAGAATGCCCGGCACGTGAACGTCCTTCGGCTTGATCGAGCCCTGTTCGACGATGCGCTCCACCTGGGCGATGACGAGGCCGCCATTGTTGTGGGCGGCCATGGCCTGGGCGAGATTGTCGAGAACCAGCGCCTCCTTCTCCATCGAGATATTGCCCGACGGATCGGCCGAGGTGCCGCGGATGAAGGCGACGTCGATCTTGGTGGCGATGTAGAACAGCCACTCCTCGCCCTGGATGTTGTGATATTTGACGATGTCCTCGGTCGTGACCTCGTTCACCTTGCCGCCGCCGAAGCGCGGATCGACGTAAGTGTAGAGGCCAACCTTGGAAAAGAGGCCCGGCTGGCCCGAGGCGCAGGCGCGGTAAAGCTGGGAGATGACGCCCTGCGGCAGATTGTAGCCGAGGATCTTGTTCTCCTGCGCCGCCTGGGCGACCTTCGGCATGCGGCCGAAATTGGCGGCGATGACGCGCTTCAGCAGGCCCTCGTGATGGAAGCGGCCGGTGCCGAGACCCTTGGAGTCGCCGGCGCCGGCGGTCATGATCAGGGTGAGGTCGCGGGGATGCTGGGATTCCACGAAGCGCTTCTCGAGCGCGGCGTGCAGCGCCTCAGGAATGCAGCTCTGCACAAAGCCGGTCGTGGTCACGACGTCATTGTCGCGGATGAGCGCAATCGCCTCGTCGGCGCTGATCACTTTGTTATTCGCCATGTCCGTACAAGTTTCCCCTCGAGTCCGCTTCTGTCGCGCGGGCGCCCGGGCGCGCCGCTTTGGCGGGCTTTACGCTGAATTGATGGGCGCAAGCGTAGAGACCGCGCCTCGAAACCGCAATAGCGACGATGCCGCAGGATGGCCAGGGCGCTTTCCGCCGAAGCGGGGCCAATCCGGCCGGGACGAACTCTAGTCGCCCCGGTAGACGCAGCCCTCGAAACAGCTGTCGCGGAAAACCCCCACCTCGCAGATGGCCGGGAGGTCGGGGGCGAGCGCGCGCCAGATATAGAGACAGAGATTTTCGAGCGTCGGCTTGCCCAGGCCTTCGAGATCATTGAGGAAGGAATGGTCGAGCGTCTCGCGCAGCGCCGCCAGCCGGCGGCCAAGCTTGCCGAGGTCGATCACCCATTGTTCCTCCAGGCGCCGTTCGCCGCGCAGGGTGACGCGCACGCGGAAGGAATGCCCGTGCAGGTTGCGGTATTTGCCGCCGTCCGTCGCCTCGGGGTCGTAGAGGGCGTGCGCCGCCTCAAAGTAGAATTCGCGGTAGACCTCGAAACTCGCCACTTCCCTTATCCTTTCCCCCGCCCGCGTCGCGGCCGGTGGGTCCCTCGCCTCGGCCCGGCGTCGCCTGCGCGCCTGGAGCCAACGCCCTTTCCGGCGGGCGAACCGGGACCAGCTCTATTTCACCCCGATCATCTTGTGGGTCTGCAGCGACAGGCGCCAGCGCGGATGGGCGAGGCAGTAGTCGACCGCGGCCCTCGTATTGCGCAGAATCTCCGGCCCGTCCATGGGCTGGAGCAGGAAATGGCGAAAGTCGAGCCCTTCATAGAGGGATGGATCGGCCCCTTCCTGCGGATAGACGAGCTTCAGCTCGTCGCCGCGCGTCTGCCGCAGCGCCGTTCCGGCCTTGGGCGAAACGCAGATCCAGTCGATCCCCGGCGCGGCCGCGAGCGTGCCATTGGTCTCGACGGCGATCTCGAAACCTGCCGCATGCAGGGCGTCGATCAGGGCCGCGTCGATCTGAAGCATGGGCTCGCCCCCGGTGAGGACCGCGAAACGCCCCTCGCGGTCCTCGCCCCAGAGCCGCGCCAGATGCGCCGCCAGCGCGTCGGCGTCCGCGAAGCGGCCGCCGCCCTCGGCGTCGGTTCCTACGAAATCCGTATCGCAGAAACGGCACTCCGCCCCGGCGCGGTCGGCCTCGCGCCCGCTCCACAGATTGCAGCCGGCGAAACGGCAGAACACGGCGGCGCGGCCGGCGTGCCGGCCCTCGCCCTGAAGGGTCTTGAAGGCTTCCTTGACTGAATAGGCCATCGTTACCGTTACCCGGCGCCTCCAGCGCCGCCGCGCGCGACTTCAGGAGATGACGGCTCCCGCACGAGTCTCACATTCCTCGACGAAGACTCCTCCCTTTTCCCGCTTTCGGGGAGAGGAGGGCAAGGGCAGGCCGCGGGCGCGTCTGGTGAGCCCTCACCCCTTCTTCGGCTGTTCATCGTCCTTGCCATCCGGCTCGCCCTTCGGCTGCGGACGCGAATCGAGACTGCGAATATAGGTCGTGATGTCGTCGATTTCCTTGCGCGAGAGATGCATGTCCGGCATCGGGGGGTGCGGGTCCATCAGGAAATTGCCGATCTGCTTCTTGTCCGTGCGGCGCTGGGCGATGTCGAAGAAGGACGGGGCGTCGGCGCTGGCCGAGATCTGATCCCTGGCCACGACATGGCAGCTCGCGCACCAGCGCTTGGCGATGACCGCGCCCTTTTGCGCATCCGCCGCGACGGCCGGAGCGGCGATGGACGCGGCGGCGCCGGCGAAGCAGAGAAGGAGCAGGGCGCGAGCGGAAAAAGCCATTCGGTGAGGTCCTTTTGTTGCAGGCGCCCGGAAGCGATTCGGAGCCTGCGGCGGCGGTGGGATCAAAGCACAACTCCCTGCCGTTAGGAACGGTCCGCGACGCTTGCGACAAAGTAACCTTTCGGCAAGGAATCGCCTCGAAGCGGCCGTCTTCTTCGCACTTGCAACAAGCCGGGTAGTGTAATTTTGCAACAGTGGTTGTGCTCTTGTTGCAACAGTCGAAAACATAACATTCGGCCCTGATCCTGCCGGCTCAAGAGCCCCTTTTCAGCCATAAAAGCTGGGGTAAGGTCCATCCTGTCACTTGCTCATCCAAGGCGCGGGAAGACACCCCGGCGGCGCTACGTCGTACGGGACGGGTTTTCTGTTCTCCGGACATGGGCGGATGCAGGTTGGCGCCCATATCGGTTGCGTAGGACGCCTGATGTCGCGGGCGTCCAGGTCAGGGAAGTCGGGTCACAGATGGTTGGATGTGCGCACTGGGACGTTGCCGCCGCCGCATCGCAGAAGCTGAAGCGCGCGGCGCTGCCGGCCAGTCTCTTCGCGGCGAGTTTCGTCATGCTCGTGACCGCTTTCGTCGACCCGGCCCCGGCGCTCGACGCGCCGCCCGCGCGCGCGCCGGAAACGACGCCGCTTCCCATGTTCAAGAACCCCCGCGCCGCGCTGCGCGCCGGTCTTGAGAGCTATCACGCGGGCGACGCGGCGACCTCCGTTGCTGCGCTGCGTTACGCCGCCGAGGGCGGCGAGCCGCTCGCGCAATGGAAGCTCGGGCGCATGTACGCCGACGGCGACGGCGTCACCCGCGACGACGCCAAGGCTTTCGATTATTTTTCCCGCCTCGTCGATCATTTCGCCGAGGAGGACCCGGACCCGCGCGAGCGTTCGCTCGCGGCCAACGCCTTCGTGGCGGTCGGCGTCTATCTGCGCGACGGCCTGTCGGCCGCGAAGATCGAACCGGACCTCGGTCGCGCCTTCGATCTCTTCCGCTATGCGGCGACCTATTTCCGCAACGCCGACGCGCAATATCATCTCGCGCGCATGTATCTCGACGGCGTCGGGGTGAAGAGGGATCTGCGCCAGAGCGTCAATTGGCTGGAGCTCGCCGCGCGCAAGGGCCATCCGCAGGCGCAGGCCGTGCTCGGCGGGCTGATGTTCTCCGGCGAGGCCGGCGGCGGCGCGACGCAGAAGGCGCGCGGCCTGATGTATCTGACGCTGGCGCGCGACGCCGTCGCCGGCGGCGGCGCCAATGACCAATGGATCATCGACGCCCACGCCAAGGCGCTGTCCGCCGCCAGGGAAGAAGACCGCAAGGCCGCGGTCGCCCTCCTCGAGGATTATCTGCGCGCCCGCAATTAGAGCATTGCCCGGTCTGATGGACTCGGACCGGGCTCTCGTTTTTTCCTGTGTCGCGTATTCTGCGGCGCGCTTTAGCTGGCGGGTGCGGCGTCGCCCCTGAATGTCACCGGGATCAGCAGACGGCGCAGGCCGTCGGGACCCGGCGGCGGGAAGCGCCCGGCGCGGATATTCACCTGTATCGACGGCAGCAGCAGATGCGGCGCGGCAAGCGCCCTGTCGCGGCTCTGGCGCGAGGCGACGAACTCCGCCTCGCTGATCCCGTCGCGGATCTGGACGTTTTTCGCCCGCTGTTCGGCGACGGTCGTCTCCCAGAGATAGACGTCGCGGCCGGGCGCCTTGTAGTCGTGGCACATGAACAGGCGGGTTTCCGGCGGCAGCGCCAGCAGGCGGCGGATGGACTGATAGAGCGCGGCCGCGTCGCCGCCGGGGAAGTCGGCGCGGGCCACGCCATAATCCGGCATGAAGATCGTATCGCCGACGAAGACCGCGTCGCCGATCCTGTAGGAGACGCAGGCCGGCGTATGTCCGGGTGTATACAGCACCTCCACAGTGAGGTCGCCCAGCGGGAAGCGCTCGCCGTCGCGGAACAGGCCGTCGAAGTCGCGGCCTTCGGGGAGAAGGTCCGTCGCCTCGAAGACAGGGCGGAAGATGTCCTGAACTTTGGTGATGTGCGCGCCAATGCCGACCTTGGCGCCCGTCTTCGCCTTCACCACCTGCGCGGCCGAGAGATGGTCGGCGTGGGCGTGGGTCTCCAGCACCCAGTCGATGGCGAGCCCCTCCGCCTTCGTCTCCGCCAGAATCGCGTCGATCGAGCGCGAGTCGGCGACGCCGCCGCCGGGCTCGTAATCGAGCACCGGATCGATGATCGCCGCCTTCCGCGTCGCCGGGTCGATGACGAGATAGGTGATCGTGAAGGTGGGCTCGTCGAAAAAGGCCCGGATATCCGCCTGCGGCACGTCGGTTGTCCTCTCCTGTCTTGACCCTTGCGGCCAATTTATATTCGGTTTATCTAAATAAGCAATATCTAATACATACTCCCCCCATGGAGCGCGGATGCTGCTCACCCCTCTTGCCCTCAAACTCGCCGCCGGAGCGGTTTCGGGCGTCTTCGTCGGTTTCACTCTCGGCCTTGTGGGCGGGGGCGGCTCGGTTCTGGCCGTGCCGCTGCTCGTCTATTTCGTGGGCGTTCCCGACCCGCATGTGGCGATCGGCACCAGCGCGATGGCGGTCGCCGCCAATGCGGTGGCGAGCCTCGCCCATCACGCGCGGTCGCGGACCATCAAATGGCGCTGCGCCGCGGTCTTCGCCAGCTTCGGCGCGCTGGGCGCGCTGCTCGGCTCGACGCTCGGAAAGCGCATCAACGGCGAGGAACTGCTCGCCTTCTTCGGCCTGCTGATGCTCGTCGTCGGCGTGCTGATGTTTAAAAACAGGGGCGGAACGGGCTATCCGCAAGTGCGTCTCAATCGCGAGAATTTCCCCCGTCTCGCCCTGACCGGCGCCGCGACCGGGACGCTCTCGGGTTTCTTCGGGATCGGCGGCGGCTTTCTGATCGTGCCGGGGCTGATGTTCGCGGCCGATCTGCCGATCATCAACGCCATCGGCTCATCGCTCGTCTCGGTCACGGCCTTCGGCGTCACCACGGCGGGGAATTACGCGCTCTCCGGCCTTGTCGACTGGGCGCTGGCGGGGGTCATCCTCGCCGGCGGCGTGCTTGGCGGCCGCCTCGGCTCCAGGACCGCGCGGCGCCTCGCCGCCGAACGCGGCGCGCTGGCGGCGATCTTCTCGGGGGTCATTGTCGCGGTCGCGATCTATGTGATCTGGCGGTCGATCGGCGCGCTCGTCGCCTGATCAGCCGAGGTCGACCATGATCGGCACATGGTCCGAGGGCTTGTCGCCGGCGCGCAGGGCCTTCGCGATCTCGACCCGCTTCAGCCGGTCGGCGGCCTGCGGCGAGAGCAGCAGATGGTCGATGCGGATGCCCCTGTTCTTCTGCCAGGCGCCCGCCTGATAGTCCCAGAAGGTGTAAAGCCCCGCGTCGTCGGTCGCCGCGCGCAGCGCGTCCGTGTAGCCGAGGTTCGTGAGGCGCCGCCAGGCGGCGCGGCTTTGCGGCAGAAACAGCGCGTCGCCCGCCCAGGCGGCGGGGTCATGAACGTCGCGATCTTCCGGGATGATATTGTAGTCGCCGGCGAGAATGGTCGGCTCCTCCAGACGCAGCAGCGCCTGCGCATGCTCCGTGAGCGCCGCCATGAAGGCGAGCTTATAGGCGTATTTGGGCGTCTCCGGCGGATTGCCGTTCGGCGCGTAGATGGAGGCGACGCGCAGGACGCCGCCCGCTCCGTCCGAAATCACCGCCTCGATGTAGCGCGACTGGCCTTCCCCATTGAAGCCGGGAAGGCCGACGATGGTCTCCCCGATCGGTTGTCTGGCGAGAATGGCGACGCCGTTAAAGGTCTTCTGCCCGTGCAGGACGACATTATAGCCGGCGTCCTCCACCTCGAGGCGCGGGAAGGCCGCTTCCTCGCATTTCAGCTCCTGAAGGCAGAGGACGTCGGGCGCGGCGTCTTTGAGAAAGGCGAGGAGCGGCGCGAGCCGCTGCCGCACGGAATTCACGTTCCAGGTGGCGATGCGCAAAAGGGGCTCCCGGCTCGGCAGGCGTTTTTCAAAACGCCTGCCTCCATCTCCCATTGGCGAGGTTCGATCAACGCGCGGCGGGCGGGCCGGCCCCTTGCGGCGTCAGTCCAGCCGATAGGCGGCGTGACAGGCGTTGCAGGCTTGCACGACCTGGCCGAGTTCGGCAAGCGCCGGGCGCAGATCGCCGCCCTGTTTCACCTTCGCCGCCTCCTCCGCGAATTTCGAGGCCTGCGCATGCATGTTCATGCCGAGCGCGCGCATCTCGTCGGGCATGTGGCTCGCCATCATTTTGGGCATGTCGCCCAGTTCGCCGCTCTTCGCATCGGGCTTGCAGGCGGCGGAGCCGGGAGAGCCCATGCCGAGCCGGGTCTCGGCGATCTTCGCCGCCGCCTCGCCGTCGCCCTTGCCGAGCGCCGTGAGGATATCGGCGATCGCCTGCTGATGGCCGCGCATGTTGGACAGCATCATCGCCTTCATGGGTCCGGGAATGTCGACCTCGATGCGCGCGTCCTTCTGCATCCTGGACATCATCTGCATGTGGTCGTGCTGGTCCTCCGCGATGGCGGCCGCGCCCGTGAGGGCGAGACCGGCGACCGCGAGGGCGAGAAACATTCTTTGCATCGCCGCGACTCCTTCTCCTGACGGCGCGAAGTCTATCCGGCCGGCGCGCGGATGGCGCGACGGCGAATCGTCACGGCGAGGGGCCGAGGCGCGTCAGAAGGCGCGGTAGGCGTCGAGGTCGCCCGGACCGCCGACGGAAATGGCGGTCGTCCCCGGCGCGATGCGCTTGAGCAGGCCGGCCAGCACCTTGCCGGAGCCGCATTCGACGAATTGGACGACGCCCTGGCCGGCGATATAGGCCATGCATTCGCGCCAGCGCACGGCGCCGGTCACCTGCTCGACGAGCAGCTTGCGGATGGTCTCGGGATCGCGCGCCGGCGCCGCCGTGACATTGGCCACGACCGGGACGCAAGGGGCGGAAATGGCGGCGCCCGCGAGCGCCCGCGCCATGGCGTCGGCCGCGGGCTGCATCAGCGCGCAATGGAAGGGCGCGGACACGGGCAGCAGCACGGCGCGCTTGATCCCCTTCTCCTTCGCGATGTCCATCGCCTTTTCGACCGCCGTCCTGGCGCCGGAGATCACCACCTGCCCGCCGCCATTGTCATTGGCGACCTGGCAGACGGCGGATTGCGCGGCGGCCGCCTCGGAAGCGATCTCGCGGGCCTGATCGAGTTCGGCGCCGAGCAGCGCCGCCATGGCGCCCTCGCCGACCGGCACGGCCTTCTGCATGGCGTCGCCGCGAATGCGCAGCAGCTTCGCCGTGTCGGAGACCGTGAGCGCCCCGGCGGCGGCGAGCGCCGAATATTCGCCGAGCGAATGTCCCGCGACAAAGGCGGCGTCGCGGGCGAGGTCCAGTCCGCATTCCGCCTCAAGCACCCGGATCGCGGCGAGCGAAACCGCCATCAGCGCCGGCTGGGCGTTGGCGGTGAGCGTCAGCTCCGCTTCCGGGCCCTCGAACATGAGCTGCGAGAGCTTCTGGGAAAGGGCGGCGTCGACCTCCTCGAACACCGCGCGGGCGGGCGCGAAATTGTCCGCGAGCGCCTTGCCCATGCCCACCGCCTGCGAGCCCTGACCGGGAAAAATGAACGCCTTCGACATGCGCTGCCGCCCTCTGCTGATTGAATCTGCGCCGCGAGTGGCATTGGCGGCCATCGCATGTCAAGCTGGCGGAAGGCTCGATCGCCGGGCGACCGCCATTCCGGCAGGCGCCCCTCTCATACCTCCCCCTCGCGGGGAGGTCGGCGGCCGAAGGCCGCCGGGTGGGGGGCTTGCCCGCGACCATGTCTCGTGCGGCGCGCGCCGGCGTCCGCTTTCGGGAGCTGATGATGGCGGTGGACTGTTGCGGCTGCGGCCGGCATTGGAACCGGCGCGAGACGCTGGCGGCTCTGGCCTGCGTCGGGGTCGGCGCCGCGCTGCCGCCGGCCGCGCGCGCGGAGGCCTCGCTGGCCCCGGCGCAAGCGGTGGACGAAGGCTTCATGCGCCTTGCGCTCGCGGAGGCGGCGAGGGGCGATTTTCCCTTCGGCGCGGTCATCGTGCGCGACGGCAGGGTGGTGGCGCGCGGGCGCAACATGGGGGTTAGGACCAATGATCCGACCGCCCATGGCGAGATGGTCGCGATCCGCCATTTTCTCTCCCGCCATCCGGCGCGCGCCCTGAAGGGCGCGACGCTCTACACGACCGGCGAGCCCTGCCCCATGTGCATGGGCGCGATCCTCTGGTGCGGCTTCGGGCGCCTCGTCTACGCGGCCTCGATTCACGCGCTCTCCGCGCGCATCGGCCAGATCATGGCGACGAGCGAACAGCTCGCCAGGGACGCGCCCTTCGCCAAGATCGAGATCACCGGCGGCGTGCTGGAGAAAGAGGCGCTGGCGCTGTTCCGGTGAGACCTCGCCGTCATCCCGCCTGGGCGCCGGGCCGGTTCTTTACCAGCTCCTCCACCACGCCCGGATCGGCCAGCGTCGACGTATCCCCCAGCGCGCCGAATTCGCCTTCGGCGATCTTGCGCAGGATGCGCCGCATGATCTTGCCGGAGCGCGTCTTGGGCAGGCCGGGGGCGAACTGGATCACGTCGGGCGTCGCGATGGGGCCGATCTCCTCGCGCACCCATTTGACCAGCTCCTTGCGCAGATGCTCGGTCGCATGCACGCCGTCCATCAGCGTCACATAGGCGTAGATGCCCTGACCCTTGAGATCGTGCGGATAGCCGACCACCGCCGCCTCCGAGACCTTGTCGTGCCCGACCAGCGCGCTCTCGATTTCCGCCGTGCCGAGGCGATGGCCCGAGACGTTGATGACGTCGTCGACGCGGCCGGTGATCCAGTAATAGCCGTCGGCGTCGCGCCGGGCGCCGTCGCCGGTGAAATATTTGCCGGGATAGGCGGAGAAATAGGTCTGCGCGAAGCGCTCATGGTCGCCGAACACCGTGCGCGCCTGTCCGGGCCATGAATCGAGAATGACCAGATTGCCCTCGCAGGCGCCTTCGAGCGCCACGCCGGCGCTGTCCACGATTTCGGGAAAGACGCCGAACAGTGGCCGCGTCGCGGAGCCGGGCTTGAGGTCCGTCGCGCCGGGCAGCGGCGAGATCAGAATGCCGCCGGTCTCCGTCTGCCACCAGGTGTCGACGATGGGGCAGCGCCCCTCGCCGACGACGCGGTGATACCATTCCCAGGCTTCCGGATTGATCGGCTCGCCGACCGAGCCCAGCAGGCGCAGCGACTTGCGGCTCGATTTCTTCACCGGCTCCTCGCCGGCGGCCATCAGCGCGCGAATGGCGGTCGGCGCCGTGTAGAAGATGTTCACGCCATGCTTGTCGATCACGTCCCAGAAGCGCGAGACGTTTGGATAGTTCGGCACGCCCTCGAACATCAGCGTGGTCGCGCCATTGGCGAGCGGGCCGTAGAGAATATAGCTGTGGCCCGTCACCCAGCCGACGTCGGCCGTGCACCAGTAGACGTCGCCGTCGCGATAATCGAAGACGGCTTCATGGGTGAGGGCGCAATAGACGAGATAGCCGCCCGTCGTATGCACGACGCCCTTGGGCTTCCCGGTCGAGCCCGAGGTGTAGAGGATGAACAGCGGGTCTTCCGCGTTCATTTCGGCGTAGGGGCAGTCGGGATGGACCGTCGCCGCCTCTTCCTCGTAGCGGACATCGCGGCCCGGAACCATGTCGACCGCCGCGCCGGTGCGGGTGACGACGATCACCGATCTGACCCCGTCCACCTTCTCCAGCGCCTCGTCGACATTGCTCTTCAGCGGCACGCGGCGGCCGCCGCGCAGGCCCTCGTCCGCGGTGACGACCACTTCCGAGGCCGCGTCCTCGATGCGGCCCGCGAGCGCCTCTGGCGAGAAGCCGCCGAAGACCACGGAATGCACGGCGCCGATGCGCGCGCAGGCGAGCATGGCGAAGGCGGCTTCGGGGATCATCGGCAGGTAGATCGTGACGCGGTCGCCCTTCCGGACGCCGTGCTTCCTGAGCACATTGGCGAAGCGGCAGACCTGCTCGTGCAATTCGCAATAGGTGATGTGCCGCGACACGGCGGGATCGTCGCCTTCCCAGATGATCGCGGTCTGATGGGAGCGGGCGGGCAAATGCCGGTCGATGCAGTTCATCGCGACATTGGTGGCGCCGTCCTCGAACCAGCGGATCGACACATTATGCGTGTCGAAGCTCGTATGCTTCACCGTCGTGAAGGGCGTGATCCAGTCGATGCGCTGCGCCTGCTCGGCCCAGAACCCTTGCGGATCCTCGAGCGAGCGCCGATAGAGCGCCTGATAGGCCGCGTCGTCGATGCGGGCCTTCTTCTTCCAGCCCTCGGGGACCGGGTGACGTTTCTCGGACATCGGCTGCTCCAGGCGTTTCCAGTCTTGTTTGGCGCCATCCCGTCACGGCGTCCGGCAAATTGCAAGGCGCCGGCGCCGGGCGCCTCGCTCGCCGTTCAGGAGGCGGACGCCGGCGCGGTCGGCGGCGCGACGGCGCGAGCATGCTCGACATTCTGCTGCATGCGCCGCATCATCAGTTTCATCAGATAGAAGCCGAACTGCGGGTTTTGCGCCGCGAGCTCCAGAAGCTCGTCGTAGCGCACGCACAGCAGATCGACGTCGGAGATCGCGACCGCCGAGGCGGTGCGGCGGTTCTCCTCGGTGAAGAGGCCCATCTCGCCGAAGAAGGCGCCCGCCTTGAGCGTCACCTGCGGCTCGATCAGGAAAATCTCGCCATGCACGAGGAAGAAGGCGTCCTCGGACAAATCGCCCTTGCGATAGAGCGTGAAGCCTTCGGAGAGCTGGACCGGCTTCATGAAGGGGCGCAGCCATTCATAGTCGAATTCGCCGTCATTGGCCGCCTGCGTCGCCTGCCGCACGTCCTGGATGAGGCGGCGCATCTGGCGCAGGCGGAAGACGTTGATCGGCGCCATGCAGGCGTTGAGCGCGAAGAGCGGGAGATAGCCCTTCAGATAGAAGTAAGCGGCGAAGAGGGCGTTGGCCGTGATGGCCGCGAGGCGCAGCGGAATCATCGTATTGGAGACGAAGACGAAGACGTTCGCCGCCGCCGCGCAATAGCCGATCGCCTCGATGAGCCAGGCCTGGGGGATCATGGACAGTCCGAAATGCGCCGTGAGGACGCCTTCTTAGCGCGCTTTGCCGGCGCATGGAATGCGGACGGCGGCGAAAATCGGGCGCTCGCCCGGGCGGGAGGCCGCAGCTTGCCCGTGGCAAACGCGCCAGAATGGGCGGGCGTTTCCGCGCCGCCCCTTTGCGTGGGCCTGTCAATTTGCTAAAGGGCGCGTCACCTCCACAAAACGCGCCAGGCCGAAAATGGACAAGTTTACGACGCTGACAGGGGTCGCCGCGCCGCTGCCGATCATGAACGTCGACACGGACATGATCATTCCCAAGCAATATCTGAAGACGATTGCGCGCACCGGTCTCGGCAAGGGCCTGTTTTCCGAGATGCGCTATCGCGAGGACGGCTCGGAAAACCCCGATTTCGTCCTCAACCAGCCCGCCTACCGGCAGGCGCGCATTCTCATCGCGGGCGACAATTTCGGCTGCGGCTCGTCGCGCGAGCACGCGCCCTGGGCGCTGCTCGACTACGGCCTGCGCTGCGTCATCTCGACGAGCTTCGCAGACATTTTCTACAACAATTGCTTCAAGAACGGCATTCTGCCGATCAAGGTGACGCAGGCCGAGCTCGACAAGCTCATGGACGACGCCAGCCGGGGGGCCAACGCCACCCTGACGATCGACCTCGCCGCGCAGGAGATTCGGGGACCGGACGGCGGCGTCGTGACATTCGACGTCGATCCCTTCCGCAAGCACTGCCTGCTCAACGGCCTCGACGACATCGGCCTGACCCTTCAGAAGGCCGACAGGATCGACGCCTTCGAGAAGGTCGCCGCGCAGTCCCGCCCCTGGGCGTGATCTTGCGGGCCTGCGTCCGGGGCGCGACGGCGCGCCCACTGGCGATGGGCGACGGCCTGGGTTAGGAAGCATCGACGCCGCCCGGCGGGAAGAACGGGCGGTGGGGCGGCGGGGGTCTTGCGCTCTTCCTGAAGTTTTGCCGCGCTTTCCGACGCCGACCGGTCCCCGCTTCGGCGGAAAGCGCTTTAGCGACGGACGCCCATTGAGCATTTTCGCCGCCCTTTCGGCCCGCCTTCGCGCCGCCGCGCAGTCCCTTCCCGGGGCGCTCGGCGCGATTCGCGCGCGCCTGCGTCCGGCGGCGTCCTCGCACAAGCAGGATAATCTGGCCGAAGCCGACTGGCGCGGCGACGCGGGCGCCGAAAATTCAGGCTCCATCCCGGAGGACGCGCCGCGCTGGGCGCAAGCCAGAACGGCCGAGGGAGCCGAGGCCGCCAGCCCCGAGGGCCAGGGCGCCGGCGGGCAAAACGGCGGGAGAGACTTCGCGGCGGGCGCCTATCTCGAAGAGCCGGGCTATGACGGGCGGGGCCTGCTCTCCGTCCATAATCTCGCCAAGTCCTACAAGGCGCGCCGGGTCGTGGAGGATGTCAGCCTTCATGTGCGGCGCGGCGAGGCGGTGGGCCTGCTCGGCCCCAATGGCGCCGGCAAGACGACCGTCTTCTACATGATCACCGGGCTGGTGAAGCCCGACCGGGGCGTCATTTCGCTCGACGGCTACGACGTCACCCCCTTGCCCATGTATCGCCGCGCGCGGCTCGGCATCGGCTATCTACCGCAGGAAGCCTCCGTCTTCAGGGGGCTTTCGGTGGAGGACAACATCCGCGCCGTGCTGGAGATCACCCAGCCGGACGAGAAGAAGCGCCGGGACGAGCTCGAAGGGCTT
Source organism: Methylocystis sp. (assembly GCF_051061225.1). Taxonomy (GTDB): domain Bacteria; phylum Pseudomonadota; class Alphaproteobacteria; order Rhizobiales; family Beijerinckiaceae; genus Methylocystis. Next base: position 195,620 of record NZ_JBPFEB010000068.1, read on the forward strand.
CTGGAGGAATTCCGCCTCACCCGCATGCGCCACACGCCGGCGGTGGCGCTTTCTGGCGGCGAGCGGCGGCGCTGCGAGATCGCCCGCGCGCTGGCGGGGCATCCGTCCTTCATGCTGCTCGACGAGCCTTTCGCCGGCATCGACCCGATCGCCGTCGGCGGCATTCAGGATCTCGTGCGGCATCTGAAGGCGCGCGGCATCGGCGTGCTCATCACCGACCACAGCGTGCGCGAGACGCTGGGACTGACCGACCGCGCCTATATCATCTACAACGGCCATGTGCTCACCGAAGGCCCGCCCGAGGCCATCGTCGCCAACCCGGACGTGCGCCGCATCTATCTCGGCGAAGATTTCCGCATGTAGGGCCGCGCTTTAGACGCCCTTCTCAAAATGAGCGGCCGCATCGTGGGCCGTTGATTAACCCTTGAGCGTTTCTATGATCAGGGCGCCGACTCTTTGGTCCTGCCCCGCTGTCCCCGCCATGCTATAAGCAAGAAACAGGCCGCCGGGACGGCCATGTGGCAAGCGTGCGGGTGCGCAGATGGCGATTTCGACCAAGCTGATGATGCGCCAGGGCCAGACCCTGGTGATGACCCCCCAGCTCCTGCAGGCGATCAAGCTCCTGCAATTTTCCAATCTCGAACTTTCCGCCTTTCTCCACGAGGAGCTGGAGCGCAATCCCCTGCTCGAGACGCAGGAGGGCGACGACGCCCCGGCGCGGGAGCAGCAGACCGCCGAGGCCTTCGCCGCCGAGTTCGACGCTGGCGCCGGCGACGACTTTTCAGGTGAGCCGCATGAGGGCGACTGGGCGCGGGAAACGCTCGCGGTCGACGCCGCCACCCTCTCCTCCGATCTCGGCGCCGACATGAGCAACGCCTTTCAGCCGGAGGGTCCGGCGGTCAGCGCCGAGGCGCCGCGCGAGGCGCTGGAAGGCGCCGGCCTGTCGGCGACCTCCTGGACGGGCGCCGGCGGCGGCGGCGAGGATGGCGAGGCGCCCAATCTCGAGGCCTATGTCGCCGCGCGCCCCAGCCTGCACGACCATCTCGCCGATCAATTGGCGCTCGCCTGCCCCGACCCGCGCCGGCGGCTCATTGGCCAGGCGATCATCGACGGGATCGACGAGACCGGCTATCTGCGCGAAAGCCTGCCGGAGATCGCCGCGCGCCTCGACGCCGATCCGGCCGAGACCGACGCGGTCCTGGCGCTGATCCAGAGCTTCGAGCCCTCGGGCGTCGGCGCGCGGGACCTCGCCGAATGCCTCGCCATTCAGCTCAGGGAGCGCGACCGCTTCGATCCGGCGATGCAGATCTTCGTCGCCAATCTGCCGCTCGTCGCACGGCGCGATTTCGCACAGCTCGCGAAACTGTGCGGCGTCGACGCGGAGGACGTCGCCGACATGGCGGCGGAGCTGCGCGCGCTCGACCCCAAGCCCGGCCGCGCCTTTGGCGACGCGCCCGTTCAGCCGCTCGTCGCGGACGTCATCGTTCGTCCCGCCTCCGACGGCTCCTGGCATGTGGAGCTGAATTCCGACGCCCTGCCGCGCGTTCTCGTCAACCACAGCTACGCGGCCAGGGTGAGCGCCACGGCGCGCGACGCCGACAAGAGCTTCATCTCCAACTGCCTGCAAAACGCCAATTGGCTCACCAAGAGCCTGGAGCAGCGCAGCCGCACGATTCTCAAGGTCGCCTCCGAGATCGTGCGGCTTCAGGACGCCTTCCTCGCCAAGGGCGTGGAGCATTTGCGCCCGCTCAATCTGCGCACCATCGCCGACGCCATCGGCATGCATGAATCGACGGTCTCGCGCGTCACCTCCAACAAATACATGATGACCCCGCGCGGCATCTTCGAACTCAAATATTTCTTCTCCGCCTCCATCGCGACGACGAGCGGCGGCGCGGCGCATTCGGCCGAATCGGTGCGGTTCCGCATCAAGCAGATGATCGACCGCGAGGCGCCCGACGACGTGCTCTCCGACGACGCCATCGTCGCCCGGCTCAAGGCGGCGGACATCGACATTGCGCGGCGCACGGTGGCCAAATATCGGGACAGTCTGAAAATCCCGTCCTCCGTCGACCGCCGCCGCGCCAAGATGGCGTTGACCCGGGAACAGGCGCAGGCCGCCCATTGAGGCGCTGAGCCGCTCGCGCGCGATCCGGGACCGATGCGGCTGCGGGGCGAACCCGCCCCGCGTCCCATGCGTTCTGCCTCCATGTCCGAATTCCTGACCCTCGCGGCGCTCGGCGCCGAGGAAGAAATCTGCACCCGCTGCCCGCTCTACCGGAACGCCACCCAGGCCGTGCCGGGGGAGGGGCCGCGCGGCGCGCGCGTCATGCTGGTCGGCGAGCAGCCGGGCGACGCGGAAGACCTGTCCGGCCGGCCCTTCGTCGGACCGGCCGGGCGGCTCCTCGACAAGGCCCTCGCCAGGGTCGGCCTGCCCCGGGAGGAATGTTTCGTCACCAATGCGGTGAAGCACTTCAAATTCGAGCCGCGCGGCAAGCGCCGTCTGCACAGGAAACCCGACGCCGGCGAGATCGACGCCTGCCGCTGGTGGCTGGATCACGAGCGGATGCTGGTGCGGCCGGGCCTCATCGTGGCCCTCGGCGCATCGGCCATTCGCGGCGTGCTCGGCCGCTCGGGGGCGGTCGCGCGCCTGCGCGGGAAACTCGTCGACCTCGACGCGCAGACGACGTTCCTCGCCACCATCCATCCCTCTTTTCTGCTGCGGCTCACCGAAGAAGCGGATAAGCGGGAGCAATGGGCGCGCTTCATCGGCGATCTCGGCATCGCCGCCGAATGGGCGCGGGCGGGGGATATTGTGCATGCGGAAGCGGATCATCTGGCTCTGCGCGGCGCCGGCGGCCTTGGCCCCGGCCTCGGCTGAGGTCGTCAGCTTCCAGGAAAAGGACGGTCTGGCGCGCGCCTCCCTCATGATCGACGGAAAGCCTTACGCGCTTGACCTGCGTCTGATGCGCCCCGGAACATCCGCGCCAAACGCGGCGCTCCTGGTCGACGCCGCCCCGGACGACGGCCTTGCCGCCTTCGCCGTGGCGCGCGGCATGACCGTCGCGGCGGTCGATCTGCAAAAGCTTCCGGCGCCGGCGCGCGCCACGGCGCTGACCGATCTTTCTCCCCGCCTGCGCGTCGCGGCGGGCGCCAAACGGCTTCTGGGCCGGGGCAGGGGCGAGAGCGGCGCGGCGCTCGCCGCCGCCGCCGCCTTCGACGGACTGCTCTTGCAGGACGCGCCAGAGGCCGCGAAGACGCGGCGCGTCATCGAGACATGGGGGGCCGACGCCTATTGGCGCGCACCGCCGCGACCCGCCACGGATCCCGAGACGGAGACCCGCCGCAGCTATTTCCTCGCCGGGACGGCGGAGGCGGCCACTGCGGCCAATTGCGCCGCGCCCGTCAGTGAGCGCTCCGGCGCCCCGGCGCTTCGCGCCCTGCTGGTCGTGCTCGACGACTGGACGAAAGGGGTCAAACCCCCGGCCTCGCGGGTCCCCGCCGAGGCTGATCTCGTCGCGGCGGAGACGCTCCGCTGGCCGAAGACGCCCGGATGGCCATCGCCGCCGCCGGGCGAGCGCAAGGTTCCCAGGATCGACGCGGACGGCAATGAAACCTCCGGGCTGCGCCTGCCGGATCAGGCGCTGCCGATTGCGACCTTCACGGGGTTCAATGCGCGAAAGGACAGCAAGGGTCCGCCCTGCGCCGCCGGCGCCGCGATCCCCTTCTCTCCCACCAAAGCGGAGAGGGAGAAATCGGGCGATCCGCGCCTTTCGCTGACCGAGCGCTATGGGTCGCGGGCCTATTTCGTCGCAACCATGCGGGTCGTGGCCGACAAGCTGGTCAGGGAGCGGCTGTTGCTGAAGGAAGACGCCGACGCTTATGTCGCGGCGGCGCGGCAGGCGCCGTTCTAATCTAATGCGGCAGCGCCACTCTCATGGTTCGACCTCTCCTTCCGATCAGGTCGCCGGCATGTTTTTAAGGCCGAGCGTCCTGCGACCATCTTAACTCGCCGCACATCGTCGCTCTGGGTCGGCCGGGAGCGAATCGCATCGCTTTGACGAGGTTCAAGGATCGCGCGCGCCGCTGCGGGCGTCACAGCCAGCCAGGAATCCGGGGCGCGTTTGATAGAGCGCTATTGACAAGCTACAGCTTTGTGCACTATTTGTTCCTTTATGGCCGCAGTTGAGCCTTGGCAGAAAGGGTGGGGCTCAATGTATGTGGTCTAAGTTAAGATCATTACGGCGAGGCACAATCATGAATATTTATGAAGTTGTATTCTCATTCCTCGATCCCTCGAGAGCAATGCATCAAGTCATAGCCGATTCTCCCGAAGAAGCAGTCGAGAAAATAAAGGCAGACATTGATGATAACCTTTCACATATCGGGGACATCACCGTGGAGTCTGTCACGGAAATACTCAATCATCCGATGGAAGCGAAAGATATCTCCAGTGATCGCAGCCTGAATTGATTTTTACAAAATTTTTCCAAGGATCCGATCGTGCTTCAAGAAAAAGAAGCCCCAATCCTCAAAGAGCAAATATTAAAAGCTCTATCGCACGATAGCTTGAATGGCGGAGACATGAGTTTTCTTGATAGCATATTTGAAAAGCTAGAAAAATACGGCGAGGATACAACTTTGTCAGATAGCCAGCGAAATTGGCTTAATGACATCTTTGCAAAAACCGACGTCCACCGCGACCACCGCAAACGGCCGTAAGACACTCCAACGTAGCTGCTTTTTTGAAAACTCTGCACGAAGCTTGAGAGCGCGGTCACTAGGAACATACCATTTCCGTTGTCCCCAACTGAGACGGCAACTGTCCTAGCTGCCGCCCATGCCGGCCCGTGCCTCGCAAAGGGGGGCGCGGGATAGTGATTTCATGGCGACTTTGGTGAAAGCCGGGCCGGCGGAACGGGCCGCTCGGAAAAAGATAATAGCCACTTGGGCGGCCGAGAACCCCGAAGTTGCTCAGACGCTCCTCGCTCGCGTCGAAGCGGGCGACATAACCGATGATGAACTTTGGCAATACATTGCTGACCGACGTGCACGTAAAAAGGCGCTGGAAACGTGGATAGCTAAGAATCCTGAGGAGTGCCGGCCCCTCCTCGCCCGGTTGGAAACGGGCGAGATAACCGAAGAAGAGCTTTGGGAGCACGCTAAAAGACATGCTAAACGGGTCGCCCGTGTGAATCGCATTGGGGCATGGATAGAGAAGAACCAAGGTGACCTGGAGGCTGAGCGAGTTCTTTCAGCCTTAATGACGCAACTCGACGACGGGGAAATAACCGAGGAAGACTTCTGGTGGTTACTGGGGAGCAAGGGCTAGAAGCCGTTCAGCGCCCAGATCCCGGCGTTCAGATAGGTCGCGAAGGCGACCCATAGCGCATAAGGGATGAGACAGGCGCCCGCGAGCCGGTCGAGCCGCCGGAAGGCGAGGAGCGTCGCGAGGATCAGCGCCTCCAGCGGCAGGATGACCGCAAGCCCGAACAGCGGCCACTGCGCCGCGAAAAAGGCGACGGACCAGCCGGCGTTGAGAACGAGCTGCGCCGCAAACAGCGCGATGGCCGGGGACCGCCCCGGTGTCGCCGGATCGAGCCGCAGGATGCGATAGAAGGCGATCCCCATCAGCACATAGAGAGTCGTCCAGGCGGGGCCGAAGACCCAGCTGGGCGGCGTCAGCGGCGGCTTGGCGAGGGCCGCATACCAGGGCGCGATATTGGGCGTGGTCGCGGCGCCGCCGAGCAGCGCCGCCAGGACAATCGGGCCGGCGGAAAGCGCGGCGGCCGCGAGGCGCCCGCTCCATCCGTCGGGCGGCGACGCCCCGGTCATCGGGCCGGCGGCAGGATGTGGCCGCCGCTTTCCACCGTATGGCCCGCCTCGTCTCCGATGGCGTCGAAGCGCTCGCTCAAATTCTCGCGCGTGCGCGGGTCGATGATGGCGAAGGGCGCCGCCACCGCCACGCCGGCCGCCGCGCCCACGGTCGACGCCGCCCCGGCGGCGACGAGGCCCAGCTTCTCGCCGACGCCCGCCTGACCGTCATTGAGCGGCTGGCCGGTCGCGAGCCGCGCCCCGATCGCGCGGACCACCTGCGGCGCCTCGGCGAATTTGGTGTGGCCGATGCTGTCCGGAGAGGAGATCTTGGTCAGATCGACGGCCGTGATGTTGTTGCGCTCCAGCACGCTCCGATAGGGCTCCGCCTCCGGATCGATGGCGCCGACCCGGGGCTCGTCGCCCCAGACGCGGCGCGAGACGGCGAGCGCCTCGTCGTCCCGCGAAACGAAGATGGTGAAGAGGGAGGGCCGGACCTCCATCGCCAGAACCTGGCGGCGGAACACGTCGAAATCGACGTCGGGGGCCGCCAGCATCACATTGGCGATCTTCTTCGGCAGGCCATGGTCGCGGATCGCCATCTGGCGCAACGCTTCCAGCGTCACCCAATTGCCCATGGAGTGGGCGAGGATGGAAATTTCACCGACGTTTCTGTCGTTCACGAGATATTGCAGCAGCTTCTCCAGCGCGTCGCGGGAGTAATTCGCGCTCTCGCGATCGTAGCCATATTGCAGCAGCCGGCCGCGCGAGGGCCAGGTGAACAGCACCGGCATGACCGAGGCGTCCGAGTCGTGGATGATCTGCGCGAAGCGATAGACCGCTTCCGCGAAACGCGTATTGTAGCCGTGAATGAAAACCAGCGCCTGCCGCCTCGGGGTCTTGGCGATGCGCGTGTCGAAGGCCGCGATCGCCGCATCCTTGCTCAGCACGGTCGCCTCCACGGTCGTGAAGTCGCGCATGGGATCGGGCGTCTCGCCCTGCGGCCATTGCACCTCGCCGACGGTGCGGTAGGCGTCCGGCGGAAGGGAGACGACGATGTCGGCGAAGGAGAAGCCGGCCCCGCGCTCGCCGGAGAACATTTCCCCCGGCTGTGTTTCATCCGGCGCGCGGGTCGTCGCCACCAGCATGTCGACGAGGCTCACGCCCGGCGCCGCCTGATGGGTGGCGACCAGAACGCCATGCGGACGGCCGCTGCAGGCGGCGACGCCGAGCAGGAGAAGGACGGCGAGACCGCCGCGAAACACGCGCTGATGAAGAGACATCGTCAAAGAACCACTGGCCAGCCGCCGATAACGCACAGCTTGCGCAAACTCTCGTGTCACCTTTGTGGCGCGCGCGCCTTGCGTGGCGCGCGCGTCTTGCGGCGTCCGCCCCCCTCGCGGGGGACGACCGCGTCAGTCATTGGGCGCCAGCATCTTCTCCGGCCGCACGATCGCGTCGAACTCGGCCTCGGTCACCTTGCCCGAGGCCAGCGCCTCCTCCTTGAGGCTGGTGCCGTTCTTGTGCGCGGCGCGGGCGATCTTGGAGGCGGCGTCATAGCCGATTGTGGGCGCGAGCGCGGTGACCAGCATCAGTGACCGGTCGAGGAAGCGCTTCAGATTGGCCTCGTCGGCCTCGATGCCGTCCACGCAGCGGGTGATGAAGCTGTCGATCCCCGTCGCCATCAAATCGATGGATTCGAGCATGGAGAAGGCGATCACCGGCTTCATCACATTGAGTTCGAGATGGCCCTGCGAGGCGGCGAAGGTGATCGTCTGCTGATTGCCGAAGACGCGCGCGCAGACCATGGTGATCGCCTCGACCTGCGTCGGATTGACCTTGCCCGGCATGATCGAGGAGCCGGGCTCGTTTTCCGGCAGGCGCAGTTCGGCGAGGCCGGCGCGCGGACCCGCGCCCAGAAGGCGGATGTCGCAGGCGATCTTGTAGAGGCCGGCGGCGAGCGCATTGATCGCGCCATGCGAGAAGGCGATGGCGTCATGCGCGGCGAGCGCCTCGAACTTGTTGGGCGCGGTCACGAAGGGCAGGCCGGTCTGGCTGGCGAGATTGGCGGCGACCTCCTCGGCGAAGCCCTTCGCCGTATTGACGCCGGTGCCCACCGCCGTGCCGCCCTGCGCCAGAGCGAAGAGATCCGGAAGCGTCGCGCGAATGCGCGCGGCGCCATATTTCGCCTGCGCCGCATAGCCCGAAAACTCCTGCCCCAGCGTCACCGGCGTGGCGTCCTGCAGATGGGTGCGGCCGATCTTCACGAGATGGGCGAATTGCGACGACTTGCGCTCGAAGGCCGCGTGCAGGCGCTCCACCGCCGGCAGCAGCTTGCCGGAAATCTCCAGCGCGCAGGCCACGTGAATGGCGGTGGGGAAGCTGTCGTTGGAGGACTGGCCGCAATTGACGTGATCATTGGGGTGCACGGGCGCCTTGGCGCCGCGGCCCGCTCCCAGCCGCTCGTTGGCGACATTGGCGATCACCTCGTTGACGTTCATGTTCGATTGCGTGCCGGAGCCGGTCTGCCAGACGACGAGCGGAAAATGCTCGTCGAGCGTGCCGTCGATGATGTCCTGCGCCGCCGCGACGATCGCCTCGGCGATCTCCGGCGTGATGAGGCCCTTGGACGCGTTGACCCGCGCCGCGGCGAGCTTCACGCGCGCCAGGGCGTGGACGACCTCGATCGGCATGCGCTGGCCGCCGATCGGGAAATTCTCGCGCGACCGCTGGGTCTGGGCGCCCCAATAGGCCCAAGCGGGAACGGCGATGTCCCCGAAGGAATCACGTTCGATGCGGCTGTCGTCAGTCATGTGTCTCGCTCGCAGGGAGAGGCGCCGCGCAGGACAGGCGGCGCGCAAAGGTGGGGCGAAAAGGGTCTGACGCCCCTATGCGGCATTTCTCGTCCGCGTTCAATCTCGGCTGGCGGGGGTCAGGGCGACGGCGGGCCGCGCCTCGGCGCTCTCGCGTCCGGGCCGGGCGGGGAGCGACATGAGCTCATTGAGCCGGTTGCGGGCGCGGTTGACCCGGCTCTTCATCGTGCCCGGCGCGCAGCCGCAGATGTCCGCCGCCTCCTCATAGGACATGCCCGACGCCGCGACGAGGATCAGCGCCTCGCGCTGGTCGAGGGGGAGTTTCTGGAGCGCCTCGCGGAAATCGAGGAAATCCATATGGGCGTGCTGGCTGTCGGGCGCGACGAGCCGCGCCGCGATGGCCCCGTCGGGATCAGGGGCCTCGCGCCGCCGCTTGCGAAATTCGCTGTAGTAGATGTTGCGGAGAATGGTGAAGAGCCAGGCGGTGAGATTGGTGCCTTCGGCGAAGGAGCCGAGGCTCCCCCACGCCTTGACCAGCGTCTCCTGGACGAGATCGTCGGCGCGGTCGGGATTGCCGCAGATGGAGACGGCGAAGGCGCGCAGGCTCGGGATCGACGCGATGAGGTCCCGCTTCAGGCTCTGGCCATCGCCAGGTTCAAGCCCCTCTTCGCTCACTCTCTCTCCCCGGGCGCGCCTACCGACCGGCCCGAGGATACCATATTCTTTTCCAGCTGGTTCAAGAGATTCAGAAAGCGGTCCGGAACCGGTTGCGCCACGAGATCGTCGTAGAGGTTCTGGAGCTCCTTGCCGATCACGTCTCCAATGTCCTGATGCCGCATTTGCTCCGGGTTACCTCTCTGTTTCCTGAGTTTCAGGCCATTGACGCCCGCTGAGGCTTCCGCTTCCGGGACGCGGGCGGCGCCCACGCCCAGCCCGGCCGCCACCGCCGCCAGGCTTCTGGGGAGCGGTGCCGGAAAACGGCGCCCGTCGGAGCACGCCTTGTCCTCGTCGGACTGCGCGCGCGCAACGGCGTTCTCCGGACTGTTTTTCACCATGGAGCCCCCATTCTGCAAAGTCATGATTTGTGTGGCGGACCCGTTCCGCCGCGATATAGTGCGCTGCACGGTTAGCAAAACGCCGCGCTCATGGATTGGTTCCTTAATTTTTGCGCGCCGATTTGCCGCAACCGCCGGGCTCCGGGGTCCTTTCGTTTCGCGGCCGTTTTCGCGAGGTGCGCTTGAGATGTCTGTTTCGAAAGAACTTTATGCCCATCTCCCCTATCTCCGCCGCTTCGCCAGAGCCCTTGTCGGGACCCGTGAAGGCGGGGACGCCCATGTGCTCGCCACGCTCGAAACCATCGTCGCCGACCCGCGAAAACTCGAGGCGAACGAGGACCTTCGGATTTCTCTCTACAAGCAGTTCGTCGCCGTCTGGGCGTCGGGCGCGATCGCCCAGCCGGATCCGGCGTTCGCCGACGACGAGGCGCGCCGCCGTCTCGACGCCATTGCCCTGAAGCCGCGCGTCGCCTTTCTTCTTCACGCCCTCGAAGGGTTCGATCTCGAACAGGTGGGCGACACGCTCGGCGTTTCGGAACGCGCCGCCGCGGATTTCATCGACGTCGCAAATGCGGAAATCGCCCGGCAGATCGCCACCGAGGTGCTCATCATCGAGGACGAGCCCCTGATCGCGCATGATTTGCGCAGCATTGTCGAGGAACTCGGACACAGCGTCGTCGGCATGGCGCGCACGCGCCGCGAAGCGGTGTCCGCGATGGCGAACGCCCGGCCCGGATTGATTCTCGCGGATATTCAGCTCGCCGACGGCAGTTCGGGGCTCGACGCCGTCAACGACATTCTCGACGCTTTCGCCACGCCGGTGATTTTCGTCACCGCCTATCCCGAACGTTTTCTGACCGGGGCGCCGCCGGAGCCGGCCTTTCTCGTCACCAAGCCGTTCAGCGTCGACAGCCTCAAGGCGGTGATCAGCCAGGCGCTTTTTTTCAATCGCCGCTCTCATCGAAGGGGCGCCTGAACCCAACCGCCTGATTTTTGGTAAGTACAAGCCGCAGTATCTTTCGCGGCCTGCGCAAGCTTGGCTACGTATTATCCACTATTGCGGAAACCTTGGCCGATTCGGCAAGTTATAGGCGTGGCGCTGGGGGCAGGAGGCGACCATGCAGGAAGTAGTGAAGAAGTCCAATCGCGGCTTTGCTTCGATGGACCCTGAGAAGCAGCGCGCAATTGCGCGAAAAGGCGGGCAGAGCGTCCCGGATGAAAAGCGCAGCTTCTCACAGAACCCTGAGCTTGCGGCGCGCGCCGGTCGCAAGGGTGGGCAGAGCGTCAATCCGGCGAAGCGCAGCTTCTCTCGCGACCACAATCTCGCGTCGGAAGCTGGCCGTAAGGGCGGTCACGCCTCTCACGGCGGCGGGCAGAAGCGGGCGTCTGTTTAAGACGCCCGCAATCCAGAGCGTTACGCGGCGTGTGGTTTAGACCGCTGCGCGATTAATGAGTAGAGTGCGTCATGGTCTCGCGTGGCGCGGATGGTTGCGACCAGGCCAGGGTCGCGGAGCATCCGCGCCGCGCAGGCGAGGGCCTTGAGATGATCGGCCCCCGATGTTTCGGGCGCGATCAGCAAGAAGACCAGATCAACCGGCGCGCCGTCGAGCGCCTCATATTCCACCGGCCGATCGAGGCGGGCGAAAATCCCGAAAATCGACTTCACTTTCGCGAGCTTGCCATGCGGAATGGCGATGCCCTCGCCAATGCCGGTCGAGCCGAGGCGCTCGCGGTGCAGCAGCGCGTCGAATATCTCCCGCGCCGAGAGACCCGAGAGCTTCGCCGCGCGCTCGCTCAGTTCCTGAAGGAGCTGCTTTTTCGTCGTCGCCCGCAAATTGGCGATGACTGCCTCCGGCGTGACAAGATCCGTGAGCCGCATTCGACGCCCTATCTCTCAAGCGTTGGAAAAGCCTTCATGCTGCGCGCCAGCGCCCGTGAAGGAAATCGCAAGATACATGCCGAGAAAGCCGAGAAGATGACCTTCCAGCGGATTTCTCCCTTCCCGCACGGCGCCTTCGGGAAAGGCGCCTATTCGCCGGCGGGCGTATCGATCCAACCGATATTGTTGTCGCTCCGGCGGTAGACAATATTCACGCGGCCGGTATTTGCATGGCGGAACACCAGAACCGGGGCGCCGGTGATGTCGAGGTCGAGCACGGCGGCCGAGACCGACAGGCGGCGCAGCCTGGTCGTCGTCTCGGCGACCACGGCCGGGCTGAACTCGGGCGTCGGGACGCTTTCCTCATCCGGGGCCTCGAGCACCTGATAGGGCACCACTTCGGGCGCCTCTTGGGCATGGCCGTCATGGTGGGCCTTCAGCCGCTCCTTGTAGCGGCGCAGCCGCTTTTCCAGGCGATCGGCCGCCTGGTCGAAGGTGGCGTAGGGCTCCTGCGCGCGGCCGTCGGCCTGCAGCACGATCCCCGAGGTCAGATGCAGGCTGCAATCGGCGCGATAGCCCGACCCTTCGGGCGCGATCGTGACATGACCGCTGACGCCGCCGTCGAAATATTTGGACGCCGCCTGCTCCAGGCGCTGCGTGATATGGGTGCGCAGCGCTTCGCCGATGTTGATGTTCTTGCCTGAAACTCTCAGGGACATATGCTCTGCCTTTCCGGGAAGCGGCGGGTCGCCGGGGCCGGGTGACGACACGGCTCCTGCCGATTGCGGATTTTCTTTGCTGCCTGACGCGCGCCCCAATGGCGTCTGCGGTTCCCCAACCAGCAGCGCGCCGGCCTCATTTTGGCGCAGCGTTAGAAGGGTGCGCGTGCGAAGTCAATGGGCGCCGAAGCGCCCCTGCGCGGCGATCCCGCCAAAAGCCCGCGGGGGCGGTTCGCCCCTCGGCCAGGCCCTCCGCCCGAGGCGCACCTAAAGCTTTGCGACAAAATGCGCGAAGGCGAGCGAGCCCTCGGGCCAGGGGCCGTGGCCGCTGTCGGCGTTGATATGGCCGGCGGCGCCGGCGTCGATGAACCGCGCCCCGATGTCCTCGGCGAGCCGGCGGGCGAAGGAGGGGGCGGCGTAAGGGTCGTTGTCGCTTCCCACCACCACGGCGGGGAAGGGAAGGCGCGCGCGGGGGATCGGCAGAAAGGTCGAATCCACCGCCGGCATCTCCCGAATCACCGCATCCGAGGGCGGCGCCACCAGAAAGGCGCCGGCGATCCTGTCGCCCAATTGCTGGGCGGCGTGCAGCGCCGCGATCACGCCCAGCGAATGGGCGACCAGCACGGACGGCTTGGCCGAGGCGAGAATCTCGCGGCGGATGGTCTCCGTCCATTCGGCGCGGTCCGGGCGGGCGAAGTCGCGCTGCGCCACGCGGCGCGCGGTCGACAGCTTCTTCTCCCAGCGGCTCTGCCAGTGGTCCGGGCCGGAGTCGAGATAACCCGGAATGATGAGGATATTGGCTTCCGCTGCGCGCATCAGGCGGGCGCGTCGGCAAAGGCGCCGGCGAGGGCGTCGGCGATGAGCTGGCGCGTCTCCGCCACGCCATAAAGCGCGATGAAGGAGCCGAAGCGCGGCCCTTTCTTCTCGCCGAGCAGCACCTCGTACAGCATGTTGAAGAAGTCGTTCGAGACCCCCGGCCGCTCCGGCGTCGCGCCCTTGGCCGCGAAGTCCTGATAGCGCGGGACGGCGCGGCCGACGTCGTAAAGCGCCGCCTGAATCTCTTCCGCCGTCGCGCCCGCCGGCAGGGCGCCGAGCGTCGCGTCGATCTTTTGCAGCACCTCGCGCTCGACCTCGTCGGCGGCGCGATAGACCTTCGCCGGCTTCACGAAATCGCGGAAATAGGCGACCGCATAGCCGACCAGCCGGTCGAGGCGCGGATGATTCTGCGGGCTCGCGCTCGGCGCGTAGCGGCGCAGGAAGCCCCAGAGCACGGCCGGGTCCTCGGCGTTGGCGACGGCGGCGAGATTGAGCAGCATGGAGAAGGAGACGCTCGTCCCCTTGGCCTCGCCCGCGTGCTCCAGCGTCTCGGACGGCGGCGGATTGCCCGCATGAATGTGCCAGACCGGATTGCCGAGCCGCTGCTTCCAGTCCTGACGCGGATAGGCGTCGAGGAAATTCAGATAGTCGTCCACCGCGCGCGGGATCACGTCGAACGAGAGACGCTTCGCGGCGGTGGGCTTCTGGAACATGAACTGGGCGAGGCTTTCGGGGGTGGCGTAGGTCAGCCATTCCTCGATGGTGAGGCCGTTGCCCTTCGATTTCGAGATCTTCTGGCCCTTCTCGTCGAGGAAGAGCTCGTAGTTGAAGCCTTCCGGAGCGACGCCGCCGAGCGCGCGGCAGATTTCGCCGGACAATTTGACAGAATCGATCAGGTCCTTGCCCGCCATTTCGTAGTCGACGCCGAGCGCGACCCACCGCATTGCCCAATCCGGCTTCCATTGCAGCTTGCAGCCGCCGCCGGTGACCGGTGTCGTCACCGGCATTTGGGTGTCGGGATCCTTGTAAGTAATGGTGCCGGCCTTTGCATCATGCCCGGTCACCGGCACCTGCAAAACGATGCCGGTTTTCGTATCGATCGGCAGGAACGGCGAATAGGTCGCGGCGCGCTCTTCGCGTAGTGACGGCAGCATGATTGCCATCACCTCGTCGAAGCGCGCCAATACCTTGAGTAACGCCTGATCGAACCGGCCGGACTTGTAGCACTCGGTCGACGACATGAATTCGTATTCGAAACCGAAGTGGTCAAGGAACGCACGCAGACGCGCATTGTTATGCTCGCCGAAGCTCGGATGAGTGCCAAACGGATCCGGCACCTGGGTCAATGGCTTGCCGAGATGCTTCTCCAGCATGTCCTTGTTCGGGACATTGTCCGGCACCTTGCGCAGGCCATCCATGTCATCGGAAAAGGCGATCAGGTGCGTCTTTATCTTGTCATCGGTCAGCACGCGAAAGGCGTGCTGCACCATGGTCGTACGGGCAACTTCGCCGAAGGTGCCAATGTGCGGCAGGCCC
>NZ_JBPFEB010000069.1:0-6067 GCF_051061225.1 Methylocystis sp.
GGTTCAAAGCGAGCGCCGCCACGACAAAAGGAAGAAAGGAGAAAGCAAAGCTCTTGACCACGGACCAGGCATGAAAACATAAATCAACCAGGGTCACTTCTCAGTGAAAATCCCGGGTCAACTCTCAGCGGAAATCAACAGTCGGGCAAAGCACAATCGCGGAAACCTCCGGGATCAGCGACAACAGCCAATCGAGCAGCGTTGGGGCGACGACGATCGCTGAAGCGGGCGGATTGACCGACGCGAGTCGGGTGAACATCGCCACCCAATCGACGATCCCCGCGACCGGCGCGCTGACGCCAGCCGCTCAATCAGCGAGTTTCGCTGCGGCCGCAATCGCGGAGCTCGGCGCGCTATCTCCGTCCGCGTTCGCGAATATGCTCGCAAGCGCCGCGCTGGCGGAGATCGGGGGCATATTGCCGTTCGGCGGGTTTGTCTTCGTTGCGTCGGCGCTGATTGGCGAAACAGGCGGCGCAACGGTCTCCGGTTCCCGAGCATATTCCGGATCAGCGACGATCGGTAAGACGGGCGGAGCCGCCGCCGCGTATCAATTAAAGCTCGTGGGATCGACCACGATCTCCGAAAGCGGCTCCCTCGCGGATATCAGCGTTGCGACGGCAGTCGCTGGCGCGCAGATCAGTGAGACCGGCGCGATTTCGCCGGTGTCCCTGAATGCGACGCTCGCCATAGCGAACATCGCGGAAGCGGGGCAAGCCTCCCCCTCGAGCGCCATGACAACGCGAGGCGCATCGACGATCGCCGAGACGGGCGGTCAGGCGCCTTCGCCAGCGCTCACCACAAGCGGCGCATCAACGATGGCGGAAAGTGGCGGGGTCACGGGAGTTGGCGTCGCCTTGTTGCCCGCATCCGCTGCGATTGGGGAGACAGGCGGGTTAACGGACGCGGTTTCGAACAGGATCGCAGTTGGGGCGGCGATCGGCGTCTCAGCGGCTTTCAATGCCTCGGGAAGAATAGTCGCCTCCGGCACAATTCAGCTTGCCCAGACCGGAAATGTGGCCCCCTCCGGCAGATATACTTCCTCGCCTTCCACGACATTCACAGCGTCATTCTCGGCCAACATATCCAGCGGGCTATCGCTTGCGGTCGCGGCGGCGATCGCCGCCGCTCTCGCCCAATCGTGTGGCGGGAATACCGCGAGGCCTGTGGTCTTCGATCTGACGGCGGTTGTTCTGTCCCTGCTTGGGCAAACCGCCATCGATACCCCGACGCGCAGCATGTCGGCGACAGACAATCGAACTCAAATACTGGGCGGCACGGTCGAAATCGTCTTCGATCAATCCGCGGAAGTTAAGGAGATCCTCTAATGCGACACGCTCTCAAATCGATTGCCCGCGCCTTCTCGAATTGGGCGGGCGCCAATGATAACGTCATTGGCGCCCGTATGCGGACTTTCTACAAAGTCGAATGCTTCGACAAGGACGGCAATCTCAAGTGGGTCGAGAAGTGCGAGAACCTCGTCACGACGGCCGGCGCGACCGATCTGCTGTCCAAATACTTCAAGGGATCGGCCTACACGGCGGCTTGGTATGTCGGCCTCTACAAGGGCACAGGCACGCTGGCGACCGCCGACACGATGGCGTCGCACGCTGGCTGGACGGACTCGACGGATTACAGCAACGCCAGCCGCCCCGCGTGGACCGGCGGCACGCCTTCCGCTGGCTCCGTCGACAACAGCGCCTCGGTCGCCGTCTTCAATATCAACGCGACCGCCACGATCCTTGGCGCTTATCTCGTCAGCGATAACACCAAGGGCGGCACGACCGGCGTGCTTTACGGCGAAGCCATATCAACGCGACCGCCACGATCCTTGGCGCTTATCTCGTCAGCGATAACACCAAGGGCGGCACGACCGGCGTGCTTTACGGCGAAGCGGCGTTCGGCGCTTCCCGCTCCGTTATCAGCGGCGACACGCTGAATGTGACCGTCACCCTAACTGCTGCCTGAGAGGCGACACATCCCATGAAGATCGAACTCCTGATGACCGTCGAGCAGCCGATCGTCGTGCCGCTCGATGCGCCATTCACCCCTGCCGTGAACGAGATCGCCGCGCGCGGCGCCTATGAGACGGCGCGCTCTGTGGACGAGGAAGTTGGCGTGGCCAAAATCGTCTGGAAATTTCCGGTCGGCTCTATCGTCGATATCCCGGACAAGGCGGCGAATACGCTGATTAACCTCGGCTACGCGAGGGCGGTCTGATGACAAACGCTGTGGAGGTGACGCAGGGAGACGTCTTCTCCCTGCGCTTCCCTTTGCTCGAACCAAGTGGCCAGCCGGCCAGCTATGTGGGGACTCCCGCCGCCAAATTTGCTCTTGGCAAAAATCCCTACATCGCTCCCGGTGAGACGCCGATCCTGTCGAAGTCTTCTCCTTCGTCTGGATGCCGTGTTGTCCAGGAAACCGTCAGCGCGCTTCAGACTTGGGTCGTCTACGTCGACTTCGTCAAAGCCGACACGCTCGGCAACGCCAATGTCCCGGCGGGCCAGCACTACTATGAGCTCAAGGCGAACGAAAACACGGTCGCCATTGGCAGCCTGATGATCCAGCCGACGCTGATCACCTCTTAAAATTCTCAACCAGAAACCCAGAGCCTGAACATGTCCGTCGAGTTCTCCGGAGCGGCGCGGCGATTGACCGCGCGCGATGTTGAAGACGCAGCCGAGAAGATCGGTTGCCGTGTCGCCGCGCTGCGCGCCGTCCTCGCGGTCGAGAGCCGTGGGTCAGGCTTTGACGCCAAGCGCCTGCCCGTCATTCTATTCGAGCCGCACGTGTTCTATCGCGTGCTCAATCGAAACATGCGAGAGGCTGGGGAATTGAACGGCCCCGGGTCCCGCCTCGATCGCGCCGTTCGTGCAGGGCTCGCCTACAAGGAATGGGGCGAGCATCCCTATCCGAAAGGGAATGAGGCGCAATATGAGCGCCTTGATCAGGCGTCGCGCATTGACGCAGAAGCCGCCTTCCAAGCGATTTCGATCGGCTTGGGCCAGGTGCTTGGTGAAAACCACGCCATGGCCGGCTTCAGTTCCGCTCGCGCCATGTTCGATGCGGCAATCGAATCTGAGGCCGCGCAGCTCGATCAGATGGTCGCGTTCATCAAGGCCAGACGTCTCGATGATGATCTGCGCTCCCTCAACTGGAGCGGCTTCGCGCGCGGCTATAACGGCCCCGGGCAGGTCCCGAAGTATGCGTCCTGGCTGGAGCGCGAATATGCGAGATGGTCGAAGATCGCGTCGAAGCCGCGCGAGGAGCTGACGGCCAAGGACCTGCGCGCGGCCGGGTCGCAGACCATCGCCGCCACCGACCAGGCAAAGGCGGGCCTCGCCGTCGCCGCGACGTCGGCAAGCGGCGCCCTCGGCCTTGCCGATCAAGTCAAGGGCGTCGTGCAACCGATCCAGTCAGCGGCCGCACATGTCGACAGCTTCAATCAGGCCGTCGGGTGGCTTCAGGACAATTGGAAGGTCCTCGGGGTCATCGTCCTCGCCCTGCTCGCCGCCTATGGCGTCTGGTCGATCTGGAAAGGGATCAAGGCGGCCGAGGAAGAGCGTGTCAATGGCACCCGAAATTTCCCCACTTTTGGCGAACGAAAATTCCCCAGTCTGGCGGGTCGGGCGATCAGCCTGCGAGGTGATCAGCGCCTCCGTTTTTGGGCGGCCGTCCGCGGCGTTTCAGGGTCGCCGGGACAGGCAAGGGGTTGAGGGAAGCCTTCGAGCGGATGTGCTCGGGTAGAAGATCGGCATGTTCGCGCAGGCGGTAGCTTGAGCCCTCGATCTGGAAGACGACGGCGTGGTGAAGCAATCTGTCGAGTAGCGCCGTGGCCACGACGGAGTCGCCAAAAATCTCGCCCCATTCGGCAAAACCGCGGTTGGAGGTGAGGATCATGGCGCCCCGTTCATAGCGGGCATTGACGAGTTGGAAGAACAGATTGCCGCCGTCGGGGACTACCGGGAGGTAGCCGATCTCATCGACGATGAGCAGCGCAAAACGGCAGAAGAAGCGGATCTTCTCGCGCAAGGTTCCTTCACGTTCGGCTTTTGCAAGCGTGGCGATAATGTCGGCAAGCGAGCCGAAGTAGACGCTGCGGCCGGCTTTGACGGCCTCTACGCCGAGCGCCAGACTCAAGTGGCTCTTGCCGGTCCCTGGCGGACCGATGAGATGGACGACCTCGGCGCGATCGATGAATTGCAGCTCGGCGAGCGCCATGATGCGATTCTTGTCGAGTGAGGGCTGGAACGAGAAGTCGAAGCCGGCAAGTGTCTTGATCGCCGAAAGCCGAGCCATCGTGAGGGCCATCTTGACGCGGCGGTTCTCGCGCAAGGTGATCTCTTCATGGAGCAGCAGGTCTATCGCCTCCAGGGCCGTGGTCTCGCCGCGCTCGATGCCGCGCAGCGTCACGTCCAAAATCTCAAGGGCGCGCGGCATCTTGAGGCTCACGAGGTTGCGCTTGATACGATCGATTACCGCCGGCGCCGCTCCAACCGGCCTGACTCCTTCGCGCACCTTCATCGCGGTCCTCCGTGGCTCGCGAGGCGACGGCCGACAGCCTCGTAGAAGGCTAGCGGACGCCGGGCGGCCTGCTGGCCGGCGCGCTGGAGGACGACCGGTTGGCTTTCCGCGGGGCGCCGACATGGCGGCGGCGCAACTTTGCGATGTGTCGGATCGAGCCGCTTTTGGCCGCGGCCCTCCAATGGCGCGTGGCTGGCGACGAGGGCGCCTTCTTCGAAAATACGGATCGCATCGGCCAGAACGTGCACGTCGAGAACGCGCCGGCGCGTCGTATCGGGAACGCTGTAGAAGTTGCCGCCGACGCTGACCATGCCGTCGTGCGAGACCCGGCGCTCGAGCTTGAGCAGCGCACTATAGGGAGAAGCTGGCAAGGGTTTTAGGGACGGCCGCTCCTCGGCGAAGGCCTCATTCACCACGCGTTGCGTGGTCGCGTGCACCCGCGGATTGGCGACCTCATCGAGCCAGCGTCGCAATTGCTCGTTGAGATCGTCGAGGTTGCGGAATGAGCCGCCAAGAAAAAAGTCTTCGCGGACATAGCGGAACGGCCGCTCTACTTTCCCCTTTGTCTTGGCCCGGTAAGGACGGCAGGCGCGGGGCTGAAAGCCATAGTGGCGGGCGAGATCGACCAGCGAACGATTGTAAATTACGAGCCCCTCGGCATCCTCGCCGATCACCGCGGTCTTCATGCGATCGTAGAGGATGTCCCGCGGCGCTCCGCCGATTGCCCCGAACGCCGCGATATGGCAGCGCAGGAGGCTTTGGAGGTCCTGATGGACGACGAAGCGCGCCCAGATGTAACGTGAAAAGCCCAGCACCATCGAGAATAGCCAGACAATCCGCTTGACGCCCGGCTCGTCCGAAAACTCCACCTCGAAGTGGGCGAAGTCGACCTGCGCTTGCTCACCGGGCGATGTTTCGAAGCGGACTTCGAACCCTGTGGCGCGTGGCGGCCGCATCTCGCGGATGCGGTCCCTGACGACGCTGTAGCAGCCGGCGTAGCCACGCTCCTTGATCTCCCGCCACAGGCGGACGGCGGTGAGGCCAGGATAGGCCGCCAGGCGTTCCCGCAGATAAGGTTCGAAGGGGCCGACGATCCCTGGCGAGGGCGTCCGCTTTTTGTAGGCCGGAGGTTCCAGCCCTTTGGCGATGTGAGTGCGAACGGTCTTGCGGTCGATGCCGAGCTGCCGGGCGATGGCCGACACCGAAAGGCCTTGCTTATGCAAATCCAGAATCATCACGAGTTCCCCAAGTTTAATCACCAGCCCCTCCCTGCCGCCAAGGGGAGAAGCATCGGTGAGTCGGCGCGCCGACCGGGCTTCCAGGGCATGCCCTGGAAGCCCGGTCGTCACGAAAACTGGGGAATTTTCAAATGCCATAACTGGGGAGATTTAATCCGCCACTGACAACGTCGTTGAGACGCGCGGTGGCGAGGAGCGATGAGATTGTCGCCCAGGTGTCGCCGCCCGCCTCGGATCCCGCGAACAGCGCATTTTTACGCGTGATGGTCTGCGGCCGGATCGCGCGCTCGACGCTATTGTTGTCGATC
>NZ_JBPFEB010000070.1:0-3012 GCF_051061225.1 Methylocystis sp.
CCGCGGTCGAAGATGATTCTTCAGGCGATAGTTCGGTTACACCGAGCTATGGCGGAATCTGGGTGATGACGGTGTGAGGAAGGCGGCGTATCGAGGCGGGTGACGAGCCTGCCAGAACCTCTCGAGGAGAGCGATACGCCATGACCGAGACTACCAATGTTCTTGCTTTCCGTCCCCGCGGGTCACTTCAAATTCCTCCGGGTGTGGTCAGTCAAATTCCTCCACCCGCGAGGCAGGACAAGGGACTGTTAGTTTGAGTTTGTTTCCCGGGCAAGAGCTTCAGCGGCTTCTTTGAGCCGATAGCTGCGTCCGTCGAACTCAAGCAGATGGCAATGATGCATAAGGCGATCGAGGATCGTCGTGCTCATAGTGTTGTCCCCAAGGTATGCCCCCCAATCCTGCACGACGCGATTGGAGGTGACGATGACGCTGCGGCGCAGTTTGTAACGCTGATGGATCAGGGTCTGCAGCAAAGTGCCGGCGTCGTCGGGGATGGCGCGTGCGAGGAATAGATCGTCCAGCACGAGGAGATCGCAGTCGATGATGGTTCGCAGCCGGACCTCGCGTTGTGCCGGAGAGTTCAGGGCGTAGCGGTGGAAGAAGTCGTCGGTCTCAAGATACTGGACCTTGTGGCTTTGCAGGATCGCCTGATAGGCAATCGCCTTGGCGATGTGCGACTTCCCGGTGCCAGGTTTGCCAACAAGCAGAGCGTTCTCGCCAGCGGCAATGAACGCCAGGGTGTGGAGCTGGAAGCAGGTCTGACGTGGCAGTTTGGGATTGAAGGACCAGTCGAACTCGGCGAGCGTCAGCTTTTCGTCGAGCCCGGATTGCTGGTATCGCCGCTCGATAAGACGGGACTGACGACGGTCCAGTTCATCCTGCAGGATAAGGGAGAAGGTCTCGAGGAAGGGCTGGTTGGCGCCCTGCGCCTGGAGCACGCGCGTCTGCAGCGTGTCGCGGACACCCGACAGGCGCAGCTGTCGTAGGCAACGCTCAATTTCCGGCATGGTCATCATGTGGCTAGGTCTCCAGTTTAAGGTGAGAAGGTGCAGCGGGAGCGCTCGTGGCGCCGGAGTTGGCCGGGGTTGCGCAGGCGACACGAGCGCGGATTGCCGTGGCGTGATCGTCGTGAGCCTCGGCCTGCCGACCATTGTCGTCGGCGTCGCGCCGCACAGCGCGGCTGAAGAGGTCGCCGTATTCCGCGGGGGTACGGATCAGCGGATGATCCTGGGTGAGCGGCGATGCCGGCTGTGGCGTCACTCCAACCTGCTCGATCGCCTGTTCGAACAACCGCTCGACGGTCGCACGCACGTGCTTGTAGCGGTAGATGCGGTTGTCGATGGCGTGCGCGCAGGCCTGCTCGACCAGCCGCGCCGGATACTTCCGGCCCAGCCCGACAATGCCCCACATCGCGCGCTGTCCGGGGCGCCCTTCGGTGTCGAACACCTGCTGGCACAAGGCCCTGGTCTGCGGTCCGATGCGCTCGGCGCTCGCCAGCAGCACGGCGGTTTGCCGCGACGGGTTGAACGGCCGTTCGCTGGTCGGCAGGACGACAGAACCGGGGTGCGCCATCCGGGAATGAACACGCAGCAGCGCACGGGTGTGGCGATCACGGATCTCGATCGTGGTGGTGTAGATGCGCACGACGACCTGGCTGCCGATCGGCGCGGGCCGCGCGGCGTAATAGCTGTTGTCGACGCGTACGGTGGTGTCGTCGCAGACAGTCCGGACGACTTCGGTGAAGATGCGGAAGGGAGCGACAGGCAGCGGCCGCAGGTGCGGCTTCTCTTCCTGGAACATCGCCTCGACCTGACGGCGCGTGCTGCCGTGGATGCGTTTGGAAGCCCAGTTCTCCTCCCAGTGCCTCAAGAACTCGTTTTGCGCCTCCAGCGTCTCGAAGCGCCGTCCGGCCAGCGCAGTGCCCTGGGTATGTTGAATCGCATTCTCGACGCATCCTTTCCGATTTGGATCGGCCACGCGCGCGGGATCGGCGACCACGGCGTAATGAGCCAGCATCGCGCTGTAAATCGGGTTGAGCTGGGGCTCGTACAAATCCGGCTTGAGGACGCCTTCCTTCAGGTTGTCGAGCACGACATAGCTGGGGACCCCGCCAAAATACCGGAACGCCTCTTCGTGGAGCTGCGCCCAGACTTGTTGGCTGGACTTCCAGACTACCCGCCGGAAGCTGCGCCGCGAGTAGCGTAGCGTCATCACGAACAGGCGGGGACGACGGTACCGCCCGCTCTTCGGATCAACCGTCGGCGCGCCCTCGCCATAGTCGACCTGAGCTTCCTCGCCGGGGAGGAACTCAAGACGATCAAACTGCTCAGGATCAGCGTGCCGCAACCGGCGCACAAACCGCTTGACACTCTGGTAGCTGGACGGAAAGCCAAATTGATCAACCAGGTCCTGGTAAATCGCCTGCGCGTTCCGCTTCAGCCGGACCTGTTCTTCGATCCACGTCCGATGCGCTTCGCAAGCCGAACGGGCCAGGCTGCTGGTGACCGTCGCTTCCGATGTCCCAAAAGCCGGTGGTCGGGGTGGAGGAATTTGGCCGTCCGCGCTCACCGAGCCGGTGGTCACTTCCCCGGGGGAATTTGCCTCCGCACCGGCCCGCAGCGCCTGATAACGCCGGATCGTCTTGCGATCGACACCCGTCAGCCGGTGAATCTCGCGCTGGCTGGTGTTGCGATCAAGTAATGTAAGTACGGTGCTTTGCAGATGTCGCTTCAAGACGTTCAACTCCCCGGCCCCTTGCTGGCTAAAGGGGTCGAACATAAACGTCCTGCCTGACCGGCTACTGCTGTTCAGCGGCGCTGACGGCGATCATCAGGTGGGGGAGTTTCAAGTGACCATACCCGGGGGATTTTGACCGACCCACGGGGTGGCAGAGTCGTTGGCTCATCCAGCCAATCCACAAGCGCTAATCAAGTTGATGAACCGGGAGATAGCCCCCGCTTTGCGGAAACACTTGCAGGTATGGAGCCAGGCGGGTCGTCATCTGAAACAAGG
>NZ_JBPFEB010000071.1:0-21918 GCF_051061225.1 Methylocystis sp.
GTTCAAAGCGAGCGCCGCCACGACAAAAGGAAGAAAGGAGAAAGCAAAGCTCTTGACCACGGACCAGGCATGAAAACATAAATCAACCAGGGTCACTTCTCAGTGAAAATCCCGGGTCAACTCTCAGCGGAAATCAACACGATGACTTCGAAATGGAGTCGGACATGTTCGCCCTCCCATGCGTGAGCGTGACAATGGCATCTCTACGTCGATTTGGCGTCCGCGGCAAGGTTTTCCAATGCGCCCGTCGCTCTCAACGCGCGCCGCGTGTGGTTGCCGCCCCCTCGATCAGACTGGTTGCAAGCACGGACATCGCGGGGTTCTCCGCCCTCCTGGCGACATCGCCCAGAACCCTGCCGGCTTCCTCCCGTTCGCCGCCGCGCATGAGGGCCATGCCGAGAAAGAGGCGTGCTGAATCTGTGGGTGGAAGAGGCCGCAGCACCTTGGTCGCGCCATTAAAATCCTCTCGGGTCATGCGCACGAGGGCGTCGCCGATATAGCCCGCCTCCTGATCCGGACGAAGCGCGCGCACGCCCGAAAAAATCCGGTCGGCCGCCTCATCGAGGCCGAGGCCGATCGCGATGAATCCCAGGTCTACGAGCGCTCGAACATCCTCCGACTCGAACATGTCTCGCTCCTTAATCGAAATGAAGTGACAGCAAGAGGCGTTGCGCTGCGCGCAGATCGCCCCGATACGCGGCGCTCCGCCGTGCGAGGCGCGCGGCGAGAGCGAGCCGGTCGAGGGCGACATTGCGGTCGCCACAGTTCAGGGCGCCGAGGCCCGCGAGACAGAAGGCGCGCGGGTGCCTGCATCCCCGGAAGATCGCCTGTTCTGCATAAAACAGCGCGGCGTCGAGTCTTTCAAGGCGCGCAGCGCAGACGGCGAGCGCCAGCAGCGGGTCGGGCTCCAGACCATCTTCCAGCAGGAGGGGCGTGAGCAGACACACGGCCGCGCCAACCCTGCCCGCCTCGAATTGCGCGCTGGCTGCGTCGTAGAGCGTCGTCGCGTCCGTGCAAGCGCAGCCGTCCAGCGCGGCAGGGAGCGCGCCGCGCGCCTCCCTGGAAAGAGCGAGCGTCAAGATGGCGAGCGGGTCGCCGCCTTTTGCGGCGACATCAAGGCGTTCCGTGGCGGCGCGGACGTCGATGGGGGCGAGAGGATGGGCGGCTCCAGGCCGCGTGGCCGGTCCCGGGGGGAGGGGGAATGTCGCCGCGCAGCTATCCTGGATGCCCAAGTCGTTCCTCCGAAGCGCCAGAGAGTAATCGCGGATTTTACCTTCGTCTGTCATGTTTGGCACAGCGGGCCGTCCGAATGAATGCTGTTCTGGGCCTCGCACGCCTTGAAAAGGGCGACAGGCGGAAGGAGATGGGGGCGCATTCATGATCATTCCGGGCGGCGGGGCTGAAGGCGCCAGAGATTGGCGGACGCTTTTTCGCAAGCTCAGCGAAGCGGTTCGTCAATTGCGCGCGCTCCCGGCGGTGGAGAGCGATTCGGAAGCTCGGCGCCTCCTGGTCGATATCGCGACGGCCGAGTCCCTCGAGGATCTTGAGTGCCTGACCGAATTGCTTCAGTTCCGCCTGTCACAAATCGGCGCGCTCGAAACTTTGACGAAGGGCGGCGGCCGCGTTCGGCAGTCGTCAGCCTCGGCGGGGATCAACGAGGCGGAAAGCCGCCAGCGTCTGATCCTGCGCCTTTGAGCGGAGCGGCGTATCATGTCGAAATCCATACAGACCATTATGAGCCCGCTCGTCACAGACGCCGAGAAAGGGGTGAAGACCACCTATTCGAGCAGCACGACAACCCTCAAAATGGTGTTTCCAGGCGAGACGGACACGCCCGGCATCGTGGCCGGAGGCGCGAACGCTCTATACCCCAATTATTCCACGACGAATTTGCCTCCGATGAGCCCGGAGGACGTCGCGGCCTATGCACTGAGCCCGGACAAGCTCGACCCGAATGTTTTCGCCAATTGGCACTCCATCGTCCAGGCGGCGTATGTGAACGCGCATGGAAGCAAGACGCCGAAGCGGCTTGTGATCGGAAGCCCCTTGAACAACATCACCGCGCAGCTCTCCGTCGACGGGAAGAGAGCGATTATCATCGAAAACATCAACAACAAGCGCGATCTGATGCTGCTCTCGAATGAAGACATTCTTGCATTGGCGGCGAACGACTGGGCGCTGGCTGCTCCTTTCACGACGCGCATGTCATCGTTGCTCGGGGCGACCGTCGATCCAAGTTCGACGCAATACAGTACGGAGAAGCAGTCGGCGCTGGACTCGATCGATTTGGCGATATCCGCAATTTACTCGGCGACCGCGAAGGGCGCATTCGCGCCCATGCCGGATGGCGCCGCAAATATGTCCGACGCGGATCGGAAGCTCTTCACCGATCAGCTCGCGATCTTGCAAGACAATGTCGAGAGCAGCCCCTGGATTGTCTCCAAGGACATTGCAACCCAGGTGAAGGCCATCTGGGATCGCTTCAGTCTCGCCGCGACGTTCAACGTCAACGAAAGCGACGGGTTGAGTAGCGGTCCAATGAAAAACAAGAGTGACATCAGATGGGGCTATTTCAGCAAGGACGGAGGCGCGCTCGTCAAGCAGGGTTATGCGAATATCATCAAACAGCAAAGCGCGATCGTGAAACTTGCCACGCAAGCGCATGATCTCGCCACAGGCGCGAAGACGATCGACAGAAGCGATCTTCCAACACTGCTCTTCACCTTTCAGCTCAATGCGAATCTGACCCAGGAGGCCGAGATCGCGATCGACACCGAGCAGGTGAAACAGCTCAACGGCCTGCTCGCCACCTATAACGACATGCAAAATCTCGTCAATGAGACGATCAAGAGCTTCGGCGCAGGCGCGAAGGACACGGATACGGCGCCACTTTCCAATCCAGAAAACAAATCCGGACTGATGGACACGACCAAATACCCGTCCGACCGGATTGTCATGATGTTCGACAATTACGGTACCATGCAGAAGCATCCGCTCGAGACCTTGCTCGGACTCACACGTCCGCGAGATGAATTGGTGTATGGAAATCTCACTGCTGACGGCCTTTACCAGGCTTCATTCAAATACGAGTGGAAAGTATATACGAAATCAATGTGGACGACCATTGGAGATCAGCTTTCGGCGGTCGTGACGCAGATCAATCAGCAGAGTCAGATCCTGACCGATCAGATCAACTCGACAACCAAGAAGAAGGATCGACATTTCGACCTTGGAAACAACGCGCTCGCAAAGATGTCCGACATGATTCAGAGTATCGGTCGCAACGTCTCCTGAGGATGAAGGAAGCATCATGCGCATTCGGGCATTTGACGTCGGCCTGGAATCGATCACCAGATTGCAGCCGGAGGACGAAGTTCATCTGCCCGAGTCGGGCGCGCTGCCGCAGATGTTCCTGCCAGAGACGCGCCCGCTGGACGCGATTCTGCGACGGCCGTCCCTCGATGAGCGACTTCCTGAGTTGCTCGCGCCGCTGTCGCTCGACCCGGAACTGCTGAATCCATCGGTCCTCACCGCGACAAGACTCGCCATGCAGACGTTCTTCGGCCACCATGCGGAGAGGGAAGAGCGCGCTGGCGCCCGCAACATCTTTTCTGCCGCGACCGCTCTTCTCGAAAATGACACGGCGCTCGATCATGAGGTGCGCTCCGCTCTCGCGGCTTTGTTGAGAGGTTAGCCGGAAAATGTTTCCGCAAATGGAACGCAGGACGTGAGCGAACCCACTTCGCGGGAGAGAGATTTTCTTCTCCTCACTGTCTATGTGCTCGCCCGGCAGGGCTATGTCGCGCGGGCGGCAGTGCTGTTGGAGGCTCTTCATCTCGCATCCGCGCCAACCGCCGAAGTCACGCTCGGGCGGGCCATCCTGAGGTTTTTCAAGAGGGATTTTTCCAACGCGCTGACGTGTCTCGAGGAACTCGACAGAATCGACCCGCTGGAGCGCTTCGGCCATTATCGCCTGACTGAACGGCAGCGCATGCGCCGCTACCTGAAAGCACGCTGTCTCTTCGAGCTCAATGAGGTCTCCCGCGCCCGCGAAGTTTTGGATGTCTATATGCGGCACGGCGACGCAGACACGATCGACGCCGAATAATCGCGCGAAAAATTCCCGTCCTGTCACAAACGGCACAGAAGAGCGATGTCGTGATCGCTAATGTCATGATGTGACCGAGGAGCGTTCGATGTCAATTATCGACACCCCCTATAAAACAGAAGCAGAGTTGCTGAAGGCATTGGAGCTCGCGGCGCCGATGATCGACGAGGCGCTCGCGCGGCGGAATTTCGCGCCCGCACAGAAGCAGCTCATCGCCTTGATGCGCGCCGGCTTCTCATATGCCGACATTTTCGCCATCTCGGAAGAAGATCGCAACGCGATGCTCTCGGTTGGCGTTCGCCTGTTGAAAGTCGGCGACACCAAGAGGGCGCGAGATGTGCTCTACACGCTGTTCCAGATGGAGCCGTCCGATGGTCGTGTGCTCTACGCGCTGGCCGGTTGCTACCAGGCTCAGGGTAACGTAGCGACCGCCGCGAAGCTTTATATCTTCTTCCTGGCCGGTGACGCAACCAATCCGCATGGATATGCGCGGCTCGGGGAATGCTTCATGGTTGCGCGGGAATATCAGAACGCGCGAGACGCCTTCAAATATTCAGCAATCGAGGCGGAGCGGGCGAACGCGCCGCGCCGCGTGATCGACTATGCGCGAAAGATGATGGCTGAGGCCGAAGGGCGTCTGGCTGAGGAATTCGCTTCTAATCCAGTCTGAACATCCGAAGGACTCACCTCCGAGCGCGTCCTGCAAAAGACGAATGGAGCTTATCATGGCTGACCCTATTAATCCCTATGGCCCCAAGGGTCCGATTCAGGGGCCTGACATTCCCCTCGACCCTCCTGCTCCTGCTCCTGGTCCCGCGCCAGGGCCCGGAAACGGACCGGTTCCCGATGTGAAGCCGCGAACGCAAGCTCCGCATTTGCTGTCGCTGTTCGAAAGCCTCTCCGATGTCACCGGTCTCGTCGATATGGATGGCGACCACGAGATCACTCTTGCGGAACTGCAGGAGAAATTCCGAGATCTGCTTTCCAAGAGCGATATGGCGCAAGTGACGGTCGAGAACGAGCAACGAAAGGCAATGCTCGAAAAGAAGATAAAGGACGGCGAGGCCGCGATGCAGAAAATGCGGGAAGCGGCCGCCGGGAAAGACGCTGGCTCAATCTGGGAGAAAATCAGCCTGGCGTTCCAGGTGATCGCTGCGGTCTTTGCCGCAATCGCGGCCGTTGCGTTGATGGTGACAGGCGTCGGCATTGCGCTTGGAGTCGCGCTCGTTGTCGGCGCTGTGACCGGACTGGTGATGGCGGCGGACGGCATCGTCAAACAAACTAATCCGGATCATCTGGGGATGGCGGGTCTGGCTGCGCGCCAGGCAGGAAAGTCGCTGGAAGACGCCCGGGCGGCGGACACCGCCTTCGGGATCGCTCTCGCGGTGGTCGGCGTCTTGAGCGCGATCGCGAGCGGCGGCCTGGAATTTGCGGGATACGGCGCCAAGGTGGCGATGGAGGCCGTCAAGAAAGTCGTCATGGAGGCGGTTGGCTCCTTCATCCAGATCGGCGCGGGCGTTTCCCAGATCGGAAGCGCCGTTGTGAATTACGAGGCGGCCATCGCCCAGGGCGATGCGCTTAAGATTCAGGCCGCCGCGAAGGAGCTCGACGCTGTTCTTCAGGAACTCGATCAGGAGGTTGATCTCATTTTGAATCACCTCATGAACATCCACCAGAATTTCAACGAGGTCATCGACGCGCTTATTCAATCGATCAAGGACAAGGGCGACACCGCGGGACATGCCCGCATCGCTTGAAGCAGCATAGGCCATTCGAACAGGAGACCGTCATGGCAAACGATATTCCGCAGAATCTTCTTCAATATGTCCCCGCGAATTATTTCGACGACTCCGGCAATCTCACGGTTGACGCCGCACAAGCCAAGCAAGTCGCCGCGATCGTCAAGAAGCATGTCGAGGAACTGCCCGAAGCGGAGAGAGATCTCTACATCAGCATGATCACGTCGCCTGATTTCGCGCCTGGAAAGGACGCGACGGCGAGTGACGTAAGCGCCGCCCTTGAGCGTCTCGACGCAGCGATGACGTCTCTCGAGACCGCTGGCTTTCTCGAACTCGCAGAGGATATCAACGCACTTGAAAAGGCGCTGATCGAGCATGCGGAGCAGTCCCGGATTGAAGCGCTGCAACAGCGCCTGGAGGGGCGGCTCGCAGCGAAGAATCAGTTGCTGAGCCAGGCGGATAAAATGAACGACGCGGCGAGCAAGCTCATGAACGAGGCGGCGGCCGGTCTGGCGGTGAGCCTCGTGGGATCGGCGCTCAGCATTGCCGGAAGCTTCATGAGTTTCGTGAGCTCAATGAAGATGGCGAAAAAAATCAAGGATCTCGGCGATCCGCCAGTAGATCCGGGCCCGAACGCAAGCTACTTCGCGAAGACGGACTATCAAAAGAAGATGGCGACCCGGAAGGCGCAGATCGAGGAGATCGAGAAGGAATTCGCGCCGCAACATGCGAAATCGCAGGCTCTCAGCAGCACCGGGAGTGGGATTCAGCCGATTGGCATGTTCCTCAACACGGCATCCCAGGCAGATTCGCAAAAGGATCAGGCGCTGGCGTCGGAGTATGGCGCATATGCGCAGGACATCCAGTCGGTTTTGGATGTCGCGAAGTCCACGCAGGAGTCGTTCGAGGAAATGATCAACAAGATCATTAACAGCCTGAAGGAGATAAATGATAGCGAAGCCGAGCGCATGAATTCGATGACACGTGTTTGAGGAAGAGCCGCATGCGAGGGTCTCCAAATCATTTCAGAAGTACGATCGAACGTCTCTGGGACTCGCTGGGGCTTCCCGCTTCGCCACGCTTTGGGGACATGGCTCAAATCACGCTGACGATCGACGGCGTCGCGATCGATCTTGCCGAGTCCGCGGATGGCCGGAGTCTCGTCGCGTCGGCGACAGTGGGGCCCCTGTCTTCGGACAGGGGTCGGCAGGAATCGCAGATGCGCAAGATTTTGGAGGCAAATCTCGCGCATCTGTATAATTGCCGCGCAGGCGCCCGGCTCGACGTCAGCGGAGACGTCCCGGTGCTCATGGTGGAATGCGCCTATGACTACGGCCTGGGAGACATGAATGTCCTGGCCGCTCTGATCGGGGAGACGCTGCATCTGCGCGGGACGCATGGGGCGAGGATCGACGTGGGCGCGCAGATGCGCGGCCAGGACGCAGACGCGCTCGAGGCGTCGGCGGGCGCATTGGTTTTTCGACTTTGAGTTGCGTTTCACTTTGCATCGAAGAGAGTATGATGTCGTGGACGCAAGAAGAGCGATCGTCTTGGGGCGCTTGGTCGCGATGATGGGGATGTTGCGCAAATGAGTGATTCAGAGGCACAAAATTCCCTCTTGAAAGCCCAGGAGCGAATCTTGTCGGGCGCCATCCGGGAGCGTCTCGGACTCAAGACGGAGGATCTCCGACTCGGCTTGAAGGTTGCGTATCATCTCCTGTCTCGCGGCGCGAAGCAGGAAGCCTTGCGGATGTACAGCGTGATCGTTCTGTGTGAACCCACGAATCCGGAATTTCAGCTTGGTCTCGCGAATTGCGCGATGCAGTTGGGTGATCAGCACCTCGCGCTGCAGGCCGCGTCGGCGACAATCGCCTTCGACGCGCGAAATGCGCGTGGATACTATATTTCGGGGCGCGCGTGCCTCGCACTGGGCTACAGGGCGGAGGCGGAGGAAGACCTGATGGACGCGGTGAGCTTTGGCCGCGGTTCCAGGGATTCGAATGTGGTGGAAGAGGCCGAAAGGCTTTTGAAGCAGCTCGCAGCTCTCAAGTTGGAAGAGGCTGCGAAGTAATGGGCTCGTCGGGCGAAGAGTCGGGGATCCGCGGTTCGGCGGGGAAGAGCGGAGCCGACGGACTCGAGCGGATATTCGGGCTGGACGCGTCGGGCGTCGCGGCTCTCGGAGAGATGTTCGCGCGCATATCCGGCGAGGTCGGGCTGAATGGATCCCGTATTCTGGAGCGACTGAAGGAGGGCCAGCCGCTCGGCGATGCTTTTGCGCTGCCGCGGCCCATCACCGAAGAAGTGTACGCGCGCGCGCGTCAATGGCTCCAACTGGGACATATCGAGAAAGCGGCCCCGCTGTTTCGCGCGCTTGTCGCGATTGATCCGAAAGACGCGGATTTCTGGATCGGCAATGGAGTTTGTCTGCGCGACGGTGGTCGTCTCATGGAGGCGCGGCTGGCGTTCAAGACGGCGGCGATGTTGCGCCCCAATTGGGGCCTGCCGCATTTCCATCTCTCGTCGCTGGCGCTCTGCGTAGGGGACCGGGAGAGCGCCCGCAGGGCGCTCGCCGCTTTCCGAGCTTCAGTCGATCCGAACTTGCCTCGTGAAATCTGCAGGGAGGCCGAACGCCTCGCGGGAGCGCTCTCCCCGACGAAGCCTTGATGAGAAGGACAGCGCTATGACCATGATCGATTCTGGATTAACGCCGGTAGTTCCCGCTGTCACAACGCCGACGCCGGCCGCGACAGATCCGCCGGCTACGTCGCCGACGCCCACGATCATCCCGACATCAACCCACGCGATCGTGCTGGACAGTTTTGCGTCACTTGGCATGCGTGCGCCCAACAGTTCCGAGGATTCCGCCGCCTATCTGGCGTTGCTTGCATTCGAGGTGGATTCGGCTCTGACGAAATCGCGGCTGCTGAAGATGCAGGGCCTTGGTGCGCGTCTGGCTTCGCTCGCGCACGAGCTCGAGATACTCAGCGCCGAGGTGAGCGATCTTGTGGCGGGCAGCTCGGGCGCGGAGGCAAACCTTGCTCGGCTCCAGCCAGAGATTACCTCCGCGCAGGGAGATGTCACCGCGGCGGATAACGCGGTTCTCGACGCGTATTCCTATTATTTGGACAAATGGTGGAATGGCTCTGGCGAAGAGATCGCGAAGGCGCGGGCGCGATACGACGCTGCGCAGGCCTCCTCTCAAAGCGCAAATAATAAGCTTTCTGCCCTTCAGGCGGAGGCCGACGCACAGCAGGCGATCATCGATGGCAACCGTAAGACATTGTCGGGATTGAATCTCGCCATATCCGTTTGGGCTGCGGCCGCCTCGGATCTGACGAAGCAATTCGATAATTTGTCTGAAGGCGGGAATGCGGATAATGGATATGTCAATGATCTGATTGAAGAAATTAACTCGCTGACAACGGATGTCCAGGCCAAGGCAAAAAGCCTGCAAGAGACCATCGACCGGAATCGTCGGGATAAAGCGCAGGCGGCCGAACATGATATTCCCGCCGCCGATGCGGCGCCGCCTGCAATTGTCTCTCTCGCATTCCTGGCCGTGGTCTCGCAAATTCAGGACATTCTGCACGCACTCCAGGATCTGGTGGAGAACCTCCCCGTCAAGACGTCATCCCTAGAAGAGGATGGGGTGGTGACTCTGCGCGACTGATTCCGGCGGGCGATACGATCATGCTCACGAAATTTCTGTATACGGTCTCACAGCGGAGCGACCTCTTTCTGGCCGTTCTGCTGGTCTGTATCGTCTTCATGATGATCCTGCCGTTGCCGACCGAGGTCGTCGACGTGCTGATCGGGATCAACCTGACGATTGCGGCAGTGCTGCTGATGGTGTCGGTCTATCTGCAGGATGTGGTCGACCTGTCGTCCTTCCCGTCGATCCTTCTGCTCACGACGCTCTTCAGGCTGGCGCTGGCCGTCACAACGACGCGTCTCATCCTGATTCAGGCCGATGCGGGTCACATCGTTGAGACATTCGGACAATTCGTCATCGCCGGCAATCTGTTCGTCGGTCTCGTGGTCTTTTTGATCCTCACGATCGTCAATTTCATGGTGATCACGAAGGGTTCGGAGCGCGTCGCGGAGGTTTCGGCGCGCTTTTCGCTCGACTCGATGCCGGGCAAGCAGATGTCCATCGACTCGGACATGCGCGCCGGGCAGATCGAGATGGACGAGGCGAAGCGTCGGCGCAACAAGCTCGAAAAGGAGAGCCAGCTCTATGGCGCGATGGACGGCGCCATGAAATTCGTGAAGGGCGATGCGGTCGCAGGGTTGATCATCATCGCAGTCAACATGATCGGCGGCGTTTCGATCGGGACGATGCAAAGAGGAATGAGCTTCGGAGAAGCGCTCGACCGCTACACCTTGCTGACAATCGGCGACGGCCTCGTGTCGCAGATTCCCGCG
The DNA here is from genome assembly GCF_051061225.1 of Methylocystis sp. GTDB lineage: Bacteria > Pseudomonadota > Alphaproteobacteria > Rhizobiales > Beijerinckiaceae > Methylocystis. The sequence goes on from NZ_JBPFEB010000071.1 coordinate 10,273, forward strand.
TTGTTCATTTCGATCACCGCCGGTTTCATCGTCACCCGCGTGTCTTCGGAAGACAATCGTGATCTCGGCAGCGATATCGCTTCGCAACTGACCGGCGAGCCGAAGGCGCTGATGATCACGTCGGGGATTCTCGCGATTTTCGCAATCGTCCCAGGCTTCCCGACCCTGGTCTTTATCGTCCTGGCGGCGATCTGCGGGGGCGGCGGGTATTGGATCAACCGCCAGCGCACGCGGGAAGTGCACGCCAGTCGCTCTCAGGAAATGCCGGCGCTCGCCTCGGCCGTGACGCCGCGCGGCGCGCCGCCGTCCTTTCCGAAGCCGCTGGACGACGCCGATGACGGCGGGCCGGTCGAGAATGTGACATTCGCCCTGACGGTTCCGCTGATCGTCGATATCGCGGCGTCGGTCCGCAACACCATCCGGCCGGAGAAGCTCGACCGCGAGGTCGCGCGAGTCAGGCGCGCGCTCTATTTCGATCTCGGCGTTCCCTTTCCCGGCATTCACCTGCGTCTGAACGAGACGCTGAAGGATGATGAATACCGCATCCTCGTCAATGAGATACCGGTCGCCGCCGGCGCGGCCCGCCCCGGTTACGTCATTGTGCGGGAAACCGAGGAAAATCTCGCGATGTTCGACATTCCCTATGAGAAAGGCGAGGATTTCCTGCCGGGTATGCCGAGCCTGTGGGTCTCCACGAAACATCTGCCTTCGGTGGAGCGCGCCAATATTCAGGTCCTGACCCTGTCCAGCATGCTGACCTACCATCTCGCCCATGTGCTGAAGCGCCATGCGTCGGAGTTCGTGGGAATTCAGGAAACCATGTATCTCGTGAACCAGATGCAGAAGAACTTCAGCGAACTGGTGCGCGAGGCGACGCGGGTGCTGCCCATCATCACCATCACGGACGTTCTGCAGCGTCTGGTTGGCGAAGAGATCTCCATACGCGACATGCGCACCATTCTCGAAGCGCTGGTGGAATGGGGGCAGCGGGAGAAGGACCCGATCGTGCTGACCGAGCATGTGCGCAGCTCGCTCAACCGTTACATCACACACAAATTTTCGGGCGGCCAAAACATCATTCCGGCCTATCTGCTCGCCAAGGAGATCGAGGACGCTGTGCGCGGCGCCATTCGCCAGACCAGCGGAGCGGCCTATCTGGCCTTGTCTCCGGAGGTGCACCGGCAGATCATCACATCAATGAAAGGCGTCATCGGCTCGATCAGCGCCCATTCATTGCCGCCAGTGATGCTCGCGCCCATGGACATCCGCCGCTTCATGCGCAAAATCATCGAGCGCGATTTTCCGGAGCTCGCGGTTCTGTCCTATCAGGAGCTTTCGGCGAACGCCAATGTTCAGCCTTTGGAGCGCATCAAGCTCGTCGCGCAATTGCCGAACGGATAAATGACCGCAAGCCGTATCGTCGCCCCCGGAGGGCGTGTCTGGGCTTACGGCGTGAGCCTTCTGATTGCATGGCTGGGCTATCTGGTCTTTTCGGCTGGCAGCGGGCGTGCATTCCTCCTTTGCGGCGGCGTCTCGGCTCTCATGCTCATCTACGGGCTGCTTCGAAAAATGGAGAACGGGCTTTACGCTGGCGCCTGCCTCGCGGTCTTTCTGGTTGCGGTCGCGCTGGGCAGGGCTGTTTCGCAGGAGGCGAAATCCCTGGCGGGGGCGGTGTCGGCGGGGCTGATCGGGCCTGATCTGTTGGTGACGTTCCTTGCAAGCCGCCTTCTCGCGTCGCTGGAGGCCAGGCGCTTCGCTGCATTCTATGCGCGGCCGCTGGAGTCGAAGGTCGGGCGCTTCCTGGCTCTTCCGGGCGCCGCCGCTCTGGCCCTCTTTCTGCTGATCGCCTTTTACGCTCTTGCGGCGCCGTCTCTCGGGGGCGCGCGCAATGCGCCGGCGGGGGTTATCCTTGCCGCGCTCGCGGGCGCGAGCTGGATTCACGCCAGTCTGATCCTCCTCTTCTTCCTATCGCTGGCGCTGATTGTCGAAGCTTCGCTCCGGCACTGGCGGGACAGGTTCGCGCTCGATCGTTTACGGATGTCGCTGTCGAACGATCCGGTCCGGGCCGCAGAGCGGCTTTCGGAAGAGGTCGCCCGCTTCGGGCCGTCGCGCGCCGCCCATCTCATCGGGCGCGAGCTGGGGATCGAATGCCTTCCGCATTACGAAGGGTTTTTCGATGCGAGCCGCCGCTTCGCGCGCAGCGTTCCCGCGCTTTTGCCGCTGCTGGGCTTTTTCGGAACCGTGATCGGCCTCTCCATCACCATGTTCGAGCTGGAGAAGGGAATGGGTGGCGGGCTGTCTGCCGGGCGCGTCGCTGGCGCGCTTTCCGGGCTCGGGCTGAAATTCGAGACGACGCTTCTGGGCCTGTTCGGAAGTTTCATTGCGCTTGCGCTTCTGGACGTGCTCGAGCATGGAGAGGCCGAGTGCGCGGCGGCGTGCCGGGTGGTCGCGAACGCCTGCAAGACGCGGCTTGCGTCAGTTTCGTCATGAGCGGGGCGGGAAGCCCGAACGATGATCCTGCGGGCGCCCATGCGCTCGCGGATATGTTCCTCACCCTCGCGGCCATGGCGCTTTTCGCCGTGGCCGCGTCGGCAGGCTCGGGGCCGCGTCCTGCGGGAGACTCTGGCCTTACGATTCTCGCCGCCGCGCAGGGCGTCTCGATCGGCGGGCGGGACGTGCCGCTCGTCCAACTGCTGGACGACGCCGAACTGCGGACCCGGATCGCGCAGGCGCGCGGGCGGGGCGAGACCGTCCGGGTCGTCATCACGAGCGACGGCGGCGAAAGCGCCTTTGCGCTTGAATCCCTGCTTGGCGGAATGCTGGTTCGGCAGAGCAGGTTGACGAGTGGCGCGCCGGCGCTGGAGCAGGACGCTCCGCCGTGAGGGGCGGGATTGCGCTGGCCGATATGTCGGCGAATATTTTCGCGGCTCTGGCGCTCCTGCTGATCGGCGCGCTCGCCATCGGCGGCGGCGAGACCGACGGCGCGGCCGAGAACGTCGAGCGCCATGCGCTGGGGGGCGAAGAGATGGTCGATCTGCTCTATGGGCGCCGCGATCCTGGCGGCGAGTCGATCATCGACGTCTTCGAGGACCGCGCGGAGATTTTCGGGCAGCCGGGCAGGGCGTCGATTGCGCCCCCCGATCCGCAGGCCATCGCGGCCGCCTTGCCGCCCGGGCGGGCCGTCGCGGTTTTCGTCTTCGCGCATGGCGCCTATCGGGCGGCCTTCCAGGGGCTGAAGGCGCGGGGCGTCCCATGGCGCGAGATTTCGGTCCCGCTCGCGCTGCGCGACGAAAGCGGAGACGGCTGGTCCTCCGCCTTTCTGGCGCTCGTCGAGAGAGCGCCCTCGCGGGAGGATTTCAGGATCGGTCTGGCGCGGCTTCTGACGGGCGGCGCCGCGCGTGGGGCCGGCGCCGCGCCGCCAGTCCGGGGCATGACGCTCCCGGCCGAATTTTCAAAGCTCATTCGACTGATGGAAACGCTCGTGGCGCTGAGCGGCTGCGCCCTTCTGGCCCGCTGGGCGGAGCGGCGACCGTAGGCCGACCAGGGCGGAGCGGAGACCGCGGCCCGTGGGAGCAAGCGGCGGAAAGTCGCGGAGACTTGTCTGATTTCGGTTGGACGCGCGCCAGTTTTGAATTATTCTAAGAAAGCGTCGCCGGGGCCCTGTGCTCGGGCCCCGCGCATCGACAAGAATCTCCTTGGAGGCATTAATGGCATCGCTCAAGGGCAGCAAGACCGAAGAGAACCTGAAGGCCGCCTTCGCCGGCGAATCGCAGGCGAATCGCCGCTATCTGTATTTCGCCCAGAAGGCGGACGTCGAAGGCTACAATGACGTCGCCGCCGTGTTCCGCTCCACCGCGGAAGGTGAGACCGGCCACGCCCACGGCCATCTCGAGTTCCTCGAGGTCGTCGGCGATCCGGCCACGGGCCTGCCGATCGGCAAGACCTCGGACAACCTCAAGGCCGCCGTCGCCGGCGAGACCCATGAGTATACGGACATGTATCCGGGCATGGCCCGCACGGCCCGCGAAGAGGGCTTCGAGGAAGTCGCCGACTGGTTCGAGACGCTGGCCAAGGCCGAGCGTTCGCATGCCGGCCGCTTCCAGCGCGCCCTGGACGAGCTGAAGTAATCAGCGAGACGTTGGTGTCGGTGACGGCCCGCGCCTCTCTCCCTCTCCCCGCATCGCGGGGAGAGGGTTGGGGTGAGGGGCGAAGCCGCATCGGAGAGGATGTGGGGGCGGGGCAAGGCCAAAAGCGCGGACCGCCCCGCCGCCCGGCCCGAGCAGGGCTCCATTTCCGCTGAGCAGGACGACCATGAGAGAAGGCAGTCTCGAGGCGCCCATCCGGCATCCGCTGGACTGGGAGAATCCCGATTTTTACGACGAAGCGAAACTCGACGCGGAAATGCGGCGCGTCTTCGATATTTGTCACGGCTGCCGCCGCTGCTTCAATCTCTGCGATTCCTTCCCGCGGCTGTTCGATCTCGTCGACGAGTCGAAGAGCGGCGAGCTCGACACGGTCGACAGCAAGGACTTCAAGAAGGTCGTGGACGCCTGCACGCTCTGCGACATGTGCTTCCTGACCAAGTGCCCTTACGTCCCGCCGCACGAGTTCAATCTGGACTTCCCGCATCTCATCCTGCGCTATCGCGCGGTGGAGGCGAAGAAAACGGGCGTTGGCGCTATCGATCACGCGCTGACCGAGACCGACCGGAACGGCAGATGGGCCACTCTGATTTCCGGCGCCGTCAATTGGGCCACGCGCCGCGGCAGTCCGCTGCGTGGTCTGGAAGAGAAATACGCGGGGATCGACAAGGACGCCGAGCTGCCGGCCTACGCCAGCCAGACGCTCGAGGCGAAAGCCAGGGCCAATCCGGCCGAGCGCGACGCGACGGCGCCGGCGAAAGCCCGCAAGGTCGTGCTCTACGCCACCTGCTATGGCGACTACAACGACACGTCGATTGGCGAGGCGGCGCTCGCCGTTCTGGCGAAGAACGGGGTCGAGACGAAGGTCGTGCATCCACATTGCTGCGGCATGCCGAAGCTCGAGCAGGGTCTGATCGGCGAAGTCGCCGACGCGGCGCGCAAGGTCGCTGCGGCTTTCGCCCCCTATATCGACGAGGGCTACGACATTGTCGCCCCGGTGCCCTCCTGCGCGCTGATGCTGAAATTCGAGTGGCCGCTCATCCTCCCTCATGACGAGAGCGTGAAGCGTCTTTCCAAGGCGACCTTCGATCTGTCGGAATATATCGTCGACATCGCGCGCAAGGAGGGGCTTGCCGAGGGCATGTCACCGATCGAGGGCGGCGTCGCCTTCCACATGTCATGCCATTCGCGCGCGCAGAATTTCGGCCAGAAGGGCGCGGAGTTGTTGAATCTGATTCCGCAGGCGGACGTCGCGGTTGTCGAGCGTTGCTCGGGCCATGGCGGCGCCTGGGGCTACAAGAAGGGCAACTTCGAGATCGCCATGAAGGTCGGCAAACCGGCCATGCGCCAGTTGAATACGGCGGGCAAGAAACACGTGGTGTCCGAATGCCCGCTCGCCGGCATTCATCTCGAACAGGGCATCGAAGCGCTCGCCGGCGATGCGCCGAAGCCCGAACGCGTCGGCCATCCCATCGTGCTGATGGCGAGAGCTTACGGGATTGGCTCTCCCGGCGAATAGCCGGGAGGGTGGTCAACAGTCGAGAGTCGCCATGTCCAGCAAAACCGAACTCACTCGAGCCGACATTCTGCCATGGGCGGAATACGCAAGGGAGCGCGCGGAGCACCGCCGCCGCATCACCGCGCTCAAGCGCCATCGTCGCGTCGAGGTTGGTCCCTTTGTGACCTTCTATTTCGAGAGCTTCGACACGATGTGGCTTCAGGTGCAGGAGATGCTGCATATCGAGCGCGGCGGGGACGCGCAGGTTCCCGAAGAGCTCGCGGCCTATAATCCGCTCATCCCCAAGGGGCGGGAGCTCGTCGCCACCTTCATGATCGAGATCGACGACCCGCTGCGGCGCGCCCGCGTTCTCGCGGGGCTCGGCGGCGTCGAGGAGACCGGCTTCATCGAGGTCGGCGGCGAACGGGTCGCGGGCAAGGCCGAGGCGGATCAGGACCGCACCACGGCGGAGGGCAAGGCGAGCTCCGTGCAATTCGTGCATTTCGATTTCACGGACGCGCAGATCGCCGCGTTCCGCGAACCGAACGCGCGGGTGATTCTCGGATTGAACCACCCGAACTACAGCCACATGGCGGTGCTGCACGAGGCGACGCGCGCCGCGTTGGCAGGGGATTTCGCCTAACGACCTCTGTTGGATTGAAGTCCACGCCGCCGGCCCTGAGGAAGGGTCGGCGGCGGCGCTGTTTCATGGCCGCCGATCTCCACACACACCAGCGGACGGCCATGATGAAGTGAGGCTTGTCCTGGGTTGCAGGCGCGCCTAAAATTCATTTTTGCATTTTCACGTGCCCATCGCCGGAATTTCGATCGTCGTTCCCGTCGGCGACAGTTCCCAGATCGTGCTGACCGTCGACGCAGCTCAATACATCCGGGTCGCCGGCATCATTTCGGCCGCGGGGTTTGCCGTCGGCTTTGATCCGACTGTCTTCAACGGGCTGCTCTCACGCCTGAATCTCGGCCAGGCTGTCCCTGCCGCAAAGACGCCGCTGGCCGTTTCCGCAGGGCAGGCCGTCGCGGCTCCTGCTCAAGACGGCCAATCTCCGCAGACCGGGCAGAAATAGCATCCCGATTGCGGCGCCGCTGCGCCCATGTCACCCGCTTTGAAAGGGGCCGGATCGCGGTTGCGTCCGGCCCCTGCTTTTTGGGTTGGACAGCAACCGCGACGCGCTTGTGGGTTAAGATTAAGTTAAGCTTTTCATCAATCGGCGGCTTCCGCCGAACCGGCCGCTTCCATCAGCGGCCTGCTTTTGATCCCAGTTGTTTGCCGCCGCCTCAGTCCGGAGGATGAAAATGTATTACCGTGCTCTTTCCCTTCTTGTTGCAGCTCTGTTCAGCTTTGGGGAGCGAGCCGCCCTGGCGCAGCCGGCGCCGCCCCCAACGACGCGCGTGCTGAAGAAAAGCGTCCTTCCGCTCGTCGCGCCGCCGCTCGCGACCAGCGTGCACGGCTTTCTTCTCGCGCCCGACGGCAAGCTGACGAAAGTGACGAGCGCGGATATCCTGAAATCGCAGACCGCCTACATTCAGGCGCTGGAAAAGCTGCAATCGCCCGAACAGGGAAAAAGCTATCAGGCGCTGAAAGACAAGATCGCCGGATCGGGCGACCTCGCCGAGGGCGACAGGGTCTTCGCCAATTCCGTGCTGATCGGAAAGCTGCTCGACACGGCGAAGCCGGACGATGAAGCCACGATCCGGGCGCGCAACCAGTCGCTTTTATCGAGTTATGGCAAGATCGCCGGCAAGCCGGTCTCGGCCGACGATCTCGAGGCTGGCGTTCCGCCGACCTGGGTGAAAAAACTCACCTTCGACAAAGGCGACATCATCTCGATCATTGGGTTCCCCGACATTTTCCAGCGTTACAGCTACTCAGCCCAGTGCAAGGCGGCGGGCGTTCCCGTCCCGCCGGACTGGGATGGAAATCTCAATTCGGCGGTCAATTCCGTCTCGCCGAACGGCTGGAAAAACGAGGGGCTGCTGTCGACGAGCTATCTCACCCAGCCCGGCCAGTTTCCGCATCGCCGGACAATGGTCTTCTCCCATGCGTCGACAACGGCGCCCGCGGGACTGTGCATCGCACTGCCCATCCAGCAGGACACGGTGGGCACCCCCAATGTGATCGACGCCCTTGGCATCATCTGTCAGGGCCTGAGCACGACGGGCGATCCGGCGAAGAGCAACAGCAAGGCCTGTTTTTGGGATAACAACGGCAATGTGACCCTGATGGTCAATGCGCCCTACAAGATCAGCAGCAACAAGTTTCTGGCTCCGCCGCATCTGCCCGACGACAACCAGTGCACCGATTGCCACGCGGGCGAGAACGCCTTCATCACCCACCCTGGATCGCCGATCCAGAAGGCGAAGGACGACTTCAACAATTCGACGACGCCCAACTTCACCTCGCAAAACAACTGGTATGCGCCCATGGTGCAGCCGACCTGGCCCACCAATCCCGAGGCGAAAGCCTATCCCGACGGCAATGGGATTTGCGGCGGCTGCCACAATGCGAATGACGCCGGTCGGCTGCCCAATGTCTCTCCGCTGGGGCTCGGCGGCCTGCCGCCGCGCGACAATCTCTACAAATTCTGCGCCTTCCTGCTCCCCAACGTCCTGACCACCGTTTCAAATCCCGCGACCTTCGATGCGGGCACGATGCGCAGCTACAACAGCGCCGGCTATGCTGCGGATATCCAGAGCCTCTACAACGCGTGCAAAAATCTGACTCCCTATTATTTCCCGGCGAACACGGCCAATTGGCTCAAGCCCGTGACGCCGCCCTGATCCTCCCTCCCGACCTCTGGACCCGCCGGGTTTTCCCGGCGGTCCTCGCCGCAGGGGGGGCTGGCGAAAAGGACGGAAGGGCTCTAAAGGCGAGGGACGTTTAACTTCCACCCGCGACGGACCTTGCTCACTTGACGACCTCCACCCCCCGCGACCCGGTTTCGCGGCGACGCACCTTTGCGATCATCTCGCACCCGGACGCCGGCAAGACCACTCTGACCGAGAAGCTCCTGCTGTTCGGCGGCGCCATTCAGCTTGCGGGCGCGGTCAAGGCCAAGCGCAACGCCCAGCAGACCCGTTCCGACTGGATGAGCATCGAGCGGGAGCGCGGCATTTCCGTCGTCACCTCGGTGATGACGTTCGAATATGCCGACTGTGTCTTCAACCTGCTGGATACGCCCGGCCACGAGGACTTCTCGGAGGACACCTATCGCACGCTCTCGGCCGTCGACGCCGCGGTCATGGTGATCGACGCGGCGAAGGGCATCGAGGCGCGCACGCGCAAGCTTTTCGAGGTCTGCCGCCTGCGCGACATTCCGATCGTCACCTTCATCAACAAGCTCGACCGCGAGGGCAGGGACCCTTTCGAGCTTCTCGACGAGATTGAGAAGACGCTGGCGCTCGACACCACGCCGGTCACCTGGCCGATCGGCTCCGGCAAGACGTTCGCGGGCACCTATCGCTTCGCCGCCAAAACCATCCGCAAGATCGACAAGGACGACGAGCTCACGCAGACGACGGGCCTCGACGATCCGGTCTTCGACAGCCTGCTGCCGAACGGCGCCGACGCCTGGCGGGAGGAGGCCATGCTGGCCGCGGAGGGCTCCAAGCCCTTCGATCTCGCGGCGTTCCGCGAGGGCCATCTCACCCCCGTGTTCTTTGGCTCGGCGCTGCGCAATTTCGGCGTGCGCGATCTCATCGACGCCATGGCCGAATATGCGCCGAGCCCGCGCGCCCAGGAGGCGGACAAGCGCATCGTGGAGGCGAATGAGCCGAAGATGACCGGCTTCGTCTTCAAGATTCAGGCGAACATGGACCCCAACCACCGCGACCGCATCGCCTTCATGCGCGTCTGCTCGGGCAAGCTGACGCGCGGCATGAAGGCCAGGCTGATCCGCACAGGTAAGAACATCCCGCTCAACGCGCCCCAGTTCTTCTTCGCGCGCGACCGCTCCATCGCGGACGAGGCCTTCGCGGGCGACGTGGTGGGCCTTCCCAATCACGGGCAGTTGCGCATCGGCGACACGCTGACCGAGGGCGAGGACCTCGTCTTCCGCGGCGTGCCGAGCTTCGCGCCGGAAATTCTGCGGCGCATTCTCATCTCCGATGCGATGAAGGCCAAGAAGCTGCGGGAGGCCCTGCAACAACTCGCGGAAGAGGGCGTCGTGCAGGTGTTCACGCCACATGACGGCTCCGGGTCCATCGTCGGCGTGGTGGGCGCCCTCCAGCTCGACGTGCTGGCGACGCGGCTCGACGCGGAATACGGGTTGACCACGCGCTATGAGCAGTCGCGTTTCACTGTCTGCCGCTGGGTGACCTCGGCTGATCCGGCCAAGCTGAAAAGTTTCGTCGACTCGCACGGATCGAGCATCGCGAACGATCTCGACGGCGCGCCGGTCTTCATGTCGCCTTCGGCGTTTCAGCTCAATTACGACGCCGAGCGCAACCCCGACATCGCATTCTCCGACGTGAAGGACTATCAGAAGACGCAGGGATAGGGCGCGCTTTCGAGCGCGACCACGCGCGTCCCGCCAGTCCGGGAGTGAGATCCTCATGCTGCAAATCGCCATGCTGATCTATCCGTCGATGTTCGACGTCGATCTCATCGGCCCGCAGACCTTCCTGTCGAGGCTCGACGACGCGGATGTGTTTCATGTGTGGAGGGATCGCGGACCGGTCGTGAGCGATCTCGGTGTGACCTATCACGCGCGCCATGATTTCGAGTCCTGCCCCGCGGATCTCGACATTCTCTTCGTGCCCGGCGGTCTGAAGGGAACCATCCCCGCCATGCGCGACCCGGCGGTCATCGGCTTTCTCGCCGATCGCGGCGCGCGCGCCAGATATGTGACGAGCGTCTGCACCGGCTCGCTGCTGCTCGGCGCGGCTGGGCTGCTCGACGGCTACAAGGCCACGAGCTACTGGATGGTGCGCGATCTGCTGCCGCTCTTCGGCGCCGAACTGGCGCCGGCCCGCGTCATCATCGACCGCAACCGCATCACCGGCGGCGGCGCGACGGCGGGGCTGGATTTCGGACTGACGCTCGCGAGCCTGCTGTGTGGGGAGGCGCACGCGAAAACGCTTCAGCTCCTCGTCGAATATGACCCGCAGCCGCCCTTCGACGCGGGCGCTCCGGAGCGGGCGCCGGCGGCAATTGTCGAAGGGATCGAAATGCGGCGGGCGGCCGAATTGCAGGCTGCGCGCGAAGCCGCGACAGCGACGGCGCGGACGCTCGGCAAAGGATGAAACGCATATTTACGTAAGGCGCTATGTCGGCGCTCGCGGATGTCTCGCGGGTGTGCCGATCTCTGCGAGCGGCGCTTTCATTTCAAGCTGTCTCAGCGAACCGGACTCTTGCAAAGCAAGCTGCGGCGCGCCTTCGGAGCCGCGAACAAGCCAGCTCTCGCATCGAGCGAGCGACCGCATCGAGAATCAACCCAACGTTCGTTGATCTCGCAGGAGGTCGCGGACAAGACAGCGAGTTGAAGTGTCTGACGGCGCAAGCCGACCGTTACACCTGGGATCAACTTCACGTCGTGCAAAACGGATGTGGATGTCGGAAGTGCAAAACGCCTTCACCATAAGCTGATGAGCCATCTCGAGGCTCTTGCCTCGTTGAATGGACGGAGAAGACCCGCGTCCTGAGCAATGTGCCCGAAGAGGCTTCACGCTTTTCCGATTGGAAGCCTGCCGGGAATAGGGGAAAACGATGGCTAATCTCGATATCAGACAGACCCCGATGTACCGAAGCAATTTTGCGCCACTGCAAAAAGAAGGGGCTACCGCGATTGTTGATTACAAGTCGGGCGCCTTCACGGCCCTAACTAAAAGAGAGCTTGTGAAATATCGACAACTAGAGGGTGTTATGTACTTTGGTGATTGATTGCTTTAGTAGAATCGGATGTCTTCGATTCGCAAACCGTATCCTTCTGACGTCAGCGACGAAGAGTGGTCGCTGGTTGCGCCTTATCTGACGCTCATGGACGAGGGCGC
>NZ_JBPFEB010000072.1:0-14397 GCF_051061225.1 Methylocystis sp.
GCGCCCTCGTCCATGAGCGTCAGATAAGGCGCAACCAGCGACCACTCTTCGTCGCTGACGTCAGAAGGATACGGTTTGCGAATCGAAGACATCCGATTCTACTAAAGCAATCAATCACCAAAGTACATAACACCCTCTAGATTAGGGCTTTCGTTGCCGGGACGGGCGCGAATAGGTAGAATCCACAGTTCCCCGCTGGCCGGGGAGTTATACCTCCCTCCCGCGCGGTAGGTTGTTTAGCTGCGCTTGCCCCCTGCCCCCTCCCCCCGCCTATACAAACCTGAAAGCTCCGTCTTTGATAACCGGTTATCCGCCACCCACAGCAAAGAAGGCATGAGGCTGCGGCGCAGGTGCGTAATTCCCACAGCTTCCCGACGTTGCTGGTTCAGCTAGTCTCGTTAGGTCTGAGAGGAAATGCGCCTAGAGCAGTGACTTTCCTTTAAGGCAGCCCGCGCTCTCACAAGCGCGGGCTTTTTTCTCTGAGGTGAAGCTGGGAGCAGACTCGCGTCAAAATGCAAGATAGCGTTTTCCACAACTATCGCCTCACGTCGTCCTCAGTAATATCGGAACCTGCTGAATAACTATGCAGACCCATTTTCGGGCGGGTTCATTGTTGCACCATGATGGCCCGCGCCCTTACCGGCGGCGCGGGCCACTTTTATCAAGCCATTACACATGCCTTTGTCATGCTGAGACTTTCAGACCTCATCCTCTCAAACAGCCAACCACGGGGCGCGGCGACGCGCCCCGCTTATCTGGTGCGCCTTGCGCAGGGTTTCGGAGATTAGAACGTGGCGGCGGAAACAGAATTCACGGCCTGTGAGCCGACGCTCGAGGAGCTTGAGGAGCGCCTTGAGCGAAACGAAAAGGCCAGACTCCTTGTTGAGCGGTTGCTGAGAGGCCTCAACACGGATTCGCGGCATTTCCCGAAGGTGCGGGAGACGGTTATCCGCGATATGGACCAGCTCCTAAGCGGGTTCTGAGCGTTTAGACGCTCGGCAACAAAACCGAGCGCGATGGGGTCCTTTCCTTCCGTCGCGCGCAAGCCGCCGTCCTCCCTGCCGCCACGCCCCCGCCCTCATTATTTTGGTCCTGATAATGTTATTGCCGACCAACCGCGCTTACGACTAACGCGAAGTCAAGCGTCCGGGGGATGGCTCCTCCCAAGTGGCATGTGATCAGGCGCACATCCGGGTCAATCGGCTCCCTATAGGTTCTTCTCATCGAAAGAGAGCAACTCTTGGGAGGGAGCAAATGAAAACCATCACTACGAAGATCATCACCGCCTCGGTTATTGCCCTTGGCATCGCGAGCACGATCGCCACGACCCCGGCTTCTGCGGGCAGTTATTATTATCGGTCGCGGTCGGATGCGGGCGCGATTGCTGGTGCGGCAGTTGCGGGAATGGCGGTCGGGGCGATTGTCGGGGCTGCGGCGAGCCAGCCGAACTACTACGGCGGCGGCTACGGATATCCCGCCTATGGCTATGGCCCCGGCTACGGCTACGCGCCGGCCTACGGATACGGCTACGGCTGGTAGCACAAGGATAGGGGTGGGCTGCGCCGCCGCTCCCTCCAAACAGCACAAGGCGCAGTCGGGGGGCGGAGGCCGTCAGCAAGTCTGGCGGCCTTCTGCTTTGGGGCGCGACTGATTTGTAATCAGTAGGTCTGGGGTTCGAATCCCTCAACCGGCACCAATGAAAACAAATAGGTATAGCCAATCCTGCCCTGAAGTTTGCGTGTGAAATTCGCACGGTGTAGCGCCTGGTGTAACAGGCGGCAGATTATGCCGCCGCCCGCCCACGCCGTGCTCAGAACCTGCCGAACGTCAATCCAACCGCCAATTGGCCGCGCCGGACTGACGTTCCGACACGGCCTTCTTGAACAGATGGAGAGACGATTGTCGCTCAGGGATTGAGCGCGCTACATTGGCCAAGCAGATTTGTCATGAACTGCTGAGCCCTGCCCATTGGTCGTGGCGGCAAGAAATGCCGCCACGACATTGCTTCTCGGGACGCCTACGCCCTTTTAGTAGTTAAAGTTGTTGCCGCCGGCGATCTGGTTCGTGACATACTGCGCCGCCAAGTTCGCCTGGTGGGCGTCCTGAACGACGACGCCAACGCCGATTCCCGAGCCCCAGGCTCCCATGGAACCGATGCCGGTGGCGGTAGCAGCCTGTGTCTGGGTCGCGCTGGCGACGTTCGTGTTCGTGATGTTGCCGGTGATCGTCTGGGTGGGCCCGGTCGGCGTGGGGGGCGGCGGCGGATAATTTCCAGCAAAGGCGGCGCTGGCGCTCAGGGCAACGAAAGCCGAGGAAATGAGAAGCTTTCTCATAGTAGATCTCCATTTCATCCGTCAGAAGCCCCCGTGTTCGGCCCCAACGCCATCATGTTTGTCCAGAGACGGCGCGCAGCTACTTGGAAATAAGCAGTAAGGAGAAACCCGTAAAATGATCGAATGGGTGTCGCCGGGGACTCGTTCGGTCCAGGATTCCTGTGTCAATATGGAAAAAGGAATACTTTTCATGCTTTAGGGCAGCCTTGACCGCCCACACCGAAAGCGCGTCCAGGCGGTCCATTCCGGTGATCCGCGATCAATTTAGAAGAGCTATGCCCCTTACCGTCACGGCTAACCTTAAGATGACAAGCGTGAGGGGGATCGAGAAATACGCCAGCGCGATAATGGCGTCGGAAACCGCATAAAGCCAGATCAATCTCAAGCTTTACAATAATGCGGAATCGACGCCGTCGCCTTGAAGAAGCCTGAAAATATAGCAGGCGCAAGCGTGGCCTTAGCACCCTCCAGCTTCCGCCAAGACCATATTGTTGCATGATAATTTCCGACGCCTTGTTGCAGCCTGCGCCTTCGTTCGAGTATGCTTTGATTCGACCACACTTGACGATCAACGGACTGCTTCGCCGCGCCGAAAGGCGCGAACGATGCATGGCGATGATACCCAGCCTGAGGCGTCGGCTTGGAAACGCATATCTGTTTTTTCAACTTGGAGGCTTCAGATGCCGGTTGTGCATCGTAAAAATCATATCATGGCTCTGGCGGCCATCGGTTCGGCTATGGCGTTTGTCCTTGCTGACGGCGCTGAGGCGCTGACCACCAACGCGCCGTTCAACGTAACCGCGACGATCTCGAACTCCTGCACGGTGGTCGCCAGCGGCAATATCGGTCCGTTGACAGAAGTGACGCACAGCGGAAGCAACACTGTTACCATCACGTGCAACAACGGCACGGGGTGGACAGTCGACTTTGCGGGCTCCAACGACACTGCCGGGCAAGCCACGCTGCCGTATCATTACATGAAGGATTCCGGCACGAACTACATTGAGTACGTTCTCACCGGGACTGGTTCGGGTTGGACATTCTCCGACGGGTCGAACCGCCTTGCGCATGACGGCAACAATCCGCCGACCACCTTCATGGCGACCGGAACGGGAAGCGGCACGGGGCAGGCGGCGACGATTACCGCCACTGCGACCTCGGGCGCGGTTCCTTACAGCATCACGACGGCTCCAACAGGCTCCTATTCTGATACGGTGACGGTTACCGTCACCTTCTGACGTTCTCACAGCCACTCAAAAGATCATGAACTTTCTGGTGCCTGCACCAGCAAGTACACATGTCCTATTGTCTGGACGACAGCTGATGTCCACCGTTTCCAAAATTGCGATCACTCTGGCGGCCATGTCCCTTTGGCTGGGGTTTTCAGCTACCACCGCCGAGGCCGGCTCGCTGAACGTCTCTCCCACTAAACTGGAGGTATTTTCCCCCCAGCAGGCGGCGGCTCTTACTCTGCGCAACATGGGTGAGAGGCCGATTACGGGGCAGGTTCGCGTTTTCGCCTGGAGACAGGAAGACGGTGAGGACATCCTGGAGCCAACTGAGGCCGTCGTCGTTTCTCCACCAATGATAGACGTCCATCCAGGCGCAGATTACACTATCCGCGTCGTCCGCGCAGCGTCGACGCCCGTGGCAGGAGAAGAGGCATATCGTCTTGTTATCGACGAAGTGCCTGATGCCGTAGCCCGCCGTAATGGCGTCATCGCAGTTGCGATCCGTTATGTCATTCCGCTGTTCTTCGACTCTCCCGAAGCGGAGCAGGCGCGACTGGCCTGGTCCCTTTCGCACGTAAAGGGCAAAACCTTTCTCATGGCGCGCAACGATGGCGACAGGCGTGCGCAACTGCGGGACGTTTCCTTCGGCGGCAAGCCGATCGCACGCGGCCTCGCGGGCTATGTTCTCGGTCATTCCGAGTCGAGCTGGGAACTGCGTGGCAAAACCTCTGCGGATCACTCTGTCAAGGCCGTAACCGAGAATGGCCCGATCAGTGGCGCGGCTGACTAGCAGTAAGAGCCGTCTTGCGTACGCATTTGCGTGGAGCCTCGCCACCGCGCCTGTCCTGGCCGATTCAGTCACTGATATGCAGCCTCCCGCCGTCTCGGGTATGAAGCTGCAACTCGAACTGTTCCTGAACGGGCGCCCGACCAATCTCTTGATTGCGGCAACCGCATTGCCAGACGGCAAGCTGGCGATCGAGCGAGGCGAACTCGAGGACGCCGGCGTGAGGCCGCCGGGCTCCGGCGCAAGATCCGAACAGATTGTCCTCGAAAAAACAGGAATTGCCTTTCGATACGAGGAGGCAAGGCAGCGAATCTATTTCGACCTCGCGGCCGAGCAACGTATTCCAAAAATCTACGACAGTCGTGGCGAGCGCATACCAGCGCCTCCGACGACCCAGGCGTGGGGCGCGCTGCTCAACTATGTGATGTTCGCGTCCTCCTCTACATCGATTTCACGCCTGATTCCAAACTTCTCCACGGTCAACGCGTCTTTGGATATGCGCATGTTCAGCCCCATGGGCCAACTCACGCAAACCGGCATCGTTGGCAATCAATCAAATTACGATCTTTTCCGGTTCAAGAGCACAGGCGGACTGCGCCTTGACACAACCTATTCCTACGTTGATGAGAACGGGCTCGTTGCCTATCGCGCGGGCGACGTCATCACGGGCGGATTTGAATGGACGCGGCCGGTTCGGATCGGCGGCCTGCAGATACAAAAGAATTTCGGCATTCGCAGCGACCTTGTGACGTCGCCTCTTCCCTCTATCTCCGGCAGCGCCGCGGTGCCGTCTACCGTCGATGTGTTCGTGAACGGCGCGCGTGTGATGACACAGCAGGTCGAAGAGGGCCCCTTTCGCGTCACTAACCTTCCCGTCGCCGCGTCCGGGGGAAATGCCGAGGTGATCATTCGCGACGCGAGCGGACGTGAGACCCGATCCGAGCTGTCTTTGTTTTCCGGCCAACGCCTCATTGCGGAGGGCCTCTATGACTACACGATGGAGGCGGGCTTCTCCCGCCGTTTCTATGCCTTCCGCTCCAACCAATATGACCGGCATCTCGTTGGAGCGGGCGGCTTCCGATACGGCTTGACCGACAGATTGACGCTTGAGGCGCATGCCGAGGGCGGCGCGGGCGTCGCTAACGCCGGCGCGGCCGCGATCGTTGGGCTGGGACGCTTCGGGAGCATCGAGGGCGCATTATCCGGCTCCCTCGGTGGAGGCGGAAAGGGCGCTCAGGCATACGTCTCCTATTCTTATGCGAGTCCGAGCGGAATAAGCCTGAATCTTAGCATGCAGCGGGGGATCGGAAACTATGAGGACCTTGCGTCTCGAACGGCGCTTTACGCAAACGTGCTCCCCCTTGTCGCGCAGGCGATTCCAGTCGCGGGCTCGAACCTCTTTGGATCTTTCTTTGGCGTCTACGGTCTTCCGCCGCGCTCCGTGGGGCGCATTTCGATTGGCGTCCCGGTCTATGGTCTGGGCGGCAGCGCCAGTCTTGCACTGGCTGAAATCACGCCCCGCCTGCCGATCGCCACGCCTCTTTTTCGGAATCTTTCACAGACGCGTCTAGTAACCGCGTCCTATTCGCGCCAGTTGCCCTACGATGGAAACCTCTTCATTACTGCCTATGCCAATTTCTCGGGGAACCATGACCGGGGCTTGTTCATTGGCGCAACCTTTCCGCTGGGCGAAAAGATCAGAGCGACCGTCGGCGCGCAATCCGTACCTGAGCCCTTTACTGGAAAGACGCGGATTGGCGGAAAGGTGCAGGTGCAGAGATCGATGGGGTCGCAGATCGGCGATTACGGATGGGCGTTCTCCGCCACAGAAGGGCAGAACCGTTTGAACGGCGCAAATCTCGCGTATCGCACCTCTGTGGGGACGGCCCGCATCGACGCTGTGCAGCAAGGTAGGTTGATCAGCACGTCAGGCCAGTTCGAAGGCGCAATCGGCGCCACGAGCGAGGGAGTTGCGCCAGGGCAAACGGTCTACGACGCTTTCGCCATTGTCGACGCTGGCGCGCCCGACGTGACCGTCCTTCAGGATCACCGGGTGGTTGGAGAAACAAACCTCTTCGGAACGCTGCTCGTCCCGAATATGCGATCCTATCAACCCAACCGGATCGCCATTGATCCAAATACGCTGCCGCCGGATGTCGCGCCGAGGAAAACGGAGGAAATTGTGGCGCCATCCTACCGTAGTGGCGTCGGGATCGACTTCGGCGTTCGCACGGATCTCAAGTCGGTCGTCGTCATTCTTACCGACTCATTCGGAAAGCCGGTCGAGACCGGCAGCCGCGGGCGTCTGGAGGGGGGAGACGCCTTCGTCGTCGGATATGACGGCAGTGCATTTATCCGAGGCGTGCAAGCGGAAGAGAACCTAGTGATTGTAGATCTCGGAAGCAGAGATTGCCGCGCCAGCTTCATCTACGATCCCGAAGCGAGCAGGCAGCGCCCCATCAGAGCAACATGCGAGTAGGCAAGAATTTCAGCGCCGCATATGTGGTTCCCATGCATTATGGCTGCAAAGGACAAGACGACATGTCGAGATCAATGATTGCCCGCTCGATCTCTGTGATGCTAGCTTGCTGCGATCTGCTGTCGACGGCCTGTGCGCAAACCTGCAGCCTCTCAGTACAAAACATGACATTCGGTTCCGTCGACGTCACATCGAACACTCCCGCCAGCGCATCTGCGACCGTTTCCGTCACGTGCACGGCTCTGCTGTCGGTCGCTTTGCGCACTTGCATCAACCTGGGGGCAGGCGGCGGAGGCGCTTTGAACGCAGTGACCCGATATATGAAATCGGGTTCGAACAGCATGACATACGGTATGTTTTCGGACGCCGCCGCAACCAGCCCCGTGGGCTCCAACTTCTGGGCGGCGGGCGGCGGAGCCCCGGTTATAATAGATTTCCCGCTTTTCATCGGCACGGTGACAAGAAATGCAACCGTGTACGGGCGCGTATATTCCGGGCAGCAGACGGTTCCGACTGGCTCCTATAGCAGCCATTTCAGCACGTCGGACGCAATTGTTCAGTACGGCTTGCTGTCCCTGCTGAGTTGCAATCTCCTCACCAACACCGACACAACGACATTCAATGTCACCGCGAGCGTTGTGCCCAGCTGCTCCGTCACGGCAAATAACCTTAATTTCGGCACGCTCGGCGTATTGAACACGGCGGCAGACGCCAGCGCGACAGTCGCTCCGGTCTGTACGAATGGCACGCCATACACGGTCGGCCTGAATGGGGGCCTGTCTTCTGCGACAGATCCCACACAACGAAAGATGAAAAAGGGCTCGGAATTCATCTTGTATGGTCTTTACCGTGACGCTGCGAGGACGCAGCCTTTCGGAGATACGGTCGGCGTTAATACCGTGAGCGGTACAGGGTCCGGTCTATCTCAATCAGTGCCCGTGTACGGGCGCGTTCCGCCTCAGGGAACGCCCTCGTCCGGCGCCTATAATGACACGGTTATCGTTACGCTCACATTCTGACGCGCGCACGAGAATCCGAAAGGCATACGCTCTATAGCGCTTGACCCCAGGCGACGATTGACGCCAACGGATAAATCCCGACGCCTTGCCAGGCAACAACGACAACCTCGCCGAACTGGTCGGCGATGGCCATGTCGCCTACTCCGAAGATGAGAATACCTTTGCAGATCTCCGAAACGCCGAAAATGGATTGATGGCGCACGTGTCTCGTGAAGGATGAACTCAGTGAACGGGTGTTTGTGACTCCGGTTACGCGCATGATCCAGCTTTCATTCTCATCCTCGCGTAGGGAAGACCCGCTACTTTGCTGCCTCTGCAAGCGCCATCTCGAGTGTCCGATTCAGCTCCGGTTGAACTCTTGCGCTGACACGCAAGATGAACCTCTGGTCGCGGTTGACACGGGGGTTGCTATGCGTTTGATGACATAGGCGAATGGCTCCGCCAGGAACGCCAGAGATCTAAGAATGATATTAGCGAGAGGGTCAGGCCGTTCACGACATGCCGAGGACCGAGGCCATCGGCCGTAGCCCTTGTAGCGCGGCCTTATGTCGACTCCCGGCGAGCGCCATCGTGCTCAGCTAGATTTGGAACCCTATAGACATCCTTCAGCTCGACTCTGAAGCCGAACTGCGCGAGGCGTCAACGATGCGTCGTCGCGGGCGAACTCGCTATTCCGGGCGATGTCCAATCGCTAAGCTGTGCCGGGAGCCTGCCGCGTAGGCGCTGACGTGGTCCAGTCCGACCACTTGTTATCGCGCTAGTCTCGCTGCCCAAAAAACAGGTTAACTTAGGTTAACTCAGGCCCGCAGGTTAACTGTCCGGCGACAGCCACTGCGCCAAGTGCATGGCGACGCGGGGGTGAATCCAGGTGCCCCCGCCAGTTTCCGGATGTCCAGGCTTTGATTGCACAAGTCCATGATTTTGTTCAAAGCTTGGAATTACAAGGGTTGACGAAAGCTCCTTTATGAACGCGGCAGTGCTATCGTTCTGCCGTAAGCGCTGTTTTCAGGACCCGTCTTTGAGGGCGGGGTGCGGCGTGTAGGCCCACGGCATGAGTTCGGCGAGCTTGCTCGCGAGGTGGCCGTTGACGATCTTCAAGAGGACATCGGCCATGTAGGCCTGCGGATCGACGCCATTGAGCTTACAGGTCTCGATGAGCGAGGCGACGACGGCCCAATTCTTGGCCCCGCCATCAGAACCGGGATCATAGTGCCGGGTTTCTGACATTCGAAGCGGAGGTCAGGTATCCTTTCCACCCGCTTGTCGGTCAGACGGTCCTGGTCGTGGGAGACCAGGTGCATGACGGCGTTCGTTATTTCCTGATTCGTCAGTCGCACGGTGGCTCTTATCAAATTCCTGAATGGATGTTTGATCAGGCGGCCGGCGCCTCTGCGATTGTAGCCGTTCCGCGACTTCCCATTGGCCAACTCATCCTCCTACGCGGGCTGGTCGATCACCTCATGGCCTATTCTCCCGGGACCAGAGACCCCGGAGGGACCGGCCATGCAGAAGTCGTCGCGCACGCAACTGGACTTGTTCGCCACACCTGCCGAACCGGCCGTGGAGTTGACCGGCTTCGAGCGGCAGAAGGCCGTGGCGCTTCTCCAGGCATTGCTGATCGAGGCGATGGCGACAGCGACGAGCAATTTAGCGGTCACGACCAAGCAGGAGGCAAGCGATGAGTAAAATCGCGCCCGACCACCTCGCACGAGCCGCCTTCGTTTACGTGCGGCAGTCTGAGCCGCATCATCATCAGCGCGCACCGGATCAATCAAGGGTCGATGCCCGATTTCACGAGACCGAATAGCGAGAGCGACTTTTATTTCGTGGAAGCCAATGAGCCGGAAATCGCCGCAACGCGCATCGTGGAGCCGGTGAAGTCGCGCATTCCGGGGCGCTTCCATCTCGATCCGATCCGCGACATCCAGGTGCTGTGTCCTATGAACCGGGGCGGCGTGGGCGCCAGGTCGCTGAATCTGGTGCTCCAAGCCGCGTTGAATCCCGCCGGCGATCGGAAGGTGGAGAGGTTCGGCTGGGTTTTTGCGCCCAAAGACAAGGTCATGCAGATCGAGAACGACTACGACAAGGAAGTCTACAACGGCGACGTCGGCTATGTCGAAGATGTGGACCCGGATACAGCCGAGCTGTCGATCAACTTCGATGGCCGCAGCGTCGCCTATGGTTTTGCTGAGCTCGACACGCTCGTGCCAGCCTATGCGGCCACCATCCATAAAAGCCAAGGCTCTGAATACCCCGCCGTTGTCATCCCCGTCCTGACACAGCATTACACCATGCTCCAGCGGAACCTTCTTTATACGGGGGTCACTCGCGGCAAGAAACTCGTCGGTCTGGTCGGTCAGAAGAAGGCCGTCGCCATGGCGGTTCGTAACTCTTCCGCACGGAGACGCTGGTCCAGATTGGATGAATGGCTTAAAAGGAAATGACGCCTAACCGGCCGGAAGCCGACTTTTCATTAGCCTCGCAGGCTGGAGCAGCCGTTTTGCGTGTCTCGACGGGAGTCCTTTTGAAGCTCGGCAAACGAACCCCAAGGGGAGCGTGAGCCTGCAACCGTTCCGGCCGCCATATCGTATCTTTTTTGTGATCTCAGGGCCTTTCTCTCTTCACAGATAAGCCTTTGCACGAATCAAGGAGACTGATAAACGGATTTTTATTGGCATTCCGCATCTGGGACGCCAGACTATCCCGTAATTCGCAAGGTGAAAGCTGAATGGCTAGAGGTAAAGTCGCCACCCGCAAGGCTGCTCCGGTGAAAAAAGCGGCTCCGGCAAAGAAGGCTGCCCCCAAGAAAGCCGCTCGCGGCGCCGCAGACCCGAGCGCCATTCGTCCGTTCAAAGAGACGCTAACCAAATCCGCTTTGCTAAATTTGATTGCCGAACAGAACGAGCTGCCCCGTAAGACTGCGGTTGCCGTCTATGCCACGCTCGAAGGCCTGATCCTTGGCTCCCTGCACCCACGCGGCGTCGGCGAATTTACGATGCCCGGCTTGTTCAAGGTCACACTGAGAAAGGTTCCGGCTCGCAGGGCGGGCACGCTCGTGCGTAATCCGGCGACTGGCGAAATGGTTCCCGGAGCCGCGAAGCCGGCGAGCGTCCGCGTAAAGGTTCGCCCGCTCTCGAAGCTGAAAAACGCGGCGACCGGTTAATCTTGCAGACTAACTGAGGCCCAATACCAAGCGGCGACCCGTAAAGGCCGCCGCTTTTTTTGTCGCCTTGCCTGACTCCGAACCGATGTCGCCCCCGAAATGCTGGCGGCACTCTGTGCGGCGTATCGGACGCGGTTCGAGGCGATCGACGCTCGTGGTCGCCCCGCCGCTCCTCGGCGTGCTGGAGATCGACGCCAGCGCCTTAGCGAAAATGGGTGTACGGCCATCAAATCCTCTGGGCGCTGGGCCGCCTTGCCCCGCTCCAGCGCGAAGGCCGTGAAGCCCAACAACGGGCGCTCCGATCCATTGCCGTTCAAAATTTCCCAAAAATGCAACGCCCTTGCAGCACCTCGCTCCTCGCGGCGCCTCGCTCCTGGTAGCAGCGCACTTCGATCGAACGCGTGGCAATTTGGTCGGCCTGCGAAGCGGATCGCTATGCGGGAATGACCCGGACCGGCGTTGGTCTTTGTGCGGGCAGGCGCCCCTCCAGGCAGTTTTTCGATTAAGCTATGGCTGGCGCGACCTGGAGCAAGCCTGATAGCTTGCGTGTGCTATAGCTTCTTTGTGCTCGCCTCTCGGACGGGTTCAACGTGGACAGGCCCAGCCATGAAATCTCTCCGTGTCGTCGTTCGGCGCCATGGCGGCCCGGAAGTCTTCGAAACCATAGAGGAACAGGCGCCAGAGCCAGAGCCAGGGCGAAGCGAGGTGCGAGTGCGCGTGCTCGTTGCCGGCGTATCCTTCGCGGAAATGCTGATGCGGGAGGGTCTTCATCCGGAAAAGACGAACCTTCCCTTTACGCCGGGATGGGACATCGTCGGTGTGGTGGAAAAGCTCGGAGACGACGCATCGCAAGCATGCATCGTGACCTTGCCCCCGAAGAACGTCTCCCAAGGCTGATCGGATAAGATCGGGCTTTGGAGGGTTGGCATGAAAGACTCGTTCCGCGGGCAATACACGCTTGAGTTCAAGCAAGAGGCGGTTCGGCTGGTTCGGGGAGGCGAAGGGGTCTCTTCGGTGGCGAAGAGCCTGGGGATTTCCGGTCAGACGCTGCACAATTGGGTGAAGGCCGATGCGGCGGGGCGGTTGTGCGACGTCGCCGGCAAGACAATCAACGCCGATCAGATGGAGATCGCCCGTCTGAAAGCGGAACTGGCCAGAACGCGGACGGAGCGCGACATCCTAAAAAAAGCGGCGGCGTATTTTGCGAGGGAGTCGCGGTGAGATACGCCTTTATCGAGCGACATCGCAAAGTCTGGCCGGTGGCGGCGCAATGTCGCGCGCTGAACGTCAGCGCCAGCGGCTTTCATCAATCTCGCGCGCGTCAGACGGGAGACGCTGGTTCCCTTCAGGCGGGCCGCCGGATCAGCGACACGGCGTTGCTGGTTCACATCAAGGCGTATTTCTATGAGATGAAGGGCGCCTACGGCTGGCCACGTGTCTGGCGGGAGCTTCTGGCGCGCGGCGTTCGGGCGGGTAAGGAGCGCGTGCGCAAGCTGATGAAGGCCCATGGCCTTCAGGCGCGTGGCAAGCGCAAGTTCAAGGCGACGACGAACAGTTCTCATCGGCTTCCGGTCTCGTCGAACCTGCTGGAGCGCGACTTTTGTGTCGAAGCGCCGAACCGTGTCTGGACGGGTGACATCACCTATCTGTGGACGGAGGAAGGCTGGCTCTATCTCGCTGTCGTCATCGATCTGTTCAGCAGGCAAGTCGTCGGCTTCTCGATGAGCACGCGCATGACGCTGGCGTTGGTCATCGATGCACTATGCATGGCCTGGTTCCGAAGGCGACCCGCAGCGGGGCTCATCTTTCATTCGGATCGCGGCAGCCAATACGCCAGCGGTGACTTCCAGAAGCAGCTCTCGGCCTTCGGCATTCGCGGTTCGATGAGCCGAAGAGGCGATTGCTGGGATAACGCCGTAACCGAAACGCTCTTCGGTTCGTTGAAGGTCGAGCGGTTGCACGGCATGCGCTTCGAGACACGCCGTCAGGCAAAAGACGAAGTGATCGATTGGCTGCGGTTCTACAACTGCCGGCGGCTTCATTCGACGCTCGGATACGTCAGTCCGATGGACTTCGAGAAAATGCGGCTTGCTGAAAGAGAAAGGCTCGTCGCATAATTGCTCGGCTATGGGAGACGCCTAACGCGGGCAAGGTCATCGGTCAGATGGTCGCGGCTCTGCCGATCCATGGCGGCTACGCCCAGCACATCTGCCTTCCGCAGACCGAACTGACCCTTGAACCCGCCGAAGCCGTTAGCCTCGTGCTAAATTACGTCACTGCCTACCAAATGATGCATCGGGTTGCGCATGCCGCGCCAGGTCAGCGGTACTCGTTCATGGCGCCGGGGGAGGCGACGGCACGGCTCTGCTGCAACTTGGCCGCCTGATGGGTGTAGAGATGTATGGCACCGCACCGCTGGCGACCCATCAAACCGTATCCAACCTGGGGGCGACGCCGATTAATTATCAGAAGACCGATTTTGTGGAGGAAATTCACCGCTTAACTGGCGAGGGCGTGGATATCGTTTTCGATGGCGTTGGCGAAGCCAATGTTTGGCGTTCATTCAAAGCGCTGAGGCCGGGCGGTCGTGTTGTCGTCTACGACTTTACTTCATTTCTCAAAAAGGGTCAGCTGGCAGGTGGTTTGCGTTACCGTTTTCGTGGCTTGTTAAAGCCCGCTTGGCACGCGCTCCGCGCTTTCTTTTCACCCGGCGGACGACGCATTCTCCCCTACAGCATACAGATCCTGAAGCGGTGGAAACCAGAGTGGTTTCGTGAAGATCTAAGCACGTTGTTCAATCTGCATCGTGACGAGAAAATCAAGCCACTAATCGCCGAGCGCATTCCACTGAGTGAAGCCCGCCGCGTGCATGAATTGCTCGGCCAGGGATCGGTAAAGGGCAAGCTTGTGCTGATTTGCAATCCGTAACCGTCTTGAGATCCTTAGAGCGAAAAACTAAGGAGGCACCACGGCTCGGGCAGTTCTATTCAATCAACAAGAGCCCACGCCGTCTTGGGCCGTCAAAGGTAGCCTTGCCGTAATCCGAGCTGCAAAGCCCGGAAAGAGAAACGCCCGACCGCAGAGTTAACGGCAGGGCGTTTTGCTCCTCCCATAGCAGCCGCTACCTCTCCGCATCACACTAACTGACCGGCGGCCGGCGCACCCCCTTCGTCCCAATAAGGTCGAGCGTGATAATGCTGATGCACGCGAGTCTCCCACTCGCGATCCATCCAGCTTTCGTCGGTATATTCCGGCGCGCTCTCGACCAGGTTCTGGTTCACATCCGCTAGATATCCCCGGCGGTCCTTGTTGTATCTTAGCGAGGTCCACGGCATTGGATGATGGCCGGGGTGCAAGCACATGAAGCCGCAGAAGTTAACGACC
>NZ_JBPFEB010000073.1:0-9291 GCF_051061225.1 Methylocystis sp.
GCGCCCTCGTCCATGAGCGTCAGATAAGGCGCAACCAGCGACCACTCTTCGTCGCTGACGTCAGAAGGATACGGTTTGCGAATCGAAGACATCCGATTCTACTAAAGCAATCAATCACCAAAGTACATAACACCCTCTAGAACCGTTGCGCCACCCGCGCCGAAGATAACGATCAACCAGGGCGGCGTACGCCAAAACACGAGTAGGAGGAAGGCGAGCAGACCAAGCCCAAAATCTCCCGGCGCGAAAATCGCGCTCGTCCAAACCGGCGTGTAAAGCGCGCCGAGCAAGATGCCGACGACCGTCGCGTTGATCCCTTTGAGAGCCGATTGCACCCCCGCGCGATGACGCAGGGCGTCCCAGAAGGGGAGAGCGCCGAGGAGAAGAAGGAAGGATGGCAGATAGATCGCGGCGAGGCAGACGAGGCCGCCCGCCCAGCCATTCGGCGCAGTCTTCATGGCTGCGCCGAGATAGGCCGCGAAAGTGAACAGCGGTCCGGGAACCGCTTGCGCCGCGCCATAGCCCGCGAGAAACGCGTCATTATCGATCCAGCCGCGCGGCACGACGGCTTGCTGCAGCAGCGGGAGCACCACATGCCCGCCGCCGAAAACCAGCGAGCCGGAGCGGTAAAAGCTGCTGATAAGCTCGATCGTATGATTGGCAGTCGCCTTCGCCAGCACGGGCAGCCCAAAAAGCAAGACGGCAAACAGCGTAAGGGAAGCAATAGCCATCCGGCGGCCGACTGGGACCGCAAGCGGTGTCGTGGTAGCGTTGTTTGCGCTCGAGAGAAACAGCCAGCCAATCACGCCCCCGGCCACAATCGCCCCGATCTGGCCGCTGGCGGAGGGAACCGCCAAAGTCAGCAGCGTCGCCGCTACGGCAATTGTCGCCCGCTCCCGATCCGGACATAGGTTTTTGGCCATGCCCCAAACCGCTTGCGCCACGACCGCGACGGCCACGATTTTGAGACCGTGCAACCACGCGACATGCGAGAGATCGCCAAGGCGACCGACGCCATAGGCGAAGGCGACAAGCGCGAGGGCCGAAGGCATGGTGAAGCTAAGCCATGCCGCCAGTCCGCCTGCAAAGCCGGCGCGCAACATGCCGAGGATAATGCCGACCTGGCTGCTCGCGGGGCCGGGCAGGAATTGACAGAGCGCGACAATGTCGCTGTAGGCCGCTTCGTCAAGCCATTTGCGGCGCTCGACGAATTCGGCACGGAAATAGCCAAGATGGGCGATTGGCCCGCCGAAGCTCATCACGCCCAGCCGCAGGAATATCCAGAGCACTTCCAGAAGGGCGCGACGCTCTTTATCGGGCCTCGCCTCAACACCAGCGGTCATCACCCGTCACCCCTTTGGGGGCGGTGGGGTGAACTGGCCAATGTCGGCTATCCCGAGCGCTTCCTCGATGCGCGCGATTTGCGCGACGGCGTCCTCAAAGCCGTCCTTGCCAAATTGCTTGTGCTCGACTTCCTCGAACAGTTCGCCCATTTCGTCGAGTTGATGCCCCGAGAGTGCGTCTTTCCAAGCTGGAAAAACCACCGTGTCCTCGCGCGCCGCGTGATGCGCATACATCAGTTCGACGCCCTCCAAGGCGCGAGCCAGCGGCTCAGCGTCGCCAGTTCCGATAGCGCCTTTCGAGGTTAGGGCGAGGATGTAATCTGTGATTTCCCGACCACGTTGATGTTGCGCAAGAAGAATATCGACATCAGCCGCCGCCGGGCCGGCGGTCTTTTTGACCGCCGGGAAAATATACGCCTCTTCGAGCTTTTTCTCGTGATAGTCCTCGCCAAAGGCGCGGAACATCGTCGCCGCGCGGCGCAGTAAATCGGGATCAAGGCTCGCGGGGTTGGCCCGGAGTTTCCCAGCCATGTTGCGATAGACGAGGATTGCGCGGCGGATCACGCCATGCTCGCGCATGAGGTCTTCGACCGCGCCAACTTCCTTTTCCTTGCTCTCGTTTTTCTTCTCGGCGGCCTGAACAAGCGCGGAGGCGGTCCCTGCGAGCAGGAGGCCTGCGCCAGCGGCGACGGCCAAACGGCGGCGGGCGTTGTCAAACTCGAACATTCGTGTCTCCTCTTGGTTGGAGGGGGACAGCTCAAGCGGGGTCATCCTCAAACAGCTCGCCGAACAATTCCCGCACCTTTTGTTTGGCGGCGACGAGCGCCCTGCGTCCGGCGGGCGTCGCCCGATAGACACGGCGCGCCGTGCTGCCAAGCCTCGCCTCAGACGAGGCGAGGTAGCCCTTCTCTTCGAGCCCATGCAGGACTGGATAAAGCGTGCCGGGGCTGATTTTATAGCCGTGACGCCCCAGTTCCTCGATCATGGCGAGGCCATAGATCGGCTCCTTCGCCGCATGGTGAAGAACGTGGAGCCGGATCAACCCGGCATAAAGATACTTGTCCTGCATCGATCCAGATCTACGTATTTCGTTATCGGAATACGATAACGTTAACGCCATACTGGCCGGCGTCAATCCCTTTCAAGGGGCAAAACCCTCAAAGGGGAGCGCTCTATAACGATAGGTGCAACACCCCCGAGGGCTCGCCATGGCTTCCACGACCGCCCGGCAAATCTTTTCGGGGCTCTCTCGGAACACTTTTCTTTTGGCGCTCGCCAGCTTGTTCGCCGACGTTTCGACGGAAATGCTCTATCCCATTCTGCCGGTCTTTTTGACGCAGACGCTGCATGCGACCGGCAGCGTCGTCGGCCTGGTCGAGGGTTTCGCCCAAGCCGCCCAAAACGTCGTCCAAGGCTTCTCCGGCGCGCTATCGGACAAGCTGCAAAAAAGAAAGCCGATTGCGCTCCTTGGCTACTTCATGGCCGCGCTCGGCAAGCCGCTGATGGGCGTCGCTACGGTGTGGCCGGCCGTATTTGGCGCGCGCTTCCTCGACCGGCTGGGTTCCGGCATTCGCTCCGCGCCGCGCGACGCGCTGATCGCGTCTTCGGTCGACGATGAGAACCGAGGCAGAGCCTTTGGCCTCGAAGGCGTCGGTGATAATGCGGGGGCGTTTTTGGGGCCGATCCTGGCCGCCTTTCTCCTCTATTCCCTGCATGTTGATATGCGCATGATTTTTTATGTGGCGCTGATCCCCGGGCTTCTCGCTTTTCTTATGGTTCTCCTGGTGACGGAGCGGCCCGCCGCCGCGGCCGCCAAATCGAAAATCGACGCCAGCATTTGGCAATTTCCCAGAAGCTATTGGGCCTATTTGCTGGTGACAGCCTTGTTCAGTCTCGGCAATTCCAGCAACTCCTTTCTCATTCTGCGCACGCAGGACTTCGGGGTGTCTCTCGAAGCCACCATTCTCATCTATGCGGGGTTCAATCTGATCGCGGCGCTGATTTCCTATCCAGCGGGGGCTCTTTCCGACCGCTTCGGCAGAAAGAATGTCCTGCTCGCCTCTTTCGTCATTTTTGGAGTCGCTTACCTTGGGTTCGCATTGGCGACCAACATTGCGATGATCGCCGGATTGTTCGTTTTCTATGGGCTTTACGAGGGCGTCTTCCGCTCCGTGGGCAAGGCGTTCGCGTCCGACTTCGTCCCCGAGCATCTGAGGGCCGGAGGCATTGGCTGGTTCAGCACGACCGTAGGCCTGCTGCAACTTGTCGCCAGCATTGCGGCGGGGTTGCTTTGGGACAAAGTCGGGCATGCCGCTGTGTTCTATTACGGGGCTGGCTCCGCCGTCCTCGGCGCTTTCGCGCTCCTCTTGCTGGTGCCAGCGCGGCAATTCCCGCGCGGTTGAAAAAGCGGGAAAGCTCTGAGCTCTATTTGTGTGAAACATCACAAGCGCATGAAGCCAGCCGAGCGGGTTTCACGGGGCCTCAGGCGCCGGGCCGTGCTCATCCTTCATACATGTATGTGAAAATGCGGGGGCCTTCCGCATATGGATGTCTAAGCTCCGTGAGCTCGAAGCCGGCGGCGCGGATCAGATCATCCATTTTTCGGTCGAGTTGGCAGCCACCCGACACATGACGCCACGCGGGGGTTAAACGATGCTGCCAGAATTCGACGCCTTTCTCGGGGCAGAGCCCATGTTCAATGAAGAGCAGGCGACCATCTGGCTTAAGGACGCGCCGCATCTCGCGGAGGGCAAGGAGGGGATCGGGGATCGAACAAAGCGTCCAGGTCATGACGATGGTATCGATCGAACGGTCAGCAAGCGGTAACGCGCTCGCCGTCCCCTCCACGAGTTCAGCCTTCACACCAGCGTCAGCCGCGCGTCGCTGCGCCAGAGCCAGCAAGCGGGGCGAGGGGTCGACGCCAACGACCATCTCAACCTGGGCGCCATAAAAAGGAAAATTCAGCCCCGAGCCGACCCCGATTTCGAGCACGCGGCCGCGAGCGGGAGCGATCACCTCGCGGCGGTATTTTTCAAGTTGAGATTGCCGCATGACCCGATCGAGCAGCGGCGGGAGCATCCAGCGCTCATAGAAATTCAGGCTGTTTGGGCGGGGCGATTCCGGCGACGGCGTCTCGTGCCGCAAGCTGGGCGCAGCCTCGCCAGGCTCAGCGCGCAGGGTTGGCTTCACCGCGGATAGCACGACAAAGGCCGCGCCGAGAGTTGTTCGCCGCCCGAGCCAGGGATCGACAGGCGCGAGCAGGCGCGCCGCCGCCCCGCATGGGGGGTAATAGACGGCCCCGCGCATCTCGCGCACATCGAGTCCCGCTCGGCTCACGAGCCGGCGAAGCTCGCCCGGAGAACGAAATCTCACCGCGCGCCATACGGGATGGCCGAGCCAGCCACGCGCGCGGCGACAGGCGGCCCATAGGCTTCGGCTGCTGAGTTCTCCGATAATAAGCAGGCCGCCGGGCTTCAGCACGCGGGCCATTTCCGTAATGGCTCGCTCGGCGTCGGGAATGAAACAGAGGGCCGTGACCGCAAGGACGCGGTCGAACGCCGCATCGGGGAACGGCAACGCCTCCACCTTGCCGTCGACGAGCCCCAATCGAACATTCGCGGTTCGGCCCGCTGGCGCGCGGCGGCAAGCATCGTCGGATCCGCATCAAGTCCTGTCACGTCGGCGCCTCTGCGGGCGAGTTCCACAGCAAGGGCGCCATCGCCGCATCCAACGTCGAGCAACGCCTTGCCGGCGACCGGCCCGAGCAGTTTGACGAGGAGCGTTTGCTCGAGCGCTTCGGTGATTTGGCCGAGACTGCCCGATCGCCAGCGGGCATAAGACGCGATCAACTCTGCCGCCCGCTGCGAGGCTTTCTGCTTATCGCCGCTGGTCATGGGTCCGTCTCACGTCCGGATGAGAGTCGCGCATCAGCACAGCGACAATCAGGCCGGAGGCAAAGGTGAGCGCCGCGACCGCGCCGATTGCCCACGCCATTCCGAACAAGTCGGCAATGATGCCCGCGGAGAGCGCGCCGATTGCGTAGCCAAGATCGCGCCAAAAGCGGTAGACGCTGAGCGACCGCGCGCGCCAGCTTGCATGCGATGCGTCCGAGACGGCGGCGATCAGGCTGGGATAGACCATAGCGGTCCCCAAGCCGAGGAGCAGGCTGGCGATCAGCCAGAAATGGAATTCGCGGGTCGCAGCGACGAGGAAGAGAGCGGCGGCCTGCACCCACATGCCCGCGACGATCAGCCCTTTGCGGCCCCAACGATCGCTCAACGGCCCGGTCGCGATTTGCAGAACGCCCCAGCTCGCCGGATAGACGGCTTTGAGAATGCCGATCCGCTCGACGCCGAGGCCAAAAGCCGAGAAGAACAGCGGGAAAATGCCCCAACTCATGCCGTCGTTCAGATTGTTGACGAGCCCCGCCTGCGAGGCGGCGAAGAGATTGCGGCCGCGGTAAGAGGTGAGCGCAAACACCTCCCAAAAGCCCATGGCGGCGGCTTCGTGGGGCGTGTCGCCGATTTCCGCGCGGACATGGGCGCGCGTGTCGCGGACCAGCACGATGGAGAGCAGCGTGCCCGCAATCGCGTAGCCGACCCCCAAATAGATGGGCGTCGGCCGCAGCCCGTACTCCGACGCGAGATAGCCAGTCAGAAACGCGGTGACGCCAACTGCGAGATAGCCGGCGAATTCATTCAGGCCGACCGCCAGCCCGCGCGATTTCGGGCCAACGAGGTCGACTTTCATGATGACGGTCATCGACCACGCGAGGCCCTGATTGACGCCGAGCAGCGCATTGGCGGCGACAATCCATCCCCAGCTCGGCGCCCACATGATCATGAAGGGGACCGGCAGACCAACCAGCCAGCCTAAAACCAGCACGCGTTTGCGGCCCCAAACATCGGCGAGATGTCCCGAGACGAGATTGGCGAAGGCCTTGACCGCACCGAAGCTGACAATAAACGAAACCACCAGCGTGGTCGAAGCGATGCCGAATTCCTCGGAGCCGATCAACGGCACGACCGTGCGCTCGATGCCAACCATGCCGCCGACAAAGGCGTTGATCAAAACGAGCAGCGCGAACTGCCGCCAATTGGCGAGCAGGCCGAGGGTGACGCCGGAGGGCGAGCGAGTGGGCGCGCCCGTATTGCGCACGCTCATTCCGCCGCTTCCTTGAAGCCGGAATCGACCGCGCGGATTTCAGCCGCCTGCACCGGCGGAGGGGGAATGTCGGCGACCATCGCGCGAACAAAGGCTTCCTCGTCCTCGATGCGAAACGCCTTGTTGTGGCGCTTCTCGAAGCCGATCGACGAGCTTGGCTTGCCGCTCAGACTGCGTCCGCAGACCGAGCCGGAGTAGGCGCCGGGATAGATTTCGAGATAGTCCGGGAGCGCCTTGAGCCGCTGCACTGACCTGAACAGCACGCGCGCGCCTTCCTCGGCATGGGCGGCGAGTTCGGTGCGGCCGAGATCGCCGATCATGAGCGTATGGCCGGTCAACATGAACCAGCGCTCCTCGGCGCGGGTGCGATCGGTGACGAGCAACGAAATATGCTCGGGCGTATGGCCCGGCGTGTGCAGGATGCTGATCGTGACGTTGCCCAGCTCCAGAACGTCGCCGTCGCTCACGCCATGGAAGGGAAAGGCGGTTTTCGCTTCGACGAACAGCACGTAGGGAGCGCCCGCCGCCTCGGCCAATTCGCGGCCGGCAGAGACGTGGTCGGCATGTAGATGCGTGTCGATCACATAGCGTATGCGCATGCCGGTTTCTTCGGCTGTTCGCAGATAGGGGGCGATATCGCCGACCGGGTCGACGACCGCCCCGGCGGCGCGTCCGCCGCAGCCGAAAAAGTAGGAAGCCGCAACTGGGCCTGGCATGCAGGAACTGGCGCGAGATCATGGAGGCCTCCGCATTTGCTCTTGTTCTCCCAGCGGCTGCCGCAAGGGCGTCTTGACAAAGCGCTTGGAACCTATTCAATTATTCGCTTGAATGATATAGCCAGGGCTTCCCATGTCAACCCAAAGTCCCAAACAGGCGCTGTTCGCGGAGTTCGCCGCCGTCGCCAAAGCTCTGGGCCACGCGCATCGCCTCGAACTGCTGGAGCAGCTCGCCCAAGGGGAGCGCAGCGTCGAAACGCTGGCGCAGAAGACCGGCCTCTCCATCGCCAACGCGTCGCAGCACCTCCAGCATATGCGACGAGCCGGCCTGGTGGGCGCGAGACGCGGCGGGAAGTTCGTCTATTACAGGCTTGCCGATGAAGCCGTGCTCGATCTCCTGGCGGCGCTGGGCCGTTTGGCGGAGCGCAATATTGCGGAAGTCGAACGTCTCATGCGCCGCTATTTCAGCGACCGAGACGGGCTCGAGCCCGTGCCGCGTGGGGAGTTGCTCGAACGAATTCACGCGGGGACGGTCACCGTGCTCGACGTGCGGCCGGAAGACGAATTCGCGCTCGGCCATCTGCCGAACGCCGTGAACATTCCACTGAAAGATATCGAAGCGCGGCTCGGCGAGCTCGATCCGTCGCAAGAAATCGTCGCCTATTGCCGGGGGCGCTTCTGCGTCCTTTCTATCGAGGCGGCGGCCCTATTGTGCAGCAAAGGCTTTGCGGCGCGCCGCCTGGAAGACGGTCTGCCCGAATGGCGCGCCGCGGGGTTGCCCGTCGTCGCCGAAGCCTCTGAGCCGCCATTCCGACATGCAGCATATTGAGAAAGCGCGCTGGATATCGCTTTCCCCTTTGCGGGTGCGCTGCGGTCTACTTGATAGCAACACCGTAAACAACATTCGTTGTGATCGCAGCGCATTGCCCGAGGAGCGCAAGATTCCTATCGCGCACCCGAGCAAATGTCGTCGTGTCGAGTTGGGCGAGCGTTCCGCGGTAGCCGCTGCCCATGGCGACCAGCCACCAGTCATTCGGGGAGCCTATAGGATGGCTTCCCGCTTCCGCGACGATTTTTGGGTTCTCGATTCCTTCCTCGCCGAGCATCTCGGGCAGCCCCTCAGGCGTCGAAATCCGCTCCCACGGGTTGAAGCCCTTTATGAGGTCGGGGCGTTCCGCGCTGATGGCTTCCCAAAAGGCGCTATTGGCGGGCTCGAAGAGGTTCGGCCCCCATGTGGTGATGGCCAGCCGCCCGCCGGGACGCACCATGCGCCACAACTCCTTGGTAGCCGCCACCATGTCGGGAACGAAGAAAATCCCGAAGACGCAGACCACGACATCAAAGCTGGCGTCGGGATAGCCGAGCGCGAGCATGTCACCTGTCTTGAATTCGATATTGCCGAGGCCCTCGGCGCGCGCTTTCGCCTCGCCCAAGGCGATGAGTCGTTCGGCGAGATCGACCGCGACGACTTTGCCTTGTGGCCCGACGGCATCGGCGGCAGGCAGCGCAGAGCCGCCGCTTCCGCAGCACACATCGAGGACGGTTTCTCCCGCCCGCAACCCGAGGCGTTCAACTGTGCGCCGCCCAAAGCGGTGCCAGAAGGAGCTCACGGGGTGGTCAAAATAATCCGCCGCCGCGTTGTAGACGGCGGCGGCCTTGGCTTTCGCCTCTTCCAGTTCGCCCATGGCGTCTAGCCAATTCCCTCGACAATCCGACCGGTTCCGTCGCAGCGCTCACAGGGCTCTTGCGTGGACTTGCCTGACTTCTGATCGATCTGTTTGCCTGTCCCGTGGCAATCGGGGCAGACATCCTCGCCTGTGCCGGGCGTGCCGGCTTCCGGGTCGTCGTCAGGCGTGTGGTGGCGAAGTGGGTTTTTCGACATCTTTGTCTTCTCTGATCACGAAGCCGCGCTCTGTTCATACCACCCGCGTGTTGATTTCCGCTGAGAGTTGACCCGGGATTTTCACTGAGAAGTGACCCTGGTTGATTTATGTTTTCATGCCTGGTCCGTGGTCAAGAGCTTTGCTTTCTCCTTTCTTCCTTTTGTCGTGGCGGCGCTCGCTTTGAAC
>NZ_JBPFEB010000074.1:0-3264 GCF_051061225.1 Methylocystis sp.
CCTGGGCGCCTTCGGATCGCTCGACGCGCTCAGCCGGGCGGCGAATTGGCCGGTCGCCGCCGTGGCATTCGCCTACATCGGACTGATGCTGCCCGGGGGCGTGCTCTATGGTTGGCTGTTTCAGCGCGCGGCGAACGACCCAAGGGGCGGCTGGCTCTTTGGAATGGCCTATGGCTTCGTTCTATGGATGCTCGGACCCATCCCCCTCCTCCAATGGGCGCCCGAACAACCCATCCTGACCGGCTATCCGGCGGTGGGGTTTCTGCTGGGCGAATTGCTCTGGGGCTTGATGCTCGGACTGGCGTTTCCCCTTGTGCATCGTCCACTGCGCGCGCGGCTCGATGCAACGGGACGTCAGGCCGCGCCGGGAGGCGACGAGCTTGACTGATTGGCGGGCGTAACGTCAGGCGCCGACCCCGTTTCGTCGAAGGCTTCATCTTCGGGGCCTTCGTCGTCCCGCAGCCCGAGAGCGTCGTCGAGCGCGTAGTCCAGCGCGGCTTCTATCTCGGCGTCGCGGTCTTTCGCGCTTTCGAGCATGTTGAGTTCCGGAAGATCGCGCAGGTTGCCGAGCGCGAACATTTCGAGGAAGCGGGCGCCGCGCGGCGCGATCCGAGAGGCCGGCGCGGGACGCGGCAGCCGCGGGGGTGACGGCGTCGTCGGCGAGAAGCATGTCGACGACGTGGCGCGCGCCCTTTGCCCGCAAGGCTGGCGCGACTGCGAGAAGCCTGTTCGCCCGCCGCGCCAGCTCGACGGCGAGCGCATGGGCCTCCACGATGGCAAGGCCATAGGCGAAAGCGACCGCCGCCGGCCACTCCGCGTCCGTCGGTCGCGGCCGCCTCCCCCTGCCCCGCGCCTGAACGAAGGATGCGCCCGTGGCGATGGCGAGCAGAGGGACCGGCCGCGACCAGCCGAGTCGGCTCGAGGGCAAAATCGGCGACAACGAAAGTAAAGATTTCGGCCCCTGGGGAGGGCGTGCAGAGTTCCATCGCGGCGGCGCTGGACTGCGCCGCCGCACTGACCGGATCGGGCGCCGTGGTCACCACTTCCGCAAGGGCGCGGGCGTCGATCGCTTCATTCAGTCCGAGGAGCGCCGCCGCGCGCAAGAGCGTCGAGTCGAGGCGCGCCGGCAGCGATGCGTGCAGGCGGAAGACACGATCCAGCCGCCCGGCCGGGCTGATCTCGCCGCCGCCCGAAAGATGCTCGGCGTCGCGCGAGGCGGCCGCATCCTCGCGCAGCCGGCAAAGCCCCGCGCGGGCTTCGGCGGCGCGAAGCGCGAGGCGCTGGCGCAAACAGCCGGCGAAGACGGGTTCGGCGCCATCTGGCCCGCCGCTCAGGATCTGGTCGATGAGGGCCAGGCCTGCGCCGGCGCAATATTTGCGAAAAAAACGCCGGGCTTGTCTTGTCGCAACCATGTCCGATAATGTGCGCTTATTGTAACTGCCCTATATTTCGTAGTAGTGCCATTACAATCTCTGTTAAGTAGACATCATCTGAAGAATGCGTATCGCAATCTTACTGCCTGACTAACCAGATAGCCAACAAACTGCAGAGCACCTTCCTAAGGCACGCTCTTCGTCTTTAGGGCCCAGACCCATAAAAAGGTTGGCATAGTCGCGGGCTCGTGATTCACAGCTTCCAAAAGGAAGCGCCAATGATTCCCAATCTTTTCTGGCTGACGGACGCCCAGTTTTCGAGGATCTCGCCGCATCTGCCGAGAGACACACGCGGCAAGGCCAGGGTTGATGACCGGCGGGTAATCAGCGGGATTGTCCACGTGCTCAAGTCGGGTGGGCGCTGGATCGACGCCCCGCCGGAATACGGACCAAAGAAGACCCTCTATAACCGCTATGTCCGCTGGGCGGCCAAAGGCGTTTGGGTTCAGCTTTTCGAGGCGCTCGCTGCAGCAGGAGGGCCGCCGACGCAGGTGCTCATCGACTCCTCGTCGGTCAAGGCGCATCGCTCTGCAAGTGGCGGCAAAGGGGGGAGCGCGCCCGGGCGATCGGCAGATCAAGGGGCGGTCGCACGACAAAAATCCATGCGCTGACCGACGCCAAATGCCGACCCGTCGCTTTCATGCTTACAGGCGGCCAGGTCGCAGATTGCACGGCGGGCGCGGGGCTTCTAGCAAGGATGCTCGCCTGCGATATTCTGCACGGCGACAAGGGCTACGACAGCAACGCCCTTCGCCGTCAGATTGAGGCGGGCGGAGCCATGCCGAACATCCCGCCGAAGGCCAACCGCAAGTGGAAGAACTGCTTCTCGCCGTTCCTCTATCGCAACCGCAACGCCATCGAGCGCATGTTCTACAGGCTGAAGGACTTCAGGCGCGTGGCAACGCGCTACGATCGAAGCGCAGTGAACTTCCTCGCCGCTGTCTGCATAGCTGCGACGGTCAGCTACTGGTTATGAGTCTGGGCCCTAGCACTACTTTGGCAGATTTTTGAGAAGTCCTGCTTTTTTGGGATTCCCTCGGATCGTTTTGCGTGATTCGTGGGTGGTCGGCGTTTTGGAGGGCCGACCATGGACGAGAGCTGGAAGTCGGATCTCGAGCGGTGGCTCGCGCCTTTCATCGGCGCGCTTCGGCACAAGACGCGGGCGCGGATGTGCCCGGTCTATGTTGCGGGGTTGATCGGCGCGGGTGATCGCAAGAGCGTGCAGCCCATGGCGGTGCGGGACGGCGACGTCGGCTACGACCAGCTTCATCACTTTATCGCCAGCGGCGTATGGGACGCAGACCCGCTGGAAAGGGCGCTGCTCGCCGAAGCCGACAAGATGGTCGGCGGTTCCGATGCGTGGCTAATCGTCGATGACACAGCATTGCCCAAAAAGGGCGCGCACTCGGTCGGCGTGGCGCCACAATACGCCTCGTCCCTCGGAAAGACGGCCAACTGTCAGTCATTGGTCTCGCTTACCCTGGCGTCGGGCGAAGTTCCGGTAATGGTGGGGCTGCGGCTCTTCCTGCCCGAAAGCTGGACAAGCGATCCCCAGCGCATGGTGCAGGCGCGCGTTCCGGAGAACAGGCAGGTCGCCCTGAGCAAGCCGGAAATTGCGATTGAGGAGATCGACCGCGTCATCGCCTCCGGGGTACGCTTCGGCTGCGTCCTTGGAGATTCAGGTTATGGCCCAGCGGGCCTTTTCGTCAGGCGCTGAGCGCGCGCGGACTGCTGTGGGCGGTGGGGCTGTCACGGCGCCAGAACGTCTACCCGGCAGATGTCACGCTGGCGTTTCCTGTCGCAAAAACGGGGAAGCCGCGTAAATACCACA
>NZ_JBPFEB010000075.1:0-9226 GCF_051061225.1 Methylocystis sp.
GGTCGTTAACTTCTGCGGCTTCATGTGCTTGCACCCCGGCCATCATCCAATGCCGTGGACCTCGCTAAGATACAACAAGGACCGCCGGGGATATCTAGCGGATGTGAACCAGAACCTGGTCGAGAGCGCGCCGGAATATACTGACGAAAGCTGGATGGATCGCGAGTGGGAGACACGCGTGCATCAACATTATCACGCTCGTCCCTATTGGGATGAAGGGGGTGCGCCGGCCGCCGGTCAGTAAGTGTGATGCGGTGAGGTAGCGGCTACTATGGGAGGAGCGAAACGCCCTGCCGCCAACTCTGCGGTCGGGGCGTTTCTTTTTCCGGGCTTTGCAGCTCTGGGCTTTTTCATGCAAGCTTGACAGGCTTATCGTTCGTCCCGCTGCGGCAATTTCTGGTCAACGCGTGAGAGACCGCGTAGGGTGACCTAATGCACAACTTCTTTCGCACGCTAGCGCCGGAGCGGTTCGATTCGAACGTAGTGATCCACGCCGATGGCAGCTATGCCTATCGTACCGAGGCACATTGATTTTCGTGCCCGCTCCGATTCAAGTCTGCCGCGCCGGCTACTTGGAGCCAGAATTAGAGGCCCAACTGAGGAATGCTGCAACGCAATTGCAGCAGGAGAGATTCGTGCACGCCGACTATCTCGGCCGAGGCCGTTATGATGTGACGCTGACGCGCGCGGTTGTCGATGGGCGTGTCTCGTATTTCCCCTCGCGCGAGATGCCGGTGTTCACCATCCGGCCACGCCACGACGGCGCAATTATCGTCAGCGGTTCTCGCCCAGATGCGACCGCCCCGTGCCAACTCGCCGGAACCAACGCGGAGATCGATGGCCGGCTCATCGTGACCCTCGATTCGGGCGTCGAGGGGACGAGTCACAACGCGCAGAGCAGACTGCCGAGTCGGGGTGGACGCCGCCGCTATCAATGGCGCATCAAATCGCCTGACGCCGGCCCCTTCATGATTGCTCAACTACAGTGATCCTCACACCAAGCACGTACTCGACCTATCAGCGATTGCAGGGTTCGAACGTAAATCTCCCGCCACTCTTCAAGCTGGCCACTCAATTTTCAGTTGCTGAAACCAATGTTGGGGAGCTACTGTCGATTTCGGTTTCAATCTGAGACCGAGACGAATTCAGTAAGGTCTTGTTTCATTTGAGACCCTTGTGCCTATCGGAAATCAAATTCGGCTGTAACGATGATGCAATCCACCGACCATTTGTCTGGGTTTAATGCGACCGACAGCCTCAACGGCCCGCGCGAACGGCGCGTCCTTGTTCAACGAGAGGTGAGTCCGAGCAGAAACTTTCGGGGGGCGGTAGAAAGGCAGCTGATTTATCCGGGCGGGCCGGCACGGAGAAGCAG
Source organism: Methylocystis sp. (assembly GCF_051061225.1). Taxonomy (GTDB): domain Bacteria; phylum Pseudomonadota; class Alphaproteobacteria; order Rhizobiales; family Beijerinckiaceae; genus Methylocystis. The sequence continues at coordinate 1,376 of NZ_JBPFEB010000075.1, forward strand.
CGACGCCGCTCTGGAAAAGCCCCATTCCCGGAGAGTTTCCCAGGGCGCGCATCGGCATTTTGCAGAGCGAGCGGTCCGCGCTGCGCAACTAGCAGATACCTTATATTCATCATGCGCCCTCCGCTTTCGAGGACTCTTGATGAATCGAACCGTCAATGATTCGCGACCGGATTTCACCCAAAAACAGGGTAGGTATCTCGCTTTTATTCACGCATATACGTTAGTGAACGGGCACCCATCAGCCGAAGCCGATTTGATACGCTTCTTCAAAGTCGCGCCGCCCACAGTCCATCAAATGGTGGTGACGCTCGAACAAGCCGGGTTCATCTCACGGTAACCTGGCGTTGCCCGAACCATCAAAATCCTCGTCAATCGAACTGCCTTGCCAACCCCAAAGCCGAGCCAAAACTAACCCGTCAAAACCACTGTGACGGAGTACTAGCCGCCAATACCAAACGCGGCCAGCGCTGACATATTGACGATATCCGTGTCGGTCGCTCCGAGTTGAACGATCTGGATCGGTTTATCGAGACCGACGATGAGCGGGCCGAGAACTGTGGCGTCGCCCAATTCTTGCAGCATCTTGGTCGAGATCGCAGCGGAGTGGAAAGCCGGCATGATCAGCACATTGGCCGTATCCTTCAGTCGGCAAAAAGGATAGGCGGACATCGCCTGCTTATTGAGCGCGATGTCGGCGCCCATCTCGCCCTCATACTCGAAATCGAGGAAGCGTGAATCGAGAATGCGCACCGCTTGATGGACACGCGCCGTACGCTCACCCGGCGGATATCCGAAGGTCGAGAAGGCGAGCATAGCGACTCGGGGTTCAAGGCCGATGCGCCTGGCGACGCTGGCGGTCTCGATGGCGATATCGGCCAAAGCTTCGGCTTCCGGCATTTCAGTGATGGCCGTGTCGGCGACCATCACCACACGTCCGTGCGCCAGAACGAGGGAGACGCCGATCAGCCGATGGCCAGGCTTCGGATCGATGACGCGCCGCACATCTTCGAGCGCGTGGGAGAAATTACGGGTGACTCCGGTCACCATAGCGTCAGCGTCGCCATGCGCGACCATCGCGGCGGCGAAGTGATTGCGGTCTTGATTGATGAGACGCTGACAATCGCGAAATAAATAGCCCTTGCGTTGCAGGCGTTCAAACAGGAACTGCGCATAGACCGCGTTGCGCGAGGAGAGCTTGGCGTTGTGGATCTCGATCTGGTCGCCGAGTTCGAGACCGGCGGCGACGGCCGTTTGCAGAACGCGATCCTCGCGGCCGATGAGAATTGCACGCCCCAATCCCTGGTTCACGAAAGCGAGCGCGGCGTGGATGACCTGCTCCTCCTCGCCCTCGGCGAAGACGACGCGCTTGGGGTCGCGGCGAACGCGTTCGAAAATCGTTTGCATCACGCCCGCGACCGGATCGCGCCGCGCCGACAGCTCGGAGCGATAGTGATTCATATCGACGATGGGCCGTCGCGCGACGCCCGAATCCATCGCAGCCTTCGCGACGGCGGGCGGCACCACTGAGATGAGCCGCGGATCGAAGGGCGCCGGAATGAGGTATTCGCGCCCAAAGCGTGGACGCGAGCCCTGATAGGCGTTAGCGACCTCATCGGGCACGTCTTCACGCGCAAGCTCAGCAAGCGCATGCGCCGCGGCGATCTTCATTTCCATGTTGATCGTCTTGGCATGAGTGTCGAGCGCTCCTCGGAAGATATATGGAAAGCCGAGCACATTGTTGATCTGATTCGGATAATCCGAACGTCCCGTAGCGACGATGGCGTCGGGGCGCGCCGCCAGCGCCTCTTCCGGCGTGATTTCGGGATCGGGATTGGCCATGGCGAAAATAATTGGATTAGACGCCATATTCTTCAGCATGAAAGGCGTCAGCGCGCCCTTGACCGACAAACCAATGAAAATATCGGAGCCTTCCAGCGCTTCGGTAAGAGTGCGCGCGTCGGTATCGACAGCATGCGCACTCTTCCATTGATTCATTCCCTCGGCGCGGCCGCGATAAACGACGCCCCTAGTGTCGCACAGCGTGACGTTCTGGGGCGCGAACCCTAAAGCTTTGGCGAGATCAAGACAGGCGATTCCCGCGGCGCCGGCGCCATTGCAGACGAGTTTGGCGGTCTTGATGTCACGGCCGGTCAACTGCAACGCATTGATAAATCCCGCCGCCGCGATGATGGCGGTTCCATGCTGATCGTCATGGAACACCGGAATGTCCATCAATGCGCGCAGCCGCTCCTCAATGACGAAACATTCCGGCGCTTTGATATCCTCGAGGTTAATCGCGCCGAAGGAGGGACCCAAAAACCGCACCGCATTGATAAATTCTTCCGGATCTTGTGTGTCGATCTCGAGATCGATGGAATCGATGTCGGCGAAGCGTTTGAACAGCGTTGCCTTGCCCTCCATCACAGGCTTCGCCGCGAGGGCGCCGAGATTGCCGAGCCCCAATATCGCGGTGCCATTGGTGATGACAGCGACAAGATTGCCCTTCACCGTATAGTCTAGCGCGAGCGATGGATTTTCGGCGATTGCCAGAACCGGCGCAGCTACGCCCGGAGAATAAGCGAGCGACAGATCGCGTTGCGTCGCCATGGGTTTAGTGGCGACCACTGCGAGTTTGCCGGGTCGGCCCTGCGAATGGTAAAGCAACGCCTCCTTGTCAGTGAAAATCGGGCGCTCGTGCCGAGGAGGCTGCTTGTCCGCCATCTTTTTGTTTCTCGGGTTGGAAGATGCTCCGCGCGCCGCACACGGGGACCTCCGCGCTAAATCGTAATGGAGTTCCCTCGGCTTTGCCGAGGTGGCAGTAAGAGTTCGACGTTTTCAGCAGTCCTCTGACGAAATTTCCGGTCGCTACCCGCCAAGCACACGATGAGGGAACTCCGCGATGGACGAGTATGAGAGCTTAAGTCACACGAAGTTGGACTGCAAATGCCACATTGTGTTCATTCCCAAATGGCTGAGAATGGCGCTGTATGGCGAACTGCGGCGTCACCTCGGGGAAGTATTCAAGAAGCTGGCCGCGCAGAAGGGGAGCCGGATCGAGGAGGGCATCTGATGCCCAATCATGGGCTCTGTGTCACGGTACGTCTAAATAGGGTCTGTTTCACTCTCGGTGCAAGTCGCATTCCTGAAGCGGTAGCATCCTCGCGCGAAGCAGTTCAATGCTGGCTCGACCATACATCGACCGCTTGAGCGTCTTCAATCGATTGATCTGGCCCTCCGTTTGTCCGTTGCTCCACGGGTCCGTCACAGCGTTCTGCACGTAGATGCCGCAAGAAACCGCATCACGTAGCCACTTGTCCAGCTTTTCCAGGGAGCCGCCGCGAAACAGACCGCGAAGCCGCATCGCCAACTGACCATCGTGGTAAACTCCTCCGAGCCCGCCTTCAGAGCATCGACGACGGTCAACTGGCGGCTCGTCATTTGTCCCCTGGTTTGACGCAAAGCGCCGCTGCGGTGAGCGGCGAGATGTGACGACCGGTCGTTGGATCAATTCTTGGTGCAGGAGTTGCCACAGGAAGACCGCAGGCTGAAGACGACGACGATACTGGCGACGCAGGATCGAGTTGCGTCTCGACGATAAAGTCGAGCGGTCGGCCGGAGGAGCCGCACCGATGTGGCTCCGTCGGTAAAGCGTCGCGATAGGAGCGCTTCGAAGTGGGCAGGCGTGCATGCTTTCGGTTCCATCGCGTTGCGTTCGGGCAGGACAATGAAACGCGACCAGCGCTCAACACGCCGTCGCCCGAGGCCCAATGCGCGCGCGATCGCGGTGATACTTTCGCCATTTTCGTAAAGAGCCTTGATTTCAGCAAATTTGGCCAGTTGCGCAGCACGGGCCGCTCGCTCTGCAAAATGCCGATGCGCGCCCTGGGAAACTCTCCGGGAATGGGGCTTTTCCAGAGCGGCGTCGCTGCTTCTCCGTACCGGCCCGGCCGGATAAGTCAGCTGCCTTTCTACCGCCTCCCGAAAGTTCTGCAGCAGGTGGAAACGGTCGGCAACCTGCCGCGCTTGCGGGGCTCCTACGCGTGCGCCCTCGGCGTAGAGTCCGGCGCGGTCGCGGCCGATCACTTCGATCTCCCGATGCCTTCTGAGCCACTCGGCGGTGGAAGCGGCCGAACGGTCTGGTAGCACGTCCACCACCTGTCGTCGCTCGAGATCTACGATCACCGTTGCGTAGTTCATACCTTTCTTCCACGCCCAATCATCGATGCCCGCCACTCTGACCAGCGCCGCGTTCGCATCGGTTTGCGCGCTTCGCTTCACCTCTCTTAGGATGGTGCAGTGGCCTACGAGCATGCCAAGGCGCGCCATCAGCCGTTCTGACGGGCGTCCACCAGCACTATGACCGAAAAGTCGCACAATTCCCGCAAGGCGCGTGGTTCGGCGCGCAAACGGCGCTGCAAGCCCTGGAATGCGCTCGGCAAAGATGCGCCGCTCGCATCGGTCATTTCGGCGCCGCCAGCGCGTCATCTGAGCCTGAACTTCTACAGGCGTGCCTTGCGCTGGAAGATCGCGAAGTTTTCGTCGATATGAGCTATGCCGAGAACGCGATCGAACCTGACAAACCGGGCATATTGCGTGATCGCCGCCCCTCAACGAAACTGCCCAACTCGTCTCATTCCGCTCGACCGTCAGGATCGTCAAATTTGGCGCGGGTGCCCACTGCGCTGACATTTTCATCCCGCAACATGCCGTGCCTCAAGAGAGCGCGCAATTTCCGGCCCTTGCACCGAAAGTGAAACAGACCCTAATAAGATGTATCCTGACAACCTCGTTCGGGCTCATCTCGGAAGCGGTCGCAGCAGGTGCCGCAGAGAACTGTGATGGCGTGCGGCTGTCGAAACGATGCCGCACTGACCGGGGCGGTGACGAAAAAGGAAAAAGAGAGTCGGTTGGTCAATTGCTGAACATGCGAAAGAGCGATGCATATCAGCCAGTTACTTAAAATGCACGCTCAGTGTTTGGCTAGGCCGCACGCAGAATTCTTTGTCGAGACTACTTAACGACAAATGCGCGGGGGCAGGCACCACGAACACAGACGCGAACGTCCTTATCATCGAGGACGAATCGATCATTGCCGCCGACCTCGCATGTATCGTGGAGCAAGTGGGACTTCGCGTGTGTGGCGTGGCAAAGACATGTGCTGAAGCGATTGCTCTGGCGAAGCTCGCTCCCGTTAGCCTGATCTTGAGCGATATGAGACTGGCCGACGGCAGCTCGGGCATACGGGCGGTTGAAGAAATACTTGAGGCACACGACGCGACGGTCATCTTCATCTCGGCCTGCCCCCAGCGGGTGCCTGTGTCGCTCATGGAATCTGCCTTTGTGATCATGAAGCCCTACCGGGAGAAGACCGTTACGATGGCGATCGAGCAGGCGATGGCCCGACAGTGCGACTGCCCGAAACTGTACCGCTGCACCTGCGCCTCGCCGTACCCGCCGCATTGAAACTTGCACACGAGCCAGAGATGGACGAAGGTGCTTGTCAATTGCACTAGCATGAACGCGGCGAGAGCTGGCCCGCCGTCTTCGAAGACTGCGCACGCAGGTGAGCTCATACATGCCGATGAGTCAGGACGCTGCGTTTTTAGCCGCCGTCGTCAAGGGCGCGCTGGATGGGATTGTGTCCATCGACGAGCGCGGCCGCATCCTGTCATTCAATCCTGCGGCAACTAAGCTGTTTGGCTACGCGCCCGAGGAGATGCTCGGCCAGGGCGTTGCCGTGCTCATGCCCGAGCCGTATCGAGGTGAGCATGAGTCCTATCTGCGGAACTATCTGAAAACGGGCGAAGCCAAGATAATCGGCATCGGCCGGCAGGTCGAGGGGCGACGCAAAGACGGCTCTATCTTTCCCGCCGACCTTGGGGTCACAGAGATTCAAATTGATGGACGCCGCCTTTTTATCGGCGTCATCCACGACTTGAGCGAGCGGCGCAGATTTGAAGCGCATCTGCGAGAACTCCACACAGACCGTCTCGATCTCATCGAGCACATGTCGGTGGGACTGGCTCACGAACTCAAGCAGCCGCTCGTGGCGATCAACGCCTACCTCAATGTCCTTCGCAGGCATCTCAAGGAGCAGCAGATCCCAGCGGAAAAGGGGCTGGATGTGTTGGATAAGATTACTCAGCAAATGTTTCGCGTGTCGGAGATCATGGACAACGTGCGCCAGTTCATGACCCGCGGCTCAACCGACAAAACGCCTCACCACCTCAATGATGTCGTTCGAACAGCCTGCGAATTTACCGACGCTATCGCCAAGGAAGCTGGGGTGACAACGACGGTTCGCCTCGATGCGAAAGACGATTTGGTTTTCATCAATAAGGTCCAAATCCAGCAGGTCGTCGTCAATTTGAAGCGCAACGCGATCGAAGCCATGCACGGTTGCCAGACACGCGAAATGATCGTTTCGACCCGGCCTGTTGAAGGGGACATGATCCGTGTCGATGTCGCCGACACGGGTTGCGGCCTAGCGGAAGCCGTGAGGTCGCGATTGTTTGAACCGTTTGCGACCACCAAGCCGCATGGGCTCGGCATCGGCCTATCGATTTCACGTTCGATCATCGAGGATCATCACGGGAAGCTGTGGGCCGAAGATACCGCCGGTGGAAGAACCCTCTTCAGTTTCGTGCTGCCAGTAACGCGAGCATGAGTCTCCGGAGGCCGCGCGCATCCGCTGGGTGGGTGGGTAGCCCCTAACCCTGACCGATCAGCCCGGGTCGCGAGACGTTATTACTCCTCAACGAGATGACGACCAGCTCGCGCCCCCGTCACGGCGGGCTCTAAAATCCACTTGCGAACAAATAGGGAACATGCGATACGGGGCAGATGTCGATCATCGGATATTAATGAGTTGCCCGGTTGATCGATGGGCCTGCGGATAGTCGTCGAGCGTGGAGTGTGGCGTTCGAGTGTCGGAATTGTCGGCGACTATCCCAGGTCGATGTACTCACGCTCACTGAACAGCACGGAGCGGACGGCCTCGTGTTGGCCGTGCGCTGACGGCTGATATGTCGGCAATGTGGCGCAAGAAGCCCGCGAGCACTCGTTCGTCTGCACGCAGTGCGGGAGAATCGCGCGTGGGCGCCGGTGCCGCGACGAGCTGGGAGGTAGACCAATATGTTCCATCGGATGGCGATTAAATTATTTTAACGACTTTGTGCAATCGACGCCATCTCAGGTTCACAATGTCTTGGTTGGGAAGATCATTCCTCGACGCTCTCTGCCAGGCACGCACGCAGCTCTAGTTTGCGGCGCAGCAGGCGAACACCGAGCAACGCGAGGCCAGCACCAAACGAAACAACGATATGTGTCGCTGTGCGCGGCCACGGTGGAGTCATGCCGATGATAACCCTTAAAGAATGTGCAGAGTTCGCGGCGCTCGAAACACACGAAATCTTCACGGGCGCTGTCCTTTCCACGAGACATCGATCGCTGCTTTCGAGCTATCGTTTCAATCTGCTGCGCGGCCCCGTCGCCGTGCGAAGGATGATTGTCGGGGACATTCGTGCAGCGATTGACCTGGGCGCGTCGAAGTATGCAGCGGATCTCGTCCTTGTGCTTCGGATGTTCCTCTCCAAACATCCGGAAGCGAGAACTCCGCAGCGGACGCCTCGCATGAACTCCCGCCCGTATATGACCTGCGGTATCGACCCGAGCCAACGCGCGATCGTTCCTTTTTTCCCTGAGTATCGCGACATGTAGCGCGCCGGCGGCGACTACGGTCGCTGTCTCCGGCGAAAAAAGGAGGCGGCCGGTTTCGTAACTCGAACCGACAGCCTCCAACACGCTACTCGAATGCACCCAAGTGCAGCGGATTACGCCGCCCTGGCCTTC
>NZ_JBPFEB010000076.1:0-2344 GCF_051061225.1 Methylocystis sp.
TTCGCTCGGCCGCCAGCAGTCGCTGTCGGAAGCGACGCAGCAGACGATCGACGCCGAGGTGCGCCGTCTGGTTCAGGAGGCCTATGACAAGGCCCGCCAGATCCTGACGGAGAAGCGCTCCCAGCTCGACGTGATCGCCAACGCGCTGCTGGAGTTCGAGACGCTGACGGGCGAGGAGATGAAGGGTCTTCTCGTCGGCAAGCGCCCCGTGCGCGAGGACACCAGCTCCTCCGCCCCGCAGCCGCCCAGAGGCTCCGCCGTCCCGACAACGGGACAGAACCCCGAGCCGGATGTGGACGGCGGCGTCGCCCCGCAGCCGATCTGATCGGACCCGCAGGAAAACAGAAAGGCCCGGCCCAGCGCCGGGCCTTTTCATTTTGACGGAAATGCGAGGATGAATTGGATGCAGACCCAGGCGCCTCGCGGAGCGTCCCGTCCGTGTGGCCTGGCTGCTTGAACGTACCTGTGGTTGCTTGAAAGAAGTTTTCTCAGGCTCGACAGTGCGGGCATGATCGACGTGCTCGATGCAATTTTAACTGACCTCGCCGGTTCGATTGGCGCCCGCCACATCGGGCGCACAGGGAACGAAAGCTGGCTGATCCTGTTCGAGACGCAGGGCGAGCCGATCGAAATCGAATATGCGGCCGAACGCGCATTGCTCGTTTTCAGCGCGGCGCTGACGGCGCCGAGGCCGGAAGCGCGCGAGATCCTGTACCATCTGGCCCTGCAATATAACTACCTATGGACCGAAACTGGCGGCGCTCGACTGTCTCTCGACGGTCCCGACGGCGCGCTGGTTCTGAGCGTCGAGATGGCGTCGGCGCTTGTCGCAGCGGCGAAGATCGAAGCGTCACTGCGCGATATGCGCACCGCGGCGACCAAGTGGAAAAACCTGATCGAAACCATTGCGCCAACGCCTCGGGAAGAGACGAAAGAAGCGATGACCGATTGGCGGCGTGTTTGAGTGACTGGCTGAATGCGGAGGAGTTCGTCGGATGAGTTTCATTGATCGGTCAGGACCGAGCTTCAGGATCGACAACGCCTCAAAAACGGCTGTCGTCGATTTCGCGCGAAGTGTTCGCTCAACGGAAATACTGGGAACTGAGTCAAACGTTACGATGCTCTATGGCGCGCCGCCAGATCAGCGCGCCTCGACTCATGCGGAGCGAGCGAAGATCGCCAAGGAGAACATGAGTAAATGGCTGGAGGCCGCGGGTGTGAAGCTTGAGGGCGTTCCTGGCTTTCAGACGAGCGATCCGTTGAAGGGGTCGGACGTCCTTGCCGCTCTGGGACTGAATGAGCGCGTCTCGTCGCTGGATGCGGACAGAAAAGCGGCCATCGTCTCCCGAATGGAGACGGACACGCGCCCGCCTTTAGAGGTAGCCGCCCGGCCACGCATCGCGGTGGTGATGGGGCAGGGCGCGATTGGCCGGCTGGATCGATACCGGTTTTGCTCGGACTCGTTCTACAGTTGCATGCCGGTGTTGATCTACAACTCCATGACGAAAGTCGGGGGGTTGTTTCATGTTCCCTGTCCCGCTGTTGAAAACGGCTTGCCGAAATATCACGATCAGGGCGTTCCAGAGGCGCTGGATGAGATGGTTCGTCTCGTCAGACCGACCGAAATAACGGTCAGGCCCGGCTCCTCGGCTCTTGCAACGGGTTTCAGGCAGGAGGAGGAAAAGGCCCGCAACGCCGCGAAAGCGGTGTGCGAGGACATTCGACGGCTTGCAACGAGCGCCAAGTTGGAATGCGCGGTAAAATTTGATGGTCATCCATGTGGCCTGATTACCGTCACGGCCAGGGATGGCAATTTGTACGCGAGCATCGAGGCCCCCACTCGCGGCGCCAACGCCGTCGTCTCGCGTAACAACGATCTGCCAGATGCATATTCGTCAGACGTTCTGAGCTGGTCGGCGTATATACATGAAGCAGACAGCAGCGCCGTCGGCGACGAATTCTTCCTTCAGGATCTGAAATTCTGAATCCGCTTCTGCGGCGCATCGAGAGCCTTGCTTTTCCGGCCGAGAGATTGCTGCGCCGCAAAATCAATAGATTGCCTCTATGCCGCCATGGCAGTTTTTGCCCCCACATTGGCGACAAAGTCACTGTTGCCTGCTGGTACAGAAAGCATGATGCAACAGCTTCGAGGCAATGACCTCGAGTGCTCACATATGGAGGAGTGAATATGAGCTCGACGACGAGCGCTGCTGCTGGCGCCGCTACGGAAACAGCCGTAGTCGACCTGCGCGGCATGTGGATCGGCCTTGCGGTCCTGAACATCTTCTATCTGATCGTTCGCATCTACGAGCAGATCTATGGCTGGCGCGCCGGCCTGGATTCG
>NZ_JBPFEB010000077.1:0-17806 GCF_051061225.1 Methylocystis sp.
GCAGACGCCTGTGCCGTCCCAGTAGACCAATTTGATCCGATCGGCGCGCTTGGCGCGGAAAACGTAGATGGCGCCGTCGAAAGGGTCCGCTCTTATCGTTTCGCGCACCAAGGCGGCGAGACCTTCGGCGCCCTTGCGAAAGTCCACGGGCTTCGTCGCCACCATCACGCGCACCGCGCCAGTCGGGCCGATCATGGCCGGGCTTTCAATACGTCGATAATGGCCGTGACCATGTCGAGATCGGCGTCGCGCCAGATCCAGACGCTCGCGCCATCAACGTCGAGTTCGATCACATGCGGCCGGACCGCAACCGCCTTGCGCTCCGGCGGCAGCGCCGCCGGCGCTGTCCCTCGCGGTTCAACAACGACCGGCGCGAAGGGAACTCCATCGGCAGCCGCCGCCTTTTCGCGTGCTTCGCGCCGCCAGGTGAACAATTGCTGCGGGCTCAAACCCCGCCGCCGCGCAACTTGCGAGACAACCACGCCCGGCTGCAACGATTCCTCTACGGCTTCCGCCTTCTCATCATCCGACCATCGGCGCCGGCGTTCCCCGCCGCCGGTGATCACTTCAATGCGCTGGACAGTCTCCCCTTTAGGGTCAAGCGGATGATTAAGTCTGGACACAAGCCTTACCTCCTGCGGGAGATCAGACTCGCAGCTGTCGCGCCAGTTTTGAAGGTGAGGTCAGAACATCGCTAACGGAGAACTTCTCGCGCACATGCTGGATCACCTTCCATTGGCGCGGAACGACATCGAGCGTCTCGGTCACGTCCTCGCCCAGTTTGGACAGGCGCGTTCCGCCGCAGCAGGCGCATGACGTCGGCCCCGGCAGCACGACGCGCTCGCGCGGCAGATTCGCGGGAAACGGCCGGCGCGACGGCTTCCTTCTGGAGAAGGCGCGAACCTCCGTCGTCTGCGCCGCACCGGCCGTTCCTTCGGCGGCGCGTTCGTCCTCGGCCGCGCCGGTCTCAAGTTCTTCGAGTTCGAGCTCCATCTGCTCGAGCAGCCGCGCCTTGCGCTCGCTGCGCGCGCCATAGAGTTCGCGACGCAGCTTCTCGATCGAGAGCTGCAAATGCGCGATCAGTGCAGCCGCATTCGAGGCGCTCGCTCGCGCCTGCGCCAGCTCCGCGTCTCTCACGCGCAAGAGCGCCTTCAGGCTCTCGACATCATCAGGGAAAGAATCAGCGGCGCTCATCGTCGATGATCGAATCACAAGCGTGCGTAGCCGCAAGGCCTGTCCGCACCCATCCCGCAGAAAATTTTCAGCCCGCCGCCTCGGGACGCCATGTATATTGCGGCGCCCGCCAATCGATCCCCGACAGTAGATAACCGAGCTGCGCCGCGCTGATCGTCACGGCCCCCGTCGACGCCTGAGGCCACAGGAACCGACCGCGTTCCAGGCGCTTTGCAAAAAGACACTGACCTTGGCCATCATGCCAGAGAATCTTGATCAGATCGCCGCGCCGGCCCCGGAACACGAACAGATGGCCGCCGCTCGGATTGCGGCGCAGCGTCTCCTGCACGATCAACGACAGGCTCGCATAGCCCTTGCGCATGTCTGTGTGACCAGTGACGATCCAGACCCGCGCATCGGGCGCAACCGGGATCATCGCCGCAACGCCTTGATAACCCGCACCAGCGCCGCGGTCTCGACATCGGCGCCGACGACGATCTTCTCGCCGCCAGGGAGCGCGATCTCCATGCGTCCAGGCGCCTCCGGCGACGTCCCGAGCGCCAACGGCAACGACGGCGCAATCGTCACCGGCAAAATCGACGGCGCTGCGTTCGCTTCGCTCTCCGTCGCGGCGAGCTGTCGCCGCCAGGTGAACAGCAGATTGGCGTTGAGCCCGTAACGCCGTGCAACCTCCGCCACCGACGCGCCGTCCGAGAAACTCTCCGCGACAATGCGGCGCTTCTCTTCCTTCTTCCAATAACGCCGCCGCCGCTCAGCGCCCGCGACCCCGCCCTCATCTTCTTCGGTCATTCACGATAGTGTCCATTACCAATAGTGGACACGAACCGCGCGCCACCGCGCGAGACTATCGCCGACGTCAAACCCAGCCGCCAGACGGCCTACGGCGGAGGGTTACAGCGGATCGGCAAATATGCGCTGATCGACCATCGGCGTTACAAACACACCAAGATCAAAACTACCTCGGCCGCGTTGCGTGCCGATTCCCACGAAGGCACCCCGGATATCGCAAGATGGCTCCCGAATTCCGAGATACCGCCTCCGTCGACGCGCTCGCGCAGTTAGATTTCCGGGCAAGACGTAATGTCAGCTCGCGTCGCGAACGGCCACACGCTGGCTCAGTACCGCAGTCCGCTCTTGGTCAGGACGACCGCATAAAAGTCTAGCTCGGCGTCGAGGGCGCGGCGAATTGTATCTGATTTTCGGAAGCCATGCTGTTCGCCTGCGAACATGATCAGGCCGAAGAGCTTCCCATTTGCAAGGAGGGCATCCGCCATTAGCTGGGTCTGGCTGGGTGGCACAACAGGGTCATCCTCGCCCTGGAGGAAGGCGACAGGGGCGCTGATCTTGTCGGCGAAATACACCGGCGAACGCTCTCGATATCGATCCCTGGCCTCGGGATAGGGCCCAATGAGCCAGAATGGATACTTGGCCTCGAACTTGTGCGTGTCACGGAGGAGTGCCTCAAGGTCGCTGATGCCATATAGGCTCGTGCCGGCCTGAAAAACGTTTCTGAAAGCGAGCGCACAAAGGGCTGTGTAGCCCCCGGCACTCCCGCCACTGATCGCCATCCTCCCGCCGTCAACCCGCCCTGCGTTCGAAAGGTACTGTGCAGCACCCACGGCGTCATCCAGATCGACGACGCCCCATTTTTCTTTCAGCCGATTTCGATACTCTGTGCCGTATCCGGTGCTACCTCCGTAGTTCACGTCAACCACCGCGTAGCCTCGGCTCGTCCAGAATTGCGTGTTCAGATTGAGCGCCGCGGTGGTTGCCGCCGTCGGGCCACCGTGGGCTTTCACCACGAGGGGAGGCAGCTCATTGACGTCTGGCTTGAAGTCGTCGTTTTTGGGCGGGTAGAAGAGGGCGAATGCTTTCTTACCATTGGCCGTCGGGAACTCGATTGACTCCGGCAGCGAGACGTATTTTGGGTCGATGCTCACGCTGCTAGATGCCTTGATGACCGTATGGCGGCCAGTGCTGAGATCGAGCTTGACGACGGCGGTCGGGAGGTCGGGTGCCCCGGCGATCACGATAGCGCGATCGCCCTCAGCTACAAGGTCAAATATGGCCGAGTAAGGAATGTTGATCGGAGTCAGCTTTCCCCCTTTGATGTCGATCAACCCAAGTTTCCAGAAACCATTTTCCACGTAGCTAGAGACGATCCCGCAAGCGCCGAAGCCGTAGGTCGCTGACCCGAGGGTCCAAAGCGGTCGGCCGAATTCGGCTTGCATCTCAAGGACGGGCTCGACGACAGAGCCTGTCCAACGGTGAATGTTCCACCAGCCCTTCGGGTCGGACACAAAGTGGAGAACGCCGTCCGGCGACCACTCCGGCTGGTACACAGATTCACTGCCCCCGCCCGCGATCTTCTTTGAATCGGCGATTGTCCCGTCCTCGGCGACTTGACCCACCCAGAGCTCGGCCCCATCCCAAGGCATATGGGGGTGATTCCACGACATCCAAGCGATGCTATTTCCATCGGGACTTAACCGCGGCGTGGCATAAAAATCCGCTCCTGTCACCAGCGGCGTTACATGTCCGCCCGCCCCGAGATCGACTCGCGCAAGGTAATTTTGCGGTTCGTGACCGTCCTTGGAATGGTCCTCGCAGACGGTGACGATCTGCCGCCTCGCTCGGTCGTACACGCCATCGGCGAACCGGAGGCCGGCGACATTTGTGGCTCGGGTCGGGATCCCGGCTGCATCTGGCTGCTGGTACAGCATCTGGTCGTCGAACTGGGTGAAGTAGACGGCGTCCTCCCCGAGCAGGTAGGCACCGCCCCCATATTCGTGCACCCGACTGCGAGCGTTGAACGGGGCGGGGTTAACGTCCACGATGCCCCCCGCCGCCCGATGGCGCACGACGACGTTGCGCCCCCGCTCAGTGGGGCGCGACTCGACCCAAAAGGTTTCATCGCCGCGAACCCTAAGTTGGCTGAGGCCGATCGTCTCCGCGACAATCAGATCGGACGTGATCGGAGAACGCCACGCGCCAAACCCGAGCAGTTTTGTCATGTCCGCCCCCTTTTGTTGGGTAACGAAGGGATTTTTTACCGAAAGTTTGTAACCGCCCCTCTCACGAAGCAACGATTTCCTCTACCGCCTGCAGCGCGGAGGTGACGGCGCCCTCGATCCACGCTTGATCCAACGACGTATGTTCGCCGGCAAAGTACACATTCCCTTCATGTAATTTGGCCTCTTTGTGAAGGCCAATTCGGTCACCCGGCCGCATAAAGGCAAACGCTCCCGCGTTATGGGAGTACTGATCCCAGAACATCGACACCTCTTCGTCAACGTACTGATCGATTTCCGGATGGAACCGTTTAATGAAGGCGATAACAGCCCTAGCGCGAGGGGAAAGAGTACCAGCTGGATCACTCCTCCCCGATAGGGCACCAAGGCGTCGTGCCTCCTGCTCCCAACTGTAGGATCCGAGCAAGACGCCAGGGTTTGCATCTGCCCTCTTCTCCGCTTCCTCGATATCCAGTCGGTTCGGCTGCAAGCCACCCCACCAGCTCGATACGCCGACCTCTTCCGCCTTTCTGACGTGGTCGGACGGATAGTAGGTTGCCCTAATGACCTGATCTGACTGGGAGGCCCCCCCAAATATGCCGTAATTTGATTCCCAAAACCGCTCCTTGCAGTGAAGCAAGACTTTAGTAGCGGAGGCGTAGCTCATCGTCCGAATGGTCAGCATCTTTTGGGGGCTGAAGGGCGGATCGATATCGATGTGTCGTAACACCGAGAAAGGGATAGTGCTTAGAACGATGTCGCAGGAAACAGGCTGAGGCGGCTTCCCATCTGTGGATACCGCGAGATCGACTTTGTCGCCCTTGTTATAGATACCGACGACCCGGGCGTTTAGCTCGATCTTCGCCTTGAGTAGCTTGGCGAGACCTTTTGGTAGTTCGTGCGTCCCACCGACGATTTCCTCGAGCCCTTTCCACGGTTCGAGAGCCTGCTCCCGCAAAAACACCGTCACAGCCCGGTCCCACCACGGTTCGAGGCCGGTCGTCGCCCCGATTAGCTCCTTGCCGTCGTCCCCGGCCCGCTGGTCGAGATACTCGCCGAGCGACATGCGGTCCAGCGCTCTCAGTCGGTCTATCGTCACCTCACCATGAGCGAGTTGCTGCAACTCCTCATCATGCAAAGAGTCGATAAGCTCTTGAAGATGACGGTCAAAGATGGCCGGGGCTACGGGGTAAGTGATTTCTTTCGTATTCAGACGGAACTTCGGGTAGATTGTCTCCTTTGCATTGTACATCCGCGACTGAACGCCGCGGATATCATAAAAGCATTTGAGCCCCTCGTCTCCGTGCGAGCTTATAAACTTCCGAAGGTTGAGACCCAACTTACAGATGTAGTGCCGGACATAGTGGTGGTTCGCAGGGATCCGCATCGCACCCAGCTCACCGTATGTCCCGTCCGAAAATGTGTGTGTGAACACGCGGCCTCCAACCCTGCCGCTCGATTCCAGGAGCCGAACGGTGTGACCTAGGGTCTCAAGTTCCAGCGCCGCCACTAGGCCGGCCATGCCCGCACCGAGAATCGTCACTTTCTTCCTGGGCCGCCCTTGGTCTTTGTCTAGTATGCGATTCAGGTCCCCTTCGACTTTAGACATGGCCAAGCCTTTCGTTTGAGACTTCCCTAGAAGATCCACCCCTCTCTCAGGCTAGTTCGACGGTCATGCTCGCCTCGACCGCCATGTTGAAGGGAAGTTCACTGGCCCCGAAAGCCATGCGAGCGGGCTTACCTTCCTCCCCGAAGATCGACACAAGCAGGTCAGAACACCCGTTTACAACAAACGACTGGGCGGTGAAGCTAGGAGCGCTGTTGACCGCACCCACGACCTGCAGGATTTGTTTGACTCTGTCGAGAGTTCCGATGCCGTTGCGGAGTGAGACTAGCAAGTTCAATCCCACAAGCCGAGCGGCTGCGTACCCCTCCTCCTTGGTCAGATCCCTTCCGACTTTGCCTACATAATCAAACTCGGGCGGCTTCTTCATGCGATTCGGCCCGTGTCCAGCAAGCCAGACGAGGTTTCCAGCCAATCGGACTGACACGAAAGAAAGATCCGGCGGGGGCGGCATCAGCTCAGGGATCTCTTTGCCCAGCGCAAGAAACTTTATATCCGCAGACATTGTGCTCCCTCCGAAATCAGCTGTCTCCGAAGGTCGTAGGCTTTGACCCCGAAGTTCGTAACGCAAGCCGGCGACCCGTCGGCCGTCAATTCAATCTCGTGCGATCTGTGACCGATGGCTACCCGACCGATCTCGTCGCCGGCGCGAATCAAAAAATCCGACTGTCGAGCCGCTTGCCTTAACAGAGACTGGCCGCTTTGCGGCTTAGGGTCAGCCCCGTTGCATTATGTGTTGGAACTGCGTGACACAGTCCGAATCGTTTCATGCTATTCGATCAGGCGGCGAGGTCAATCAGTCCGATCGGAATTCCTTCACAAAGGCTTCTGTCCGTCGAAGCAGCATGGTGATCTTACCGGGAATCCGAGAAAGTAGCTGCCCTTGTGCAGTTTCGGGATGGTTAGCTCCACGGCGCCGCGCGCGTCTCCCAGGGCCGATCACGGTAGCCGTTGTGCCGGGCGAGACCGCCTGGGCTTTTCTCGCCAAGGGCCGCCCCGGTCAAGGTGCCGATCTCCAGCTCCACCAGCCGTTCCGTGGCGAAGAGGTCAACGAGCGCGGCGCCCGGGCCGGATCATTCCGTTACAGGGGGCGGCATCATTCCGGAATTCAGGGGCGGCATTATCCAGTTAGAGACGGGCATCGTCGTCGGAATCGGCAGTCGATGGACAAAACGCGGATCAGGTCCTCCGCCCCACGGGATCACGCACGGAGCCGCTCTCATCCCGCCAAATGCAAGACCAATGCGATGAACCCCCGCCTTGCCGAGATTGCGCGGAAATTTTGCACCCCGCGCGCATGCCGTGCTCCTGCTCGACCAAGCCGGCCGACAAGCCGGACGTTCCCGCCAACGTCACTATCATGCCGCTGTCCAAATGTCCGGAACTCAATCCACAGGAAAACGTCTGGCGGCTCCTGCGTGACAATCGCCTCTCAAATCGGGTGTACAAATGTTACGATGACATCGTTAATTGACCTGCCACTGCCAAGTCAATTTCGGGCCGTCGCGTCGCGCGGGAGCTCACGGCGCTGATCGGCAGGCGCGGCACGCCCGGAACGATCATTATGGCACGGAGTCTACCTCGAACGCCATGCTCTCCTGCTCAGAGGAGCATCGGATCGTCTGGCGTTTCATCGCCCCAGGCAAGCCCATGCAGAACTGCCTTTGCGAGAGCTTCAATGGGCGGATGCGCGACGAACTCCTAAACGAAACGCTGTTTCTCGGGCTGGATCACGCCCGAAACAAGATCGCCGCCGGGGTCGATGACTACAATCACCGGCGACCGCATTCGGCGCTCGCCTACCTGACCCCGGCGGCCTACGCCGCCTCGCTTCGCGCAACATGCAATCGGCTGCGCAACCCCGACCGGCTCCGCCGATCGCATGTTGCTCACATCGCGCCTCACGGCGTAAAAATCGCCGGGGGCTCCAATCGCAGCTGGATGAAACTTCAGCGGCAGGTCAGATTTCTGTCAGCCCGGCAATGCCTTCTTCTGCGCCCCCCTTTCGACGTCTCAAGCTCATCCACTTCCCACTTCCGATCGCCGACCACACGGCCGCGCCAGTGTTCCGCCCGGCGTGTAAAATGCGCCAGACCTTGGGCCATCACGGGACATTCGCCGCGAGGCCGATGGCGGACCTGCTGGCCTCAACTCCAAGGAATCGCTCGTTCAAATGGAGGTGGGTGCAGGCGGCTCGCCGCTGTCCGCTATCGCGACCCTCGCCGCCTCCTCCATCCGCAAGTGGAGCTCTCGAAAATTGAGCTTGCCAGAGCGAGTCTTGACATACTCGTCGAACAGTTGCCTGACCACATCCGGCCTCTCAGAGATCTCTGCATGATCAGTGGCAGCACGCGAAATATCCTGGCCACGCTGCCAGAGATCAAACCATAGATCACGCATCTTCGCATCGACATGGAGGCAATGAGGTGTCGCGGCGACCATTGCCGACTGTGCTGTCTTCAGGCTCTCGTCGTCCCACTCAGTAAGTGCGATCGTCCGCAGTGTGTGAAAGTAGACTGTGGCGCTTCCGAAAAGTTGGCGATATGCAATTTGGCTTGCATCAAGTGCGATCTTGAGACGGGCGAGCGATTCGTCTGACGAAGACTTGACCTGAGCCAAGGACTTGTCGATTTCGCCCTTCATCTCTGCCAGCGCGGTGTTCGCGGCAACATTGAACTCCGCCAAGTGCCGAGATATGGCTGCGTTGAACTCTGCTACCTGGCTGGCCGTGCCGGCTTGTCGGGTTGCCCCGTAGACGGATGCGAGGCCGGTCAGCCCCGTTCCGATGACCCCTATCAGGGCAGCAATGGCCAACTTGGCGAAGTCGTCGTGACCGACGGCCGCAGCAGACGCCGGCACCGGTTGAACGCCCCCAACCGAACCCGCTGTGTAGACTGTGTAGAGGAGAAACGCCGCACACGCACTTCCAGCCATGATGTAGAGGACGAGACCAAGTCCGAGTAACCAGTCCATCACGCCCGATCGCGGCCGATGCGGTGGCTGTGCCGAAGGCGGTAGGGCCATTGCGGTCTTCACCATCACTTCCTGCGACAGTGACCCTTGATGCACCGGCACGCGTTATCGATGCAGTCGACGTCGCCCTGACAGCTTCCGCCGCAGGCTTGCATAGCGAGTACACCCGCTTCCTCCACGCGATCGGGGACCCAGCGATAACAATCGAGCTTTTGCTTGCCCGGATTGGCGAAGTCGTTGGCAAGTTCGTCGAACCGTCTTTGGGTGATACGCGGCACGAAGATCTGCTCATAGACCCCGCTTGGATCGACGAACCAGTAAATGCCTGTGCCCTGTTCATCGGCCGCCACGCCGTCCAAGGTCTCCTTTCGCGTGATATTTTCGGCCATAGATTCCTCCAGCATCAAAATATGCAAACGCCAGAAACTTATACCTTACGTCAATTTTCCGCCATGCCTCTCTTGGTGAGAGGGGAACAGCGCAGAGTCAATTTTCAGCGCCGAAATTTACTTGAGTTGTCCAGCGCCCTGCCCTCCTCCATGCGACCTGGAGCCACTTGGCCTCGGCCTTGACGGTGAAAGATTGTACACGGCAGCCTGCGAAGGCTCGGTCTCCGTGTCTGCCGCGAGTGGCGCGCTCAAGGACCTCATCCATCGCCCAGGGGCATATGCGCTGCCCGACGCGTTCCTCAGCGGCGGAGCAGCGGGGATTGACGACGGACGAGAACGGCAGCAAGCGACGGCGAAAAACACCGCCAAAACTACGCTGTTGCCGCCGTTTGTATCCCTCACTCCCACTCGATTATGAATATTTCCCGTAAGCAATTGATATAGCAAGCATACTCTTGCTAGACGCGCCACAAATACCGACGGGCATGCCGTCAAAAATAAACGCTCTTGATTTCAAAGGCAAAAACGGCCGGAAATTTTTCTTAGGTTTCAGCATCTATCGGCATCTTCCGGACAAATTTTGCGCCTTCAGCTCGCCGTCGTCCATGCACACCCGGTAGCTGAAATATACCGTCAGCAACATGTAGACGTGCCTCACCATTCGACATGGGCCGCACGCTGTACCGTGATTTACCGATAGTACACGCGTCGTCCGTGATCAATGCGCCACTTACAGAGGGCCCAAGTTCAATCTGGAATGTTGCGGCAATTGCCGGACCTTCCGGGGCCTGACTTTTAGAATGCCGCGACCCGACACCATGCCGCAGGCTTCAAAGGCAGGTACGCTATCGCCCGTCGGGCGTATCGACGCCGAGCCAATTGGTTTTCACCTGCTCGAAATGGATGCCAGGATCATGTAGGGCGACGTCGCGCTGCAATTCCTGCGCTGAGAGGCGGCCAATCGAGCCAAGCACCGCATATGAGGCGACGACGCGGTCGCGTTGCGACGTCACCAAACTCACGCGCGCATTGAGCAGCGCCTGCTGCGCATTGAGCACGTGTAGTGTCGTGCGCTGGCCGATCTTCGCCTCTTCACGCACGCCGGTGAGCTCGGTTTCCGCCGCTTTCACCGCCGCGCGGCTGGAGATGATCGAGGCTCTGGCGGTTTCGAGCAGTCCGTAGCTTGACAACACGCTTGTACACACGCTGTCGCGCTGCAAATCAGCGTTGAGCCGGTCTTGGCTCAATTGCTCTTTTGCCTGACGGATCGAGGCATATTCCGAGCCGCCCTGATATAGCGGCACATTGAGCTGAGCGAAGGCGGCGGCGGAGAATTGGCGCGATCCCGGAACGCCCAGGAAGGAATCCCATTGCTGGGAAACCTGGGCGTTCACTGACAGAGTGGGAGCCAAAGCGCTCTCGGCGACCCTCACCGCGAATTCCACCGCATCGGCCTGATGCAGCGCCGCGACGACGCCCGGATGTTCGACGTGCGCAATCTCGCCCATCCATTCTCCTGTCGATGGCCCCTTGGTGGCGGATGCCTCACTCACCAGCTCGCCCCCAGCGCCGGGCCGATCAGGGATCCGGCACGACGATGCTGACCTTCAGGTCGTTCAGCACCGTCCCCAGCCCGGGAGCGGCAATCAGCTTCATCTTTCGGAGTGCCCGCAGCTTGACGATGGCCCGATCGAAGACGGCCAGGTTGGTGTGGCCATTGAGGCGCGACGGATAGATAATGCCGTCCGGTTGCGCCGGGTGCTCATGGAAGGCCATCGACCATGCCCGGGCAAGCGTCTGGCTGGACGCTTTCGAGACATCGGTCGGAACACCCATCACGATGGCGCCCTCCTCGCGCAGATCGACCATCTTCAGCGGGGCCGTGACCTCGATCTCGGCATAGCGCCGTGCGTGCAGTTCCGACTCCTCCATGGGCAGATCGCCGATCCCGCCATCACGCTGATCACGGAGCACCGCCTCCAGAAAGCAGACCTTCACGGTGTCCCCGAGATAGAGGACGCCGAAACGGTTCGCGGCAACGCGCCGACGCGGATCGATGAACCGGCTCGGCGTCTTGCCGAAGCCAAGAGGGTCCGGATACCGACCCAAGTAGATGCGGCCGAACCGCTGGCCGGCTGGCACGCCATAAAGCTGGAGGCCCGCACCCGCGAAGCCTTTGGGCGGGAGAACCTTCGCCATTTACCGAATGTCTCTCCCGACGCTCTCGGCGGTCTCCAGGGCGGCCTTGACCTTCCCCTGCTCCAGCGCCTCGCGCCCGGTCAGACCGTCGAGTTCGCCATGCGGCTGCACCAGGAAGCGGTAGACCGCCCAGGGCCCGCCCAGCCGCTCGTGCAGCACCCCAAGCTCGGCGTAGGGCTTCCCCTCGGCGTCGAGTTGCCAGACCGGGAAGCGGAAGCCGCGCTTCGCCCCATCGAGGCCCAAGATCTGACCGCTCTGCCGCTTCGTGTTCACCGTCACGCGCGTCGTGCCGAGCAACTTAGCGAACGCATCCGCGCTCAGCATGTCGTCGCCGCCGAGGATCTCGGCCGCCCGCAGGCGACCGCGTTCCCGCGCGGCGGCGAGCGCCGCTCCCAGCTCGGCATCCGGCGCACCAGCCTCCTCCATCACCAGCCTGGGCGCAGCGGCCACGTCTTCCACCGGCGTCAGGACCGTCTCGCCTTCAGGGTCCACCTCAACGCGAAAGCTGACCGGCCGACCAGCCGTGCGGCTCTTGGTGATCGCATCGCCATAGACCTGCAGGAGCGCCTTCATCCGCTTGGGACTGCTCGTGAGCGCCTTGGACGCTATATCCGAAACCTTCAGCTTGAAGCCGGTAGCCCCTTTCGGCAGAGCCTGATCCGGGCCGACGAAAAAGGCCGTCGTGATACCGGCTGACCTCCCGGCCGTTCGGGCCCGCCGGCCCGCGCCCCTGTGAATGCCCGGCTTTGATTTTGGAGCTGCCATAGTCCAACCTCCGTTGGAGCACATATGGCAAAGATCGATAAGTTCGTCAAGTTCGTAAACCACCCACTGGGCGGCTCGCCTCGTGAAGAAGCATGTCACGAAGACGGCGCTGCTCGACGACGCCCCCGGAGCGAGTTCATTCACGAATTGAAGACACCAACGCAGATCGGGTTTAATGCTCGGCAAATCCTAAACATCACTCTAGGAAGGCTGCCGTGGACGCCGGTTTCATAGATCTCGACATACTGCTCACAAGAATCCGAAACGGGCAATCAAAGGTCTATTTTCTAGATGCGGTGAAAGCCTACAAGGCAGGCGCGCTGCGCGCCTCCCTGACTTCCGCATGGGTCGCACTCGTCTACGATCTTATCGCCAAGTACCGCGAACTGAGTGTCATGGGCGACGCAGCCGCTATCACCTTCATTACTTCGTGGGACGCCGCCACCGCCACAAATGATGTGAAGAAGTTACTTCAACTTGAAGCGGGCATTCTGGAAGACGCGACGGCCAACACACAGGTCGTCAATGGCATAGCGCGGACACACCTGGAGCGCCTTCGCGAGGACCGACACCTTTGCGCCCATCCCGCATTCTCGGCGGAAGCTCAGTTGTTCGAGCCCTCACCCGAACTGGTGCGGCTTCACCTTGTCAATGTTGTCGACCTCGTCCTGGCGCAGGAACCCTTGCAGGGCAGAGCGATCTTCGACCTCTATGACGCCGACGTTCAATCCCCTGGCTTTCCAACGACTCACGCGAAAATCCTCGACTATGTCGAACAGCGCTACCTTGCCCGCATCCGCCCCCAAAACATCCAGAACTTCGGCTTGGTCTTAGCGAAATCGCTCCTGAAGGGTGTGCCGCCCCAGTGGGAGCCACAGCAGCGAAAGATCATCTCCTCTCTGGTCGCAGTACGCGAACGCGCCCCTCAGGCGTGGCCGAACATTTTTTTTGCCATTGCCAGGCTGCTCGACACCCTAGATCCAGCAAGCCGACCTCGCGCGATCGCCTTCATCGCTGCCTTTCCGGATTTCTGGCAGCAGTTGCAGGAACCGACGAGGACGGCACTGCAAGCGACTGTCGACAACGCCAACCCAGCGACCCTTACCGATTATCGGATCCTCGCCGGTGTGACTGTAGCTCCCTTCCGGGCCGGGCTGCTCGCGGTGATCGCCGGTCTCAATCGCGATCGTCTTGCCGCCGCCGTTGCCGCCCGGGCGCTCGCAGACCTCTGGCCTCGAGCAGTCGAGATGTATCAAGGATCGGGAGGCTGGCGCGAATCGGAGGCGAATTTCCGCGATCTGATCGCGCCGTTCACTGGCCGCCTCAACAGCCAGCAGCTTGACCAGCTTCTCGATGCCATCATCGACAACGGCCAGAACTGGGATGCCGCCGATACGGACACGCTCCTGCTCGGCCTGCTCCGCAACACGACGCCTGCGGACAGACCGAGCGCCGACGCGCGCAATCGCTTCTACCAGCATATCCGTCGCAGGCACCGGACCGCCAAATACGAGGACGTTCTTACCTTCCTTCAATCGGACGGGTGGGCGCTGCCCCCGCCCGAGCCGGAGCCCGAACACTAAGTCAGCCTAGACGGCAGGCGACCCATTCTCATGCTTTTGTGCTTCATAACCTTCGCTGTCATTCGCGTACTATCGAAGGATAAAACTACGCTAGTGTCCCGTTTCAGAAATTACTAGCCAGAGGCTTGGTGCTCTGATTCAGTGCTCCGGATGATGAGCCGGAGTGCGGTGATGAAGGGGCCTAAAGCAAGCGAGATCAAGCTTTCGTCTGAGGAAAGAGAAACGCTTGAGCGCTATATGCGCCGTCGAAAGAGCGGGCGCTCCATTGCGCAACGCGCCGAAATCATCCTGCGCGCGGCTGCAGGGGAGAATAATTGCGAGATTGCACGGGCTGTCCAGGCGACACGACAAACGGTGCGCGTGTGGCGGGAGCGCTTTGCGAAACGGCGCTTGCATGGTCTTGACGACGAACCCAGATGCGGCGCGCCGCGGAAGATCGGCGATGATCGCATTGAAGCGGTCATTACCAAAACCCTTGAAGAGAAACCTGCCAATTCGACCCACTGGAGCACACGCGATATGGCCAGGGCGGCGGGCATATCGGCCTCCTCGGTTCATCGCGTCTGGCGGGCCTTCTCGCTCCAACCGCATCGCGTCGATACGTTCAAGCTGTCGGCGGACCCTCAGTTCATTGAGAAGGTGAGGGACATCGTCGGCCTTTACCTCGACCCGCCCGACAAGGCGCTCGTGATCTGCGTTGACGAAAAGAGCCAGATCCAGGCCCTTGACCGGACCCAGCCGCTTTTGCCCATGCGCCCCGGCCAGGCCGAGCGCCGCAGCCATGATTATGAACGCCACGGCACGACGACGCTATTTGCCGGCTTCATTGCGGCGGCAACCGCAAAAACGCCGGTGAAGCCAGGAACCGTCATCGGTCAGTGCATGCCGCGCCATCGGGCGAGCGAGTTTCGAAAGTTTCTCGACGAGGTTGAGCGTAATGTTCCTGACGGCCTTGATATCCATGTCGTTACGGACAACGCCTCGACCCACAAAACCAGGCTGATCCGTGATTGGTTCGCCAAACGGCCGCGATGGCATATGCACTTCACGCCGACATCGTCGTCCTGGCTCAACCAGGTCGAGCGATTTTTCGCCCTGCTCACAGACAAACAGCTCAAACGCAGCGCCCATACATCCGTTAAAGCGCTGGTGGCCGACATCCAGACTTTCATCGATCGGCACAACACTGACCCCAAGCCGCTACGATGGACAAAATCTGCCGATGATATACTCGCCTCCATCGAACGCTTCTGTCGGCGGACGCTCGAAATCCATGCTCCGGCTGGATAGGAACTTCTGAATCAGGACACTAGGCTATCCCAATCTATCCTGCTGTATCCCCCCTCACTCCCACTCAATTGCGCCAAGCCTAGTTAGGTTATTGATCCAAATGGGTTTTTTCTTGCTTGCCGTGCAAGAAGCCGACCCGCGGGCCGTCAAAAAGTTACGGTGCCGATTTTAAAGGGAAATTCCCCTGGAAATTTTTTTGCAGCGTTTCGACATCTATCGGTGCCGATCGCCCCCCAAAGAGGGTGCTGCCGGCCAAGCGATGCGCCCTCGGCCCCCACAAAAGTACCGTCATCCTATAGCAGAGTCTACTTTAACGCGCGAGCCTGTCGGTCCCAGCCCGCCGCTCCGCCACCACCCCCTCCGGAGGGGTCCGCCGATGTCCGGTGTATCTTTTCTCTCTAGAATCAGATTCTTATCTAGTCATTGGCCCCGTTGCTATCCGCTCGTTTCCGGTGCGGCGTGTGGTTCCAAACGTGGACCTGGCACCTCGAAAACGTGGACCTGGAGATGAACGACAATGCTCAGCGACATGAAGGTTAGCGCCGCCAAGCCGCGCGCAAAGGAGTATCTCAGGAAGCATCGCGACGGGACCCAGGCCAAACTGCTAACGGTGTAGTGGAGACGTACTGATGCGCCGCGGCACCGAGAGGCTTCCTGATCCGGGGCGTCGCTCTCGGTCAGGGTTCGCCTGAGGCGGGTGATACTTATTAAGACGCAATGACGGCTCGCGCTTGAATCATCCACCCTGCCAAGGCCATGGCGTCTCCCCCTGTTGCTTGACAGGCATCCTGCAAGCTCGCGGGGATCGGACCTTTGACCAGATGGGCGCGCACCCGAATGCCCTGCTCCGTCATGGCGGTTGCATCGAACTGGGCGCCTTCTCCGTCCCCGAATAACCAGATTTCTTTCTCTCCGGCCATCTGGCTCAGATGGGAGACAGCGCTCTCGAACGCCGCTGTGTGGTTGGTTCCGCCCCCGCTCGCGGCGAGGAGGGGCGACGCCAGATAGTCGCTGACGGAACGCTGCTCGATCCAACTGTCCGCGAAGCTTGCCACCAGCGAGCCGCGCCGATCAATCTGTGGATCTTCGGTGAGCGCCTTCGCAGCAGCTGACGCGATGAGCGCGCGATGTTTTTCGGTCGAGCCGGAGACGTCGGCCAGGACAACGACCGCCTTGCTCGGTAACGACACACCGATTTCCTTGGCCGCCGTGGCCAGAGCGTGGTGCAGGGCCATTGAGCCCGCCGGGCGCAATCCGTTGAAGATGAGCACCGAGCGGCCGTTTGTCAGAGTGTCGACTGAAGCTTGCTCGGGAAAGTAGCTTGCGACCATGCTTATCTGCGCGTCGAAGGCATCCGCATATCGCAGGCAGACTTCGGCTAGGTCCTTGAAGGTGTAGGTCTCGCCCATTTTAGGATCGATGATCGCCAGCCAGCGTCCCGTGGACCGGTCGCGGAGCGCGATGTCCGGCATGTTTGCGCGATCCGCTCCCTTCTCAAAATACTGATAGAATAGGTCAATCCAGCGGTCGCCGATCGCAAAGGCGATGGCGGGCTTCGGATCGCGAGTATATTTGAGGGTCCAGCGGCCATTGCTGACGCGATCGAGCGTGTCGATGCGCTCGCTTGCGTCCACGAAGGTCATGCAGACTGAGCAAAGCACCCAGAGCTCGTAGATGCGCCAGCGCTCCTTCCAGAGCGCGAGCGCCATAGCCTCGAGCACTTCGGATCCGGCCGCGTCCATCTTGAGCGCTTGCCTTGCGAGGCACTCGATCTCGCCGATCGCCTGCGCGATGCGCCTTCCTCGGCGTTCGTCGAGACGTTTCGGCGGACCACCATAGCCGGGAGAAGAAGCCTTGCCTTCGATCTGCCGCAGAGCCGACTGCACTTGCCCGGCCATTTGCTGCAGTGGCTGGTTGACTGCATCGGCGGCGGCGTGGTCGGTCATGAGTGTTTCGACACGCTGCCGGGCGCGCGCGAAAGCGTCCCGGACCTCGCGCATCACCTTGATGTCCAACGGGTGGACCTCCTGCGTTCTCCTCCGCATCATGTCGGCACGGTGGTGCCAGATCGGAAGCCCGGTTTGATGGCCGAAGTCACGCATTTGCCGGCCGACGCTGCTATCGCGCGTCACGAAGCTCGGACGCGCGTCTCTCGCCAGTGCGGAGACCTCACGCTTGATAAGTGCTAGCTGTTTGTCGATATCGGGCACCGTTTGATTGACCCAGGTGGCAGCCACCAGGAGCAGGCTTCGGATTTGCGGACCGAACGCGATGCTGACGTCTTTGCCATCCTGGCTCGCAACGATGAACTCGACATTGCCCTTGAGCGACGCTTCGATCCGGTCGAGAAAGCCAGCGATCTCGGCCGCCATCGCCACGAAGGCGCTGCGCTGCTGGACGATCCAGTTGAGAAGTTCGGACGCCGTGAAACGATCTCCGAGCTCGTCGCGACTTGTGTCCATTGCCGAAAGGAAGGCAGCCTGCTCGTCGGGATCGAACAGATCGAAGACAGCACGCGGCGATGCCGACAAGGATTGGCCGAGCTTCATTAAGATCTGTGTTCCCCGTTTGTTGCCTGTGTGTTCACTCGGCACTCCACGTGATGGGCGATCATCGATGGTGTGAATGCTACCACGTTCTAGGGTCAGGACTCATTGATTGAGGTAGAAGGCGACGGCTGCTGCGATGCAGATCGCGGAGAAGAAGGTGTGAGCACATCTGTCGTAGCGGGTTGAGATGCGTCGCCAGTCCTTGAGTTTGGCGAAGAGGTTTTCGATT
>NZ_JBPFEB010000078.1:0-7188 GCF_051061225.1 Methylocystis sp.
CGCGCCCTCGTCCATGAGCGTCAGATAAGGCGCAACCAGCGACCACTCTTCGTCGCTGACGTCAGAAGGATACGGTTTGCGAATCGAAGACATCCGATTCTACTAAAGCAATCAATCACCAAAGTACATAACACCCTCTAGGAATTGCCCCGAACTTGCGGCTTCCTCCATATTAGAGAAGAAAACCCCTTCTTTAGGGAAGAAGGCCCAATGACTATGAGCATATTGGTTTCTTAAAGCTCGGCAATACCGCATGGCGGCGACCGCTTCAAAGTATGATGCCTCTAATCCGTTAGCTTTTATTTCGTTCCTAGATAGGCTCTCGCCGAGATCGATGCGCGCAGATTCGCTTTTCAATGAAAATAGCACTCGCATGGCTAAGTCTCTGTCGTTCAAAGCTTCTCCTACACACAGCGACATAACAAATTCTAATTCCCCGTAACCTGTTATAATGCGGCCTATAATCGCCCCTTCGTCTGAGTGGTGACGAAAGACTGGCATGAAAAACGAAGACATTCCTGCTTCCTCTGAAGATAAAATGCACTCGACGACTTCGACGTATGCTCAATACGCCGCCGACGTCGCACGAGTATGCGTTCGGCAAAAACAGCGTAACGAAGAAGGGCGACGCCGAGGTTGAGACTCCGCGCCGCCCCAGAGCAAGTTAGGGGAAAAAGATTACTTCTTTTTCGGAGCCTGAGGCTTGATCTTGATGGTCTCGACAACAGCAGTAGCCTTGCGGCCCTGTGCGACCTTGACGGGGATGAACTCCCCCGTCTTGGCGTCACGACCGATTTTACGCGTATTAGCCATTTTAACCTCCATGCCGGGCACCACGCCCGCGTCGCCAAGGCGTGCTCGGCGGGAGGCGCGAATCACTAAGCGCGCGTGAGGTATTTTGCTTGGGTCTATCAGGATTTGTCGAATCTAATTCTGCGCCATCGTATGAACTTTCGCGCCTTCTGCTGAAGCGTCAGCAACTTCGTTATAATATGCGCTCGTTTCCAAGGGCCTTCCGATTCTTCTAACAGCCCGCCAGATTCACGCGCCGAGCGATTTGGCGACGAACAGCAGGCAGCCGACGAGTGCGCCGACGACCGTGCCATTGATGCGGATGAATTGCAGATCGTCATTCACCGCGCGTTCGATGCGGTTGGAGAAATCCGTCGTGTCATAGGCGCGCGCGCCTTCGGCGATCATCTGCATCACGCCGTGCCGCAGCAAGGACAGGTCTTCCGTCAACGACAGCAGCAGCGACTCGAATTCGCGCTGCGCCGCTTCATCGGCGCGCAGGCGCTCGCCGCTGGTCACAAGAAGGTCTTCGAGCGCCTCGCGCAGCGCGCCGCCGTCCGGCGCGTCGAGGAAGGCGGCGAGCGTCGTCGCGACATGCGGATTGGCGGCGAAGCGCGCGGTCCATTCCTGAAGGCGCGCGGTCGTGTCCGCATGGGCGAAAGCCGCCCGCGTCCGCGTCCGCATGGCGGCGAGCAGTCTTTGGCGCGAGGGATGGTCCTTGTCGGAAAGCTCATCGAAAAGGCGCGCGAGCCCCTCCGTGACGGCGCGCATCACCTCGCGGTCGAGCGTTCGGCGCAAAACGCCCTGACGCCGCCGGCCGGCGCGCTCTTCGAGACGTCCCGATTTGTTGTGCAGGAACGCGGTCGCGCCGCGCAACGCCTCGTCGAGCAGCGCGCCGTCGAGTTCGGAGGCTTCGAGCCCTTCGAGCGCAAGGTCGACAAGCCGTCCCGGATCGGCGCCGGCCAGCGCCCGCGCGAGAATAGCGGGCGCCGCGCCGCTCCTTGCGAAGACCTGCACGATCTTTGTCGAGACCAACCGCGCATTGGCGCGCTTGCTGAGCCAGACGCCCAGACGGCGCGCCGGCTGCGCCGCCCGCAGCGTCAGCGCCAGCCGCTCGGCGGAGAGAAAATTCTCGCCGAGAAAATTCGCGAGCCCCGCGCCGATGCGCGCCTTGCTCATGGGCACGATAGCGGTGTGCGGAATGGGCAGGCCGAGCGGCCGGCGAAACAGCGCCGTCACCGCGAACCAGTCGGCGACGCCGCCGACGAGCGCGGCCTCGGCGACGGAGCGCAGGAGACGTAACCAGAATGTGTCCTGATCGACGGCGAGGGTGAGCAGGAAGACGCCCGCCATCGCGAGCAGCAGGCCGGTGGCCAGCGTGCGTCTCGAAAAGGGTGCGCGTCGGGGCGAGGCGTCGGCCGTCATGTCTCACTCTACGTGTCCGCGCGCGCGCAGCTTTCAAGGCGCGCGTTGATCACGCGCACAGCAGCGCGCCGCTGCGCCGCTTGAAGGGGCGCCTGCCGGCGCTATCGTTCACAGGCGGCGCTTCTGCGCGCCGCCTCAAGCCGAATGGGAGCACCTCATGGCGCGACTCGCACGCAGTCTCTTTCTCGCCCTGGCCGCGGGCGTCGCCGGCGGCGCCGCCGCGACGCTTCTCCAGCGCAACGGCTCCAGCGCGCATCCCACAGCGAAAAGCGCGGTGCGCGCCGGTCTGAAATTCTACGAGCGCATGCGCGGCGCCGTCGGTGAAATGGCGGAGACCGTGTCCGACATCGTCGCGGAAGCGCAGGCTGATCTCGAACAGGAGAACCGCGCGGCCTCCGCCGCCAATGGTCATGACGCCGAAGGCGCCAACAGCCATGACGCCAACAGCCATGACGCGGCCGATGAGCATGTCGTGCCTTTCGAGATGAGGGCCGCCGAAGCCGAGAGGAAGGCGCATGGCTGAGCGTCCCGAGGCCTATGTCGTCCATGAGACGCCGTCCCGGCTGCGGCTGAGGGTTCCGGCGCGCCGCCGCGACAACGCCTGGTTCACCGAGGCGCGGCGCCGCCTGTCGCAGGCGTTGCCCGGCGCCCGGATCGAGGCCAATCCGCTCACCGGGAGCATTCTCATCTGCGCACCGGACGCGGCGCGGGGCGTGGACGCCATGGCCGACGGGCCGTTCCGCCTCTGCGCCACGCCGAGGGCGGAGGGGCCGATCCAGAACCTGAGCGCCCAGGCGGAGGCCTTCAACGAAAGAGTCCGCCGTCTCAGCGGCGGCTTCGCCGACGCGCGGACCTATATCGTCGCCGGGCTTGTGCTCACCGCCTTCGTCCAGATCGCGCGCGGGCAGGTCTTCGCGCCGGCCGTCACGCTGCTCTGGTACGCCGGACAGGCGATCCACGCCTGGACGCCGTCGGACGACGAGGCCCGTCCCTAGAATGGAAAGCGCCGCGCGCGGACTTGTCGTTCTGCATGCGGCGATCCCCGGCCGCCTGCGCCTGCGCGTGCCCGGCCTGAAGGGGTCGCAGGCCATGCGGCGCGCGCTGGAGGGCGCCCTCGCCGCGGCGCGGGGCGTTCGCGCCGCCACGGGAAGCGTCGCCACCGGCACGCTTCTGATCCTGTTCGCGCCCGAGATCGGCGCCGAGGCCATCCTCGCGGCGGTGAACGCGGCCCGGCGGCGCGCAGGCGCGCCCGGCGCCGCCGCGCCGGGACCCGTCCCGCAGGCGATGGTTCCCTGGCACGCGCTACGCGTCGAGGATGTGCTCTCGCGCCTGCGCAGCTCGCTGCTCGGCCTCTCCATGCGGGCCTCGCAGCTTCGCCTGCGGCGCTATGGCGAAAACATCCTTCCCGCCGCGCCGGCCCGCGACCGGATGGAGATGCTCCTCGACCAGTTCAGGAGCCTGCCCGTCGCCCTGCTCATGGGCGCGGCGGCGCTGGCGATTTTTACGGGCGGCGGCGCCGATGCGGTGGTCGTGCTGTCGGTCGTCGGCCTCAATGCGGCGATCGGCTTCTACACGGAGGCGCGCTCCGAGCGCGCCGTGCGCGCCCTGTCGCGCCCGCTGGCCGAAGGGGCGACGGTGTTGCGCGACGGCCGGCGCGCGACGATTCCTGTCGCGCAGGCCGTGCCCGGCGATGTGCTGGAGCTGCGCCCCGGCGTCATCGTCGCGGCCGACGCGCGCGTCGTCGACTCGCAGGGGCTCACGCTCAATGAGGCGACCCTGACCGGCGAGAGCGCGCCCGTGCGCAAATCCGCCGAGCCGCTGGGGCCGGAGCTGGCGCTCGCCGACCGCGTCAACATCGTCTATCGCGGCACGATCGTCACCGGCGGCAGCGGCCGGGCGGTGGTGGTGGCCACCGGCGCCCGCACCGAGATCGGACAGGTGCAGGCGTTTCTGGGAACGGCGGAGGCACCGCAGACGCCCTTGCAGCGCCAGCTCGATCGGCTCGGGCGGCAGCTCACCCTGCTCGCGGGCGGCGCCTGCGCGCTGGTGTTTCTGCTCGGCCTGCTGCGCGGCTACGGCCTGTTCGCGACATTCCGCAACGCCATCGCGCTCGCCGTCGCGGCCGTGCCGGAGGGCCTGCCGACGCTTGCCACCACGACGCTGGCGCTGGGCGTGCGGGAGATGGGCCGGCGCCATGTGCTGGTGCGCCGTCTCGACGCCATCGAGACGCTCGCCTCGGTGCGCGTGATCTGCCTCGACAAGACCGGCACGCTCACCTTCAACCGCATGTCGGTCGCGGAAGTGAGCTGCGGATCGGAAGCCTATCTGTCGCAGGACGGCGCGCTGCGCGACCGCAATGGGGCCGCCGCCCGCGCCGACGCCTCGCCGCAGCTCGCGCGGCTGGCCCAGATCGTCGCGCTCTGCCACGAAACCTCGGGAGAGGCGGAAATCGCCGCCTCGGCGACGGAAGCGGCGCTCGCCGCCTTCGCCGGCGAGGTGGGCGTGGATGTGGCGGCCCTGCGCCGCGACCATCCCATCGAACAGACCAATTACCGCACCGAGCGCCAGCTCTTCATGCTGACCGTGCATCCGGACGCGGGCGGCCGCAAGCTCATCGCCATGAAGGGCAGCCCCGAGGCGACGCTGGCGTTGTGCGGCCGCATTCTGGTCGACGGCGTCGAACGCCCGCTGACGGAGGAGCTGCGCGAGGAGGCCCTGCGCGCCAACGCCCGTCTGGCGGGCGCGGGCCAGCGCGTGCTGGCGGCGGCCTACAAGCTGTCGCGGCGCGTCGGCGCGAAGGAGCTGACGTCGGACTTCGTCTTCGTCGGGCTGATCGGCCTCGCCGATCCGCTGCGTCCGGGCGCGCCCTGGACGCTCGAACGGTTGCGGCGCGCGGGCGTCAGTCCGGTGATGATCACCGGCGACCAGAAAGCCACGGCGGCGGCCATCGCGCGCAAGCTCGATCTCGGAAACGGCGCCCTGCGCGTGTTCGAATCCGACAGCCTGTCGGAAGGCTGGGAGGAGGCCGACCTCCACAAGGCCCCGCATGTCTTCGCGCGCATCACGCCGGCGCAGAAGCTCGAAATCGTCACGGCGCTGCAGCGCGCCGGCCATGTCGTCGCCATGACCGGCGACGGCGTCAACGACAGCCCGGCGCTGAAGGCGGCCGACATCGGCGTCGCCATGGGCCGCGGCGGCAGCGAGGCGGCGCGCGAGGTGGCGCATATCATCCTCGAGGACGACGACCTCAGATCGCTGATCCCGGCGATCGAGCAGGGCCGCGCGACGCAGGCCAATATCCGCCGCGCCATCCGCTATCTGCTGGCGACCAACATGAGCGAAATCCTGCTCATGCTGCTGGCGCCCGCCGCCAATCTGGGCAATCCGCTCACGCCCGCGCAACTGCTGTGGATCAATCTCGTCACCGACGTCGCGCCGGCGCTCGCGCTCGGCCTGGAGCCCCCGCATCACGACGTCATGCGCGCGCCGCCCATGGCGCCCGACGCGCATATCGTCAACGCCGCCAATGCGCGCGCGCTCGGCGTTCAGGCGGGCGTCATCGCCGCTGGCTCCTTCGCGGCCTACGTCTATGGCTGCGCGCGCTACGGCGTGTCGCCGCGCGCCCGCAGCATCGCCTTCACCAGCCTCGTCGCGGCGCAATTGCTGCATGCGCTGAGCTGCCGCTCCAGCCGGCGTCTGTTCGCGAGCCGCGCGCTGCCGGTCAACCGCGCGCTCCTCGCCGTCGTCGCGGGGTCCTTCGCGCTGCAGGGGGCGATGATGGCCTTCGCGCCGCTGCGCCGCCTCGCGGGCGTCGCGCCCATCGGCTTCGTCGACGCGCTCGTGGCGCTGCTCGGCGCCGCCGGCCCCTTCGCATTCAATGAAGGCGCGAAGCTTCTGGCGGGCCCGCGCGCCGCGAAAGAAGGCGCCGACGCGCAACAGAATCCGTCCGGCGACGCTTGAAGGGGCGCGGGGGCGAGCCAATAACAAAGGGCTGTCCATTACAGGGAGGATCACATGGCGCTTCTCGAAGACATCGTGAAAGCGGAAGGCTCGGGCCCATTGGTGCTCGGCGTCGGCGCGCTGATGCTCGCGCCCACCCTCCTGCCGGCGCTCGGACGCATGATGCGTCCTGTTCTGAAGGGCGCGATCAAGACCGGCATCACCGTTTACGAGGAAACCTACGCGAGCGTGAAAGAGGCGACCGGCGACATCATCGCCGAGGCGCGGGCCGAGCTGGAGCAGGAACACCGCACGCAGGAGCCACATGCGAGCCATACGAGCCATACGAGCCATGCGGGCGTGAGAGGCGCGCACGTCGCGAGCTGATGCTTTTAGCGAGACCCGCTCCCTCTCCCGCAGGCGCGGGGGAGGGATGTCGCGCGTCACCAGCTCTGGCTTGGCTTTGTGGCCTTATGGCTCTGGTTTTCAAAAAAAGTTCAAAAAAGGGTTTGACAGGGCGAGGGGGTCGGGTCTAAAAGCTCATTCATCGACGGCGGCGCTGCTGAAGAGCGGGGCCTGCGGTCGTTTCTCTGCCTCCTGACGGGGTTGGTTGATCTTCGACTGGATTTTGGTCGGGGTGCGGAGGAGTGTCTCTCGGGTTTGGACGGGGACGTCTGTGATCTGTGGGGCCTTGCTGTTTGACAAGTGAATCGGAAGAAAGAGAAGCGTGGACGGCGGATGTCCTTGCGGGTGGAGCGCGAGCTTCATCGAGAAGAGACATACTGACGGTCACGTTATCTAAGTACACCACCGATTGATCAGTCGTGAGACGATGGATCGGGTGTGCTTGGGACTCGTCGAGAGAATGTGACTAGTCGGGATAGATTCTCAAACTTGAGAGTTTGATCCTGGCTCAGAACGAACGCTGGCGGCAGGCCTAACACATGCAAGTCGAACGCTGTAGCAATACAGAGTGGCAGACGGGTGAGTAACGCGTGGGAACATGCCCTTCGGTTCGGAATAACTCAGGGA
>NZ_JBPFEB010000079.1:0-5809 GCF_051061225.1 Methylocystis sp.
ATAGCCATAGGGACCTTGCCTGAAGGGGTGATATTCCTGCCCCTGGACCCACTCATGCCTATGCGAGCCCCAACCGTATCCGCCCATATGACGCCAATGCCCATGCATGGGGTCGCGGCCGACGCCAGTGTATCCTTCCCACCGGTTCCAATTGGCAAGCGCCGCTGAGGGCAAGGCCAGCGCCGTAGTCAACGCGACGGCCGTCATTAATCTGCACAGCATGGTGACCTCTCCATCTATCGCTGTCTCGAATGCGCTTAGCGCTTCCGCATGACTCGCATATGGAGCGTGGGCGGCCGCAGCACATAAAAGCCGCGTCTCACTGCACCAAGAGTCCTCACGGCCTCATAGGCGGCCATCATTGCCGGGGCTTGGGCCATGGCCAGGGCGATAGAGTGCCGCGCCCCGCGAGCATCAAAATCGAGCAACAGTTCGGAAATTTCTGGGTAGGAACCGAACCGAGTTCTTTACATTTCTCAAGCAACCCGCCCACGCAGAGAGGCGGGTGCGAGGGAGGTTCCTATGGAAAAGTATACCTTCGTTCTGATGGTCCTCGGTTTCGTAACGATCGGAGCTGCCGTCACTCTGTGGTAGTGCCTTTGGCCTGATGCCTCGTGCGGAAATGCCTGCATGTCGAATTCAGCATCATTCGCGCTTGCCATCGCGCTGGCAGCTGCCGGCGCTCTAGTGGTGGCGATGTCCATGCCCCATTAGTCACGGTTGGCTGCCGGCACCGTCGAGCGCCTGCGATTGACGATTTTCCGAATCAGCGTGACCTTTAACATCCAGGCGTTGAAGCAACTTGACGCCGACCGCGTGGCACGGGCATTGAGGCAACGTTGGCATGCCCGCTCAGCCACGCGCAGCGCCAACGCCTTTCCTCTCACCAAGTTGCATTCACGGGATTGGCAGCCGCCATCGATTCAGTTGACCAGATGCACACGCACGCGGCTTGGCGCGGGCGTGAGTATCTTTGCGGATGGTCCAAATCAGGGTAGAGTGCAGCTACCTGTTCCACCATCACGCACGTATTAATCGGTCGAATAGATAATCGTTGGCGGCGGAGATGACATTTAGCCCGGCACTGAGCGGGTCGAACCATCCATCAATAGATACCGGCCATTACAGAAAAGGTTGACGTAGGGCAATCGCGCCGGCCATACCGGCGAAAACCGCCTAGCAATATTCGACATACCGGATCATGCGCCCGCTCGCTCCTGCTCCTTGCGGACATACGATGGTTGTGCGCTCACCGGTCTGGCTAGCGATCAATCGCCCTTTGGGAAGCGCCAAAGGCAGGAGCCCTTCGACGGGCTGCTATTTGGAGTTGAGAGCTGGTGTGGGTGACGCATCGCTTGGGCCTCACCAAATCGAAACTCGGCCTCCCTGCGAAAATAGGTTAGCCCACGTTAGCAAGAGAAGCTCCAGGCGCGCGCCTTTCATAAAGGTAGCTCTCAATAGAGGATGGGACGAGCCAGATGGCCGCTATGCCCGATGTCTAGGATGCGGCAGCAATAGCGAAGCCCCCAAGCTTGTCGAAGGCAATGCCGAGCGTCACAGGCTTTCAAACGCAGTGACCAGCGCGCCATTGCTAGACACGTGGCAGGATTCCCTGCTCCCAGAGCATTTGAATCGCCTGGTCTCGCGTGAGTTTGGGAAAACACGCCATGAACTCCGCGAGCGCTGCCGCCGAGTTGGGGCTATTTTCAATATAAGCTTTCAGGTCGTCGAGCGCACCTGGCCATGGCTCGCGCCAGGGCTTCGTCTCGCGCTCCGGGTTCTCGTGGTTATCGTTCATTGTAACCGCCCAACGGCTTTCACAATGCCTGCTTGTTTCAGTCACGCGCTGCTGGTCGCTGCAGGCGGTTTCAGCGGTCCGAGCGAGGGAGGACGCGACATGGAGGCAGGGGCCGAATCCGCCCCTTACGACGGATTCGGTTGGTGGGCGACTCATCGCGTTGTTTTAGTAGTTGTAGCCGTAGCAGACGTTGATCCATCTCCAGCCGTAGGCTGTCCAAGTTTGCCGCCAGCACCCATCATAGCCGTATAGTCCATAGCCGAGCCCCAAGGGCGCAAACGCAAACCGACCGAAACGATGATGGTGGTGAAACGCGAAGCGATGGAACCCTGGATGACCTATGAAGGGCCGGCCAAACGCCCGGGCGCCAGGCATAAACATCCGGCCGCCTCCGAAGCCCATATGCGGCCCCATAAAACCGCCTCCAAAATGCGGGCCGCCAAAACCGCCTCCAAAATGAGGGGCGCCGAAACCACCAAAACCGCCGTGCATCCCTCCAAAGCCGCCGCCAAAGCCATGCATTCCACCAAAGCCACCACCAAAGCCACCACCAAAGCCGCCGCCGAAGCCACGAGCGGCAGCCGGAGCCTGCGCCGATAGCGATGCGCAAATCGCCAAGGCCGCGAGGCCGCCGAAAAGCTTGCGTTTCATAGCCAACCCTCCAGATGCGAGGTCGAGCGAGGGGCTGTGGCAATCCCTCGCGACGCGAAGAGGGAAGCGGAAAAACGACAACGAATCCAATGACAAATAAGTCATTTTCTGACAAAAAAGTAAGTTTTCTATCCCCTCGTTTCGTGAGAACTGTGAACCGCTGACAGCCGGCGCTGAGAGGGCGCGGAAATTATGACTGACGGGCGATGCGGCATTCTTGTCGTCGAAGACGACATCGAGATGGCTCAGCAAGTTACACAGTCGTTGGAGGCCAACGGCTACGCCGTAGAGATTGCTCGAGACATGGCTTCCGGCCTCGGCGAAGCCCGGCGTGGCGAATACGGCGTGCTTCTCATCGATCGCTTGCTTCCAGATGGCGATGGCGTCGAAATCATTCGAGTGTTGAGGGAAGAGAAGCAATCCACGCCAGCCCTGATCGTCAGCGCGCTCGGGGAAGTGGACGACCGTGTGCGCGGCCTCAGAGCCGGCGGCGACGACTATCTGGTCAAACCCTTCGCCTTCGCTGAACTTCTGGCGCGCGTAGAGGCGCTCGCGCGCCGCAGCGATCGCGTCATAAAGGAGACGGTGCTGCATGCAGGCGATCTCGAACTTGATCTTCTCGCAAGAAAGGCGCGGCGCCGCGGCAGGGACATTGGGCTGCTCCCCCGCGAATTCCGATTGCTCGAATTCCTCGTTCGAAACCAGGGGCACGTGGTGACGCGCGCCATGCTGCTTCAGCATGTCTGGGACATACACTTCGATCCGATGACCAATATTATCGACGTTTACGTGAGCCGCATTCGTCGCAAGGTGGATTCCAATGACGACTACCCGCTTTTTCATACTGTCCGAGGCGTAGGGTTTTGCATCCGTGCTACTGGCTAAGACCCTTCGCTCATCGACTTATAAACTGGCGCTTGTCGCCATCGGCGTCTTCGGCGTGCTCGTGGTCGCGCTTTTCGCCTATGTCCGTTGGACGACGGCCGGCTATGTCAGGGAGATCACGGACAGAGCGATCGCGATCGACCTTTCAGCCCTGGAGCAGGCCCAGGCTGATGGAGGGCGCCCGACTTTGACCGCCGCGATCGAGCGGCAGGGCGCCGATCCGCGTTTCCATGACGCCGTCTACCTGTTGGCCGATCCCTCCTACGAGCGTTTATCAGGGAATCTCGAACGTTGGCCCGCGCGAGCGCATGGCGCAAGGGGCCTGGTGGAGATTCCGCCATCCTCGGCGGCGCCTGCGGTTCGATTGGAATTCACGACGTTGGCGACCGGGGATCATCTGCTGGTCGGACGAAAGATCGGCGGGCTCGACGCCTTTGTCGGCGAGATCGACAGGGCGCTCGGCTCGGCCATCGCGCTCATTTTCACCATCGCCGTGGTTGCCAGCGTCGCAGTCACCTGGCGGACGGTTGGTCGTATCGAGGCCATCAATGCGACCAGCCGGATCATCATGCAGAGCGGCCTGGACAAGCGCATCCCGCTACGCGGGTCCCATGACGAATGGGATGAGCTCGCGGCCAATCTCAACAGCATGCTCGAGCGTATCCAGCTGCTTATGGCGGAAGTGAAGCAGGCGACAGACAATGTCGCGCATGATCTGCGCACTCCCCTGGCGAGGATGCGGGGTCGGCTCGAAAAGGCGTGCGGCGAGGCGCGTGACACGGAACGCGACCAGCTTCTCATCGAGAGAATGCTAGCGGACCTCGAGGATGTGTTGCGCATGTTCGCATCCTTGGTCCGGATTTCGCAGATCGAGTCATCCCACCTCGCGAAATCATTTCGGCCGGTCGACCTGTCGCAGATCGCGGACGACGTCGTCGACCTCTTCGACGCCGCCGCCGAGGAGAAAAACATCCCTTTGCAGCGCAATGGAGACAAGAACGTGACCGTCAGAGGCGATCGCGACCTCCTGTTCGACGCGCTCGCCAATGTCGTGGACAATGCGCTCAAATACGGCCGCGAGGGAGGGGTCGTGACAGTGGAGGCAAGGCAGACGACGAACGGCGGGATGATCTGCATTTCCGATGACGGGCCGGGCGTCGCGGAAGGCGAGCGGCAGCGTATCTTCAAACGTTTCTATCGCCTCGAAATGGCGAGGGCGTCCCGTGGCAACGGGCTTGGCCTCAGCCTTGTCTCTGCTGTCGCGCGATTGCACGGCGCGGTGATTTCGCTGTCGGATAACTCTCCTGGGCTGCGGTTCCAGTTTGCATTTCCTCCGCTACGTTCCCCCTCGCACGCCCATCTGTCGTGGTCTGATCCTCCCTCTTCGCGAGGCGCCGCTGAAGCTCATCGAGCTCTGAAAAAATGACATTTTTGTCATTGGAAGCGGCTCTGCCGTTTCGGTTACATCCCCGCATGACGAGCGGTCGGCAACTGCTCGATTGCTCTCGCGGTTGGAGGAATGGGGCCATGAAAGACAAGCTTTTCGGCATCCTTGCGGCCCTGGCGATTTGTTCCGTGGCAACGGCGTTGGCGGCGGGACGCGGCTTCGGCGGCCCCCATATCGGCGGCGGGTTCGGCGCGCCTCACGTGGGTGGCGGCTTCGGCGCCCCTCACGTCGGCGGTCGATTTGCCGCGCCTCATTTGGGCGGTGGGCTCGGCGTTCCTCCCTCGGCCAGCGGCGTCGGCGCTCCGCACGTGGGTGGCGGCTTGAGGGCCCCTCACGTCGGCGATGGATTTGGCGCGCCTCATTTGGGCGAGCGGATTGGAGCCCCATCCTCCGGCGGCGGCTTCGGGGCCCCGCGGGTCGGCGGCGGCTTTGCGGCGCCGCGTCCGCGCGGACATGATGGGATGTTTCCACCTGGGGGTCGGCCTCCTGGCGCACCGGTCCTTGGCCACCCGGGGCTCCGTCATTATACTTTCCTCCACCGCCACCACCGTTTTCACCGGCTTGTTTATGCCCCCGTCGGGGCTGGATGGTTGTATTATGACGCGTGCTGGCGGCGAACCTGGACCGTTTACGGCTGGAGCTGGGTGAACATCTGTTATGATTACCCCAGGGCGAGCCTTAAGGCCGCCCGCAGCGTCTGCGCGAACGCATCGCAAACCCGGACCGGAAGACACTGCAAACCGATGCGGCACGCCAAGCATGCGAGGGCCAGCAGATGACTCCGGCGACGCGAAAATCAGGCGGAGGGGGCGGGCTCCAGTCGTAGCCCGCGCGGAACGAAATGGCGCTCGGCATATCCGAAAAGGCCCTGGACGAGGAGCGCGAGCAGGGCGGCCGGCGCGGCGCCTTCGAGGATCAATCCGTAGTTATCCAGACGCAGGCCAGTAAAAATCGGCTGGCCGTAGCCGCCGGCGCCAATCAGGGCGCCGAGCGTCGCCGTGCCAACATTGATCACAGCAGCAGTCTTC
>NZ_JBPFEB010000080.1:0-8163 GCF_051061225.1 Methylocystis sp.
GAAGACTGCTGCTGTGATCAATGTTGGCACGGCGACGCTCGGCGCCCTGATTGGCGCCGGCGGCTACGGCCAGCCGATTTTTACTGGCCTGCGTCTGGATAACTACGGATTGATCCTCGAAGGCGCCGCGCCGGCCGCCCTACTCGCGCTCCTCGTCCAGGGCCTTTTCGGATATGCCGAGCGCCACTTCGTTCCGCGCGGACTACATCTGGAGCCCACCCCCTCCGCCTGATTTTCGCGTCGCCGGATTCAGCCGTAAACGGTCCAGCTTCGCCCCCAGCACCCGTCGCAATACAACCTGAGCTTCAGCGCCGCCTCTTACGATGAGGATGACGTCACCACTGACGGGGGTGCGGCGGGGGCCGTAGCGGAGGAAATGCAAACTGGAACCGCAGCCCAGGAGAATTATCCGACAGCGAAATCACCGCGCCGTGCAATCGCGCGACAGCAGAGACAAGGCTGAGGCCCAGCCCGTTGCCATGGGACCCTCTCGCCATTTCAAGGCGGTAAAAACGTTTGAAGATACGCTGCCGCTCGCTTTCCACGACGCCCGGCCCGTCATCGGAAATGCAGATCATCCCGCCGTTCGTCGTCTGCCTTGCCTCCACTGTCACGACCCCTCCCTCGCGGCCGTATTTGAGCGCATTGTCCACGACATTGGCGAGCGCGTCGAACAGAAGGTCGCGATCGCCTCTGACGGTCACGCTTTTTTCTCCTTTGCGCAGCAAATGGATATTTTTCTCCTCGGCGGCGGCGTCGAAGAGGTCGACGACATCGTCCGCGATCTGCGACAGGTCGACTTGCCGAAATGATTTTGCGAGGTCGGATGACTCGATCTGCGAGATCCGGACCAAGGATGCGAACATGCGCAACACATCCTCGAGGTCCGCTAACATTCGGTCGATGAGAATCTGGTCGCGTTCCCTGTCACGCTTCTCACCACGCGCCTTCTCGAGCCGACCGCGCATCCTCGCCAAGGGCGTGCGCAGATCATGCGCGACATTGTCGGTCGCTTGCTTCACTTCCGCCATGAGCAGCTGGATACGCTCGAGCATGCTGTTGAGACTTGCCGCGAGCTCATCCCATTCGTCATGCGACCCGCGTAGTGGAATACGCTTGTCCAGGCCGCTCTGCATGATGATCCGGCTGGTCGCATTGATGGCTTCGATACGGCCGACTGTTCGCCAGGTGACTGATACGCTCGCGACCACCGCTAGCGCGAAAATGAGAATGATGGCCAAGCCGAGCGCCCTGTCGATCTCGCTCACAAACGCGTCGAGCCCGGCGACCTTTCGTCCGACCAGCAAATGATCTCCGCTCGCCAGCGTCGTGAATTCCAGTCGAAGGGGAGGCGCCGCCGGGGATGTCGGGATCTCGACCGAACCGCTTGCGCTACGCGCCGGCGCGAGCCAACGATCGAGATTTCCTGATAATCGCTCGTAGGAGGGATCGGCAAGCAGGTAGACGGCGTCATGAAAACGCGGATCGGCGCTTTGCCGCTCGATGCCGGCGATCAGAGCCGGGCGCCCTCCCTCAGCCTGGGCCTGCTCAAGGGCTGTAAGGTCCATCGCGATCGCTCTGTCCGTGATCTCCCTGACATAGCCGGCCGTCGACCAGCGGACATAGGCGAAAAGCGCGACCACGAGCACGCCGAAGACGCCGATGGCGACAAGCGCCAGTTTATAAGTCGATGAGCGAAGGGTCTTAGCCAGTAGCACGGATGCAAAACCCTACACCTCGGACGGTATGGAAAAGCGGGTAGTCGTCATTGGAATCCACCTTGCGACGAATGCGGCTCACGTAAACGTCGATAATATTGGTCATCGGATCGAAGTGTATGTCCCAGACATGCTGAAGCAGCATGGCGCGCGTCACCACGTGTCCCTGGTTCCGAACAAGGTATTCGAGCAATCGGAATTCCCGGGGGAGCAGCCCAATGTCCCTGCCGCGGCGCCGCGCCTTTCTTGCGAGAAGATCAAGTTCGAGATCACCTGCATGCAGCACCGTCTCCTTTATGACGCGATCGCTGCGGCGCGCGAGCGCCTCTACGCGCGCCTGAAGTTCAGCCACGGCGAACGGTTTGACGAGATAGTCGTCGCCGCCGGCTCTGAGGCCGCGCACACGGTCGTCCACTTCCCCGAGCGCGCTGATGATCAGAACTGGCGTGTTCTGTCTCTCTTCCCTCAAAACGCGGACGATTTCGACGCCGTCGCCATCCGGAAGCAGGCGATCGATGAGAAGCACGCCATACCTGCCGCTTCTGCCTTCGTCGAGGCCAGAAGCCTTATCTCTGGCAAGCGCCACGGCGTAGCCGTTCACTTTCAGGGATTCTGAAACCTGCTCGGCCATCTCGATGTCGTCTTCCACGACAAGAACGCCGCACCGCCCGTCAGACATAACGCACGCGCCTCTCAGCGTCAGCAGTCGAGTCTTGTCACGAAATCAGGAGATCGAAAACTTACTTTTTTGTCAGAAAATGACTTATTTGTCAGTGGATTCATGGTCATTTTTTCGCTTCCCTCTGTCGCAGCGTGAGGGTTAGCGCGGTCCGTCGCTCCCCTCGCATCTGGAGGGTTGACTATGAAACGCAAGCTTTTCGGGGGCCTCGCGGCCTTGGCGATCTGCACATCGCTGTCGGCGCAGTATCCGGCTGCCGCTCGCGGTTTCGGCGGCTTTGGTGGAATGCATGGCTTCGGCGGCGGCTTTGGAGGGATGCACGGCGGCATGGGGAGTTTCGGCGTGCCCCATTTTGGAGGCGGTTTTGGCGGCCCGCATTTCGGAGGGGCTTTCATGGGACCGCACATGGGCTTCGGCGGCGGCATGCCTGGCGCCGGGGCGTTTAGCGGGCCCTTCATCGGTCATCCAGGGTTTCATCGCTTCGCGTTTCACCCTCATCGTGGTTTCGGCCACTTTGCATTCGCGCCCTTCGGGCTCGGCTATGGACTTTACGGCTATGATGGCTGCTGGCGGCAAACCTGGACGCCCTACGGCTGGAGATGGATCAACGTCTGTTACGGCTACAGCTACTGAGGCTCGCAAAGCCAAACCCACCCGAGGGCGGGTTTGGCCGTTCCAGTTTAGGCCTTGCTCCAGCTAAAACTTGCTGCGGTCCGCGCGATAGAGGCAAGTAGGCATTCTGGAAGCCGTTGAGCCGTTAGAATGAACGATAATCACGAGAAGCCGGAGCGCGAGACGAAGCCCTGGCGCGAGCCATGGCCAGGCGCGCTCGACGACCTGAAAGCTTATATTGAAAATAGCCCCAACTCGACGGCGGCGCTGGCGGACTTCATGGCGCGTTTTCCCAAACTCACGCGAGACCAAGCGATTCAAATGCTCTGGGAGCAGGGAATCCTGCCACGTGTCTAGCAATGGCGCGCTGGTCACTGCGTTTAAAAGCCTGTGACGTCGACATTGCCTTCGACAAGGTTGGGGGCTTCGCTATTGCTGCCGCATCTTAAACATCGGGCATAGCGGCCATCTGGCTCGTCCCATCCTCTATTGAGAGATACCATTATGAAAGGCGCGCGCCTGGCGCTTCTCTTGCTAACGCGGGCTACCCTATTCTCGCAGGGAGGCCGAGCTTTGATTTCGTGAGGCCCAAGCGATGCGTCACCCACACCAGCTCTCAACTCCAAATAGCAGCCCGTCGAAGGTCTCCTGCATTTGGCGCTTCCCAAAGAGC
Organism: Methylocystis sp.; assembly: GCF_051061225.1. GTDB lineage: Bacteria > Pseudomonadota > Alphaproteobacteria > Rhizobiales > Beijerinckiaceae > Methylocystis. The sequence goes on from NZ_JBPFEB010000080.1 coordinate 3,683, forward strand.
GATTGATCGCTAGCCAGACCGGCGAGCGCACAACCATCGTATGTCCGCAAGGAGCAGGAGCGAGCGGGCGCATGATCCGGTATGTCGAATATCGCTAGGCGGTTCTCGCCGGTATGGTCGGCGGATTGCCCTACGTCAACCTTTTCTGTAATGGCAGGTATCTATTGTTGTATGGCTCGACCCGTAGAAGCACGCCCGTTTTTCTCAGTGCCGGGCTAAATGTCGTCTCCGCCGCCAACGGTTCCCTATCGAAGGATTACTACGTGGTGGAACAAGTAGCTGCACTCTCCCCTAATTGAGCTTATCAGCAAAAAGAAACGACCGCGCCGAAATAATAGTCGCGGGCGTGCGCCTTGGCGCCAGCTTGATCTGTGACCGCGGCCAATACGGGACCACGCGTGGGGCGCGTTTCGCTATCTCCCCCCGATTCCGGTGTAAACACCCTGGTGTTGTCACGTTAACTCCACGGACCATCGTGGATTCTATTGCGCGCCATTTCAGGATGGTAGCGGCACGCATCTCCACTCCGCGATCGCCCTGAGGCGATGCAGATGGATGGCGATGGCGGAGCAGCAAGAGGGACGAGATGGGAGACGTCGACGAAGCGCTGCAACCCGCCCCACGATCGGAACCCCTGCATGGCCCGCTCCCGCTTTCGCAAGGGCACATGGGAATTTTCGGCGCGATTATTCAGGCCCTTGTGCGATCGATGCTCGACGCCCGGCATGACCTTCCGGCCGACTGCGGCATAGGAGCCGCGCTTGTCGGTGACCATACGCGCGGGGGTAGCAACCCTGCTTGTGAAGAGGGCGCTTTAGCAATCGCTCGGCGGCCTTGCTGTTGCGGCGGATTTGAACGATCGTCAAGGACGTAACCTTCCTGGCCAACGGCGCGCCACAGATAGCGCTTCTCTCCATTGATAGAGACGACCACCGCGTCGAGATGCCAGACGTCGCGCCGGCCGGGCTTCTTGCGCTTCAGGCGGCGGGTGTAATCTTGGGTCGCCGCAGGCGTACCGCCTGGAACAACGCGGCCCGTACGTCGTTGTGCATACGGTCGCGATTGGGGGGTCGCGGGGCCTCGACTTTTCATGGGCCAAAGCAGAGGAGTCGACGCAATGACGGATGTCGTATCAACCTTGAACCATCTCGCGGAGATCAGTCGCGACGGGGCGAAGGGTTTCGCCGACGCGGCCGCGGCTGTGCAGAACCCCAGTCTGAAAACTACGCTGGAAAGCGCGTCGAAGCGGTGCGAGACGGGCGCCCGGGAGCTGGACGGAGAAATTTCAAAACTCGGCGGACGGACTGACGCGTCGGGAACCACAGCCGGCGCCATGCACAGGGCGTGGACGAATTTGAAGGCTGCGATCACGGGCAGAGACGACAAGGCGATTCTTGTCGAGTGCGAACGCGGCGAGGACGTCGCAAAGGCCGCTTACGAAGAGGCGCTTCGATCGAACCTTCCGATGGACATCCAGACGATGGTCCAGCGCCAATACAAGGGCGTCGTGCAGAATCATGATCTGGTCAAGCGGCTGCGGGACGCCGCCTGAAGCGCAAAGAGGTGGGCGGACAATTGACGAACAATCCAGCGCCACATCATGGCGCTGGAGTGCTTCGCTGCGCTTAATGACGGAGCTCTCCGCAAGCGAATTCAATACTATAGCCCACCCAGACTCTCAGACACGCGCAGGCACGCGTGCTCATGATGCGCGACCACGCGGAGACGACGCCGCCGGCGAAATCGTCGCTATAATGGAGCGCATGGCAGTGGAGAAGCGCTCGGCGCGGCAGATCGTCGAGGCGGTGCGCGGTCGGCCCGGCTGCGCCGACAGCGGCGCCGGCAGCCAAGCTCGTCGGGCTCGCTGCTGGCTCACCTGATGGGCGCGCGGCGCGCCACGAATGGCAAGAGCCCGCCAACCGATGCAAAGGGAAGCCGGCGCTTCCCGAGCCGCTGGCCCCCGACGATACAGGCTGCGGAAATGAAATGTCTCTATGAGCCTTCTAAGAATGCTACATCGGGCAGGAAAAAGAGCGTCAAGCGGCTGGGCGCTCGTGTGCTCCGCGAAGATACGGCGCAGCGTGGCACACATGGTGCCCTAAGGCTCGGCGTTTAACATGATACGCAGCACCAGAACCGTCCCCAGGACCAAACCGGCAATGGCGATTGTGTGTTCAATCATAGCGCGCTCCCGAGCTCAAGGCCTATGTGCCAAACGCAAAATGGGCGGATAGGGTTTCAGCCTGACCAAGGCAGTTGCCGCGACGCACGGGAGGCGCTCAATAACGGGCGCCGGCAAGATGCTGGGGCGGCGCGGATCGCGGCTTGAGTTGGAAAGAGCGTCCTTGCCAGCCTGGCTAGCTGCGATAGGTGTGTAAGAGTGCGGCGGCCCGTCCCTGCACCTGCAGGTGGCGCTGACGTGCGGGGAACGATCCCTGCTGCCAGCCTTTCGCTCAAGCTGCTTTCTCGCTCGGCGCCACCACACCGTCCATACCGCCGTTGTCGCCTTTCACAAGCTAGATTTCTAGCCGCATAATCCCGATGACGACTAAAGCGCTCGGGCTGTGAGCGCCCCGACCGTGGATGTATCGGCATGGCGCTTTTGGCCTAATTCCCAACGAGGTCCGAGCCTAGCACGGCCGACTCCGGGCAAGACGCGAAAAACTCTTCATCGTCAAACATGAAGAGGGCCTTAGTGAGATCGTCGACATAGGTCCACGCTCCAAGCTCTGAGAAGCGCCGCATGTCCTCGAGGATCATCTCCCTGACCTCGACGCGTCCGCGGAACCTGTTCGCGCGGTAGGCGGCCACCATTTGTTCAGGCCGCCTCGATGGCAACCGAATAAGCTCACTGGCTTGGCCCATGACGCCATCTCCACTGCAAACATCGGAGCTTCTGCCGGCTCTTGAGTGTTCGCCAACGATAGCGGCTGCGTTTTCACAAAGCAGGCTGTGGAAAATACGTGACCCTTGCTGCGACGCACACGAATTGCACGCACCAGAGCTCCCCCCCGACCGTGGATGTATGGGGCGCCTCTCCGTCTATAACGCCGAAATTGACGGCGCCTACCTTTGCCTCGGAGGTGGCACATGGAACCCTCGATGGTCGAAGCGCATCTCAAGCAGGCAGAGCGACACGCCGCCCGTGGCGAGGAAATCATCGCCGATCAGAAGCGGCCGATCTCCGAACTCGAGCGTGACAGGCACGACACAAAAAGCTCTCGGGAGCTCAGGTTGAGGAACTCCAAAGGATCCATCCTGCGGACCGTGACCGGCTTCGGAAGGAGCTGATTGAGATCCTCGGCGGGGCCCGCTTGCCCTAGCCTGCATGTTCCGCCGACAAATTCCCCGCTTTCGTCTCATTAATTATCTGGAACCGAACGGTGTTATCCGCATTGCCCTCAGCGGCCCCTCGCTTGCCTGAGAACGCGCCATGCCGGAACAAGTCATCGCCCTTGCTGTCACCCTGGAGGCTTTTGTCCTTATAATCCTTACAGCGTTACAGATCGCAGTTTGAAAGTCTGCAAACGCCCCACCGGGGATGGGTCGGCGGGGCGTTTTTTGCGCGCCAATGCGAAATCAGTCCTCGTCCGACTCTTCGTCCGGCGCGATGAACAGCGGCGTCTTCAAATTGATCGTCGCCGGGCGCTCAGGCGTCGACACGAGACCCTCCGTTCAGGCGCCACTGCGCCAAGGGTTAAACCGAAAGGAGATTCCCGCGCCCCAATTTGCAGGAACACGGCGCCCGGCGCTGTGTTTCCGGGTTACTCTCCAATGCATCGGCTCTGCGTTGGATGCGACGGGACCTGGGGCGCGGGCGCATGATCCGGTATGTTGCATACCGCAAGGCGGTTCTTGCCGGCATGGCCGGCGCAGTTGCGTGGGAAGCCGTAGCGCGGCCCATTATTCTCGCAGGCGTCCCCTATTTCGACATTGTCGGCACGCTGGGAACGTTGGCGCTCCCTCATGGACCAGCATGGGCGTGGTGGACCGCCGGTATGTCTATGCATTTGCTGGTCGGCGCGATCTGGGCGGTCTTCTACGCCTATTTTTTCTGGTCCGTCCTGCCGCTGCCGCCCGTGCTCCAGGGATTCCTTTTCGGCTTCGTGCCGATGCCTCTCGCGCTCTTCATTATGCATCCGCAGTTCGAGCTCATGCATCCGCTCGTTCTGGGGGGCAAACTGCCCTATTCGGGCCTGTTCGGCGTTTCGGATGGATGGCATGAGCCGCTGGCGATCATCGCCGGGCATTTCATCTGGGGCTCCGTTCTCGGCCTCGTCTATGTCAGACCCGTCGGCTATGCGACGAAAAGGCCGCCAGACGTCAAAGTCGCCCGAGTGAAACCGGCGCGCCCCGCCGCGACGGCCCGGGCGCCGCCGGTAGACAGGTTCATGTTCGCCACCGGCGTCGAGTGCAGCTATCCGACGCTCGATCAGGGGCGTTGGCGGTTCGATGAAATGGCGGCCTGCGGCCATTATCGT
>NZ_JBPFEB010000081.1:0-3455 GCF_051061225.1 Methylocystis sp.
ATAATTCAATTGGATGGCGGGATCCAGCTCGGTGACATTCAGGCCGCCGGGCAACATGCCATGACGCAAAGCCAGCGCGCAAATCACGGCTTCCAGCCCGCCTGCCGCGCCCAGCGTATGGCCGGTCATGCCTTTGGTGGAGCTGCATGGTGTATCGCCGCCGAACACGGCGGCCACAGCCTTGGCTTCCGCCGCATCGTTGCTCTGCGTGGCGGTGCCATGCAGGTTGATGTAATCGATATCTGCAGCTTCCAGTCCCGCCATTTTCAGCGCCTGCTCCATCGCCATGCGCGCACCCAAGCCTTCCGGATGCGGCGAGGACATATGATAGGCATCGCTGGATTCGCCGACGCCGAGCAGCAGCACGACGTCTTCGTCCACGTTATCGGCAGGCCGTTCCAGCAGCGCAAACGCTGCCGCCTCGCCGATGGATATGCCGTCGCGCTGCGCGTCGAACGGACGGCAGGCCTGTTGCGACAGCAGGCCCAGCGAATTGAAGCCGTAAAGTGTGGTCAGGCACAGCGTATCCACGCCGCCGACTATAGCCGCATCAATCAGTCCGGCCTCCATCATGCGCCGCGCTGAAGCGAATACCTTGGCGCTGGAGGAGCAGGCCGACGAAATCGCCACGGCAGGGCCGCTGAGACCGAAATATTGGCGCGTGAAATCGGCCACGGAAAACGTATTCTGCGTTTTGCTGTAAACAAAATCGGATGGCAGTGCGCCGGTTTCCGGGTCGCGCCGACGATAGGCCAGCTCGGACTGCAAGATACCGGAAGTGCTGGTGCCGACGAATATGCCCACGCGGTCGCGGCCGTATTTGGCTACCGCTGCCTTCACCGCATCGGCGAAGCCATCCTGCTCCAGCCCCAGTTGCGCCAGGCGATTATTGCGGCAGTCAAACTCCAATAAATGGGCAGGGAGTTGAACCTCATCCACGCCATCAACCTCGCCAATAAAGGTGGGCAGATCCACGGTATCGAAAGCGCACGACTTCAGCCCGGACTTGCGCCGGCGCAGCGCCTCCAGGGTGGGCGCCAGTCCGCGCCCAATGCTGCTGGTGGCGGTGAAATGGGAAAGTAATAGCGGATTCAATGAAAGGTCAGCAGGATAAAAGTCATATTATAGGTCGGCCTCGCGCAAGGTGACAAAATGCAGGCCGGCATTGGCAGCAGCTTCCAACAGGCCGGGTAGGACTTCGAGGATGACCGGCTGTTTAGTCTTGGTCAGCGCGGCATGGCCGTCGTGCAGCAGTAGGATGGCGCCGGGGCCAAGCTTGGCGAGCAGCCGGGCGGTCACCTTGGCGGCATCGCCGGTGCGGGTATCAAAACCGCGTGCCGTCCAGCTCGCCAGGCGCAAACCCAGCCTCGCCAGCACCGGCTCCAGAAACGGGTTGCGCAAGCCGGCTGGGGCGCGGAAAAACATCGGCGTTTGCCCGGTGATTCTCGTCAGCGTATCTTGCGCAGCCTGAATTTCGCAGGTGAATCCTGCCATGCCCAGCAGGGAGAAATTGTGATGGTGCTGCTGGCTGTGGTTCTCTACCGCATGCCCCCGCCGGACGATTTCGCGGCACAGTTCCTGGTGCTGTGCAGCAAGCTCGCCAATGCAGAAAAACGTGGCTTTGGCCTGATAGCGGTCCAGCACATCCAGCACTTGCGGCGTGACTTGCGGATCGGGGCCGTCATCTATGGTCAGCGCGATTTCATTCCGGGCCGCCGCCGCGTCGGGCAGGCGTGTCCAGTTCGGCCCCAGCCAATGGCTGCGTGGCCACAGGCCGACCACCATGATCAGCAGGTGATTGACGATCACTGCGCCCAGCGCCAAAGGCCATAGCCCAGGCTTGAGCAGTACAGCTAGCAGCGCCAGCGCATGCACGGCAAACGTTGCGCGGATGAACCAGGTAGGACGCCAGCGCCTGCTCACTGTTGCCTCGTCGCAAACACGGCTGAAAACACCAGCGCCAGGATGACGCCGGGCGCGACCGTGACGCCCATCGCCTGTAGCACCGGCACGCTTGAGAATGCCAGCAGCCCAAAGCCGAGCACGGTAGCGACATTGGCGAACAACAGCGAGGCCACAGTGCGCGGCGGCATCGCCTGCGTTGCATCGCGCTGGTCAAAGAATAAGGCGTAGTTGGAGCCGATAGCGACAATCAGCAGCAGGCCGATCAGGTGCAGGATGATGAGCTGCTGCCCAGCCAAGGCCAAACCTGCCGTGACGGTCAACACTGCCGCTGCCAGCGGCAGGATGACGGCGGCCACGCGCCGCGGCGAGCGCAGTACCGCAAACAACAGTGCGACTATCGCCGCCAACCCGGCCAGCGAGAGCAGGATGGCCTCGTGCAGGTAGCCGGAATACAGGCGGTTGGATTCTGCCTTGAGGTCCACGAACAGGGCGTTGCTGGAGCTGGGCAGGGTTTTAGGCAGGGCGTTGCGCACCAGCGCCGCATTGATCTCGCCGTCTTCCGGCGCAGTCAATGGCAGCAAGGCGTTCCAGCGATTGTTTTGCCGGATCAGCAGGCCATCCACCGCCATGGCCATCGCTGTACCGTCCAGGTCGGTGCTTTGCAGCAAAGGCTGGCTGCGAGCAGCCGCCACGTCGGCAAGAAAGGGGGTGAACAGCTGTGGGCGCACGGGCAAATCTTTCGCGGCCTGATCGAGCCGTGAGGCCAATACCGAAGCCTCTGGCAGGCTCGCTTGCCGCGCGTGCTGGGTAGCCTCGCTAGGCAGATAGCGGCTGGGGCTCTCGAACGCAGCGAGCGCGCCCTGTTCCACCAGCGGCTGCAGCGCGAGCGAGACCTGCTCGGCAGAGCGCAGAGTAGCTTCGCGGCTGTCGCCGGAAACCACGACCAGATAGCGCACATCGGGTGCGCCCATACCAGCACGCAAGCGCTTATCCAGCGCTTGGTCGGCAGTAGAAACCGGGCTTAGGGAGGCGAGTTCATGGCTCCACAAATTGTCACGGTGGATATAGAGTATGGTACTGGCTACCGCCAGCAGCGCAACGGCGGCCCAGCGCAAGCGTGGCGCTTGTTTCGCCAGAATTGAAAGCCTTGTGCCCATGGCAGAAACATCACGCACCCGGAACCCTGTAGGCAGTAGATGCGGCAATACATAGCGTGTCATTGCCGCTGCCGCCAGCAGCCCGGCAATCGAATACAGGCCGAGCTGTGCCAGTCCGGGAAAGCCCGAGAACAGCAGTGAGGCGAAGCCGAATACCGAAGTCAGTACGCCCAGCCGTATCGTCGGCCAGACGCGGGCGACCCAGTTTTTGCGGTCGGCTTCGCCTTGTTCAGACTGCATGAACAGGTAAATCGAATAATCCACGGCCTCGCCGATAAGTGCCGTGCCGAAGCCCAGCGTGATGCCGTGTACTACGCCAAAACCCAGACTGACAGCGGCGATGCCCGCCAGAATACCTGTCGCCACCGGCAGGAAGCCCAGGATCAACGCGGT
>NZ_JBPFEB010000082.1:0-91788 GCF_051061225.1 Methylocystis sp.
GTCCTCGACGAACTGGCCGGCGTCGAAATGCGGCCGCCGGTAGCATTTGTCGTGGATGCGCTGGGAATAGAACATCTTGGGCCGGCCCTGGCGATCGAGTTCCGGCAGCCGGCCGAAGGTGGTGATGAAGGTGACGACGCCCGTCATCACTTCGGCGATCGGCGGACAGCCGGGAACCTTGATGATCGGCTTGTCGGTGATCACCTTGTCAATTGGCGTCGCCTGGGTGGGATTGGGCTTCGCAGCCTGCACGCAGCCCCAGGAGGCGCAGGCGCCCCAGGCGATGATCGCCATGGAGTCCTCGGCCATCGCCTTCAGCTTCTCGACGAAGGGCTTGCCGCCGTCGATGCAGAACATGCCGTCCTCGTTGAGCGGCGGATTGCCTTCGACGGCCAGAATATATTTGCCTTTGTACTTGCGCCGCGTTTCCTCGAGGATCGCTTCCGCCTGGTGGCCGGCCGCCGCCATGATCGTGTCGTCGTAATCGAGCGAGATCATGGAGAGGACGACGTCCTTCACCAGCGGATGCGCCGAACGGATGAAGCTCTCGGAGCAGCAGGTGCATTCGAGGCCATGCATCCAGATCACCGGCACGCGCGGATTGTTCTCCAGCGCATGCGCCATCTTCGACGCCGCCAGCGGGCCGAAGCCGAGGCTCGCGGCCGTCACTGAGCAGAATTTCGTGAAGCTGCGCCGCGTAATCCCCTGACGCCGGATGACCTCATAAAACGACTCCATGGCAGTCATGCATCTCCCCAGCAGCGTTTCGGCTCTGTCTCCACGTTACACGCCGGCCTTGAGCCGAACAATGGCGTGAAAAACGAAAAGCCTGTGTTGACAATAGGTTCCGCAAGCCTGACGCCTGCTTCGGCGCCTTTCAGGCGCTCAGGCGCGCGCCCGGCCGCGCCGCCGGTTGCGTCCGGCAGGCGCCCGCGCGAAACGACGTCGCGCGGTTGCGTTGTCTCATGATGAGAAAGGGTCTCTAGGCGATGCGCCGCTCGCGCTGTGACGCGCCGGCGGCTTTCGTGGACCGTCCTTGCCCGCCCTTCCCCTCATCCCCGGTGCGGAATTGCGCGACGAGTTCGGCGAGCTTCTTGGTTTCGGACGAGAGCGAACGCGTCGCCGCCGACGACTCGTCGACCATGGTGGCGTTCTGCTGGGTCATGGTGTCCATCTGTCCCATGGCCACATTGACCTCGTGCAGGCCGATGGCCTGTTCCTTGACGGTCTCGCTGATGTCCACGACCACGCGATGGATTTCGGAGGCCTGCGTGATGATCCGGTCGAGCGCCTCGCCGGTGTTCGAGACCATTTCCACGCCGGAATCGACCTGCTGGCTCGACTTCTGGATCAGGTCCTTGATGTCCTTCGCGGCGAGCGCGCAGCGTTGCGCCAGCACGCGCACTTCCGCCGCGACGACCGCAAATCCGCGACCCGATTCTCCGGCGCGCGCGGCCTCGACGCCGGCGTTGAGGGCAAGCAGATTGGTCTGGAAGGCAATCTCGTCGATGACGCCGATGATCTGGCTGATCTGATGCGAGGAGTCGGAGATCGTCTGCATCGCCTCCACGGCGCGTCGGACCACGACGCCGCCCTGTTTCGCCTCGCGATCGGCGCCTTCGGCGATCTTCGCCGCGCGTTCGGAGCCTTCGGCCGATTTCTTCACCGACTCGGTCAGCGAGCTGAGCACGGCCGCGGTCTCCTCGAGATTGGCCGCCTGTTGCTCCGTGCGGCGCGCAAGCTCGTCGGCGGACGTCGAAATGTCGGTCGTCGTCGAATGAATGGAGCCGGCGCTGGAGACGACGCTGCGGACCAGGCCCATCAGCCTCTCGGCCGCTTCGTTGAAATCCTCCCGCAGCCGCGCGAATTCGGCGGGGAAGTCGCGGCCGAGCCGGACGGTGAGATCGCCCTGCGCGAAGAGCTTCAGGCTCCGGCTCAGAACTTCCATCGCCATCGACTGGACCCTGCCGACGCGGGTGCGTTCGGCTTCCGCGCGCCGCGCGGCCTCGGCGAAGGCGGAGCGGTCGGCGAGCGCCGCCGCCTCGACCTCGGCGCGGGCCGCGAGCGCGCTGTGCAGCGATTCAATCGAGTCCAGCATGCGTTCCGCGCGATCTTCATAGGAGGCGATCGCTCTCAGCAACAGCTCCTTGTCGACGCGCTCGACGCCGACGAACAGCGCGCCGACGACTTCTTCCCCGATGGCGATCGGCTCGTAGATCGACAGATGGTTCTTCTCGAAGATGACGGCTTCGCCGACGAAGATGCGTCCGTTGACATAAAGCGCTTCCTGCGCCGGGCCTTCCTCGAATTCGGCGCCGACGGCGCGCGTTCCATCCCGCCCCAGTTCGTTCGTGGCGATGCGCCTGTTTCCCAGAATGACGGACGCCAGGCCGCCATGGGCGCGCGCGACCTCGTCGACAATCTCCGTGTCGTCATTGATCAGGCGGTCGCCATAATAGAGCTGGTCGCCCTCGCGGCGGGGCATGCCGAACGCCTCGAGGCGCGAGCGCAGATCGTTCATATTGGCTTCGAGGCCCGTCTGCACCTGCGAGTCGGCAAGGAGCTGGCCGGCGGCCCGCGCCAGCACCGCGAGCCTCAATTCGGCTTCGCGCGACGGAAGCGCGGCGACCTGTGAGGCTTTGACGGCGTAAAGGTTGATCGTCACAACCGCCGCCGAGAACGCCGCCGCCTCGATCAGACCATAGGTCGACACGAAGCCATGCGCCGCGAACTGCATGCCGCAAATGGCTATGCCGCATGCAAAAAAGACCACGCCCGGAAGAAGCTTCTCCCAGCCGTAGAGGAGCTGCCCGGTCGGCTGTCTTGTCGTAGCAGTATCTTTCGCCATGGCGATCCTTCCGGAGCGTTGCCGCAGTCCGCGTCTGTCGACATCATGTCCGGGGGTCTCGCGCGGCGTCATGCCGCCCGCTTTGGCAAGCAGTCCAACGCTGCGCGCGCTGGTCGAATGGGATGATGCGCCCGAGTTGCCAAATTTTGCGTTAAGGCGGACAGCCGCTGCGCGCCAGGATTCCCTCCGACCGGCAAAAGTCCTAAGAATGAAGCGCCCCGATCGGAAAGGTCGCGCCCGTGCCTCGAACGCTCGCCTCGTTTCGCGCCGCCCTCGCCGCCGGCGATCCGCCCCCCGACGCTGCGCCCCTGCGCGCCCTCTGGCTCGACGCGCGCGGCGACTGGGATGGCGCGCACAAATGCGTCGACGTGCGCGAGGACACGGACAGCATGTGGGTGCACGCCTATCTTCACCGCAAGGAAGGCGATCTTTCAAACGCGCGCTACTGGTACGCGCGGGCCGGTCGTCCGCCGCGCGACGCCCCGCTCGATGAGGAGTGGGCCGAGATCGCGACGGCGCTGCTGGCCGCCTGTCCGTAAAGGAGGCTGGGCATGACCCGCGCCGCGCTGTGTCTGATGGCATGTCTTGTGGCGTGTCTTGCCGCGTGTCTTGTCGCTCTTCCCGCCCGCGCCGGCGAGCCGCCGGCGAAACCGGATGTTGCGGCGGTGGAGGCCTGCCTCGCGCGCGTGAAAGACAATGAGAAGAAGGCGGGCGTCGAGAAGGATGAAACGCCGGGGCCGGCCGGGCGTCTCGCCGCGGCGGCGCTGAGGGCGCCCCTCGAACCGGCGAACTGCATCGGCGTGGTCGCTATCGCCTGCGAACAAAGGGACGGAACGTCCGACGGCGCCCGCAGCCAATGCGCGCGACGCGAGGCGGCCGTCTGGGACCAGCGCCTCAACGCCGCCTATCGCAAGGCCCTCGACGGTATGGAGAAGGACGGCGCCGACAATCTGCGCAAGACCCAGCGCGCCTGGATCGCCTTTCGCGACGCGCGCTGCGTTCAGGCCTGGGCGACCGATCACGGCTCCATGGCCGCGCCGATTCAGGCCTGGTGCGAGATGGAGCTGACCGCGCGTCAGGCGCTCTGGATGGAAACGTGGACCGAGTAGATTTTGCGCAGCATGAACACGGGTCCGCGCGCGATTTGCTGCGCAGCATTTTCGGCTATGCCGATTTCCTGCCTGGCCAGGCGGAGGTGATTGCGGCGGCGCTCGATGGGCGCGACGCGCTCGCCGTCATGCCGACGGGCTCCGGCAAGTCGCTCCTCTATCAGTTCCCCGCGGCCATTGGGCCGGGGCTCGTCGTGGTGGCGTCGCCGCTCATCGCCCTGATGCGCGACCAGCTTCGCGCGCTCGCCGACAGGGTTCCCGCCGTGGCGCTCCATTCCGCGCAGGACGACGCCGAGGCGGCGGGCGCGATGGACGCCGTCTCCACGGGTCGGGCGCGTCTTCTCTACGCCTCGCCGGAGCGGCTCGCGCAGGACGGCGCGCAAGAATTGCTGCGCAAAAATCGCGTCACGCTGTTCGCGGTGGACGAGGCGCATTGCGTCTCGCACTGGGGGCACGACTTTCGCCCGGACTATCGCGGGCTCGGCGACATCGCCCGCAAGCTCGGCGCTCCGGTGCTCGCCGTCACCGCCACCGCCGGACCCCGCACGCGCGCCGACATTCGCCAAAGCCTCTTCACGCGCGAGCCGGAGTTGTTCCTGCGCTCCTTCGCGCGGCCCAATCTTTCGCTCGCCTTCGCCCGCAAGCGGCGGGGCCTCAAGCAGATCGTCGACGCCATCGGCCGCGAGAAGGAAAGCGGGATCGTTTATTGCAATTCCCGCCGCATGGCCGACGCGCTCGCCGCCGCCCTCGCGCGGCAGGGCCTCGACGCCCTGCCCTATCACGCCGGTCTCGACGCCGATACGCGGGGGGCGCATCAGGACGCCTTCTTCGCGCGCGAGGGCGCGATCATGGTCGCGACCATCGCCTTCGGCATGGGCGTCGACAAGCCGGACGTGCGCTTCGTCATTCACGCCGATCTGCCGACCTCCATCGAGGGCTATTATCAGGAGATCGGCCGCGCCGGACGCGACGGCGCCCCCGCCCGCGCGCTCGCGCTGTTCGAGCCGCGCGAGCTGGCGCTGCGCTGGGGCGTCCCGCAGCTCGCGCCGGACGATGAAGCCGCCGCCGGCGCCTATGCGCGCCGCAAGGCCATGGCGCGGCTCTGCGTGACGTCCGGATGCCGCTTCCAGACCCTGCTCTCGGAATTTGGCGAGGAGAGCGCGCCCTGCGGCCGGTGCGACCATTGCCGGGGCGGGCCGCTCGCCTGGCCCCGGCGGCTCGGCGCCCGGGGGCTCGGCTGGCGCGCCGCCCTGGAGAGCCGTCTCCTGCAAGTTTCCGCCGCGCCCGTCGAGGAGCCGCCCGCCGATCCGGCGCCCGAGCAGGCGCCCCTTCGGCTGGAGGAGGCCGCCGCGCCTCCCCCTCTCACCGTCGCCGACATGCGCCTGCTGCGCGCGCTGGAAGCGGAACGGGCGGCGCTCGCCCGCAAACATCGCCGCGCCGCGCGCAAGATCATGAGCGACGAGGCGCTGCGGGAGCTGGCCCGGCGGCGCCCGGCGCGCGCGGACGACCCGCTGTTCGACGACGCGCCCGAGGCGGAGGCGTTCCTGCGCGTCATTCGATCCGAACGCGCATGACTCGCGAAAAGACGCGCCCGCGTTAGCGGCCCATTTATGTCGACGGCCGGATGGCGGCGCCCATTAAGGCGCGCACAGGAGAAGCCGGTCTAGCGTCTCCTCCCGCAAGCCTTGGGAAAGGGGGGCGTCGATGGTTTCGATTGCGTCGCTTGCGCCGCGCGGGGCGCCGAATTCCGCCTCGACGACGGTCGATCTCGCACAGATGACGGTCTCGCAGATCGACGCGCTCGACCTGCGCAGCCTGCAAAAGGCCGACGTCGCCGCTCTGTCGGCGCAAAAGCTCGCCGGGCTGAAAACCGGGACGATCGCCAAATTCTCGAGCGGCCAGATCGGGAAATTCTCTGCCGATCAGGTCCACGCCCTGACGGCGACGCAGATGGCGGCGCTGTCGAAACCCGCGCTGCAGAGCATCGGCGTGGAGAAATTCTCCGCCGATCAGATCAGAGCGCTCGGACCGACCACCGCGAACCAGTTCTCGGCCACGCAGATCCATGGCATGAGCGCGACGCAGACCCAGGCGCTGACCGCCAATGAGATCAACAGCCTGACCGCGTCTTTGGTGGCGGCGCTCAACACCGCGCAGCTCAACGCCTCGCAGGTCTCAGCCATGTCGGCGACGACGGCGTCGCGCCTCTCGGCGGCGCAGATCAACGCGATGAGCGGCGATGACGTTCACGCGCTGGACGCGCGCACGCTGACCACGGCGCAGCTCGGCGGCCTCACCGCCGGAACCGCCGCCAATTTCACCACCGCTCAGATCAAGGCGTTGTCCACGGCTCAAACGGGCAAGCTCTCGGCGGCGGCGGCGCAGACCTTCCTCGCCAGCGCGGCGACGACGCTCTCAGGCGACCAGATCAACGCGCTGACGGCGAAACAGCTTGCCGGCCAGTCGCTCGTCGTCGGCGCCTCCGGCGGGCTGTCCTTCAAGCTCGCCTGGGATTCGACCGCGACGGCGGCGGGCTTCCGCAACGCCGCCGTCCATGCGGCGGCGCGGCTCTCCGGTCAGATCGCCAACACTGTGCAAGTGAGCGTTTCCGTCGCCTATGGCCGCGTCGGCAACCAGAAGATCTCGTCTTCGGCCGTCGCCATGAGCATGGCGGCGGTCGGCGGCTTTTATAGTTACGCGGATATACGCGGCGCGCTCACGCGCAACGCGGCCAACAGTTCGCTTCAGGCCAGCATCGCGGCGCGGCTGCCGGACGCGGACCCGACGCATGGCGGCAAATTCCTGGCGTCGAGCGCCCAGGCGCGGGCGCTGGGGCTCACGCCGAAATATTCCGCGCCCGTCGATGGCTATGCGGGCCTCTCCTCGGCGCTGCCGATGACTTACACGGGAGGCGCGGTCGCCGGAAAATTCGACGCGGTCGCGGCCTTCGAACATGAATTCACGGAAGTCATGGGGCGCGTCGGCAGTCTCGGCGCGCAGCAGGGCGCGGGCGTCTATACGGCGCTCGATCTCTTCCACTACAGCCGGGACGGCGCCAGCGGCTCCCCCTATCTCGATCTCGCCCCCGCCGCCCCCGGCGCCGGCCGCCAGTCCTTCTTCAGCCTCGACGGCGGCGCGACCTCGCTCGGCTTCTACCCCACCGCGACGGGGAAAAACGGCGACTTCGCCGATTTCACGGGGGCGTCCGATCCCTTTGGCGGGGGCGCGGCCGGCGGCGCGCCGGCGCTCTCCGGCGCCGATGTGGCGCAGATGGCGGTCACCGGCTGGAACGCCACAGCCCCGGCGATCGATCTGGCCGCCAGGGCCGTGGCCGGCGCCTATCACATGGTCTGACGCGCGGCGGATTGGCGCGCGCCGGCGTTTGCCCCCGCGCTGCAATGCGATAGAACGGCTCGACATCCTCCGAGCCAAGGTGACGCCGCCCATGACAGCCGCCGTGACGCAACCGCCTGCCGAGATACGGCAGGTGATGGTGGGACTTGGCCTCGCCATGCTGCTGTCGGCGCTGGATCAGACCATCGTCGTGACCGCCATGCCGACCATCGGCGCGGATCTCGGCGAGCCGCAGAATCTGCCCTGGATCGTCACCGCCTATCTCGTCGCCGCCACCGTGGTCACGCCGCTCTACGGCAAATTCGCCGATGTTTACGGCCGCAGGATCGTGCTGCTGGCGGGGCTCGCCATCTTCATCGTCGGCTCGATCGCCTGCGCGCTGGCGCCGAGCGTCACGGCGCTCGCCGCCGCGCGGCTCGTGCAGGGACTGGGCGGCGGCGGGCTCATTTCGCTCGCGCAGACCATCGTCGCCGATCTGGTGTCGCCGCGCGAGCGCGGGCGCTACCAGACCTATTTCGCCGCCGTCTTCATCACCTCCAGCGTCGCCGGGCCGGCGCTCGGCGGTTATTTCGCGCAATATCTGCACTGGTCGCTGATCTTCTGGATCAATCTGCCGCTCGGCCTCGCGGCGCTCATCATCACGAACGCGCGGTTGAAGCGCCTGCCGGAGCGGCGCCATCCGCACCGCGTCGATTACTGGGGCGCCGCCCTGCTCGTCACGGCGTCGGGGTCGCTCGTGCTCGGCCTGAGCTGGGGCGGCAATCGCTACCCCTGGACCTCGGCGCACATCATCGGCCTGCTCGCCCTTTCGGCCCTGTTCTGGGCGGGCTTCGCCTTTCGCACGCGCACGGTGGAAGAGCCGCTCATCCCCCTGCGCGTGCTCAGCCTGCGCATCGTGCGCGACGCCATCGCCTCCAGCTCCTTCGGGCTCGGCGCCTTCGTCGCCCTCTCGGTGGTGATGCCGATCTATTACGAGGTCGGCGCGGGGCTCAGCGCCCATGATTCGGGGCTCGTGCTCATCCCGCTGATGGCGGCGACCGTCGTCGGCGCCACCCTGTCCGGGCGGATGATGTCGGTGATGACCCATTACAAGATCGTCCCGCTCGCCGGTCTCGGCGTGGGCGCGCTCGCCGCCGCCCTTGCCGCCTGGAAGATCGACAGCGTCTCCTTCTTCACCCTCAACGCGCTGCTGGTCATCGTGAATTTCGGCGTCGGCGCCATGCTCCCGGTCGCCACCGTCTCGGTGCAGAACGCCGTGCTCCCCCGCGATCTGGGCACGGCCACGGCCACGACCCAATTCTTCCGCCAGCTCGGCGCCTCGGTCATCGTCGCCCTTTTCGCGGCGCTGGCGCTGGGCGGCGGGCGGGCCGCCTATCTCGCCGAAGCGCGACTCACGGCCGAGGAGTTCATGCGCCTGCAAGGCAGCTTCCGGCTTGTTTTTGCTGCGCTTGCGGTCTGCATGGCGCTCTCCTTCGCCTTCATGGCGCGGATGGAGGAACTGCCGCTGCGGGGCGAGCGGCGGCATGGCACCGCGCCCGCGAAGGCCGATTCCTGAGCGCCCCCTACCGCCTGGGCCTGCGGCTCATCGAGGAGCAAGCCGGCGCGTCGCGCGCGCCTCGATCAAATGCCGGAAGCAGCCCTCGCGCCTTTCTGCTGTCCTTTTGGGCAGGTCGACCCAATTATCGACCTGAAGTGGCCGCTTGTGCGCATGGCACGGAATTTTCTAGAAAGGCGGCGCCCGCCTTTTATGCCTGCAAGGATCTCTCCATGACCTCAGTCGATAGTTTCAAGTCCCGCCAGAAGCTCGTCGTGGGGGACAAGACCTATGACTATTTCTCCCTGAAGGCGGCGGAGGCCAATGGCCTGGCGGGCGTCTCGCGCCTGCCCTACTCCCTCAAGGTCGTGCTCGAGAATCTGCTGCGCAACGAGGACGGCCGCTGGGTCACGAAGGACACGATCCTCTCCTTCGCCAAATGGCTGACGGAAAAAGGCAAGACCGAACGCGAGATCGCCTTCCGCCCGGCCCGCGTGCTGATGCAGGATTTCACCGGCGTCCCGGCCGTGGTCGATCTCGCGGCCATGCGCGACGCCATGGTGGCGCTGGGCGGGAGCCCGCAGAAGATCAATCCGCTGGTGCCCGTCGATCTCGTCATCGACCATTCCGTCATCGTCGACGAATTCGGCACGCCCAAGGCCTTCGAGCAAAACGTCGAGCTCGAATATGAGCGCAACGGCGAGCGCTACCGCTTCCTGAAATGGGGCCAGTCGGCCTTCGACAATTTCCGCGTCGTGCCGCCGGGCACGGGCATCTGCCATCAGGTCAATCTCGAATATCTGGCCCAGACGATCTGGACCCGGACCGAGGACGGCGCCGAGGTCGCCTATCCCGACACGCTCGTCGGCACTGATTCGCACACGACGATGGTCAACGGCCTCGCCGTGCTCGGCTGGGGCGTCGGCGGCATCGAGGCCGAAGCGGCCATGCTCGGCCAGCCCCTCTCCATGCTGGCCCCGGAAGTCATCGGCTTCAAGCTCACCGGCTCGCCGAAGGAGGGCGTCACCGCCACCGACGTGGTGCTCACCGTGACGCAGATGCTGCGCAGGAAGGGCGTGGTGGGCAAATTCGTGGAGTTTTACGGTGCGGGCCTCAATCACCTCACCCTCGCCGATCGCGCCACCATCGCCAATATGGCGCCGGAATATGGCGCGACCTGCGGCTTCTTCCCGGTGGACGCCGAGACGCTCGCCTATCTCAACACTTCCGGCCGCGCCGCCGAGCGCATCGCGCTGATCGAGGCCTATGCCGACGCGCAGGGCATGTTGCGCAGCGCCTCCTCGCCCGATCCGGACTTCACCGGCACGCTGGCGCTCGATCTCGCCGACGTCAAACCCTCGCTGGCCGGGCCCAAGCGCCCCGAAGGGCGGGTGGCGCTCGAAGAGGTCGGCAAGGCGTTCGAGACCGCGCTCGCCGGCGAATACAAGAAGGACGGCGGGCTGGGGCCGCGCCACAAGGTCGAGGGGACGAATTACGACCTCGGCCACGGCGACGTGGTCATCGCCGCCATCACCTCCTGCACCAATACGTCGAACCCCAGCGTCCTGATCGGCGCGGGCCTGCTCGCCCGCAACGCCGTGGCGAAAGGCCTGAAGGTCAAGCCCTGGGTGAAGACCTCGCTCGCGCCGGGAAGCCAGGTGGTCGGGCAATATCTCGCCAATTCCGGCCTGCAGAAATCGCTGGACGAACTGGGCTTCAATCTCGTGGGCTTCGGCTGCACGACCTGCATCGGCAATTCCGGCCCGCTGCCGGCGCCGGTCTCGAAGACCATCAACGCCCATGACCTCGTGGCCGCGTCGGTGCTCTCCGGCAACCGCAATTTCGAAGGCCGCGTGAACCCGGACGTGCAGGCGAATTATCTCGCCTCGCCGCCGCTGGTCGTCGCCTTCGCGCTGGCCGGCACGGTGTCCATCGACCTGACGAAGGAGCCGCTGGGGACGGGCTCGGACGGCAAGCCGGTCTTCCTGCGCGACATCTGGCCGGCGAGCAGCGAGATCGACAGCTTCATCCGCGCGAACGTCACGCGCGACCTCTTCCGCGAGACCTACGCCAATGTCTTCGCGGGCGACGCGCACTGGCGCGCGGTCGCGGCGCCGGAAAGCGAAACCTACGCCTGGGACGACGACTCGACCTATGTGCGCAACCCGCCCTATTTCGCCGGGCTGACGAAGACGCCGAAGCCGATCAAGGACGTCGTGGGCGCCGGGATTCTGGCCCTGTTCGGCGACAAGATCACCACCGACCACATCTCGCCGGCGGGCTCGATCAAGGCCTCCTCGCCCGCGGGCAAATGGCTGCTCGACAATGGCGTGACGCAGGCCGACTTCAACCAGTACGGCACCCGTCGCGGCAATCACGAAGTCATGATGCGCGGCACCTTCGCCAATATCCGCATCAAGAACAACATGATGAAGGGGCCGGACGGCGTCGTGCCGGAGGGCGGGCTCACGAAAGTCTACCCCGGCGGCGAGACGCTTTCGATCTACGACGCCGCCATGCGCTATCAGGCCGAAGGAAAGCCGCTCGTCGTCTTCGCCGGCGCCGAATACGGCAATGGCTCCTCGCGCGACTGGGCCGCGAAAGGCACGGCGCTGCTCGGCGTGCGCGCCGTCATCGCCCAGAGCTTCGAGCGCATCCATCGCTCCAATCTCGTCGGCATGGGCGTTTTGCCGCTGACCTTCGAAGCCGGGACGAGCTGGTCCACGCTCGGCCTCACCGGCGAGGAGACCGTCGCCATCCGCGGGTTGGAGGCGGGCCTCTCTCCGCGCCAGACCCTCGTTGCGGAAATCACGTTCCCGGACGGCAAAACGGTCTCAGCGCCGCTGCTCCTGCGCATCGATACGCTGGACGAGCTGGAATATTTCCGCAACGGCGGCATCCTGCCCTACGTCCTGCGACAACTTGCCTCGTGACGCGCCCGCTCGGCGCGTTGACGGCCCAGTTTCGATACGACATCTTCGTGACGCTCAAGCGTGGGAGCTCCCGCGCCGCCGGCCGGCGGCGCAGTCGAGGCGGCGCAAGAAGCAAAAAAGAAAATGGGAAATAGAGGAAACCCGAGGATGAAGAAGTTCTCCATTGCCACGGCGATTGCGATGTTTGCGGCCATGACCGCCCCGGCCTTCGCGAGCTGCGACACCCACGCGGAAGACGATCAGGCCGTCTGCGCCTCCAAGTGCGAGGACGCCTATCTGAAGGATCAGCAGGGCTGGACCGCCGACATGTCGAAGGTCAAGGAAAGCAAGAAGGCCTGCGACGAGAAGTGCGGTTGCCCGCAGAATTCGAAGGGTCTCTGAGATTAACGGCCTTCCTCCGACGGGGATGGCTTGCATATGGGGCGCGCTTCGGGCGCGCCCTTCTCTTTCGCGCCGCCGATCCTTTGGGCGGCCCGCGCCAGAGGCGCGGAATTGGGCGCCGTGGTCCCGCTTCATTGGTTCCAATAGCCCGGCCCGCCATTGGGCGTTGCCGGACAGCGGCGCGAATGCGACGTCACGAAACTGACTTCCGATTGACAGCGGCGCGTTCTTCCCCCAGTGTTCGGCCGCTTCGCGCGTTACGAGGGACCGCTACTGATATCGGCGGGAGGGTTCTGCCCAGCGCGGGCGACAGCCGAAATGTGGAAGAAGAGGAAACGTCAAGATGAACAAATTCGCCTTTGTCACGGCGGCCGCCCTGTTTGCCGGCATGATGACCCCGGCTTTCGCCGATTGCGACACGCGCAAGGCTGACGAGGACAAGCAGGCTGCGGCTGCGTCCAAGTGCTATGACGAGTATCTCGCCCGCGCGCAGAACTACGGCGCCGACAAGGACACGCTCCGCGCCAATTTCAAGGCCTGCAACGAGAAGGCCGGCTGCTCGCAGAACGACAGCCTTCTGAAGTAAGATCCGCAGGAGCCTGTCTCCGCATCGGAGACGCTCTCAAAGATTCGGGCGCGCACGCGTTGCGCGCCCATAATTTTTTGCATTTTCAAAAGAACGCGGCGTCTGCGAGCCCGCAGGCCTGATCCTCGTTCGCCCCCCGCCCCGCAGACGGGAAGAAGCGCGGATTTAAGCCTTTATCGGCAAGGCGCGCGCGAATCCGGGTCAATCAGACAGGGACATGCCCCTCCCCTCTCGCCGCAGGCGGGAGAGGGGAGGGCCGCGATCGCAAACGACCGCACAAGCGCCGTCTTACTGCGAATAGACGTTGCCGTCCGGACCCTTCCAGCCCTTGGGGTCCTCGTAGAAGCGATATTCCTCATCGAACAGCACGGTCTCGCCGGGCGCGACATATTGCTTGCCCTTGGGGTCCGAGTTGCGCGGCGCCGTCACATAATGCTTGCTCGGCGAACAGCCTTCCTTGAATGTGCCGGCGTCGTCGGGCTTGCACTCGAGATTGGCGCCCTCGGGGAAGAGCACCTTGGCGTTGAAGAAAATCTCGAAGCCCTTCTCGCCGGTGGCGTGCATTTCGAGCTTCTCGGACATGGTCTGCTTGAAATCGACGATCTTGGCCGGCTTGTCGAAGCGCTGCTTGAGCAGATTCTCCAGGATCTGCTTGGCCTGGTCCTCCGTCGGATCGCAGCCGAACATGCAATAGGCCTGCGCCGATCCGGCCGCGAGCGGCGTCGCGGCGAGCGTTACGGCCAGAAATTTCAAGAATACGCCTCGCATCGGGTTTCCTCTTTTGTTGCGTCGCATTTTCCTGCGATTGGCGCGCAGAGTAAAACGCTTTGCGGCAAAAGTCTTCAACGCGCCCCATCGGGCGTGTCCATGCCCCCCCACAATCCCCGCACCTGTTCGAAATGGATCGCGGGATCGTAGCCCGTCGCCTCGAGAGCGAGGATTTCCGTGGTGAGGCGCCCCATGGCGGCGAGCACGGCGTAGGACGCGACCACGCGTTCGCGCTGCGCGATGATCAGCCCGATGCGGGCGTTGAGCAATTCCTGCTGGGCATTGAGAATGTCGAGCGTCGTGCGCTGGCCGGCCTTGGCCTCCTCGCGCACGCCGTAAAGGGCGCGCTCGGCGGCGGCGATCTGCGTCTGCGCGGCGCTGATCTGGGTTTTGGCGGCCTGAAGCGCGCCCCAGTTGGCGCGCACCAGCGCGAGAACGTCGGCGCGGGCGACGTCCACGTCGAGACGCCGTTGGCCTGCGACTTCCTTGGCTTCGCGCACCTGCGAGGAGGTGAGGCCGCCCTCGTAGATCGGCACGTTGAGGCGCCCGCCGACATATCCGCCGACATTGCGGTTGTAGATGCCGGCGACGTCGGTCTGCGTGAAGACATTGCCGACGATGGACAGCTTGGGCATGAAATCCGCCTGGATCACCTTGATGTCGATGTCGGCGGCGTCGGCGTCGTGCAGCGCGGCGAGAATGACCGGATGTTCGGCGAGCGCAATCCGCTCGGCCTCCTCGCGCGATTTCGGGATCAGCCGGTCGACGGGCGCGCCGGGCGCGAGTTTCTTCGGCTCGACGCCGATGCTCTGGCGATAGGCGCCGATGCTCGCCTCCAGCGCCGCCCGCGCCTGGCTCGCCAGCGACTGCCCCGCCGCGAGCCGCGCCTCGGCCTGCGCGATGTCGGTGAGCGTGATCTGGCCCGCCACATAGCGCTCGCGGGTCTGCCGCAACTGTTCGGCCAGCACCGAGACGTTGCTCTCCTGCAATCTGAGCGCGGCCGTGTCGCGCAGGACGTTCATATAGGCGGAGGCGGCGCCAAACAGCACGCGCTGCTCGGTCAGCCTGAGCCTTTCGCGTCCGGCGAACACGCCGGTCTCGGCCATGCGCGTCGCGTTCATCCCCTTGAAGCCGTCGAAGACCGGCTGTTCGATGGAGAGAGCCGCCGAGCGCGGGACGCTGCCGCCGCTCTGAACGCTCTTGACCGGACCCTGCAGCGTCGAATCCGTGAGCGGGATGTCCTGCTGCTTGGTGACCATCCGGTTTTCCTGCACGCCGAGAAAGGCGTTGGCGCTGGCGCGCGGCCGCATGCTGGAGAGCGCCTGCGGCACTTTCTCGTCGAGCGCTCGCACGCCGGCGCGGCTGGAATTGATCACCGGACTGTTGTTGTAGGCGCGCAGAAGCGCGCCATCCAGCGTCTCCGCGCGCGCCGGCGCCGCAACGGCGACAGCCGCCAGCAGGAGGAAGAGCGGCAGGCGTCTCAACCGGCCGCCCTTTCCCGCGCCGCGGTCAGAGCTTTTTCGTCCTCGCCGAAGAAGGCGTAGAGCGCCGGCAGCACGAGCAGCGTCAGCAGCGTCGCGCTGATCAGGCCGCCGATCACGACAGTGGCGATCGGCCGCTGCACTTCGGCGCCGGTCGACGTCGCGAGCGCCATGGGCACGAAGCCGAGCGAGGCGACGAGCGCGGTCATGGCCACCGGCCGCAGTCGCGTCATGGCGCCGCGGAAGATCGCGTCGCGCTCGGGAACGCCGCTGACCATGAGCTGATGGATATAGGTGCGCATCACGAGGCCGTTGAGCACGGCGACGCCCGACAGCGCGATGAAGCCCACGGCCGCCGACACCGACATGGGCATGCCGCGCAGCCACAGCGCCAGCACGCCGCCGATAAGCGCCAGCGGCACCGCCGTGAAGACGAGCAGCGCGTCCCGCGCCGAGCCGAGCGCGGAATAGAGCAGCAGGAAGATCATGAAGAAGCAGATCGGCACGACGATCATCAGCCGCGCGCGCGCAGCGGCGAGATTTTCGAACTGCCCGCCCCATTCGATCCAGTAGCCCGCCGGGATCTGCACCTTGGCGTCGACCTTGGCGGGCGCCTCGGTGACGACTGACGCAATGTCGCGTCCGCGCACATTGGCGCTCACCACGACGCGGCGCTTGCCGTTTTCACGCGAAATCTGGTTCTGGCCATCGACCGTCGAGAAACTCGCCACCTGCTTGAGCTGCACCGTCGAGATGCGGCCCTGGGCGTCCGGCGGCAGCGAGACGGGGATGGCCTCCAGCGCGCCCGCGTCCTCGCGCAGATTGTCGCGCAGCCGCACGAAGATCGGGAAGCGCCGGTCGCCCTCGAAGATCACCCCCGCCGGCTCGCCGCCGATGGCGGCGCCGATCGTATCCTGCACGGCGCCGAGGCTCAGGCCGTATCGGGCGATGGCGGCCTTATCCACCTTGATGTCGAGAACCGGCAGGCCGGTCACCTGCTCCACCTTCACATCCGCCGCGCCCGGCGTCGACCGCAGGATCGCGGCGATGTGATTGGCCGCCTTCAGCATGGCGTCGAAGTCCTCGCCGAAGACCTTCACGGCGATGTCGCCGCGCACGCCGGCCAGCAGCTCGTTGAACCGCAACTGGATGGGCTGCGAGAATTCATAGGCGTTGCCGGGAAGCTGAGCGATCTTCTCGCTGATGTTCTCGATCAGCCTGTCTTTCGGGAGATGCGGATCGGGCCAGTCGTGCTCCGGCTTCAGCATGATGAAGGTGTCGGTCAGATTGGGCGGCATCGGATCCGTCGCGATGTCGGCCGTTCCCGTCTTGGAGAAGACGTAATCGACCTGCGGCAGGCTGCGGATGACGTTTTCCAGATCGAGCTGCATCGCCTGCGACTGCGACAGCGAGGTGCTCGGAATCCGGTTCGCCTGCATGGCGAGGTTCTTCTCGTCGAGCTTGGGGATGAACTCCTGTCCGAGGCTCAGATAGAGGAGAACCGCCAGCGCGAAGGAGCCCGCGCCGATCGCCATGACCTTGAGGGGCTCGTGCATCGCCCAGCGCAGCAGCGGCTCGTACCGGCGCTTGAGCCAATGAACGATGCTGTTCTCGCCCTCCTCGCCCTCGCCGGAGACGAACAGCGCGATCATCGCCGGGAAGAAGGTGAGCGAGAGCAGAAATTCCGACAGCAGGGCGATGATCACCGTCATCGCCATGGGGTGGAACATCTTCCCCTCGACGCCCGAGAAGCTCAGGATCGGCAGATAGACGAGGATGATGATCGACTGGCCGTAAACGGTGGGCCGCCGCATCTCCACCGCCGAATCGATGACGGTGTCGAGCCGCTCCTCGGTGGTGAGCGGACGCCCGGCGGCGTGCTGGCGCTCCGACAGGCGGCGCAGGCAGTTCTCGGCGACGATGATGGCGCCGTCCGCGATCAGGCCGAAGTCGAGCGCGCCGAGGCTCATCAGATTGGCGCTGATCTTGAAGACATACATGCCGATGGCGAGAAACAGCATGGTCACCGGAATGACCGTCGCCGTCACCACCGCCGCCCGGAAATTGCCGAGCATGACGAACAGCACGAGGATGACGAGGGCCGCGCCCTCGGTCAGATTCTTGGCCACCGTCTTGATGGTGGCGTCGACCAGCAGGGTGCGGTTGAGGATCGTCTTGACCTCGACTCCCGGCGGCAGCGACCGGGCGACGACCTTCATCTTCTCATCGACGGCGGCCGAAACCGTCCGGCTGTTGGCCCCGATCAGCATCAGCGCCGTGCCGATCACCACCTCGTCGCCGTTGAGACTGGCGCTGCCCGTGCGCAGCTCCTTGCCGATCGACACCGACGCAATCTCGCGCAGGCGCACCGGCACGCCATTGCGCGTCGTCGCCACCACATTGCCGATGTCCTCGACGGTCTCCAGACGGCCGCCGCTGCGCACGACCAGACCCTCGCCATTGCGCTCCACATAGCCGGCGCCGCGGCTGACGTTGTTCTTCTGGATCGTCGTCGCGAGGTCGCCGAAGGACAGTCCGAGCGACATGAGCTTCGCCGGGTCCGGCTGCACGTGATACTGCCGCATGTAGCCGCCGAGCGAATCGACGCCGGCGACCCCCGGCACGGTGCGAAGCTGCGGGCGGATGATCCAGTCCTGCACCGTGCGCAGGTAGGATTCGAGCTCCACCGGGGTGCGCAGCACCGCGCCCTCGGGCGTGACATAGGCGCCGTCGCGGCGCCAGCCGGGCTCGCCCTCCCTGGCGACGACATGCGGCTCGCGGTAGCGCACCGACCACATGTAGATTTCCGACAGGCCCGTGGCGATCGGCCCCAGGCGCAGCTCCACTGCGGGCGGGAAATCCTCCCGCGCCTGCATGATGCGTTCGTTCACCTGCTGGCGCGCGAAGTAAATATCGACGCCGTCGGCGAACACGGCCGTGACCTGCCCGAAGCCGTTGCGCGACAGCGAGCGGGTGTATTCGAGACCGGGAATGCCGGCGAGCGCGTTCTCGATCGGATAGACGACCTGCTTCTCCATCTCGAAGGCGGAGAGGGCGGGCGCGCGCGCGTTGATCTGGACCTGATTATTGGTGATGTCGGGCACGGCGTCGATCGGCAGATGCGCGAGCGCGAACATGCCGAAGGCGCCGACCAGCGACACCAGCAGAACGACCAGCCAGCGGCTATGGACCGAAAAGGCGATGATCCGCTGCATCATGGTCTGGCGCCCGTCACTCCTCTGGAATTTCGCTCTTGCCGGCTTCCGCCTTGAGCACGAAGCTGTTGGCGAC
Source organism: Methylocystis sp. (assembly GCF_051061225.1). Taxonomy (GTDB): domain Bacteria; phylum Pseudomonadota; class Alphaproteobacteria; order Rhizobiales; family Beijerinckiaceae; genus Methylocystis. The sequence goes on from NZ_JBPFEB010000082.1 coordinate 18,286, forward strand.
CGCAAACCGTTCGCCCGGCGCGAGGCCCTTGATGATCTCGACGGAGGTCTCGTCGCCGTCGCCCAGCTCAACGACCCGCTTCTCGAACCCGTCCTTCACCCGCACGAAGACCGTCGGCTCATTGTGAACGAGCTGCACGGCCGCGCGGGGGACCAGCACTTTCGCCGGGCTCTGCTCCACCGCGATCTCCGCATTGAGCAAGGCGCCGGCGCGCAGCGCATAATCGGGGTTTTTGAAGGTGGCGACAACATGGCCGGTGCGCGTCTCGGGCGTGATGATCGAATGCACGACGCGCACGGCGCCTTCGAACGAACGCCCGCCCGTCCCCTTGAGGAGAACCGGCTGGCCGACGCGCACGCTGGCGAGATCGGCGACCGGAACCGCCAGTTCGACCTCCACCTCGGAGAGGTCGGCGAGGACGTAGAGCTGGCTTTCCGCCGTCACCGGCTGGCCGATATTGGTCAGGCGTTCGATGACGCGCCCCTTGATCGGCGCGCGAATCTCCTTCTCGCGCAGGCGGGCGATCGGCTGCGACCCGAGCGCGGCGATCTCGCTTTCCGACAGATCGAGCGCGGCAAGCTTCCCGCGCGAGAGATCGAGCCGCAGCTTCGCCTCGGTGAAGGTCGCCCTGGCCTTCAGGAACAGTTGCTCGGCGGTGATCTTCTTCTCGAACAGACCCTTCTCGCGCTGGAACAGTTGCGATTGCAGGTCGTAATTGGCGAGAGCGGCCAGATATTCGCTCTTGGCGTCGGCGACCTCGCGCGAATCGATGATGGCGATGGTCTCGTTCCTGGCGACCTCGTCGCCCAGCTTCTTGCGCATCTCCGCGACCACGCCGGCGACCTTGGCGGCGACGCGGGCGAGATGGTCGGGATCTGGCTTCACGGCCGCCGGGACGGTGATCTGGCGGCGAATCACCCCCGGACCCGCCTTGGCGATCCCGATTTTGGCGGCTTCGATCTGCGCCGCCGAAAGCGGGATGAGTCCCTGCGGCGCCGGCGCGACGGCTTCCGGCCCTCCTCCATTGGCAGGCGCGCCCGCTCCGCCGAATCGCGCCACGAGCCCCGGCAGGGCCGCGCCGACGGCGAGGCTCGCCACGATCGCCAGAAAGAAGACAAGCTTGCGGGACATGTGGGGCGGAAAGCTCCGGGAGGGCGGCGCTGGACCTGTTCAGGGTTAGCATCTGCCCGTACGGGAAACCATTGGCGGCAAGGCCGGGCGCGGGCTTATCCCCTGCCTTGCTTGAGGATTGATTCTTAACGTCTTGCGCCGCGCGCGTCCATGGGCCGCAGATATGGCTGCGACAAAGATGCGCAAGGCGCGGCCGGCCAGAATCGGCCCGGAAAGCAAAAGAGCCCGGCAGGGCCGGGCTCTTTCGATTCGCGTCAGCGAAGATCTCAGTATTTGGCCAGAACCGGCGCGGACGAGCCGAACGGGTTGAAGTGCCAGTTCACGCCAGCGCGAACCGTGTGCCAGCGGAAGTTCGCCTGATTGCCGGTGACCAGCATGGTGGCCGGGCCGCCGAACGCGCCGGCGCTGTAGAAGCCGGTGCCCACCTGATTGATCGAGCCCAGGTCGGTGTAGAGATACTCGACCTTGAGCGACCAGGCCGGGAAGGCCATCGGGGTCCATTCGACGCCGCCGCCCGCGGTCCAGCCCGTGTTGGTGCTGGTGGTGGTGGCGGAAGCCTGCGTGGCGAAAAGCGGCGCGCTTCCGTCAAAGCGGGTGTAGCGATGCGCCGATTCGACGCTGCCGTAAGCAAAACCGCCCGTGCCGAAGATCATCAGGTTCGGCCAGGACGGCAGGGTCAGGCCGAGGCGGCCGCGGACCGTGCCGAACCAGTCGACATACTGATTGGCGTTGGCGTAGCCAGTGACGCCGGCGCCGGTGACCGGGGAGATGTAGGACACGCCAGCGGCCTGCGAGGTGCGCAGATCAGCAGCCTGGATATCGGCTTCGACGCCGACGACCAGCCACGGGCTGAACTGATAGTTGTAGCCGATCTGGCCGCCGCCGAGGACGCCATTGAGATTGGTCGGCATGTTCCACGCGCCAGCCGCCACGTCGACAGCGCCGGCAAACGGCCCGGCGCCCGGGACCTGGGTGAGCAGCTCGCCGCCGCGGATGGAGCTGCTGGCGCCGAAGCCGTAGCCGATGTTCACACCGCCATAGAGGCCGGTCCAGCTGAAGGCCGGCGGCGGGGGAACGAAGGCCGGCGGGGGCGCCTTGCGGGAGGGGAGATCGGCCGCGAGCGCGGAACCGGCGGCAAGAGCCAGCGCAACGCCGGCGAGATAAGAAGCTTTGGCCATCTGTGACCCCCTCGAGTCCCTTGAAATATCACGCGGCGCGGCGCAGGCGCGTCGTTCCGCTTTCGACAGAAGACTTACGGCCGATCGTCCGGAGCGGTCAACGGAAAGGCGGCCTGATCAAGCCTTGTGCAGCGCGTTTGCGGGGCTCCGTGACAAAAACGCAACAGCATTCGGGGCGAAATGACAATCAATTTCTATTTACTGTTGCGCTCGCGCCGCAGTCTCTCCCAATAATCGAGTCGCTTGCCCAGCTCGCGCTCGAATCCGCGCTCCGCTGGCGCGTAGAATTTCCGCCGGCCGAGGGCCTCCGGCCAGTAATCCTGGCCTGAAAAGGCGTCGGGCGAATCATGGTCGTATTCGTAGCCGGCGCCATAGCCCTCCTCGCGCATCATCTTGGTCGGCGCGTTGAGGATGATCCTGGGCGGCATGAGCGAGCCCTTCTCCTGCGCAAGGCGGCGCGCGCTCTTGTAGGCGACGTAGCCGGCGTTGGACTTCGGCGCCGTCGCGACATAGATCACCGCCTGCGCCAGCGCGAGCTCGCCCTCCGGCGAGCCGAGAAAATCGTAGGCCTCCTTCGCCGCATTGGCGATGACGAGCGCCTGCGGATCGGCGAGGCCGATGTCCTCCACCGCCATCCGCACGATGCGCCGCGCCAGAAAGAGAGGGTCCTCGCCGGCGTCGAGCATCCGGGCGAAATAATAGAGCGCGGCGTCGGGATCGGATCCGCGCACGCATTTGTGCAGAGCGCTGATCAGATTGTAGTGGCCCTCCTGGGCCTTGTCGTAGATCGGCGCGCGGCGCTGAACGACGTCGGCCAGCGCCGCGCGATCGAAGGTCTCGTCCGGGCGCGCCGCGCGCCAGATTTCCTCCGCCAGCGTCAGGGCCGCGCGGCCGTCGCCGTCCGCCATGCCGACGAGCGCCGCGCGCGCGTCGGGATCGAGCGGCAAGGGCTTGCCCTCCACCGCCTCCGCCCGCGCCAGCAGCTTCTCGATCGCGGCCTCATCCAGCGCCCGGAACGTCATCACGCGCGCGCGCGACAAAAGCGCGGCGTTGAGTTCGAAGGAGGGATTTTCCGTCGTCGCGCCGATCAGGGTGATCGTGCCGTCCTCCATCACGGGGAGGAAACTGTCCTGCTGCGCGCGGTTGAACCGGTGAATTTCATCAACGAAAAGGAGCGTGCCCTGCCCCGTTGCGCGTCTGGCGCGAGCGGCCTCGAAGGTTTTCTTCAGATCCGCCACGCCCGAGAAGATCGCGGAGATCTGCACGAAGGCCAGATTGGTCTCATGCGCGAGCAGGCGCGCGACGGTCGTCTTGCCGGAGCCGGGCGGTCCCCAGAGAATCAGAGATCCGAGCGCGCCGCCGCGAACGAGCCGCGTGAGCGCGCCGTCCGGCCCGAGCAGATGATCCTGGCCCACGACCTCTTCGAGACGCGTCGGCCGGAGGCGATCGGCGAGCGGACGCGGCGCGGCGTCATCGAGTTTCGCAACTGCGAAGAGATCAGACATGGCGACCTGTCATGCGGGCGATGAATACTTGGAGAAGTTGACAGTCGATTACCACCTCGACGGCGCGTTAACCAACGATTACCCTTTGTACAAGTAAATGATTCGGACTCGCGGCGCCGAAAACTCCGTTCATCCGCGTGGGGCCTCCCCGGCTCCGCGACCTGCCGACCACGGAAAATCACCAATGCGGACCATAGCTTTCGTTACGCAAAAAGGCGGCGCCGGCAAGAGCACCCTCGCGAGCAGCGTCGCCGTGGCGGCCTGCGCGGCCGGCGAGCGCGTCGTCGTCATGGACCTTGATCCGCTGCAGACACTCGTGACCTGGTCGGCGACGCGCCGCGACGCCAATCTCGCCGTGGAGCACACCTCTCCCGCGAAGCTCGCAAAGACGCTCGCGGCGCTCGAGAAGAAGGGCGTCACGCTCGTCGTGATCGACGCGCCCGGACAAGGCGGCGAGGAGACGCTCGCCGCGATTCGCGCCGCCGATCTCTGCGTCATTCCGGCGCGGCCCAACGCCTTCGATCTCTGGGCCAGCGAAATCACCCGCGCGACGGTGAAAGAGGCCGGCGTCGATTACGCTTTTCTGCTCAATCAGTGCCCGCCGTCGCAGCAAAGCGCGCGCGTCGAACTCGGCGCCAAGGCGCTTCAGGCGATCGGCGGCCTTCTCGCGCCGCTCGTTTCCGCCCGCGTCGATTATCAGGAGGCGGCGCGGCTCGGTCTCGGCGTCACGGAATATAATCCCGACGGCGTGGCGGCGCTGGAGATGAAGGAGCTGTGGGGGTCGATCAAGCGCCGTCTGCGCCGCCCGGCGAAACCCTCCGCGGCCAAGGCCGACCCGACAGCAAAACCGGCCATCGCGGAAAAGACCGCGCCCGCGCCCAAGGCCCCGGCGCAAAAGAGCGCGCAGAAGAAGCAGCCCAGGAAGGCCGCCTGACGGCCAGCGCCGGTCGCCGAGCGCGACCGCGCCGCGCAAGGCGCAAGTTGCCCGGTCTCACTTTCGCCGCGCGACGCCGCGCGGCGAAGGAGCGTTTCAGCCGATCTCGACGATGACGGCGCTATGGTGAATGACCTCCGCCTTGTCGCCGACGCTTTTTCCCATCAACGCCTGCGCCAGCGGCGCTACATAGGGGATGAGGCCCCTGGCCGGATCGGCCTCGTCTTCGCCCACGAGGCGGAACACGCGCGTCTCGCCGCCGTCGAGCTCGACGACGACGCGGTGGCCGAATCGCACATGCGAGTGGTCCCGGATGGGCTGCACGATTTCGGCGTTGGCGCGGCGCGCGCTCCAGTAGCGCAGATCGCGTTGCGCGACCGCGAGCGCGTGAGTGTCGTCGGCCGCGGTCGCCCGCGCAATCTCCGCGTGCAGCCGCGTCAGCGCATCGTCGATCTGTTGCAAACCTTCCGGCGTGACGAGATTGCGATGCGGACTGACCGGGCGATCGGGGAGATCCTCGCGGGGGTTGTCGTCTTCCTGTTCTTTCGTGAAAGCCGAACTCATGCGTCCTACCTTTAGCGCCGCGCGGGCAAGAAAAACAAACGGCCCCGGGGAACCTTGCGGCTCCGGCTCTTCTGTTCCGTCGCGCCTGTTCCCGCCAAAACAACCGGCCTTGGCGAAGCGCCTTGGCGAAGCGCCTTTTCATGGGCCGAATGGCGGTCATTACAACTGAGCCGGCGTCGAAAGTCGAGAACGCGCGTCATCACTGCGACAATAGGCGTCACGCTGAAGGCTTTGCCGGACTCAGGGCATTTCGATCACGACCCGCCCCCTGATCTTTCCCGTCACGATCGAGCGCGCCCGCTCCAGCGCCTGATCGAAGGGGATTATCTCACACATGGCGTCCATCATGGCGGCGTCGAGGTCTGTCGCGATGCGCGCCCAGGCCGCGCGCCGCAGCGCAATCCTCGGCCGCACGCTTTCCACGCCGAGAAGGGACACGCCGCGCAGGATGAAGGGGGCGACGCTCGCCGGCAGATCCATGCCGCCGACATTGCCCGTGGCCGCGACGGCGCCATCGAAAGCGGTCTGCGACAGGATGTTGGCCAGGGTGACGCCGCCCACCGTATCGACGCCCGCCGCGAAGCGCTGCGTCTGGAGCGCCTTGCCCGGCTGCGAGAAGTCGTCGCGGGCGAGGCTCTCGGCGGCGCCGATCGATCTCAGATAGTCGCCCTCGGCGGCGTGGCCGGTGATGGCGGCGACGCGCCAGCCGGCACTGGCGAGCAGCGCCACGGCGAAGGAGCCGACGCCGCCCGACGCCCCCGACACGACCGCCGTCCCCGCCGCCGGCGTCAGCCCGTGGCGCTCCAGCGCGAACACACAGAACATCGCGGTCAATCCGGCCGTCCCCACCGTCATCGCGCGCGCCGGCGTGAGCCGTTCCGGCAGCTTCACGAGCCAGTCGCCGGGCAATCGCGCCTTCTGCGCGAAACCGCCGTAATGGGCTTCGCCGATCCCGCAGCCCGTGGCGACGACGACGTCGCCCGGCGCGACGTCCGGATGCGCCGCCCGCGTGACGCGGCCGACGAGATCGACGCCGGGGATCATGGGGAAGCGCCGCACGACCCGGCCCTTGCCGGTCACCGCCAGCCCGTCCTTGTAGTTGATGGCGGAATAGAGAACGTCGAGATCGACGTCGCCCGGCATCAGCGCGTCTTCCGACATCTCGACGTAGCGGGCGCCGTCCGGGGCGTCGGCGCTGTCGATTCGGATCGCCTTGAACGAGGTCATGATGCTCCATCCGGCCGCGTCGCGCCGGTCTGGCGACGGCCCCGCTCATCTAAAGCCCCTGTCACGGCTAGTCTACAAACGCCGCCGTCCTAAACTTGTGGTTGCTCTTTCGGGCGCCGCGCGCCTCAGAGGAAAACAAGGAAACATCTGACGCCTTGCCTCGTTTCAAGCAAATAATCAGGGGATAATTCTTGCTGGAGCAGCAAAAAAGCGTTAAATGAAAAGCTAATCTTGGTTTGTTCGACGGACCTTTTGGGTGGGATGGTTTTGTTCGAGCTCTGACGGAAGGGGCCACGCTTCCGCTCAAGTTCTCAGTGGCTTTCAGTGGAATCGAAGTCAACCTCGAGGCAACAGGCGCCCCTATGACCCTGAATAACAATATAGAGCTCGCGGCGGATATTGTGTCTGCCTATGTCAGCAACAATTCTGTTCCCGCGTCTGATCTTCCGAGCCTGATCAGCGACGTCTACAACGCGCTGCTGCGCGTGGGCGCCGGCGTCGTCGCCGAGCCGGCGGAGCCCCCCAAGCCGGCCGTGCCGGTCAAGCGGTCGATCCACAACGACTACCTCATCTGCCTCGAGGACGGGAAGAAATTCAAATCGCTGAAGCGGCATTTGCGCACGCAATACGGCCTGTCGCCGGAGGACTATCGCGAGAAATGGGGCCTGCCGGCCGATTATCCGATGGTCGCGCCCAATTACGCCCAGGCCCGCTCCAATCTGGCCAAGCAGATGGGCCTCGGCCAGCAGCGCCGCCGCCGCAGCAAGTAAGTGCGCGGCAGCGTCAGGAAAATGAAACCCGCGGCCTGAAAAGACCGCGGGTTTTTTCATTCCGCTGCGGCCGGCCCGCACGGGCCGATCGTTCCGCAAGAGTCGGACCAGGCGTTCAGACTTCGTCGTCGCTTTCGATGTCGCCGTCGATCAGGCCCGCGACGTCGTCGTCCTCGCCTTCCTCTTCCTCGAGGAAGGTGTCGTCGTCGGCGTCGTCGACAAGTTCCACGTCCTCATCGACGTCGATGGTCTCGGCGGCGTTTTCGCTCTCCTCGACCTCATCCAGCGACACGGTGTCGACGCCTTCCTTTTCAGTTTCGACGTCTTCCACCGCCTCGACGCGGGCCGGGGCGCGGGTGAGCGCGACCTGGAAGATGGTCCCGCACTTCGGGCAGACGATCGGTTCTCGATTGAGATCGTAGAATTTCGTCGCGCAAGACTGGCATTGGCGCTTGGCGCCGAGTTGGGGTTTGGCCACGGTTCGGTGATCCTTGCGAAAAGAAGCAGCGTGAACGCCCGCCTGATGATTGACCGTCGGGCGCTCGGGTTAGTTGGCTCCGGCGGCGCTGTCAAATGGATAAATGCGGGAGCGCGGCCCTGCGCAACGGCATTGCAAAGCGGCGCGCGGCTTGGCATAGAAAAGGCGTGCGGGTGTAGCTCAATGGTAGAGCAGCAGCCTTCCAAGCTGAATACGAGGGTTCGATTCCCTTCACCCGCTCCAGCGCTCCCCTCCCCGAACGACGCCGCGCGATTCGCGGCGCCCCCTCCCTCGCCGGTCGGCAGACGGGAGGGGCGTCCTCGACGGCGCTACCGCTCGCCCTTCTGTTTCATGGCGGCGAGCAGGGCCTCGCCCAATCCGCCCGGCCCGCCCGAGGGCTTGCCGCCGCGCGGGGGCTGCTGCGGCCCGCGCGGGCGCGGATCACGGCCGGGACCGGATTTGGCCTGTCCGGGCGCATCGTCGAGCCGCATGGTAAGCGAGACGCGCTTGCGCGGCGCGTCGACCTCCATCACCTTCACCCGCACAATGTCGCCGGGCTTCACCACCGTGCGCGGGTCCTTCACGAAGTCCTTCGACAGCGCAGAGATGTGCACGAGCCCGTCCTGATGCACGCCAATGTCGACAAAGGCGCCGAAGGCCGCGACATTGGTGACGACGCCCTCCAGCACCATGCCCGGCTTCAGGTCGTTGAGCGTCTCGACGCCCTCCTGGAACGTCGCCGTCTTGAACGCCGGGCGCGGATCGCGGCCAGGCTTTTCCAGCTCGGCCAGAACGTCGGACACGGTCGGAAGGCCGAAGGTCTCGTCGGCGAATTGCGCCGGCTTCAGCTTGCGCAGCTCCGTCGCATTGCCGATCAGCGCGCGGATGTCGCTCTTCACCGCCGTGAGAATGCGCCGCACCAGCGGATAGGCTTCCGGATGCACGCCCGAGCGGTCGAGCGGATCGTCGCCGTCGATGATGCGCAGGAAGCCGGCGCTCTGCTCGAAGGCTTTCGGCCCCAGACGCGGCACCTCCTTCAGCGCCGCGCGGGTGCGGAACGGGCCGTTGGCGTCGCGATGCGCGACGATGTTGGCGGCCAGCGTTTCGCCCAGGCCCGAGACGCGCGCCAGCAGCGGCGCCGACGCCGTGTTCACATCGACCCCGACCTTGTTCACGCAGTCTTCCACCACGGCGTCGAGCGCGCGCGACAGCTTGGTATCGGAAACGTCGTGTTGATATTGTCCGACGCCGATCGATTTGGGCTCGATCTTCACCAGCTCGGCCAGGGGGTCCTGAAGACGGCGCGCGATGGAGGCGGCGCCGCGCAGCGACACGTCGAGATCGGGAAGCTCCTTTGAAGCGTATTCCGAAGCCGAGTAGACGGAGGCGCCCGCCTCGGAAACGACGATCTTGGTGAGCTTCAGCTCGGGATGCTTCGACATGAGTTCGCCGGCGAGCTTATCGGTCTCGCGCGACGCCGTGCCATTGCCGATGGCGATGAGTTCGATCCGGTGCTGGCGCGCGAGACTTGCGAGCGTCGCGATCGAGTCGTCCCAGCGCCGCTGCGGCTCGTGGGGATAGATCGCGGTCGTCGCGACGATCTTGCCGGTCGCGTCGATCACCGCGACCTTCACGCCGGTGCGAAAACCCGGATCGAGGCCAAGCGTCGCGCGCGCGCCAGCGGGCGCGGCGAGCAGAAGGTCGCGCAAATTCTCCGCGAAGACGCGAATCGCCTCTTCCTCCGCGAAGCGCCACAGGCGCGAACGGGCGTCGACCGAAAGATGCAGTTCGATCTTGGTGCGCCACGCCCAGCGCGCGGTCTCCAGCAGCCATTTGTCGCCGGGCCGCCCGCGATCCTCGATGGCGTAGCGGCGGGCGATCCGGCTCTCGTAACCGCCGAGCCCCGGCTCCGCCTCCGGCGCCATTTCGAGTTCGAGCATGTCTTCCTTCTCGCCCCGAAACAGCGCGAGAATGCGGTGCGACGGCAATTTGGAGATCGGCTGCGAGAACTCGAAATAATCCGAATACTTCGCGGCGGCCGCTTCCTTGCCCTCGCGCGGCCGCGATTTCATCACCGCCTGCGCCCAGTGGATCTCGCGCAGCGCGCCGATCAGATCGGCGTCCTCTGCGAAGCGCTCGACCAGAATCGCCCGCGCGCCCTCGAGCGCCGCCTCCGCCGTCGCGACATTCTTTTCGGCGTTCACAAAGGCTTCCGCCTGAGCTTTCGGGTCCTTGTCCGGCGAGGAGAGAAGCGCGTCGGCCAGCGGCGCGAGCCCCGCCTCGATCGCGATCTGCGCCTTGGTGCGGCGCTTGGGCTTGTAGGGCAGATAGATGTCTTCGAGGCGCGCCTTGTTGTCGGCCTCCATGATGACGCGACGGAGCGCGTCGTCGAGCTTGCCCTGGCTCTCGATCGAGTCGAGAATCGCCTTGCGGCGCTCCTCCAGCTCCCGCAGATAGCGCAGCCTCTCTTCGAGCTTGCGCAATTGCACGTCGTCGAGCTGGCCGGTCGCCTCCTTGCGGTAACGCGCGATGAAGGGCACCGTCGAGCCGCCGTCGAGAAGGCCGATCGCGGCCTCCACTTGCCATGGTTTCGCCGCAAGTTCGACGCTCAGCCGCTCGACGATCGATGTCATCTGCATCCTCTCTCCAATGGGAGCGAGGCTTTTAGCCAAGGGGGACGGCGGAAGTCAAAGACCCGGCCCGCCGCCCCGGCGGATGTCACAGGAGATTTTTTTTACAAGCCCATCCGCGCCGCGATTCGCTCTCTAGCGGAATTTCTCCTCGAGCCAGGGGTGATCCGGCCAGCATGTCCGGTCCTCGACGGTCAGCGGCGCCGGCGCCCCCGAAAGATCAACGAGCCAGGCCGGCGCCTTTTCACGCCGCGCCAGATAATTGGTGGGAACCGCGCCGGGGAAGAACTTCTCGACCGTCGTCAGCATATTGCAGTCGCTGATGGCGTAGGGTTTGTCGACGAGCGCGAATTTGATCTCCATGAGCGGCGTCGCCGCGGACAGCAGAACCAGCGTTGATATGACGCCCGGCAGCGCGCCGGCTTCGCCGCGTGTGAGCACGGCGATGCGCGCAAACTGGAAGGCGAGAATGAACAGCGCCGGAATGGACGCCCGCATCGCCAGATCATTCGAGGGGCCGAGGCTGTAGATGGGCAGAACGAGAAGCGTCGCGAGCGCCAGCAGAAACACCGCTCTGTCCTCCTTCGGCACATCCTTGAACCGGGATAGCACAACAGCGGCCTGCGGGATCTCCACCACAAGGAAGCACAGATAAAACGCCAGAAAATCCTTTCGCAGGATCAGCCATTCATGCGAGACCTCGGCGGCGTCGGCGACGAGATAGGCGGCGACCGGAAGAAAGCAGAGAGAAACCGCGCATGCGCCTGCAACTCCCGGCGCGACAAGAGCCCGCAACGGGCGCCGCGCCGCCAACAAAAGGACAAATGGCGCCGCGCCGGCCATGGCGAGCGGGGACCAGAGCAGCATTGGGCCGCAGGCGGCGAGCACGGCTGGAAAGCTGATGGCGCGACGCAGATGCAGGAGCGTCAGCGTCGCGAACCAAACGCCCGGCGCGGCATGGTTGGGGACCCAGAAGATCTGCGTGACGATGCTCGAAAATTGCAGCCGAACCGGCCAGATTTCGAGCAGCCACCATTCGGTGTGTCCAATTCCGAAGAGATTTGCGCCCCTCATCGCCGCCACCGCTTCGCCGACGGCGAGGCCGACGAGATCAAGGCCGCTGAAACCGATGAGCAGGAAAATCATGGGCGCCCGCCGAACGTCGGCGATCGACGTGATGAAATAAGCGGCCACGCCGAGCAGCGCCGAATTTTGCGCGAGCAGCGCGAGATGCGCGGCGTAAAGCCCCAGCACGCGCCCGACCATCGCCGGGAGGAGATACATGCCGAGCGGCGCGCGCAGCACATAATCCTGCCCGCCCATCCGATAGAGGACCGTCAGGCCATTGCGCAGCAGATCGGACAGAACCGCGTCGCGGGTCAGCCAGTCCGTGGTGGGCATGAAAAAATGACCCTCGCCGCCGAGCAGGCAGAGGCTCAGGCCCAGCAGAAGACAGAGCGCAAGACGGCCGGCGTCGGCGGAAGCGCGCAGAAACGCGCCCTGCATCCGCTCCCGCCACATGATCAGAACGGCGCCCGCGCAACCGGCGACGACGATCATGGCGGGGATCGGACGCAGCGCCGTCGCCAGGATGACATTCGGCAGAATGAAGATGAGAGAGACGGCGAACAGAAGCTGAAAATGCGATATCGCCCTCGGGACTGCCGGACTCAGCGGCGCCGCCGCATCGTCGGGACCGGCGATCGGGGTCATGTCCATCCTCCTTCAGAAGTTCAGGCGCTCGCGCTCGAACACGACGGGTTTGCGCCGCACCTGGGCGTAGATCGCGAGCACATATTCCGCGAGCACGCCGATGGAGAAGAGCTGAACCCCGCCGAAGAAGAAGACGGCGGTGATGATCGTCATCACGCCCGGCGCGGCAAGGCTCTGGAAGTAGATGAGGCCGATGACGAGATTGAAGAAGGCGTACAGCAAGGACAGCGCCGCCAGCGCGAAACCGCAAAAGAGCAGCAGCCGCAGCGGCGCCAGCGTATTCGTCACGAGACCGTTCAGACCCTGATCAACCAGACTCTTCAACGTATTCGTCGAGACGCCCCGCCGTCGCGCCACCCAGCGATAGGGGAGGCCGCGCGACGTGAATCCGCATTCGAAGGTCATCATGCGCATGAAGGGATAGGCGTCCTCGATCCGGCGCATCGCCTCGACGACCTTGCGGTCGACGAGCTGAAAATCGCCGACGCCCGGCGGCGACGACAGCTCGGAGAGCGAGGTGAGCAGACGATAATAGGCTCTGCGCAGCATGCGCATCGCGGCGCTTTCTTCGCGAATCTCGCGGACGCCATAAACGACCTCCACGCCCTGCGCCCAATGCGCGACCATTTGCGGAATCAGCTCGGGAGGGTCCTGCATGTCGGCCGGGAAGAACAGCAGCACCGCATCGCCCGTCGCCGCCATCACACCATTATAGTTCGAGCGCATCGCGCCGAAATTGCGCGCGTTCAAGATGACCTTCACGTCCTTGTCCGACGCCGCGATCTCGCGGAGAATTTCGACGGTGCGGTCCGTGGAGGCGTTGTCGCAAAAGACGTGCTCGCGCCTGTATGCCTTCAGCTCCGTGTCGAACAGCGCCCGGATCGCGGCATGGCATTCGCGGATGTTCGCGTCCTCATTGTAGCAGGGCGTGACGATCGAGATGGTTTTCATGCCTTGGATGCCTCGGGCGCGAAGACGAAGGCGCGCTGGAGCGCGTAGGACAACACAACGCAGGGCAAAAGCAGCATCGCCTGCGCCGCCGCCGCCGTGACGCCGAACGTCATGGCGCTTTCCAGCAGCGCGTCGTTGAACAGGAAGACCACGAGATACGCTGTTGCGAAGCGCCCGAGCCGCGACGTCTGTGCATTCTGGAAGACGACCCGCCCGGTCGTCACGAAATTGAACAGCACGCCGAGCACGGTCGCCGCCGCCAGCGCCGGGCTCGGCGGCACAGTCAGGCGGAGAAGCAGATAGAAGACGCCATAGCCGAAGAGCGTGTTCACCGCGCCCATGATCAGGTAGCGCGCGAAACGCAGGCTCCATATGCGTGCCATCCGGCGCATGTCAGCAACCGTCCGCAACGAGTTCGGTCGGACGATGCCGCGCCGGATCGAGAAAGAGATAATTGGTCTCGCGCGTCTCTTCTGTCACGCGCGTCATCGGCGTCAGCGCTCCGTCCCCGACGCCATGGCAGACATAGCCGAGCCGACCCAGGAAATCGATGACGTCGTTTGGATGATAGCCGAAGGCCGCCGACCATTTGCGCAGCAGTTCGATGACGATCGCTGGCCGAAAACGGGCGAGCGCGGCTTCGGCCCCTCTGAGGACGCGCAGCTCGGCCCCTTCGACGTCGCATTTGAGGAGATCGAGAGTCGCGACGCCTTCCGCCGCGACGAAATCGTCGAGGGTCGTGAAGCGACAGGAGACCCGCAGGCTGCCTTCGCTCGGATGCAACTCGGAGAGCGAGGCGGCGGGCGAACCGGAGGTCGCCGGCACGAACATGTCGAACACGCCCGCGCTGTCGGAGAGGCCGTCCGCGATCGCGGTGACGCGCGCGCCGGCCGCATTGCGCGCGAGATTGGCGCGCAGGCGGCCATGCGTCGACGGCACGGGCTCGAAGGCGTAGACGCGCGCCTGCGGCTCCTGCTGCGCGATATGAAGGCTGTGCCAGCCAATATTGGCGCCGATGTCGAAAACGGTGCGCGCGCCGCGGGCCAGCCGGAGAATCAGCGACGTCTCGAAGGTCTCATAGCCGCCCTGCGCCAGGATGACATTGGGCGCTTCGCGCAAGGCGTCGGGATCGAGCCCGAAGCAGAGGCCATTTGTCAGCGACACGGACAGGCCCGCGGGGTCAACGGCGAGCGCCGCAATGTCCGTCCCCGCCAGCACGGCCGAATGTTGAGCGATGAGCCTGTGCCGCTCGGCGAAACGCTTCCAGAGCGCAAGACGATCGAGCTCGCCCGCGTCGAAGCGACGGCGCCAATCGATGGGAGCGGCGGTCGTGGCGGAAGGCCCGGTGGTCATGCGCTGGCTCCCAGAGCGGACGGCCCAAAAATGTCGGAATAGATCTCGATCGTCCGGCGAAAGCCTTCGGCGGCGTCGGTCCGCGCGCGCCAGCCGAGCGACTCCAGCCGCGTCGTGTCCGGCGCGGCGCGCGTCACCCGGCTTGCGAGATACCCCGTGCGCGGCGGCGCGAAGCGCGCCTGCAGCCCTCGCTCGGGAAAGAGCCCGGCGAGCAGCATGGCCAGATCGCGGATGGACATCACGGCGCGCGCATTGCCGACATTATAGGCCGCTCCGGCCTCGCCCTTCAGCAGCAGGGTGAAAAAGGCCTCGACGGCGTCGGCGAGATAGCAGAAGGCGCGCTCCGCCGCGCCGTCGCTGTTGAGCACGAGATCGCGCCCGCGCACGATGTCGCCCACGAAATCCGCAAAGACGCGGCCGTCGTCGAGACGCATGCCCGGTCCGTAGGTGTGAAAGGGGCGCGCGATGACGCAATCGACGCCATATTGCGCGCCGTAACTCGCGCACAGCGTTTCGCCCATGCGTTTCGATTCGGCGTAACAGGCGCGCAGCGTCGCCGGATCAAGGGGGCCGAAATCCTGTTCCCGGATCGGCGCGCGCCCGTCGATCGCGCCATAGACTTCCGAACTCGACAGATAGAGAAAGCGCGACGCCTTCTTGTGGCGCGCAAGTTCGAGGAGTCGCTGCGTCCCGAGAATATTGGGCAGGGCGGTGCCGACCGGATCGGCGTCGTAGAAGCGCGGGCTCGCCTGGCTCGCGGCGTGGATGATCATGTCGACGGGACCATCGAGATCGAGCGGCTCGCTGACGTCGGCGATGCGCAGGCAAAGCGCCGGATGGCCGAGCCAGCCGCCAAGGCGGCGCAGCGCATTCTCCCGCGACCGCGCCAGCGCGACGACTTTCACACCCGGTATAACGGCGCTGAGCGTCAACAGCGTCTCGACCATCGCGGCCGGCAGAAAGCCATTGGCGCCGGCGACGAGCACGGTCTTGCCCTCGAACGTCTCCCAGGGAAGCCTCGCGGAGAGGATACGCGCAATATCGGCCCGCCACAGCGGATGCCGCGTCAGGGCCGCGCCGTCGGGACTGGCGTCCAGCATTCCCGTCACTCCGCCGCCTGTGTCGCCGTTCCGCGACAGAAGGCGTCGATCGTCTCGATCATATGGCCGATCTGCGCCTCGCCCAGGCCCGGATAGACTCCGATCCAGAAGGTGCGGTCGACGACGATGTCGGCGTTCCGCAAGGCGCCGCTGACGCGATAGTTACGGCCTTTCATATACGGCTGGCGCAGCAGATTGCCGCCGAAGAGCAGCCGCGTGCCAATCTTCCTGGCGTTGAGATGAATGACCAGTTCGTCGCGCGTGAAGGGCGCGTCGGCGCGCAGCGTCAGCGGAAAGCCGAACCACGAGGGCTGCGTTCCGGCCGTGGCCCGCGGCAGGATGAGACGATCCTCCAGATGACCGAGCCCCGCCTTCAGCAGGTTGAAATTGCGGTTCCGGGCCGCGACGAATCCATCGAGCCGATCCATCTGCGCGAGGCCGACCGCCGCCTGCATGTCGGTGATCTTCAGATTGAAGCCGAGATGCGAATAGACATATTTGTGATCGTACCCCTTCGGCAGATCGCCGAGGCGCCAGCCGAAGCGCTTGTTGCAGCTGTTGTCCCGGCCCGGCTCGCAATAGCAGTCCCGGCCCCAGTCCCGAAACGACTCGATCGCTTTCGCCAGATGATTGTCGCTCGTGAAGGCCGCGCCGCCCTCGCCCATGGTGATGTGATGCGCGGGATAGAAGGACAGCGTTCCAATGTCGCCAAAGGTCCCGACATGCCGGCCGTCGACCGTCGCGCCGAGCGCGTCGCAACAGTCTTCGATCAGGAAGAGGTCGTGGCGCGCGCAGAGCGCGCTGATGGCGCGCACGTCGAAGGGATTGCCGAGCGTGTGGGCGACCATGATGGCGCGCGTCTTCGGCGTGATGGCCGCCTCCACCGCCGCCACGTCGATGTTGTAGGTCGGGAGATCGACGTCGACGAAGACGGGGACCATGCCGAACAGCAGGATGGGATTGACCGTCGTCGGAAAGCCGGTGGCGCAGGTGATGATTTCATCGCCCGGCTTCAGGGTGCGATCCCGCAGCAGATGCGAGGTCAGAGCGGCGCAGGCGACGAGATTGGCCGAGGAGCCGGAATTGACGGTCAGCGCCTTGCGCGCGCCGACATAGGCCGAAAGCCGCGCCTCGAAGGCCGCATTGAAACGCCCGGTCGTCAGCCAGAAATCCAGCGCCGAATCGACAAGCATCCGCATGTCGCGCGCGTCATAGACGCGGCCCGAAACGGGCGTCGGCGTCTCGCCGGGAACGAAGCGCTCCGTCCCATGCGCGAGGCGATGATAGTCGCTGACGAGATCGAGAATCTGCGCGCGCAGCGCCTCAGCGGGCGTTGATGCGTCTGTCATCCTGGGCGTCCCTGAAAGCGGCCTGCGCAAAGGGCGAAGAGAGGCGCACGCGCCGGCCGAGATAGCGGTCGATCTGCTTCATCGTCAGCGCGACGATGTCGTCCGTGTCGAGGAAGGCGCGATACCACTGCGCGGTCCACAGCGTCGCCTGCTCGAAATCGAGAATGGGCGCGAAGCCCAGGAGTTCGCGGGCCTTCGCGGTGTCGAGGCTCAGCAGACGCGCCTCATGCGGATGCGGGCCGCCTTCCGTCTCCCAGCCCGGACCCGGCCCCCAACACGACGCGAATTGAGTCAAGAGATCCTCGACGCTGCGCTCCGACTCCGGCCCGGGTCCGAAATTGACGCCGCCTTCCAGTTCGGCCGCCGCGCCGGGCGAGGTCATCGCCTGTTCGATCAGGCGCAGATAGCCCGTAAGCGGCTCCAGCACATGCTGCCAGGGGCGCACGGCTTTGGGGTTGCGCAATTTCAGGCTGCGGCCCGCGCTGAAGGCGCGCAGCGCATCGGGCAGAATGCGATCCGCCGCGAAATCGCCGCCGCCGATCACATTGCCGGCGCGCGCCGAGAAAATGGCCACGCCGGTCTCGCGGAAACTGTCGCGCCAGGCGGCGGCGACGAGCTCCGCGCAGGCCTTGCTGCTGGAATAGGGGTCACGCCCGCCGAGCGCGTCCGTTTCTCGATAGCCCCACGCCCAGCCGCGATTGTCGTAGCATTTGTCCGAGGTGACGACGAGAACGAGCCTTACGCTCGGCGTGTGACGCGCGGCGTCGAGCACATTCACGACCCCCATCACATTGGTCGCATAGGTGGCGACGGGGTCGTTGTAGGATTCGCGCACGAGCGGCTGCGCCGCCATGTGAATGACGATCTCCGGCGCCGCCGCCTGCATCGCCTCCGTCAACGCGGCGAGATCGCGCACGTCGCCGCGTCTGTCGTCGATATGATCCGCCACGCCCGCCAGCGCGAACAGGCTCGGCGTGGTTGGCGGCGCGAGCGCGAAACCCGTCGCGCGCGTATTGAGGCGCGAGAGCATGAGCGAGAGCCATGCGCCCTTGAAGCCCGTATGGCCCGTGACGAACACACGCCTGCCGAGCCAGAAGGCCGAGGAGATCACCAGAGTTTCCACTTGGCGCCTCCGCTGTTCCATTCGTTTTCGAGGTAGATCTTGTCGCGCAGCGTATCCATCGGCCGCCAGAAGCCGTCGTGATGGAAGGCGCGCAACTGGTCGTCATGGGCGAGCCTTTGCAGAGGCTCGTTTTCCCAGACGGTGTCGTCGCCGTCGATGAGGTCGGCGACTTTCGGGGAGAGGAGGAAGAAGCCGCCGTTGACGTAACCGCTTTCGACGACCGGCTTTTCGACGAAGGCGGTCACGCGCGCGCCGTCGAGGGTCAGGGCGCCGAAGCGGGATTCGGGGCGCACCGCCGCGACGGTCGCCAGCTTGCCATGGGCGCGGTGAAAGGCGAGTTCGGCGGTGAGATCAATGTCGGCGAGGCCGTCGCCATAGGTCAGCGCGAAGACGTCGTCGTCCTTCACATGATCGAGGATGCGCCGGATGCGGCCGCCTGTCTGGGTGGCCTCGCCCGTGTCGACCAGCGTCACCCGCCAGGGCTCCGCCGCGCCGCGATGCACCTCCATCTCGCGCGTGCGCATGTCGAAGGTGACGTCCGCCATATGCAGGAAATAGTTGGAGAAGAACTCCTTGATGCAATAGCCCTTGTAGCCCAGGCACAGCACGAAGTCGGTGACGCCGTGCGCCGCATAGATCTTCATGATGTGCCACAGGATCGGACGGCCGCCGATTTCGACCATGGGCTTGGGGCGCAGCGACGTCTCTTCCGCCAGACGCGTGCCCAGACCGCCCGCGAGCACCACTGCCTTCATCACACCGTCTTCCAGGGGCGCCGGAAGCGCCTCCGGCGGGCTCCCGCGCCAGCGCGGGCTTTGCTGTCGTCGACTATGGCTTACGAATAGTTAACGTAAAGCTTAAGCAGCCGTGAAAGCGGCGCCGGCCCGGCGGCCGTTCATAAAGGCCGCGGGGCGCGGGCGAGAAGGGGCGGCGCGGCGACGAAGGCTCTGGGCGAAATGCGCCGGCGCGCCCTATATGCTGTGGGAACGGAACGCGATTTCGGGCCGGTCAGCGATTCGTCCGTGATTCGTTCGCGGGCTGTTCGAAAGGTAAAGTCGCGCCGCGCCGAAAGTTCCTTTATGAGACACGCGCACAGGCGCCGACGGGCGTTCGGGACTCCATAAAGACAAGAAGCGACAGAAGGTCATGCCGCCGCTCCCGCCCGGAAGCCGCCCCGCCGCAGCAGGCGTGGCCGCCGTACTCGGCCCCACCAACACCGGAAAGACCCATCACGCCATCGAGCGCATGCTCTCCTTTCCGAGCGGCGCGATCGGCCTGCCGCTGCGCCTTCTGGCGCGCGAGGTCTACAATCGCGTCGTGGCGAAGGTCGGCGCGCAGAATGTCGCGCTCGTCACCGGCGAGGAGAAGATCAAGCCGCGCGCCCCGGCCTATTGGATCTCGACCGTCGAGGCCATGCCGCGC
The DNA here is from genome assembly GCF_051061225.1 of Methylocystis sp. GTDB lineage: Bacteria > Pseudomonadota > Alphaproteobacteria > Rhizobiales > Beijerinckiaceae > Methylocystis. The sequence continues at coordinate 37,714 of NZ_JBPFEB010000082.1, forward strand.
GACGTCGACGTGGATTTTCTGGCGATCGACGAGATCCAGCTCGCCGCCGATCTCGATCGCGGGCACATCTTCACGGACCGGCTGCTGCGCTGGCGCGGACGGCAGGAGACGCTGCTGATCGGCGCCGCCACCATGGCGCCCATGATTGGCGAACTCTTCCCCGGCGCGCCGATCTTCACCCGCCCGCGCCTGTCGCGGCTCAGTTTCGCCGGCGACAAGAAAATTTCCCGCCTGCCGCCGCGCTCCGCCATCGTCGCCTTCTCGGCGGAGGAGGTCTACGCCATCGCCGAATGGATCAAGCGCCAGCGCGGCGGCGCGGCGGTGGTGCTCGGCGCCCTCTCGCCGCGCACCCGCAACGCGCAGGTCGAGCTCTTCCAGTCCGGCGACGTCGATTACATCGTAGCGACCGACGCCATCGGCATGGGGCTCAATCTCGACGTCGATTACGTCGCCTTCGCCTCCGACCGGAAATTCGACGGATGGCGCTATCGCCGCCTCACGCCGGCGGAATTCGGCCAGATCGCCGGGCGCGCGGGCCGTCATATGAGCGACGGCGCCTTTGGCGCGACCGGGCGCTGCCCGCCCTTCGAGGAAGAGCTGATCGAGGCGCTGGAGGATCATCGCTTCGATCCCGTCCAGCTGCTCCAGTGGCGCAACAGCGACCTCGATTTTTCATCGATTCGCGCCCTGACGCATTCGCTCGACAAAACCCCGGAGCATCCGCGCTTCACCCGCGCGCCGATCGCCGTGGATCAGCTCACGCTCGAGGCCGTGAGCCGTGACGAGATCGCCAGCCGCAACGCCCGGACCGCGGCGGATGTCGCAAGGCTTTGGGAAGCCTGCCAAATCCCCGACTACCGCAAGACCTCGCCGCAGGCCCATGCCGACCTTGCGCTGCAAATTTTCGGCTTCATCGCCCGCAAGGGGAAGATTCCGGCGGACTGGATGGCCCGGCATATCGACGCCGTGGACCGCATCGACGGCGACATCGACACCCTCTCCTACAGGCTGGCGCAGGTGCGCACGGTGAGCTTCATCGCGCATCGATCCGGCTGGCTCGATGACGGCGAGCATTGGCAGAGCGTCGCGCGTCGGGTAGAGGACAGCCTGTCCGACGCGCTGCACCACCGATTGACGCAGCGTTTCGTCGATCGCCGCACCAGCGTGCTGATGCGCCGCTTAAGAGAGAACGCGATGCTCGAAGCCGAAATTAACGCCGCCGGCGACGTCCTGGTCGAAGGCCAGCACGTCGGGAGCCTCCAGGGTTTTCGCTTCACGCCCGATCCCGGCGCGTCTGGCGAAGCCGCCCGCGCCCTGAGCGCGGCCGCCCAGAAGGCCCTTGCCGGGGAATTCGAGGCGCGCGCCACCCGCGTCTTCGACGCCGTCGACGACGCCTTCGTGCTCGGCAATGACGGCGTCATCCGCTGGCTGGGCGAGCCCGTCGCCAAGATCGCCGCCGGCGCCGGGGTGCTGACCCCCACGACCCGCATTCTCGCCGATGAGCAATTGACCGGCGCGGGGCTGGAGAAGGTCCAGACCCGCCTCAATCTCTGGCTCGCCCAGCATGTGAAGAAGCTGCTGGGGCCGCTGGAGACGCTCGAAAAGGGCGAGGGCCTCGAAGGCGTGACGCGCGGCGTCGCCTTCCAGCTCGCCGAGGACCTCGGCGTCCTCGACCGCGCCCGGGTCGCCAGGGAGGTGAAGGCCTTCTCGCAGGAGGACCGTGGCGCGCTGCGCAAGCTCGGCGTGCGCTTCGGCGCCTATCACAGCTATCTGCCGCAGCTCCTCAAGCCCGCGCCGCGCACGCTGGCCTCGCTGCTCTGGGCGCTCCACCACGGCGGGCTCGACAATGTGAAAGGGCTCGAGGAAGTGCCGCATCTCGCGGCCTCGGGGCGCACCTCCTTCGCCGCCGACGCCTCGATCCACAAGGGCTTCTACCGCGCCGCGGGCTTCCGGGTGTGCGGCGAGCGCGTGGTGCGCGTCGACATTCTGGAACGGCTCGCCGATCTGATTCGCCCGGCCATCGCCTACAAGCCGGGCGTCACCGCCGGCGATCCGCCGGCCGGCGCCGCCGATGGCGAGGGCTTTGTCGTCACCGTCGCCATGACCTCGCTCACCGGCTGCTCGGGCGAGGCCTTTTCCTCCATCCTGAAATCGCTCGGCTACGCCGCCAGCCAGCGCCCCGGCCCGGCCATCACCGTGCCGCTGATCCCGGCGGCCGCGACCGAGCCGCTCGCGCCGAAGCCCGCCACGGAGCCGGGCGCCGCCGAGGCCGCGCCCGAAGAGGCCGTCCCGGCGGAAGCCGTCGCCGAAGCCGCCGCGCCGGAAGCGGCGGTCGTCGTCGAAGCCCCCGCCGAAGTCTCCTCCGAAGTCCCGACGGAGGCGCCTGAGCCGGCCGAAGCGGCGGCCGCGGAAGCGCCAGCCGCGGAGAACCCCGCGGAATCGCCTGCGACGATCGACGTCTGGACCCCGGCCCGCCACGCGCATGCGGGCGGCCCGCGTCGTCCGCAGCGCGGCCCGCGCGAGGCGGGCGCTGAGGGCGAACAGCGTCCGCCGCGCCGCGATTACCGGCCGCGCCAGGCGGAAGGCGCCGAGGGCGGCCCGCGCCCGGGCGGCAAGCCGCGCTTCGACAACAAGCCGCGTTTCGACAAGCCGCGCGGCGAACGCAGCGGCGCGCCGCGCGACGACCGCCGTGGCGGGCGTCCCGGCGGCTTCGCTCCCGCCGAGAAGCGGGAGCGCCAGCCCGACCCCGATTCGCCCTTCGCCAAGCTCGCCGCGCTCAAAGCCGAGCTCGAGAAGAAAGGCAAATCCTGACAGGCGCATTCCGGTTTCGGTCAAATTCTCGCCAAGAAACGGGCAGATTGACTTGGCTCGGCCGAAGCCGGCGCGCCCTTGCGGCGCAGGCGACAAAGCGCCCGTGCGGCGCTCATCACCTCTTTTATCGAGAACCGGCGCAAAGCCGGCGATTGCTTGAAGCCATGATCCCGGTGACTCTCAGCCGTTGGCGCGCCTGCGGCGGCGCCTTCGAGGCGCGACGTGAATCGCAAGGGGCTGGAGGGAAATTGAGATGAGAAAGATCCTGCCCGTCATCATGTGCGGCGGCTCCGGCACGCGAGTCTGGCCCGAATCGCGCGAGACCCTGCCCAAACAGTTCATCCCGCTCGTCGGCGAACGCTCCACCTTCCAGACCACGATGGCCATGCTGGCCGACCCGGCCTTTGAAAAGCCGATCGTGATCTCCAACGCCGACTACCGCTTCCTGATCGCCGACCAGCTCCGCCAGGTGGGCGCGCAGGCCGACATCATCCTCGAACCCTCGCGCCGCGATTCGGGTCCGGCGGTCGCGGTGGCGGCGGGCCTCGCGGCGCGGCGCGCGCCCGACACCGTCGTCGTCGTGCTCGCCGCCGACCATGTCGTGCGCGATCGCGCCGGCCTCGTCGATCTGTGCAAGAAGGCGGGCGAAGCCGCCGCTGAAGGATTCATCGTCACGCTGGGCGTCAAGCCCGACAGCCCGGCGACGGGCTATGGCTATCTGCGCCCCGGCGCGCCGATCCATCCGGGCGGCGAGGTGCTCAAGCTCGACGCCTTCGTCGAAAAACCCGACCGCGAGACGGCCGAGCGCTATATCGAGGCCGGCTATTTCTGGAACAGCGGCAACTTCATTTTCCGCGCCGACGTGATGCAGGCGGAAATCGCCCGCTTCGAGCCGGTGATCTTCGAGGCCGCCGAGGCGGCCATCGACGCCGCCAAGAACGATCTCGGCTTCCTCGTTCTCGACGCCGAGGCCTTCGCGCGCGCCCCGAAGAAATCCATCGACTACGCCGTCATGGAGAAGACCGAGAAGGCCGCGCTGATTCCCGCCGACATCGGCTGGTCGGACGTCGGCACCTGGCGCGCCGTCTGGGAGCTCTCCGAGCGCGACGCGGCGGGCAATTCCGTGCGCGGCGAGGGCGTGGTGATGGACGCGCGCAACGTCCATGTGCGCTCGGAGGACATTCTCACCACCGTGGTGGGCGTGGACGACGTGATCGTCGTGACGACGCAGGACGCGGTGCTCGTGCTCAACCACGACCATGGCGACCGGGTGAAGCAACTCGTCGACGAGCTCAAGGTCCAGAACCGGCGCGAGGCGGGAGCGCACAAGCGCATCTTCCGGCCCTGGGGCTATTATCAGTCGATCGACGAGGGCCAGCGCTATCAGGTGAAACGCATCGTGGTGAAGCCCGGCGAGCGGCTGTCGCTGCAAAAGCATTTCCACCGCGCCGAGCACTGGATCGTGGTGCGCGGCACCGCCGAGGTCGGCCGCGACGAGGAGCTTCATCTCGTTCACGAGAACGAGTCGATCTATCTGCCGATCGGCTGCAAGCACCGCCTGACCAATCCCGGCAAGATCGACCTGGAGCTCATCGAGGTGCAGACCGGCTCCTATCTCGGCGAGGACGACATCGTCCGCTTCGAGGACGTGTATAATCGGGGGTAAATCGAAAGCTGTTCGCTCCGAACGCTGGTCGTGAGCCCGTCTCTCCCCCTCGCGGGGAGGGTGGCCCCGCCGAAGGCGGGGTCGGGTGGGGATCAGGCCCCATCATCGCTGTGGCGGCGCGAACCCCACCCGGCGGTCCGCGACCGCCGGCCTCCCCGTCAAGGGGAGGTATGGGGATCATTCCGCCAGGATAGAGTCAAAGCGCGGACAGGGCGCGGGACATGAAAAAAACGCTCGTCAAAATCTGCGGCCTTTCCTCCCCCGAGACCCTGCTCGCGACCATCGCCGCCGGCGCCGACATGGCCGGCTTCGTCTTCTTCGAGAAAAGCCCGCGCCACATCGATCTCGAAACCGCGCGCACGCTGGGGATAATGGCGCAGGACCGCATCTTTCGCGTCGCCCTCACCGTCGACGCGCGCGACGACGCGCTCGACGAGATCGTCGAGGCGCTCGCGCCCGACATGCTCCAGCTCCACGGGCGGGAAAGCGCCGAGCGGGTCACGGCGGTCAAGGCGCGCTACGGCCTTCCCGTGATCAAGGCCATCGGCGTCTCGACCGCCGAGGACGTGGCGCGCGCCGGCGCCTTCCGGGACGTCGCCGACGTGCTGCTCTTCGACGCCAAGCCCGCCCCGGACGCCGCCGTTCCCGGCGGGGCCGGCGTCGCCTTCGACTGGAATTTGCTGCGCAACATCAGTGCAGCAAACTGGATGCTCTCGGGCGGCCTCGACCCCGAAAACGTCGCCGGGGCGCTGCGCCTGACCAAAGCCCCCGCCGTGGACGTCTCCTCCGGCGTCGAGCGCGAACGCGGCGTGAAGGACCCGGCGCGCATCGAAAGCTTCGTGAAGGCCGTTCGATCGCTTTGATTCGCGGCGCGAAGGCTCTAAAGATTCGGCAGAGAGAAAGAAAACGGGCCTGCCCCCTCCCCACCCCTCCCCCGCCGCGCGGGAGAGGGAGCAGATTGGCGCCTTCATCGAGAAGGCGGGTCGTGAGCGTCCCCTCTCCCGCCTGCGGGGGAGGGACAGGGAGGGGGCAAGGCCGCCAAAAAGGATCGCGCCCCGTGAGCAAGCCGCTTCAGAATTCCTTCCGCGCCGGCCCGGACGAAAACGGCCGTTTCGGCATTTTCGGCGGCCGCTTCGTCGCCGAGACGCTCATGCCGCTCGTGCTCGATCTGGAGCAGGCTTACGAGACCGCGAAGAACGACCCCGCCTTCCACGCCGAGCTCACGAGCCTCCACAAGCATTATGTCGGCCGCCCGAGCCCGCTCTATTTCGCCGAGCGCATCACCGAGCATGTGCGGGCCAGGGCGGAGCCCGGCAAAGGCGCCAAGGTCTATTTCAAGCGCGACGAGCTCAATCACACCGGCGCGCACAAGATCAACAATGTGCTGGGCCAGATCCTGCTCGCGCGGCGCATGGGCAAGAAGCGCATCATCGCCGAGACCGGCGCCGGTCAGCATGGCGTCGCCACCGCCACCGCCTGCGCCCGCTTCGGCCTGCAATGCGTCGTCTACATGGGCGCGGTCGACGTCGAGCGCCAGAAGCCCAACGTCTTCCGCATGAAGATGCTCGGCGCCGAAGTCGTTCCCGTGCAGTCGGGCGCGCGCACGCTGAAGGACGCCATGAACGAGGCGCTGCGCGACTGGGTGACCAATGTCGCCGACACCTTCTACTGCATCGGCACCGCCGCCGGCCCGCATCCCTACCCCGCCATGGTGCCCGACTTCCAGTCGATCATCGGCAACGAGACCCGCGTCCAGATGCAGGAGATGGAGGGGCGCCTGCCTGATTCGCTCGTCGCCTGCATCGGCGGCGGCTCCAACGCCATCGGCCTGTTCCACCCCTTCCTCGACGATCCCACGGTCGAAATCTACGGCGTGGAAGCCGCCGGCCATGGCATCAATGTGCCGAATGGCCACGCCGCCTCGCTGACCGGCGGCAAGCCCGGCGTGCTGCACGGCAACCGCACCTATCTCCTGATGGACGACGACGGCCAGATCCTCGAGGGCCATTCGATTTCGGCGGGCCTCGACTATCCCGGCATCGGTCCGGAACATTCCTGGCTGCATGAATCGGGGCGCGTGACCTATATCAGCGCCACCGACCGGGAGGCGCTCGCCGCCTTCCAGCTCTGCTCGAAGCTCGAAGGCATCATCCCGGCGCTGGAGCCCTCCCACGCGCTCGCCAAGGTCTTCGAGCTCGCGGCGCAGAAGCCTCAGGATCACCTCATGGTCATGAACATGTGCGGGCGCGGTGACAAGGACATTTTCACCGTCGCCGACCATCTCGGCGGCATGTAGGCGGCGCACGTCGGGGAGACGCCCGGGCGGCGCCTCCCCCTGTCATAGAACTGTCACCGATCGGCGCGCTTTGATCGGCATGCGCCAGACACAGATCGCCGACCGCCAATTCAGAGACGCCCTTCACGCCGACATTCCCGGCTGTCTCTGGATCCTGCGTTTCGACGGGGATGGGCGCGCGACGCCCGGAACGGCGGCCGATCTCGACAGGCTCGGCGCCCCGGCCGAAGGCTTCGTGTGGCTGCACATGGACCTCACCGACGTGCGCGCCCGCCCGCTCATCGGCCGCATCGCCGCGCTCTCGGAAAACGCCCGCGAGGCGCTGTGCGACCCGCTCGACCACCAATATCTCGAATATTCCGAAGGGCTCGTCAGCGGCGCGCTGCTCGATCACGAGCGCACGCTCGCCGGCCCGGCCGCGCGCACGGATTTCCTGCGCTTCGCCATCGGGCCGGGCTTCATCGTCACGGCGCGGCGCCGCCCGATGAGCAGCGTCGAGGCCGTGCGCGGCCTGATCGGGCGCGGCGCCGCGGTCGAATCGCCGCTCGCCCTGTTCGAACGGATGGCGACCGATCTCGTCGATGAGCTGAGCCGCATGGCGAATGACGTCGGCGCCGCCTTCGACCGCGCCGAGGATCTCATCATCGACGGGCGCGGGCGCAAGGCCCGGCCGCTGCTCGGCGCGGCGCGGCGTGACGCCGTGCGTCTCTCGCGCCAGGTCGGGGGGCTGGTGTCGACGCTGGCCCGCCTGGAGAGCATCGAGGACGACCCCGAAGACGCGACCGACAACGAACTGAGGGAAATGGCGGCCAGGCTCGTGCAGCACACCGATTCGCTCGGCCGCGACATGCAGAGCCTTCAGGATCGCGCCCGCCTGCTCCAGGACGAGCTGAACGCCATCCTGAACCTCGAAACCAACGACCGGCTCTATGTCCTCACGGTGGTGACGACCCTGCTGCTTCCGGCGACCTTCGTGACCGGTTTCTTCGGCATGAATCTGAAGAATCTCCCCTTCGCAGACAGCGAGGAGGGAACGGTCTATGCGGCCATGATCTGCTTCGTGGCGGCCGGGCTCGTGCTGCTCCTCATGCGCCGCTGGGGCCTGACCAGCGACGCGGACTCGGAGGAAAGCCGCCCCCGGCCGCAAGCGCCGGTTTCGAGGCCGGCGGACGAGAGCTTCTGACGCTCGTCTCGCGGCGGGCGGAGGCGGCTTTACATCCCCGCGCGCCGCGCCTAATTTCCGCGCGCCTGCGGGGGCGCCGCTCCCGATCCAGACGAAAGAACATGTCAATGCGCGCCGAGCCGCTTGCGCTCAAGGAACAGATCGAGCAGTCGGTGGGGCTGCTGAGGAGGCATCTTTGACGTCGAGACCGCGACCCGCCGTCTCGCCGAACTGAACGTCAGGGCCGAAGACCCCGCCTTCTGGAACGACCCCGAGGAAGCGCAGAAGCTCATGCGCGAACGCACCCAGCTCGAAGAGCAGATGGGGGCGGTCGAAAAGCTCGGGCGCGATCTCGACGACGCTCTCACCCTTGTCGAACTGGGCGAGGAAGCCGGCGACGAGGCGACCGAAAAGGAAGGGATCGAAGCGCTCAAGGCGGTGCTGAAGGACGCCCAGGCCCGCCAGATCGAGACGCTGTTCTCGGGCGAGGCCGACGGGAACGACACCTTCATCGAAATCCACTCCGGCGCCGGCGGCACCGAGAGCCAGGACTGGGCGCGCATGCTGTTTCGCATGTACGCCCGCTGGGCCGAGCGCAAGAAGTTCAAGGTCGAGGTGATCGAGGAGACCGCCGGCGAAGAGGCCGGCATCAAATCCGGCACGCTGCTGGTCAAGGGCCACAACGCCCATGGCTGGGCCAAGACCGAATCGGGCGTGCATCGCCTCGTCCGCATCTCGCCTTTCGACTCCAATGCGCGCCGCCATACGAGCTTCGCCTCGGTGTGGGTCTATCCGGTCGTCGACGACCGGATCGAGATCAACATCAATGAGTCGGACTGCCGTATCGACACGTATAGATCATCGGGCGCGGGCGGCCAGCACGTCAATACGACCGACTCGGCCATCCGCATCACCCACATGCCGACCGGGATTGTCGTGGCCTGTCAGGCGGAGCGCTCGCAGCACAAGAACCGCGCCACGGCGTGGAACATGCTGCGCGCCCGGCTCTATGAGCGCGAACTCGAAATGCGCGAGGCCGAGGCCAACAAGGCCGCCGCCAGCAAGACCGACATCGGCTGGGGCCACCAGATCCGCTCTTACGTGCTGCAACCCTATCAGCTCGTGAAGGATTTGCGCACCGGCACGACCTCCGGCACGCCGTCGGAGGTTCTCGACGGCGATCTGGACGACTTCATGCAAGCCTCTCTCGCGCAGCGCATCTATGGCGGCGGGCCGGAGAAGATCGAGGACGTGGACTGACCGGACTCAGGCCCAGCTTTCGAGCGACAGGCCGGGGACGCCGGAAAAATCCTGCGGCGCGAGGGTCACGAGCGTGCGGCCCTCCGCCAGCGCCTGGGCGGCGATCATCCGGTCCAGCATGCGCCGCCGCTTGGGCTCGATCTCGCGCAGCAGCGCGCCATAGGCCTCGGCCGCCTTGCGGTCGAAGGGCAGAATGTCGAGGTTCTGGCCGAGCAGCGCCAGATTTTCCGAAAGTCTGGGACGCCGTCCCGCCGAGGCCGCGGCGGTGAGCAATTCCGCATAGGCGATCGCCGGGATCGCCACCGCGTCGATGGGCAGGCGCGCGAGTTTCGACAGCGTCGCCGCCTCGCCGCTGGCGGTGGCGAACACGGTCGAGGCGTCGAGCAGATAGCGGGTCACGTCAGTCCTCCCCCGCCCAGTCGCGCTTTGGGGGGCTTGAACGCCGGCCGCTCCAGGGCGCCCGGGGCCGGACCCAGTCCCAGCCGCGCGACCAGCTCATTCATGCTCAGCCGGGCGGGTGAGACGAGGAGGCTCTCGCCCTGGCGCGTCACCACCACCTCGGCCCCCTCGGGAAAGGCGACGCCGCGCGGCAGGCGCACCGCGAGGCTGTTGCCGGACTTGAAAACCTTCGTCGTCCCCATCCCGGCAGGGTCCCACCTGCCCGACCGCCTGTCAATCTGCGTATGCACAACGAGGCTGGAAAGTCGCCTCTACTGCAGGACGCCGCCCAGCGCCGAGGCCGCGCTGAGGAAGCGGGCGGGATCGACCGCCTCGCCATCCATGCGCACCTCGTAATGCAGATGCGGACCGGTGGAGCGGCCGGTCGAGCCGACCTGTCCGACGACGGCGCCGGGCGCCACCTGCTGGCCGACCGCGACGTTGATCGCCGAAAGATGGCCGTAGCGCGTGGCGAGGCCGCCGCCATGGTCGATCTCGACGAGATTGCCATAGCCGCCCTGCGGCCCGGCCGCGGTGACGACGCCCGCCGCCGTCGCCTTGACGGGCGCGCCATAGTCCTCCCGCAGATCGACGCCGCTGTGCAGCGCCGGCCGGCCGAAAAAGGGGTCGGTGCGATAGCCGAAGGCGGAGGTCATTTGCAGCGCGCCCGCGAGAGGCTTGCGGAGCGGTGTGACCGGCAGCGCGCGGCGCAGGCCGTCGAGGGTCGCGACCGCCGTCTGGGCGGCGGCGAGATTCTGCTCGAAGAGCCCCTCGGTGGCCTTTGCGGGGGCCGCGACGAAGGGGCCGCCGACCGCCGTTGCGCTCTCCTTGCGGCGCGCGCGAGAGAGATAGCGCTCGACCGGCAGCCCGGCCATGTCGAAAGCCGCGCGCAGGCGCGTCGCCGCTTCGACGGCGGGGCGGACGAGTCCCGACAGCCGGCGGGTCTGGTCGCGCTCGATCCTGTCGAGAGAGAGGGTGAGACGCTCCAGCCGATCCGGCAGCGGCGCGGCCGGGTCCGCGGCCTGGGCGAGCGGGGCGGCGTGGAACAGCGCGGCGGCCTGGACCGTGGCGGCGCGGGGCGCCCCCAGCGACGCCGCGCCCTGCCGCCTGGGAGCGGAATCGGCGGGCGGCAGCGGAACCGGCTTCCCCGCGCCGTCGCCGCCACGCAGTTCGAGACCCTGCGGCTGGGGCTTCTCCGGCGTGTCGGGCGACTCGATGGCGGAGCGCGCCTGCGCCGCCTGCTTCTGGGCCGCGCCGACCATTTTCGCGGCGGGCGCCTCCGGGCGGGTCGGCACGAGCGTGGTCAGCCCCGCGCCAGGCGAGAGCGTGCGCTCGAGAAGCTGGGCGACGACGGCGGCCCGCGTTTCGAGCTGCGCCTGCCGCAGCACGAGGCTCTGCACCTTGCCCTCGACGCCGTCCTGATCGATGACCTGGCGGCTCGCAATCTGATCGAGACGCAGCCGCAAGGCGGCGATTCGGTCCTCATAGGCGTATTGCATCTTCGTCTGGCGCTCGATCAGACCGGCGAGCAGCCCGTCGCGGAAAATCAGATAGCCGGCCGCGACGGCGATCGCCGCCACGACAAGCGCGAGGGCTCCGACCGTCCCGATCAGCGCCGTCGGGGACACACGGTAATTGCGAATGCGGTTGCCGCGCGCGAGCGGCACGAAGAGATCTCCGGAAGCGTCGACGTAGGAACCCTCGAGACGATTGCGCATGACTGAACCTGCCGGGGCGCAGCGCCAACCGCGACGCGCGCCCAACTGTCCTCATTCAAATACGGTTAAGGTTAACGCTTCGCCAAAAAGCCGAGCTTATGTTCGAATGCGTCGCCAGCGTGGACAGGCGGCGGGCGCGCGCTTATGGTCGACGCGATGCTTCGCCTGCTCACACGTTTTCTCGGCCTGCTGCTGCTCGCGGGAGGGTTCATCGCCCTCATCGTCGACGGCACGCGCTCGATCGCCGGGGGTCAGCTTCTCGTCACGACGCTGCGCCGTGGCCTGTCGGAGACGACGCCGGCCCTCTACAAGGCGCTCGAGGCGGATGCGGGGGCCAAATCGGCCTACCTTCTCGACGCGGTGTCGATGCTGATGGCGCTGCCGATCAGCCTCACGCTGGGAACGCTCGGCGCGCTGCTCATCGTGTTCAGCCACAAGCAGGAAGCGGATCGCTATTGGCGCCGCTGAGCCCTGCCTTATCTTTTCCGGCATGGCTCTCTTCGACAAGCTCGACCTCGCCCGTCTCCTCGGCCCCCTTCCCGACCGCCCGGCGCCCGTCGCCCATGGCGCGCGCCATTTCGTCAACGGCCATCCGCTCGACCCGCCCTTCCCCGCCGGAACCGAGGAGGCGCTGTTCGGCATGGGCTGTTTCTGGGGCGCCGAGCGCAAATTCTGGCAGGCCGGCGACGGCGTCTTCGTGACCGCCGTGGGCTACGCCGGCGGAACGACCCGAAACCCCACTTATGAGGACGTCTGCGGCGGCCGCACCGGCCACGCCGAAGTGGTGCGGGTGGTCTATTTTCCGGAGGCGATCTCCTTCGAGAGCCTGCTGAAACTCTTCTGGGAAAGCCACGATCCGACCCAGGGCATGCGCCAGGGCAATGACGTCGGCACGCAATATCGCTCCGCGATCTTTGCGACGACGCCGCAGCAACGCGCCGTCGCCGAGGCGTCGCGGACGCAGTACCAACGCGTATTGACGGACGCCGGCTATGGCGCGATCACCACCGAGATCGCAGAGGCTCCGCCCTTCTATTACGCGGAAGCCTATCACCAGCAATATCTTGCGAAGAACCCCGGCGGCTATTGCGGGCTCGGCGGCACGGGCCTGTCCTGCCCGACGGGAACCGGCGCTGGCTGAGAGGCCCGCGTCGGGCTCATTCGGCCTTGAGAACCTCCCGACAGGCCGCAGGAAGCGCCGTCATGGTCATGGGCGGCCAGCTCTTGCCGGATTTCTTCGGATGCAGCGCCTCGTCGGTGAACCACCAGGCGAGAGACTGGTCGCAGCCGTCGCCGGCCGGCGTCGGGTCCTGATCCTTGCAGCTCGATCCGTCGGGGCAGAACAGCCGGATATGAAAATGATAGTTGTGGCCCCACATGGGCCGCACCTTGCGCATCCAGGCCTCGCCCTCGGCCTCGCGGCACAGCGCCCGCTTGATCGCCGGATTGACGAAGATGCGCTGCACCTTCGGCTCCATGGCGGCGGCGCGGATCACCGCGAGATGGCCCTCGCTCCAGACGTCCGGCCGAATGTCGAGCAGATCCTCGCGCACGACGTCCGTCGCCGACATGTCCTCGCGTTCGGCGCGGGTGAGCTCGCGCGTCGGCATGGGGGTCAGCCAGATGTCGGCGTCGAGTCCGATCTGATGCGACGCGTGGCCGGTGAGCATCGGCCCGCCGCGCGGCTGCGACATGTCGCCGATGAGCAGGCCGGGCCAGCCCGACGCCCGCGCGGCTTTCCCTGAGAAACGCTCCAGAAACCGGACGAGTTCGGGATGGCCCCAGTTGCGGTTGCGCGAGAGGCGCATGACCTGCCAGCTGGGGCCGTTGACCGGCAGTTGCTCGCCGCCGGCGAGACAGCCGCGCGAATAGAAACCGATCGGGTCCGGGTCGAGCGGCGCGCTGTCCTGCGCCCGGCCGAACAACTCCTTGGCGGGCGTCGCGGGATCGGACGGATGCGCGAGCGGCGGGAGCGGCCTGGGGTCGAGCGTCCCCTTTTCCTGGGCGCCGACGGAGGCCGCGAAAAGCCCCAGCGCCGTCGCCGCAATGACCCTCGCCCATGCGCGCATGTGTCTGTCGCCCCGTTCCTGTCGAAGACTCCCCGGCGGCGCCGGGTCTCGCCGTAAACCTTAATGATTCATTTACGTTGCCGACGCGCCAAGGCTGCGCCACTATCTTGGCCGCACGCGTTTCACGGAGTTCCAGTCATGCGTTTGAAACTTGTCATTTTGGCGCCCGCGGCGCTGCTCGCGATGGTCAGCCTCGCCTTCGCCACCGCCTATATTCACATCGACCTGTCGACGCAGAGAATGCATGTCGACTCCGGCTCCGGCAGCTATGACTGGCCCGTCTCGACCGCCCGCGCCGGCTATTCCACGCCCGCGGGCTCCTATGCGCCCACCGGCATGGAGCGCATGCATTACTCCCGCAAATACCATATGTCGCCCATGCCCTATTCGATCTTCTTCCGGGGGGGCTACGCCATTCACGGCACCTACGCCACGGGCGCGCTCGGCCGTCCGGCGTCGCCTGGCTGCGTCCGCCTCTCGCCGGGCAACGCCAAGCGGCTCTATGAAATCGTCCAGAGCGAAGGCGGCAGCATCGCCATCAGCGGCGCGCCGCCCGCCAGCCGGACGCGCTTCGCCCGCGTCCATCATCACAATCCGGCCCGCTACGCCAGCCTGCGTCACGGCGGCCGCAGCCACGCCCTCGCCTATGCTCCCGTCCGCCATCATTCGCGCGGCACGGTGCGCAGCTGGCAGGCGCAGCCGCTCTCCTGGTTCTAAACGACTGTCGACAAGCGGACGTGAGCGTAACAGTGTCTTAACCATGCCTGCGCAGACTGCGCCTTGAGCGGAGCCATTGAGGGCCGCGCGGAAAGGCGGCCCCCGGCGCATCGCCGGCGGCCCTTGCAGGGCAGGCATGGGCGATATCATCGAAACGATCATCATCGGGGCGGGTCCGGCTGGCCTGACCGCGGGCTATACGCTCGCGAAACATGGCCGCCCGGTTCTGGTTCTGGAGCAGGACCCCGTCCATGTCGGGGGCATTTCCCGCACCGCGCAGCACAAGGGCTTCCTCTTCGACATCGGCGGCCATCGCTTCTTCTCGAAGTCGAAGGAGATCGTCGACCTCTGGAATGAACTCCTGCCCGACGATTTTCTCGATCGCCCGCGTCTGTCGCGCATCTATTATCGGGGCGCCTTCTACGCCTATCCCCTGCGCGCCTTCGAGGCGCTGAAGAATCTGGGGCTCGTCGAGAGCGCGCTGTGCATGGCCTCCTTCGCCTGGGCCAAAGCCTTCCCCGTGCGCGCGCCCCGCACCTTCCATCAATGGGTGCGCAATCAGTTCGGCGAGCGGCTCTTCGGCATCTTCTTCAAGACCTACACCGAGAAGGTCTGGGGCATGAGCTGCGACGAGATTTCCGCCGATTGGGCGGCGCAGCGCATCAAGGGGCTTTCGCTGGGCGCGGCCATCCTCGACGGACTGCGCCGGTCGCTCGGCCTGCGCGGCCGGGCGGGCGCCAAGACCCTGATCGAATCGTTTCGCTATCCGCGTCGCGGCCCCGGCATGATGTGGGAGGCCGCCGCGCGCAAGATGCAGGAGAGAGGCGGACGCCTGCTCATGGGGCGCGGCGTCGACGCGCTCGCCTACGACGAAGGCGCGGGGCTCTGGACCGTGCGCGCCAGAACGCATGAGGGCGCGGTCGAGACGTTCCAGGCCCGGCACGTCATGTCCTCGGCGCCGCTGCGCGACCTGATGAACGCGCTGACGCCGGCGCCGCTCAGCCTGTTCAACGCGCGCGCGCTCAAATATCGGGACTTTCTCACCGTGGTGCTCATCGGCCGGCCGCAGAAGGAGCTGCCGGACAATTGGGTCTATATCCACGACCCGTCGGTGAAGGTCGGCCGCGTGCAGAATTTCCGGAGCTGGTCGCCGGAGATGATCCCCGATGGGGTCTCGACCTGCCTCGGCCTCGAATATTTCTGCTTCGAGGGCGACGGCCTGTGGACCGCCTCCGACGCAGAGCTGATCGCCCTCGCCAGGAGCGAGATTGGCCGGATCGGACTGATGAACCCGGCAGAGGTCGAGGACGCCTGCGTGGTTCGCCAGCCCAAGGCCTATCCGGTCTATGACGAGGACTACGCCCGCAACGTTGAGGCGATCCGCCGCGACATCGCCGCGCGCTTTCCGACGCTGCATCCGATCGGCCGCAACGGCATGCATAAATACAATAATCAGGACCACGCCATGATGACGGGCCTGCTCGCCGCCCTAAACATCGTGCGCGGCGCCGAGATGTTCGACGTCTGGGCGGTCAATGAGGACGCCGAATATTCCGAGGCGGGCGTTTCCGGCGCGCGCGAGGCGCTGGCGAGCGAACGGCTTGCGCCGCGCCGGGCGGCGTCATGAGCGCTTTGGCCGGGCCGCGCCGGCGCGGCGCGCAGGTGATGTTCGATCTCTTCGGATATGGACTCGCCAGCGGGCTGGCGCTCGCGCTCGACGTCGCCGCGCTGATGATCTGCCATCGGCTCTTCGGGCTTGGCCATCTCCTTTCGGCGGCCATCGGCTTCCTCTCGGGACTGGCGCTGATCTACGGCCTGAGCGTGCGCTACGTCTTTTCCGGCCGCCGCAGCCTTTCGGGCGGCGCCGAAGCCGGCGGCTTTCTGCTCACCGGCCTCGCCGGTCTCCTGCTCACCGAGGCGCTGATGTATCTCTTCGTGGACCGGATCGGGCTCGACGCGCCGCTGGCCAAGATTCCGACCTCAGGCCTCGTCTTCCTCTTCAATTTCACGGCGCGGCGCGCGCTGCTCTTTTCGGGAGGACGCGCCGCGTGAGCGGGAGCGCCTCGCCGGGGGCGACGTCGGGCCGCGCGGCGCTGGCCCTGACCCTGCTCGGCGCCCTCGCCCTCGCCTGCGCGCTGGCGGCGCCGCGCGTCGGGACGGTCTGGCGGACAGGCGCCTTTTTCGATCCGGACGACGCCCTGCGCGCCGTTGAGTTGCGGGATTTCCTCGCCGGCCAGGGCTGGTTCGACGTGACCGCGACCCGTCTCGATCCGCCCAGCG
The DNA here is from genome assembly GCF_051061225.1 of Methylocystis sp. Lineage (GTDB taxonomy): Bacteria > Pseudomonadota > Alphaproteobacteria > Rhizobiales > Beijerinckiaceae > Methylocystis. The sequence continues at coordinate 54,131 of NZ_JBPFEB010000082.1, forward strand.
GCTTGCCGATGCACTGGTCCCGGATCGTCGATGTGGCGCTCGCGGCGCTGCGCGCGCCCTTCCTTTCCGTTTTCGCGCCGGATCAGGCCGAGCGCGCCATGCGCCTCGCCTTTCCGCTGGCCTTGCTGGCCATGCTGCTCGCGCTGTCGGGCTGGGTGGCCGCCTGTCCCGGCGGCGCGCGGACGCGCCTGCTCGCCATCTGGCTGGTGACGCTGTCGGGGCCGATGTTCGGGCAATTCGCGCCCGGCCGCATCGATCATCACGCGCCGCAGATCGTGACCCTGATGGCCGCCTTCGGCTGCCTGTCGCAGGGGCTGAACCCGGCGCGCGCCGCCTGGCTCGCGGCCTGCGCGGCGCTGATGGCGCTCTCCATGGGAATCAGCCTCGAAAATCTGCCCTTCTTCGCGCCCATGGCCGGAGCGCTGGCGTGGCTCTTCCTCGCCGACGGCGCGCGCGCGCCGCTGGCATGGTTCGCCGCCGGCGCGCTGCTCGCCTTCCCGCTTGTCTTCGCGGCGACCGTGGCGCCGGCGGCCTGGGCCGTCGCCGCCTGCGACGCCAATTCCGCGCCCTGGCTCGCGGCGATCGTCACGGCCGCGCTCGGCCTCGTCGCGCTGGCCCTCGCCGCGCCCCGGCTGACGCGGATGCGCGGCCGCGCCATCGGCGTCGGCGCGACGATTGCCGCGAGCCTCGCCGTCTTCGCCGGCCTCGCGCCAAGGTGCCTCGGCGGGCCTTTCGCGGACCTCGATCCGCTTTTGCGGGAGCTGTGGCTGGCGCATGTGACGGAGGTCATGCCGCTCAGCCAATTGGCCGCGCGTTCCCCCGCCGAGGCCGCCGTCCTCGCCGCGCCCGTGACGCTGGGGCTCGTGGCGGCGCTGTGGCGCGCCCACGCCAGCGCCGGCCTGCAACGGCGCCGCTTCGGCCTTGCCGCCGCGACGATCGCGATCGGCCTCTGCGCGGGCGCCCTGCACATCCGCGTGCTGTCGTCCGTGACGCCCCTCGCGATGGTCGCGCTCGCGGAGGCGATCGCGTTCCTTTCCGGGGGCCTGCGCGCTTCGCCGGCGCTGCGCAACGCATGCGCCGGGGCGCTGGCGTTTTTCCTCTCGCCGATCGGCCTCGCGCTGACGCTCGCGGGAGACGGCCGCGACGCGCGCAAGGGCGACGCCGCATGCCTGACGCCGGAGGCGCTGGCGCCGCTCGCCGCCCAACCGGAGGGCCGCGTGCTCGGACCCTTCAGTCTCGGCTCGTATATCCTGGCGCATACGCCGCATGCGGCGTTCGCCGCGCCCTATCATCGCAACAACCATGGCAATCTCGTCGCCGCGAACGTCTTTCTCGCCGCCCCGGAGCAGGCCGAGGCGCTGGCGCGCCGGGCGGGGGCGACGCTGATCGTCTGGTGCGCGCGCGGGGCCGAGCCCTCGCCGCTCGCCACGGCGGCGCCCGCGGGGCTCGCCGCGACGCTGGCGCGCGGCGAAACGCCCCCGTGGCTGGAGAGGCGCTCGACGGCCGACGTCCCCCTCCTTGTTTTTGCCGTGCGGAGCGTGGAATAGAAGGCGTCCGCCACTCATCCACAGGGTCCGCCGAGCTTGACCGCGCCTTTTGATCGCCGCCGCTTTCTCCTTGGCGCCGGCGCCTTCTCCCTCACGCCGCCTCTTTCGCGCGCCCTGGCGCAGCCCTCGGCGCAGGACTACGCCGACGAGCTTCAGGTGCGCGTCGAAAACAAGTCCGTTCCGGAGCTCTGCGCCGAAAAGGACAATATCGAGATCGACTTCATCTCGTCGCGCATTCGCGGCCTGCAAATCCAGGCGGTGCATCCGTCCTACATCAACACCATCGTCTCGGATCGCTGGGCGCCCGACTGGTCGAGCTGCGATCTCTCGCCCGACCCCAAGGCGTTCTCGAAGGCGCAGCGGCGCACCTTCTGGGAGACGCCCGAATTCTGGATGACCGGCTACACCTTCCCCTCCTTCTGGCGGCCCAATGACGTGCCGGTGCGCGTGGGCGACAAAGTGGAGCGCGGCTTCCATCTCGTGCAGGTGTGGATGTGGTACCGCGAACGCGCGGAGGAGATTCTCGTCTTCTATCCGCCGGACGGCTACTGGCGGGCGCGGCCGCTCCCCTTCGAGGACATGCGCTGGACGGCCTATGGCTCCTCCTTCCTGGTCGGTCCCGTCGAGACCCAGGACCGCCCGATCGTCGATCTCGAGGAAATCGTCGTCGAACCGGAGAGCCGCAGCTTCACTATGAAATTCAAGCGCGGCGGCGAGGCGCGGCTGTCGATCCGGAACGCGGATCAGGAGCGGCTGGCGCTCGACGTCTCCTTCAACGACGCCATGCCGGGCGGGCGCCCCTTCGCGGCGCTGCGCTCCATGTATGCGATGGAGACCATGAGCGACGCCGCCATCGTCGCCTGGCGCTCCAAGCGCGGCAAGGGCTGGGAGGAGGCGCCCGTCATCGACTTCCACGGCGCCAACGCCACGGAAGTCTGGGTCGGCCGCCATCTGCCGTCGCGGCACAATCTGTCGGCGCCCGACATGGTGTTCGGCAAATTCCAGGGCGCCCCGGCGAAATGAGCGGGCGCTGGCGAGGACTCGACGCCGCGCGCGGCCTCGCCGTCGTGGCGATGGTCGTCTTTCACCTGATCTGGGACCTGGCCCATTTCGGCTATATCGACCATGCGATTCCCTGGTCGGCGCCGGTCAAGGCCTTCGGTCACACCATCGCTTTCGCCTTCCTCTTCATCGCCGGCGTGTCGCTGGTTCTCGCCCACCGCGACCACATGCATTGGCGCGCCTTCTGGCGACGCTTCGGGATCGTCGCGGGAGCGGCGGCGCTGGTGAGCCTCGGCACCTGGCTGGTCTTCCCGTCGGCCTTCGTCTTTTTCGGAATTCTCCACTGTATCGCGGCGGCGAGCCTGCTGTCGGCGGTCTTTCTGCGCGCGCCCTGGCCCGTGACGCTGGCGGCTGGCGCCCTTGCCTTCGCCGCGCCGCATGTGCTGGCGTCGCCGCTATTCAACGCCGGCTGGCTGCAATGGCTGGGGCTCGGGACCGCCGAGCCCTTCACCCAGGACTGGCGGCCCTTCTTCCCCTGGGCGGGGGCCATGCTGCTCGGCGTCGGCGCCGCGCGCCTGCGTCTTCGCGCGGAAACCGGGGCCGCCGCGCCCGCGACGCCGCGTCCCCACGCGCCCGGCGAGAAGGGGCTCGCCTTTCTCGGCCGTCACAGCCTGCTGATCTATCTCATCCATCAGCCGCTGCTTTTCGGCCTGTTCACGGCGCTGCTGGCGGTCGCCCCGCCGGCGCCGAACGCGACCGCCTTCATCGCCGAATGCGAAAGAAGTTGCGTGGCGGAGGGCTCGCGCCAGAGCTTCTGCCACAGCTTCTGCGGCTGCACGGCGGCCGAGGCCGGGCGCGGCGCCGCGCTTGCCGGCGTGACGGATCAGGCCGCGCGCATGAAACGCATGCAGGACATCGCCGCGCGCTGCCTCTCAAGACAATAGCCGGACAGTTTGCCTGCGGCCGACAGGGCTGTCGGGGATCGTTCAATCCTGTTGGAAATCTGATCCGATTGTCCGCCGAACCACGCGGGCGCTGCTGATTTCATTGACCCTCGTCATGGATCGAGGCGCTTTCGGCTGGCCCGCAATTTGCGCCCTGGACTGAGCAGGAACTCTCTCCACAGACCAGGAGGCAACGCCGTGGCGAATGTCACTTTCTCATCGCCTGTCATGGCCAAGGACGTCACCGTTTACGCAGTCGCGGGCGATCGCGGAACGCTGCTCGCGGTGGCGAAGGAACACAAGATCCCGCTTCCCTTCGATTGCCAGGACGGCGAATGCGGCTCCTGTCTCGTCGAGATCAAGCATCTCGGCGAGACCAAATATGCGATCGCGCTGACCGAAAAGGAGAAGGAGCTTCTCAAACAGCTTGGCAAGATCACGAAGGACGAGATCGAGAACGCCGAAGTCAACGACATGCCGCCGCGCTATCGGCTGGCCTGCCAGTATTTCGTGCGCAACGAGGACATCGTCGTCGCCTTCGAGGGCGACCAGACCCTGCCCGCGAAAGGGCCGCATATCACCCACGCCGCCGGCCGTTTCAAGGGCGGCACGGAGATCAACTCGGTCGACGACTTTCTGGGCTATGCGGTGAAAGTCGAGGAAGACGCCGCGATCCATTACGAGGAGCTGGCCGCGGCGATGGAGGCCTGCGGCAATCAGCGCGTCGCCACGCTTTTTCGCCAGTTGGGCGGTTTTTCGCGTCGTCACCTCGCGGAGGCGAAAGCGCGGGCCGGCGCCATCGATCCGACCAAAAACGTCCCGCCGGATTACGCCTGGCCGGGTCATGTCACGCCGGAGCGCGCCTCTGTCTGGGCGGCCGATTCAACGCTGTCGCGCATCGACGCGCTGAAGGCGGCCTTGCAGGGCGAAAAGCGCGGATACGAGTTCTACTGCGCCGTCGCGGCGACCAGCAAATCGCCCGAGGTCGTCGCGCTGGCGAAGGACTTCGTGAAGGAAGAGGCCGACCACGTGAAAGTGCTCGAAGCCTGGGTCGTCCGCGAGGAATGGGACGTGAAGCACGCGATGGCGTAGAGCGGGAGGGGAGATTGCGGCTCCCCCTCCCCCAACCCCCTTCATCAATGCCGCTGATCGCGAGCGTCCCCTCTCCCGTGAAACGGGGGAGGGACAGGGAGGGGGTCTCTCAACCCCGCCGCTTTCTCAGGTCATGACCACGTTCACGGCGCTTTCCGGCAACTCCTTGCCGAAGCAGCGCTGGTAGAACTCCGCGACCAGAGGGCGCTCCAGCTCGTCGCATTTGTTGAGGAAGGTGAGCCGGAAGGCGAAGCCGACGTCGTTGAAGATCTCGGCGTTTTCCGCCCAGGTGATCACCGTGCGCGGGCTCATGACGGTGGAGAGATCCCCGGCCATGAAGGCGTTGCGGGTGAGATCGGCCACGCGCACCATCTTGTTGGCGATGTCACGGCCCTCCTTGGAGGCGCCATAGGACTTCACCTTGGAGACCACGATGTTGGTCTCCGCGTCATGCGGCAGATAATTCAGCGTGGTCACGATCGACCAGCGGTCCATCTGCGCCTGATTGATCTGCTGCACGCCGTGATAGAGGCCCGAGGTGTCGCCCAGCCCCACCGTATTGGCGGTGGCGAAGAGGCGGAAGGCGGGATGCGGGCGGATGACCCGGTTCTGGTCGAGCAGCGTCAGGCGGCCGGACACTTCCAGCACGCGCTGGATGACGAACATCACATCCGGGCGGCCGGCGTCGTATTCGTCGAAGCAGATCGCCACATTGTGCTGCACCGCCCAGGGCAGGATGCCGTCGCGGAACTCCGTGACCTGCTTGCCGTCCTTGAGCACGATCGCGTCCTTGCCGACGAGATCGATGCGGGAGATGTGGCTGTCGAGATTGACGCGCACGAAGGGCCAGTTCAGCCGCGCCGCCACCTGCTCGATATGGGTCGACTTGCCGGTGCCATGATAGCCCGTGACCATGACGCGGCGGTTCCTGGCGAAACCGGCGAGAATGGCCAGCGTCGTCTGCCGGTCGAAGAGATAGTCGGGATCAATGTCCGGCGCATGTTCGTTGCGCTGGGAAAAGGCGGGGACAACGAGGTCCGTGTCGATCCCGAAAACCTCGCGCGCCGAGACCTTGATGTCCGGCGTGCTTTCCAGGCCCGAGCCGGCGTTCACTGCTTCGACCAAAATCTTCCTCCGTCTGGCGGGCGGCGCGTCCCCGGCGAAACGCGAAAAGCGTCAGGCGAGCCGCGCCGCCCTCAGCGTCTTATAGGCATGAATGATTTCCCGCAATTTTTCCTCGCGGGAGCGGTCGCCGCCATTCGCGTCGGGATGGTGACGCTTGACGAGCTCCTTGTAGCGCGCCCGGATCGCCTCGGGGCCGGGCATGTCGTCGAAGCCCAGCGCCGCCAGCGCCCGCATGGTGACCGGCGAGTAGCGCGGCTCCGCCTTCTCCGGGGCGCGGCGATGGTGGCGGGCGCGATACATGCCGAGCGGATCGCCGGTCGGACCGCCGTCCTCGCGAAAGCCCGTGGCCCCGCGCCGCGTGCCCATGGTCCAGGTGGGGCGGTGACCGACGGTCGCGTCCTTCATGTAGCGGGCGACGTCGTCATCCTTCATCCCGTTGAAATAATTGTATTTCGCGTTGTATTCGCGGACATGGTCGAGGCAGAAGCAGAAATATTGCCCCTCGCGCAGCCGCCCCATCGGGGCGCGATAGGCCCCTTCCGCCCCGCAGCCGGGGGAATCACATTTGATCGTCGTCGACCCGCGCTTCTCCTCGCGCGGCTCACGCTGCGTTCTGATGCGATCGAAGAGGGGCGAATTGAGATTCATTTCATTCCATTATGATGGCCATGGGTCCGGCTGCAAGCGTGGACCGCGCCAAATTTCTCCGGAGCCAAACTTGCAAGAGCGAGGCCGGCGGTTTAGCTGCCGGCGGGACGGAAGGAGTGATCATGACCGAACAGGGTAAAGCCGCTGTGAAAGGGCCGGTCTCGGCCAGCATCGAGAGCAAGCTGACGGCGGCGCTCACGCCGGTCTCGCTCCAGGTGATCGACGAGTCCCACCACCATGCGGGACACGGCCATCCCGGCGACAGGCGCCATGGAAAGGAGAGCCACTTCCGCGTCGAGGTGGTGAGCGCGGCCTTCGAGGGCAAGAGCCGGATCGAGCGTCACCGCATGGTGAACGCGCTGCTCGCCCAGGAGCTCGCCGAGGGCCTGCACGCCCTGGCGGTCACGGCGCGGGCGCCCGGCGAGGCGGTTTGAGGGGGGCGGCGGCAGCGCCCTATCGGCGGACGAAAGGCGACAAGAGAAAAGGTGAGAGACCGGTCCGGGTCTGTCGGATCGGCCTCTAGAACTGGAACCGCCCCAGGAAAATATCCGGCCGCGCGGGGTCGTTCGCGCTGTCGAGCGGCGTCGGGAAGGTCTGCTGGCTGGGCGCGAACGCATAGCGCCGCCGGCTGGCGAAGGACAGCTCGATCACGTCGGGCACGACGACATTCGCGATATTGACGAGGCTCCCAAAATTGTTTGCGTGAACGTGAACGACGGAAAAGACGTCGTTGAGCTTTTCGAAAACCGCGCGGGCGCGACAGTAGAACCCCGACTCCGACAGCCGCGACAGATCGTGGAATTCGCAGACGAACTGCGCGAGTTTCGACAGATCGGCCTTGCTGGCGTTCTCGAGAACGCTCCACTCGGCCCCCTCGATGTCCATCTTGAGGATGACACTTGCGGAGTCCACAAGAACATCCGCGAGAAGCTCGCCCAGCGTGACGTCGGTCGCCGAGGACGCCGTCGACACTTTCTTGCGATGAAAGGTCAGATTCGGGTGAGTCGAGGGCGCGGCGACGATCGTGTGGTCGAATTGCTGGACCGGAATTCCCTTTTCAGCCATGGCGACGTCCCAGCTGTCGTTGTCGCCGACGCCGAGGGACAGCGCCAGCCTCAGCGGCGCGACGTCGTCGAGCTGCACATAGCCGCCGTCATATGCGCTCCCGACCCTCGCTTTCGCGACGCCCGTCGCCTCCTGCGGCGAAAGCAGCCTCAAAAGGTCGAGAAGATAGCGCTGGGTTTCGGGCAAGCCCTGAGCCAAGCCGCCGATGACGCCGGAATGTGACGCAGCCTGCGAGAACGGCGCGGCCGCGGCCTGATGCCGGGCGATGTCGTCCAGCCTGTCCTGCAACTGGTCCAGACGATGGCTGAGCTCTCCAACGCGCCAGTCGAGATCGTTCTTGCTGGCCGGGAAGACAGCGCGCCGCCAGGTCCGGTAAGCGTCGAGAAGGGTCATGAGCGTCTCCGCGCGTCGCGCGTCAGGATGGGAAGGGGTGAGGGAGGCGGGCAAAAACCCGTGTTCATCCTTGCAGGAAATCAGGCTCGCGCCCGGATGAGCGCCGCCATTCTCTCTCCGACCCGTTCTCTGGACAGCTCGGCGGCGACATGCTTTCGCGCCGCGTCGCCCAATCTGGCCCGCAAGCCGGCCGAACTCTCCGCGAGGCGCAAGGCGCTCACGGCGTCGTCATGGCGCGGGGCCGCCCACCACTGGCCCTGCCAGGCGACATATTCGCCGTCGCCGACGGGACGCATGTCGTAGTCGACGAGAATGCTGTTGTCTTCGTTCATGAAGTCCACGTTGCCGGAGAAATTCGTCGCGATCGCCAGCTTTCCGGCCGCCATGCTTTCCGCGAGATTGAGGCCGAAGCCCTCCGCGCGATGCAAGGACACGCAAATGTCGGTCGCGGCCTGAAGCCGCAGCATGTCCGACGACGTCATGACCCCGTCGATGAGCCTCACATTCGGGTTCCGCGAAACCATGTCCTGCAACTCCGCTTCATAGGCCGCGCGGTTGCGCGCGCCATGGCATTTCACCAGCAGCAGCGGCGAGGAGTCGGTCTCGTCGGGAAAGGCGTCCGTGAAGGCGCGCACCGCGCCCAGAGGATTCTTGCGCTCGGGGAAGGAGTTGAAATCGAAGGTCGTCAGATAGAGAAGCCGGTCCGACGGGAGGGCGAGCGCCTTGCGCGCCTCGTCGGGGTCGAGATGATTCAAGGGGACGGGGAGCGGCAGGACGCGCACCGGCCGGCTCGTCGCCGATTGCAGGCTGTTGAAGACATATTGCGTCGACACCCAGATTTCATCGAGGGCGTCGCAGGCGCCGGACCAGACGCCGGGGAACACCGGCAGCTCCCAGAAGAACAGACCGATCCGTCGATTGCGGGAAAGCACGGCCGGGTCGATATGGCTCTGCAGATTGAGGACATTGTCGGCGTTGATCGCCAGCAGCGCCGTGCGGACCGCATTCCGCATCGACGGGCTGGCGGCGAACGGCACGTTGTTCTCGAAGCCGGGCGCCGGCGCGGAATGACAGGACATCGGCAGGCCCGTCGTTTCGAACGCCCCCGCCAGAGCGCGGCCGGCCTGACCCAGGCCGGTCTCCGCATGGAGGAAGCCGTAGATCGCCAGACCGGCGTCCTCCAGGGGGCCGGCTGTCATGGCGTTGGACGCTGCCGACAGGCCGGGCGCGGCCGCTCCGCGGGGCCGGGGCTCGATCGCGAACCCCCTTTCACCCAACCAGTGCTGAAACAGCTCCAGCCGCTTGGGATTGGCCTCGATCCCAAGGTCGGTCACGAGGCTGCTTCTCAATCGGGGCGGCAGGAGTTCGAACGCATAGGCGAGAGTCCACGCCAGCTCGTCTATCTTGTCCCTGGCCGGAAACAGCGACTCGAGCCGGCTTCTGACATGGAACAGGAGAAGCTTTCCGACGCGGCTCAGATCGGCGCGATTCGGCGCCCGGGCGCGGGAGATCCGGGACAGAAGCGGCCCGAGCTCCAACGCCGCTTCCGGCGTCTCGCAATGGGCCCAGGCTTCGCTGAGCTTGAGCCCCGGCAGATTGCTTCGCGCGCAATCGTTGACGATCCGGCGATCCTCCGAGGTCCTGAGCGAAAACTGCTCCTGAAGGTGTGGATGGGCGTAAAACAGTTCGGCGACGAGCCGGTTCACCTGGACCCCGGCGCATGTGAACCTGTCCGTCGGCTTGAGAAAGAAGCCGCGGTCGATGTCGAAGGGGGACTGGCCCGCCGGGATGTCCCAATCATAACGACGGAAACACGCCCTCATCGCGGGGAGGATGGGGACGCCGCTGTTCAACTGGCCAAATCCGTACGGCGTCTTCGAAAACAACTGCTCGCCATACTGATCCTTGGCGCGCAGCGAGGCGACATAGCCATCGAAAACAGGCTGGAGCGCGCCGATCGTGGCGCGGGTGAAGCGGTTCTGATGCTTCGAGAACTCCTGCGGCTTGTCTTTGTCGACGCCGCTGAAATGGACGAAACGGACGGGAGAGCCCGCGGCGAACAGCCTGCCGTCGCGACTCTCCACCGGCCTGTGAACGAGATTCCAGTAAGCGAGATTATATCCCGGATCATGCAGGATCCGCGTGCGCTCGATGAAGGCCGGCGCGAAGTCGCAGAAGCTCTGATCGACGAAAATTCCCCGTTGGAGGTCGACCAGACAATCCGTTTCCAGCCATCCGCGCCACCAGGACAGGAACGCGCGCGCCGACGGCGAATTGCGAAAGGCGGCGAAGCCGAGATTGTAAATTCCCGCCCGGGCGATTTCGAGATCGCCGGGCACGAGGCCGTCGGAAAGCGGCTGCGTGATGTGGGGCGTCAGCACGCAATCGTCGCCGCCCGCGAGAAAACCGAAAATCTCGTCGAGCGGCTCCAGAACGAGAATATCGGGGTCCAGATAGCACGCGCGCTCGACGCCGAGCCGGTCGAACAGATAGTCGAAACAATGCGGTTTGACCGCCGTGTTGAACTCCATGATCGAGTAGCACGCGGCCATCCGCTCGTAATCCGGGACGATCTCGTCATCGATGACGATGATCCGCGCATCGTCCAGCGCGTCGAGGATGGGCTGGGGACGATCGGCGACGAACACAAACAGCGGGAGGTCCGGATGATGTCGCCGCAAGGACTCCATCAAGGTCGCGGCGTAGGGAATGTAATTCCAGGAGCAGATCGTGAAGATGGCGCGATCCGCTGAAGCGTTTCCGGTCATGCGAAAGCGACCCCCTTCTCCTCGGCGCCGCCCATGTGGCGCCGTCGGAGCTATATCTTAACTATAGTAACCTGGGTCTTAGCTATAAGAAGCGGTCGAGAAACGCAAGCGTCGCGCGCAGATGCGCGGATTCGGGAGACGCGGCGCCCGCGCGCCAATCACGTCAAGTCGCCGCCGATGGCCGCGCGCGCGTCACGCCCGTATGGGCGCGCCCGCCTCGTCGCAGGCGAACTCCGTCTCCTCGTCGCCAAGCGTCACGCGCGCATGAGCGAGCGTGCCGTCCGCCCGGTAGCGATAGACATGGACGAGCTCCGGCTCGCCATAGACGAGCTTCTCGACGCTCACGAGCCGCCCCTCGGGATCGTAGGCGGCGCGGAAATATGTGTTGCGGTTTTCGAGCTCCGGGGGCTCCAGCGGCCCGACCAGATTGAGCGGCAGGCGCACGCCGCTGTAGGTGAGAAAATAGCGGTAAGCCGGCTCTTGCGTCATGGCGCGCTCCTCCCTGTTTTCCGTCGCGGTGAGAAATCGGCGCCAGGGCGCCGCCGGCACGGCGCTTGCGGAAAGCGGCCCGAAAGGCCCGGAAACGGGTCCGCTTTGTCGCAACCGCGACAGAAACCCCAAAGGAGTGCGCGAAATGAGACTGGCCGAAGCCTACGCCAATGCAACCGTCGAAGAGATTGCGGCGGCCCTCGCGGGGGGCAAGCTCGTGCTCTATTCCGTCGGCCGTCCGCCGACGCCGGATCACCCCGTGACCCGCAGTTCGGCGCTCGCCGAATATGTCTTCGCGAGCCCGGCCTTCGACGCGGCTCAAACCCCCGCCTTCTCGGCCAATCCCACGCCCGCGGCCTCCGTGGGCACGCCGGGCTGGGCGCGCGCCTATGCGGCCGGGGGCGCGGCGGTCGCCGATTTCTCCGTCGGCCCCGGCGCGACCGACGTCAAGCTCGACAGCGTCTCCGCGACCCCCGGCTTCCCGCTGAAGGTCGTGTCGATCGCCATCTCTCTGCCGGCGGAGGACGTCAGCTGGGAGAAGACCGGCTACGGCCATGTCTACATGACCGGCTCCGACAATCCCTGGCGCAAGGTTTCCGTGCGCGGCTGAGCCGGGTCGGGGCGTCTTGACGATCGGAGATCGAGCGCGTAGCGCGGGGCCGCTTTCTTGAAAGGCCCCCGCCCACGTTCAGGACGACCCCATGGCGACGCCCAAACCCGGCCGCAAGCCGGTCAATCCGCGCTTTTCCTCGGGGCCCTGCGCCAAGCGGCCGGGCTGGTCGCCGGGCGCGCTGGCCGGGGCGCTGGTCGGGCGCTCGCATCGCTCCGCCGCCGGGCGGGAGCGGCTCGCCCGCGCGATTCGCCTGACCCGCGACGTCTTGCGCGTTCCGGCCGGGCACCGCATCGCCATCGTGCCGGCCTCGGGCACGGGCGCGGTGGAAATCGCGCTCTGGTCGCTCCTCGGCCCGCGCGGCGTGGACATCGCGGTCTGGGACAGCTTCTCGGCGGATTGGGCGAGCGACGTCGTCGCGCAGCTCAGGCTCGCCGACGTGCGGACCCTGACCGCTCCCTATGGGCAATTGCCGGACCTCGGCCAGATCGATTTCGCGCGCGACCTCGTCTTCGCCTGGAACGGCACGACCTCCGGCGTGCGCGTTCCGGACGCGACATTCATCCCGGACGACCGCGAGGGGCTCACGATCTGCGACGCCACCTCGGCGGCCTTCGCGCAGGCGCTGGATTTCGCCAAGCTCGACGTTACGACTTTCAGCTGGCAGAAGGTTCTGGGCGGCGAGGCCGCGCATGGCGTGCTGATCCTTTCGCCGCGCGCCGCCGAAAGGCTCGACTCCCACGTCCCGGCCTGGCCGATGCCGAAAATTTTCCGGCTCACGAAGAACGGCCGGATCAACGAGGCGATCTTCACCGGCGAGACCATCAACACCCCCTCCATGCTCGCCGTCGAGGATTATCTGGACGCGCTCGGCTGGGCGCGCGCCCTCGGCGGGCTCGGCGCGCTTCAGGCCCGCTGCGACGCCAGCGCCGGCGTCGTCGCCGACTGGGTGGCCCGCACGCCCTGGATCGACCATCTCGCCCGCGACCCCGCGACGCGCTCCAACACCTCCGTCTGCCTCGTCTTCTCCGACGAGAGCGCGGCCCGCGCCGACGCCGGGCGGGCGGCGCTGGCGGCGAGGATGGTCGCGCTGATCGAGGCGGAAGGCGCCGGCTTCGATTTCGGCGCCTATCGCACGGCGCCCCCGGGCTTTCGCATCTGGTGCGGGGCGACCGTGGAGGCCGCGGACGTCGCCCTTCTGACCGAGTGGCTCGACTGGGCCTATCGGGAGGCGACCGCTCTCGCCTGAGCGTTGTGCGGCGCAGCATCAGGCGGCGCGAACTCCCCGCGCGCCGCCGCGCGGCGTCGAGCCGGGCGTCGACATTAACCTCCTGGAAAGGAACTGTTGCAGGAAGGTCACTGTGTCGGGCCGAAACGCCCGGAGAGGCCGCTTCGCGCTTGCGAAGCCCGGACGCCTGCGAGACTAATCGACGCAGTCGCCCGTTCGCGCTGCGCCCCGCGTCGCGAACCTTCGCCTTCCTTCAAGCCAACATGGGTTCCTTTATGCGACGGCTCGTCCTTGCATCGCTCTGCTTTTTCGCCGTCTCCGGCGCGCTTTCCACGCCTGTCCATGCGCGCGCCGCCGCGCCCGTCGCCCCGGCGCAGGACCTCGATCCGCTGACCCTGCTGTTTGGCGGCGACGCCGCGACGCCGGCCGCTCCGAACGGTCCGGACGGACGCCCGCAGGCCGTCGCCATTCCGCGCGAAGTCGTGGCCTTCGAGGGCAATCAGGCGCCCGGCACCGTGGTCGTGAACACGAGCGAGCGTCGCCTCTATTACGTTCTCGGCAATGGCCAGGCCATCCGCTATGGCGTCGGCGTTGGCCGTCCCGGCTTCGAATGGTCGGGCGTGCGCTTCGTCTCGTCGAAGCGCGAATGGCCCGACTGGACGCCGCCGTCCCAGATGCTGAAGCGCCGCCCCGACCTGCCGCGCCACATGGACGGCGGGCTCAGCAATCCGCTCGGCGCCCGCGCCATGTATCTGTCCGGATCGCTCTACCGCATCCATGGCTCCAATGAGCCGGAGACGATCGGCCAGGCCGTGTCCTCGGGCTGCATCCGCATGACCAACGACGACGTGGTCGACCTCTACAATCGCGTGAAGGTCGGAACCCGCGTGGTGGTGACCCGCTAAGGCGCCGCCTCCCCGAACGGTTTCAGGAAACGGCCGGCCGCTGCGCCGGCCGTTTTGCTTGAGGGCGGGCGGAACTTTGCCGCCGCCGGAACATGGGCGCGCGCCGCCGCGTTCGCTCGACATGGACGACACCCAGGAAGGCGACCATGAAAGTTCCAACGCTTGGCGCCGCGCAGATCGAACAGGCGCTGATTTCCCCCGCCTCGGTTTTTGACAGGCCCGATGAAATCGTCGACACGCCGGCGCTCGCAAGGATCATGAAGATCGAACTTCTCAAGCGCTGGGAGCTCGACGCGCGCGCGCTTCAGCGCGCCACGGAGGAAAACATGTGCGGCGGCGAGTCGACGGACATCGACGCGGTCAACGCCGCGCTGCTGAAGCTCGACCCCGAGGGCAAGGCGCTCGCGGATTTCCAGAAAACGCCGACGAAGCTCTGATGCGCGCCGCTGGCGCTTGCGTCACGACCGCGCTTCTCCCACATTATGTGACAGACATTTGCGTCCGCGCCGACCGGGCGGGCGCCTGCATGGGCTGACTGGACCAAAATGCGCGATCCTTACGACGTTCTCGGCGTTTCCAAATCTGCGAGCGCGGCCGACATCAAGAAGGCCTATCGGCAGCTCGCCAAGAAATATCATCCCGACCGCAACAGGGACGACGCGAAGGCCAAGGAGCGCTTCGCGGAAATCAACACGGCCTATGAGATCGTCGGCGACGAGAAGAAGAAGGCCCAGTTCGACCGCGGCGAAATCGGGCCGGACGGCAAGCCGCGCGGCTTCGAGGGTTTTGGCGCGGGGCCGGGGGGATTCTCGCGGGCGTGGCGCGGGGCCGGCGCCGCCCCGGGCGAGCAGCATTATGACTTCAATTTCAGCGGCGGAAAGGCCGGCGGCGCCGGCTTCGACCCGAGCGATCTCTTCGCCGATCTGTTCGGCGGCGGGCGCAGGCGCGCCCAGGCCGCGCCGACGCGCGGCGACGACGTGATCGCCACGGCGACCGTGCCGCTCGAAACCGTGGCGCGCGGCGGCTCCGCCCGGGTCATTCTGCCGAGCGGCCGCACGCTGGAAGTGAAAATCCCGGCGGGCGTCGAGGACGGCCAGCAGATTCGCCTGCGCGGCCAGGGCCAGCCCGGTCTGCGCGGCGGCGAGCCCGGCGACGCGCTGGTGACCGTCAAGATGGCGGCGCATCCCTGGTTCAGGGTGGAGGGGCGCGATCTGCGGCTCGATCTGCCGGTCACGCTCTATGAGGCGGCGCTCGGCGCGAAAGTGCCGACCCCCACGCTCGACGGCAAGGTGGAGCTCGCCGTGCCGGCCGGCTCCAATGGCGGACGGGTCCTGCGGCTGCGCGGAAAGGGCCTGCCGGCGACGGAGAGCAAGCCGGCGGGCGACCTCTATGTGTCGCTGAAAATCATGCTGCCCGAGGAGCCCGACGCCGAATTCGAGGCGCGGATGCGGGAGCTGCGCGAGCGCCATCACTACGACCCGCGCCGGAAGATGGGGTGAGCGCGGGGGATCGTTTCAGACTTTCCCCTTCAGCTCATAGAGCGCCGCCAGCGCCTCGCGCGGACTGAGCTGATCCGGGTCGACCTTCGCCAGGGCTTCGCGCAGCGGGTCCTTCGGCGGGGCGGCCTCGGCGACCCGGCTGAACAGCGGCAGATCGTCGATCAGCGCCTCGACCGGCGCGCGGCGGTCGGCGGCTTCGAGTTCGGCGAGAATCGCATGGGCGCGGGCGACGACGCTCGCCGGCAGGCCCGCGAGCTGCGCGACATGCACGCCATAGGAGCGGTCCGCCGCGCCCTCGACGACCTCGTGCAGAAACACCACCTCGCCGGCGTGGTCCGCCACCTTCATGGTGAGGTTGAGCAGCCGGCCCATGCGCTTGGCGAGCTGGGTCAGCTCGTGGAAATGCGTGGCGAAGATCGCCCGCGACCGGTTGACCTCGTGCAGATGCTCGATCGTCGCCCAGGCGATGGACAATCCGTCGAAGGTCGCCGTGCCGCGGCCGATCTCGTCGAGAATGACCAGCGAGCGCGGCGTCGCGCCGTTGAGGATCGCCGCCGTTTCGACCATTTCGACCATGAAGGTCGAGCGCCCGCGCGCCAGATCGTCGGAGGCGCCGACGCGCGAGAACAGACGGTCGACAACGCCGATGCGGGCCTCCCGCGCGGGCACATGGGAGCCCGACTGGGCCAGGAGCGCGATGAGGGCGTTCTGGCGCAGGAAGGTCGACTTGCCCGCCATGTTCGGCCCGGTCACGACGGCGATGCGCCCGGCGCGCGCGCCGGAGAGATCGCAGTCATTGGCCGCGAAGGCCTTGCCCTGCGCCTCCAGGGAGGCTTCGACGACCGGGTGGCGACCGCCGACGATCCTGAAATCGAGCGAATGGTCGACATGCGGGCGCGTCCAGCCGCGCTTCTCCGCGACCTCCGCCAAAGCGCCGAACACATCGAGCCGCGCGAAGGCCAGCGCGAGCCCTTGCAGCGCGTCGGCGCGCGCGAGAACGGCGCTGGCCAGCGCATCGAAGATCGCGAGCTCGCGGGACAGCGCGCGATCGGCGGCGGAGGCGATGCGGCCTTGCAGCTCGACAAGCTCGCGCGTCGAGAACCGCATGGCGTCGGCCATGGTCTGGCGATGGGTGAAAGTGTCGTCGAAGGGCGGACGCAGGAGCTTCTCGCCCTGCGCGGCCGGAACCTCGAGGAAGAACCCCAGAAAATTATTGTGCTTGATCTTGAGCCGCGTTCCCGTCGCCTCGGCATAGCGGTTTTGCAGCGAGGCGATCACCACGCGGCTTTCGTCGCGCAGGGCGCGGGCTTCGTCGAGCTCGCCGTCGCAGCCCTCGCGGACGAACTCCCCGGACCGCCTGTCGAGCGGCACGCTCTCCCTGAGGCTGACCGCAATCTGGCTCGCGAGCGCCATATCCGCCCCGGCGAGCGTCTCGACGTCGCGCTGGATTTTCTCTGGCGCGCCCAGGCCGTCGAACAGGCTGGCGATGTCGCGCGCGGCGATCAGCGCCGCGCCGACGGCGGCGAGATCGCGCGGGCCGCCGCGTTGCAGCGACAGGCGCGAGACGGCGCGGGCGAGATCGGGCGCGCGGGCCAGTCTTGCGCGCAGCGCCCCCCGGGCTTCCGGGTGATCGAGAAGAAAGGCCAAAGCGTCGAGGCGGGCGCCGATCAGCGCCGGATCGGTCGAGGGCGCGGCGAGGCGCTCGGCGAGAAGCCTCGCGCCAGCGGACGTCACGGTGAGGTCGACGACCGACAGCAGCGCGCCCTCGCGCGCGCCCGTGAGCGTTCGGGCCACTTCGAGATTGGCGCGGGTCGCGGCGTCGATGTCGAGCGTCGCGCTGTCGCGCAGGCTCGTCGGCCGGGCCAGCGCCGGCCGGCTCCCTTTCTGCGTGCGCTCCACGTAGAGAATGGCGCAGGCGGCGGCGGCGCGTTCCGCTTCGCTCAGCGCGCCGAAGCCGTCGAGCGTGGCGACGCCGTAGAACGCCATCAGCCGCCGGTCGGCGTCGCCCCCCTCGCGGCCGAGCGCCGTGACCGGCGCGCCCGCGCTCGCCAGCGTTTCGGAGAGATCGCGCAACAGGCTCTCGGCGGCGACGATCTCGCGCGGCTCCAACCGCGCCAGCAGGGACGCGAGCTCGGCCGACGCGCAGTCGGCGACAGAGAAGGCGCCCGTTGAAATGTCGAGGCTGGCGACGCCGTAGCGCCAGCCGCCGTCGGCGCCGCGCACGCGCGCCACCGCCGCGAAGGCGTTGGCGCAGGCGGGATCGAGCAGCGCCTCCTCGGTCACCGTGCCGGGCGTGACGAGCCGCACCACGTCGCGCTTGACGACCGATTTCGCGCCGCGCTTCCTGGCTTCGGCGGGGTCCTCGATCTGCTCGCAGACGGCGACGCGATGGCCGAGCGAGATGAGCTTTTGCAGATAGTCGTTGGCGCGCTCCACCGGCACGCCGCACATCGGAATGTCCTCGCCCAGATGCTTGCCTCGCTTGGTGAGCATGATGCCGAGCGCGCGGGACGCTGTTTCCGCGTCCTCGAAGAACAATTCGTAGAAATCGCCCATGCGGTAGAAGAGCAGGCTGTCCGTATTGGCCGCCTTGATCTCGATATATTGCGCAATCATAGGCGTCGCGCGCGCGGCCTCGCCGGCGCGGGGCTGATCCGGGGCTTTCTGGGTCATGCCGCCAGTCTAGCCGCCGGCGGGCCGGCGCGCCACGCCGCCCCCGATCGTCCCTGTGGACCACGCGCAAAAAAAGCCCCGGAAAACCGGGGCCTTTTCTCGTCTCAACGCCGCCGCTACCGCCACAGCGCCAAGAGGATGATGATCGGGATCGGCACGCCGAGCAACCACAGAAGAACCGAACGACCCATTCCCTTACCCTCCACCTACCAGCGCATGAGCGCCGAAAGACCGATGTTTTCGTCGCGATGGCGCCCGCCGAGCGCGGCGCCGCCCCAGGCCGAGGCCGCCGCGAGCAGCATGGCGGCGGCGGCGATGAAGCTCGCCAGAATCCCCGCCTTGCGCGCCTTGTCCGCCGTCTCCTTCGCCTTCGCGTTGTCGTCGCGCACCTGCTGCGCCAGCGCGTCGACGCGGCCGCGCGCGTCCTGCGGCGAAGCGCCGGTTTCGGACGTCAGCACATTCTGCAGATAGGTCCGATCCTCCTGGCTGATGTCGCCGGTCGCCTGGCCGCGCGCGACGATACGCGAAACGATCTGGCGCGCGTCGGCCACGGACGCCGCCGGAGCCTGAGCCGCGCCGAAGCGCCCGCCGCCGCCGCCGCCGGTCGCGCCCATGCGCATATTGCCGTCGCCGCGCATCAGCGCGTCGACCCGGTAGTCCACCGGATTGGTCACGCCGCTCTTTTGCGCCTGATCCTTCGCCGCCTCGACCCCGGCCTTGCCCACGTCGTAGAGCGAGGAGCCGGCCGCGTAGGCGATGATCAGCATGGAGGTCGCCCAGACCACGAGCCCATGGGCGCCGTCGCGCACCTCGGCCTCGTCGCGGGGCGTGTCGACAGCGCGCCGGCGCAGGCGGCCGCACACATAGCCGCCGGCCGCATAGCTCGCGACCGTGATCCACAGCACCCACAGCGCCAGGGCGATGGCGTGGGTCAGGGGCGAGGCGCCCTGATAGGGCGAGGCGAGCGACAGGCCGATGCCCGAGCCGAACGCCGCCATGACGAAGACAATGGCGGTCGCGACGGCCACGCCCGCGAGGATCGCGCCCCAGTCGACGGCGGTGAAACGGGACAGTCCGAGCCCCTCGGCCATGGGCGTCGCGGGCGACGCCGGCATGCCGGAACGAATGACGTCTGACATCGCAGCCTCCTAGCGCAGACCGAGCAGAGACAGGATCGCCATGACGATCACGAGCAATCCGACGAGATAAATGATGCTGTTCATCCTGGCCTCCTCGAGGGCGCGTCGCCGCGCGCGTCAGCGCGCGAGAGTGCTCGAAACCCGGGGGCGGGTTCGAATGTTCCGATCCCCGGAACGGAACGCCGCTAACGAATTCGCTAGGTTTGCGCGTTTACTGTCACGCTTGTGACAGCACGCCTGTCGGCCTCGTGCACTATCGCTTTCATGCAACGGAGAGACGCGAATGCGGGATATCGATGAAGCCATGTCCGAACTGGCGACGGCCGCCGGGCTCGCGGATTTTGGATTCCATCCCAATGGCCGGGCGACGCTTTTCTTCGACAGCACGATCGAGGTCGTCTTCATTCGGCTGGACGCCGAGACGCTTGAACTTGCGGTCTACCTCGACCTGCCCGCGCCGCGCGACGCGGACATGCTGCGCGCGCTGCTCCACGCCAATCATCTTGGCGAGGCGACCGGTCCCGGCCGACTGGCGCTCGATACGCAGGACGACGCCGTCGTGTTCTGCGAGCGATTGCGCGTGACCGAACTCGACGCCGGACATCTCGAGTCGCGGCTGCTGGAATTCGTTCGGCACGCCCGCTTCTGGCTGTCCGACGAAGGAACCAAATTGGTTCTCGGCGATGGCGTCGGGACGGGAGACGTCACCCTCCCCCGCGACGTTGTTCTCTGGGCCTGATCGAAAGGGACAACTCGAATGAGCGGTATTTTCAACGTTTTCAAGACAGCCTCGCCGCGCGCCTCCGCCGGGGTCACTCAAAGACAGGGGGAGATCGGCGGCCACCGGGTTCAGGTGGGCGGCGCGGATCACCGTCGTCATTTCGTGGGCCGCGCCGGCCAGAAGATCGCCAAATTCTTCATGGCGATCGGCCAGGCGCCGGCGTCGCTGAGGCGCGCCATCGCCGATCGCAAGGAGAAGAAGCAGGCCGAGAAGGCGGAGCAGGCGCTGATCCTCAGCCTGGAAACGGCGCTCAAGCAGCAGTCGGCGCTGAAGGACGCCCTGCCGCCGGGGGTCTCGATCGACTTCCATGGCGCGATTTCCGGCAAGGTGCAGTCGACATCCCTGGGCGTCTCGGACTTTCCAATCTATGCAATGCGAAAGGGCTTGTCGCTCTCGCAGGAGATCGAGCGGCAGGTCCACACCAGTCAGATGAAGGATTGCGACGCGCTTCCGGTCGGTCCGGACGGCAAGAAACTTCAGGCGCCCAGCAGAGGCTACACCGACATGGGCCGCATCCGGACCCAGATCGGCGGCTACGACAGCGAAGCGCACACTGACAAAACCCAGGAAGCGCGTTCCGACCTCGCCGTCGTGGAACTGTCCAGGCTCCTGGGCAGCGACAAACAGGCGGCGATGGCGACGGCGCTGTTCTCTCAGGACATCGCCCGGCTCTTCGTCGAAGGATACAAGGACGAGAACAACAAGCCGGTCATGCTCGTGGCCGACCTGAACAAGACCGGCGCCACGAGCGCTTTCCGTAACCGGGATGGCGAGGTGACGGGCATCGTCAGCGAAGGACTCGGCAAGGTCGTTTATGATTTGAAGCCGAGAGCCGACGGTCTCGTCGATGTGCGCATGAGCTGGAACGCCTCGATCACGGGCACGAAGGACGACCAGAACCAGACCCACGACCTCCCCGGCATGGGCGGTTCTCCCCTGCTGTTCAGGAGCGAGCTGACCTTCACGGCGGACCTGAGAGGCGACGCCCTGAAAGTCATTGGCGACGCGACGTTGAGCGCCGAGGTCGAAGGCCATATGGCCGTCTGACCTCCTGCGCGGGGCGCGGCCGCCGCCTCCCCCGGCCGCGCCCCAAGGGACGCTTCCCGCGCCGCTCCGCAGCGGCGCCGGAATATGTTGAGAACGCGCCCGCTTCGGCGGTAATGTTGCGACGCAAAATCGCGCATAGCCGGAAGGGGCCCGCATCACATGGCGACAGACAAACCGACGGGGCAGGAGCGCCCGGTGTTTTCGGACAGGGAGGCGCTGCTCTTCCATTCGCGCGGGCGCCCGGGAAAGCTCGCCGTGGTGTCGACCAAGCCCATGGCCACGCAGCGCGATCTGTCGCTCGCCTATTCGCCGGGCGTCGCCGCGCCCGTGCTCGCCATCGCCAAGGACGCCTCGCTCGCCTATGACTATACGACGCGCGGCAACATGGTCGCGGTCATCACCAATGGCACCGCCATTCTGGGCCTCGGCGATCTCGGCCCGCTCGCCGCGAAGCCGGTGATGGAGGGCAAGGCCGCCCTGTTCAAGCGCTTCGCCGACATCGACTCCATCGATCTCGAGGTCGACGCCAAGGAGGTCGACGATTTCGTCAACGCCGTGCGCTTCCTCGGCCCGTCCTTCGGGGGGATCAATCTCGAGGACATCAAGGCGCCGGAGTGTTTCGTCATCGAGGAGCGGCTGCGCGACCTCATGGACATTCCTGTCTTCCACGACGATCAGCACGGCACGGCGATCATCTCCTCCGCCGGACTGCTCAACGCCTTGCTGCTGACGGGCCGCGACATCAAGACCGCCAAGCTCGTCTGCAACGGCGCCGGCGCCGCCGGCATCGCCTGTCTCGATCTGGTCAAGGCGCTCGGCTTCGATTCGCGCAATGTGACGCTGTGCGACACCAAGGGCGTCGTCTATCGCGGCCGCGAAGCGGGCATGAACCAGTGGAAGAGCGCCCACGCCGTCGAGACCAAGGCGCGCACGCTGACCGAGGCGCTGGAGGGCGCGGACATCTTCTTCGGCCTCTCGGTGAAGGGCGCGCTCACGCCCGAGATGCTCGCCTCCATGGCGCCCGATCCCATCATCTTCGCCATGGCCAATCCCGACCCGGAGATCACGCCGGAAGAGGCGCGGGCGGCGAGACCCGACGCCATCGTCGCCACGGGGCGCTCGGACTATCCCAATCAGGTCAACAACGTCCTGGGCTTTCCCTACATCTTCCGCGGCGCGCTCGACGTGCGCGCGAAGACCATCAACATGGAGATGAAGATCGCCGCCGTGCGGGCGCTCGCCGATCTCGCGCGCGAGGACGTGCCCGACGAAGTCGCCAACGCCTATCGCGGCGCGCGTCCGCGCTTCGGGCGCGATTATCTCATTCCCGCCCCCTTCGATCCGCGCCTGATCTCGGTCGTGCCGCCGGCGGTGGCCCGGGCGGCGATGGACTCGGGCGTCGCGCGCCGGCCGATCGTCGACATGAAGGCCTATCGGCACGAGCTTTCGGCGCGGCGCGATCCCATCGCGGGGCTGATGCAGACGATCCATGAGCGCGTGCGGCGAGAGCCCAAGCGCCTCGTCTTCGCCGAGGGCGAGGAACAGCAGGTGATCCGCGCCGCCGTCGCCTTTGTGAATCAGGGATTGGGCGAGGCGATTCTGGTCGGCCGCGAGGACCGCGTGAAGGCGTCGGCCGCCGCCGCCGGCGTCGAGCTGGTGTCCGGCATCGAGATTCACAACGCCAAACTCTCGAACCGCAACGCCGTCTATGCGCAATTCCTGTTCGAACGGCTGCAGCGCAAGGGCTTCCTGCTGCGCGACTGCCAGCGCCTGATCAATCAGGACCGCAATCATTTCGCGGCGGCCATGGTGGCGCCCGGCGACGCCGACGCCATGGTCACCGGCGTCACGCGCAATTTCTCCAACGCGCTCGAGGAAGTGCGCCGCGTCGTCGACCAGAAGCCCGGCCACCGCGTCATCGGCGTGTCGCTGATCATCGCCAAGGGCCGCGTGGTCGTCGTCGCCGATACGGCGATCACCGAACTGCCGGAGGCGGAGGAGCTCGCCGAAATCGCCATCGAGGCCGCGGGCGTGGCGCGCCGCATCGGCCTGACGCCGCGCGTCGCCATGCTGGCCTTCTCGACCTTCGGCTATCCGCCGGGCGAGCGCACCGCGCGCGTGCATCAGGCGGTGCGCGTGCTCGACCAGCGCCGAGTCGATTTCGAATATGAGGGCGAAATGGGCGCGGACATCGCGCTCAACAAGGAGCTGATGGGCGCCTATCCCTTCAGCCGCCTCAAGGACACGGCGAATGTGCTGATCATGCCGGCCTTCCACTCGGCGGCCATCTCGACCAAGATGCTTCAGGAGCTCGGCGACGCCACCGTGCTCGGCCCGCTGATCGTCGGCCTCGACAAGCCGATCCAGATCGTCCAGCTCGGCGCGACCGATACGGAGATCATGAATATGGCGGCGATCGCGGCCTTCGGCATCGGGGGATAGAGCGCCCGTCATAGAGGAAAGCGATCACGCCAGAGGCCCGCGCCCGCGATGATGCGGCGCAGGGCCTTCCTGTTGCGTCGCAGCCCAAATGGCGGCATGAAGAGCGCAAAATTTCCAATCAATCCGCCCTGCAACGGGCCTCATTCCGGGTAGGAAACAAGAATGACCGCAGCCGTCGCGACGAAACTCGAACCCGCCAATTGGCTCACCGACGCGAAAGACGCGCTCGGCGCCGTCGAGGCGCTCTATCAGGAGGCGCTCGCCAGCGTCCGCGCCCGCGTAACCCGCGACGGCAAGCTCTCCAATGAGCTGATCGAAGCCGATCAGCACGCCGCTCACGGCCTCGCCTGGTTCGCGACTTATGTACAGGGCCTGAAGGAGCTCATCGACTACGCCGAGCGCCTGACCGCCGAGGGGGCCTATGGCGAGACCGAGGAGCTTCTCAACCAGATCGGCTACGCCGAGCTTCTCGCCCAGGTCTATGGCGGCATTCCCATGAGCCAGGGCGAGACCGTCCGTCTCGCCGACTTCGGCCTCGCCGCCCAGCAGATCGCCGCCAGGCGCCCGGCCTCGGTCGATCGCCTGATCCTCTCGGGCAACACGCCCGCCAATCGCGCCCGTCTCGCCGAGCTGATCGACCATCACGCCGCGGCCGAGACCATCGGCGCCTCGGGCCTCGACGAGACGCTGGAGGCCATCCGCAGCGAAATGCGCAAATTCGCGGCCGACAATGTCGTGCCTTTCGCGCAGGAGTGGCACGCCAAAAACGAATATATCCCGCTGGAGGTCATCTCCGGCCTCGCCGAGCTCGGCGTCTTCGGCCTCACCATTCCGGAGGAATATGGCGGCTCGGGCATGGGCAAGATCGCCATGTGCGTCGTCTCCGAGGAACTGTCGCGCGCCTATATCGGCGTCGGCTCGCTGGGCACGCGCTCCGAGATCGCGGGCGAACTCATCCTCGTCGGCGGCACGGAGGAGCAGAAGAACAAATATCTGCCGAAGATCGCGTCGGGCGAGATTCTGCCCACCGCCGTCTTCACCGAGCCGAACAACGGCTCCGATCTCGCCGGCCTGCGCACCCGCGCCGTGCGCGAGGGCGACGTCTACAAGGTCACCGGCAACAAGACCTGGATCACCCATCCGGTCCGCGCCGACATCATGACCCTGCTGACCCGCACCAATCCGAACGAGAAGGGCTACAAGGGCCTCTCCATGTTCATCGCCGAGAAGCCGCGCGGCACGGATGAACATCCGTTCCCGGCCAAGGGCATGACCGGCGGCGAGATCGAGGTGCTCGGCTATCGCGGCATGAAGGAGTTCGAGATCGGCTTCGACAATTTCGAAGTGCCGGCCGGAAATCTCCTCGGCGGCGAGGAGGGCAAGGGCTTCAAGCAGCTCATGGAGACCTTCGAGTCGGCCCGCATCCAGACCGCCGCGCGCGCGCTCGGCGTCGCCCAGTGCGCCCTCGACCTCGGCCTGAAATACGCCAAGGAGCGCATTCAGTTCGGCAAGCCTCTGTTTGCCTTCCCGCGCGTCTTCAACAAGATCGTCTCCATGGCGGTCGAAATCCACGTCGCCCGCCAGATCACCTATTTCGCCGCGCGCGAAAAGGACGAGGGCAAGCGCTGCGATCTCGAGGCCGGCATGTCCAAGCTGCTCGGCGCCCGCGTCGCCTGGGCGGCGGCGGACAACGCCCTGCAAATCCACGGCGGCAACGGCTTCGCGCTGGAATATCCGGTCTCCCGCGTCCTCTGCGACGCCCGCATCCTTAACATCTTCGAGGGCGCGGCGGAGATTCAGGCGCAGGTCATCGCGCGCCGCCTGCTGGAGGGCTGAGCCCCTTCAACAGCCGATCATCCAGAGGGGTCCCGCCAGGGGCCCCTTTTTGTTTGAATTGCTACAGGGTCGGGCCAGATTTTGCGCAGCCTGCGACATTTTTTTGCAGTGCGGCGATATGGCGCAGAGCCTTGTTATTCATGGGGATAGTTTTAAGGGCCAAGATCAAATTTACTCTGGCGTAAGTTTCGGCGCGCATTATATGTTGCAATGCACAAGCAGCGCGGCAGACATGCGCGAGAAGGCCATCCACGAAGCGGAAAGGTTTTTCCCGGAGCGTGGGCTGGCAAGGAGGTTTCCATGTTGGACTCGGTCAGACAGTATCTCCAGGACTGGTCGGACGCCTGCGAATACGCCAATGAATGTGCGCCCGATCTGTCCATCTTCGGCAATGGCGAGCCCTTTACGGCGCTCCTGTTCATCGCGGCGGCCTGCTGGCTCGCCTGGGCCTTCAACGAGGCGCGGATTCACCGCCGCGCCGATGCGGCCGCCGGCGTCGCCGGTTCGGCCCAAAACGAGCTGATGACTGTCGTGGAACAGATGAAGACGGGCGCGGGCGCGCCTGAAAAGCTCGCCGCCTGACACGCGATCGACGCTGGCGGGCGCGTCTTTTTGGCGCGAACGGCCAAGCTTGCTCTCCCCTCCCGGAGCCGCCACATGTCTGGCGACGCTTTCAATGACGAGGGGACGACATGAGTTCGATTGCGGTCCATAATGGCGCCTGGGTGCTCGTCGGGGACGGCCGGCGGGCCCTGTTCTTCCAAAATCACGGCGACGCCGAAATTCTCGACCTGCGCGTCCTCGAGACGCGGATCGACGAGAATCCCGCGACTCGCGAGCAGGGCTCCGACGCCCCCGGCCGCGCCTTCGCCTCGGCCGGCTCGCATGCGCGCAGCAGCATGGGCAATGTCGACTGGCACGAGCTCGAGGAAGAGCGTTTCGCCCGCGCCATGGCCGACCGCATCAACGCCGCCGCGGAAAGCGGCGCGCTGAAGGAAATTGTCATCGTCGCGCCGCCGAGGACGCTCGGCGAAATCCGCAAGGACCTCTCCGTCAAGGCGCAAGGCAAGGTCGCGGGCGAACTCGACAAGGACCTGACCAAGCACCCGCTTCCCGAGATCGAGAAGGCGCTGGCGTTGAAGCCGGCAGGCTGACGCCCCTCGCTCCAACCCCCCTCCCCGCTGTCGCGGGGCGAGGGAGTCCCGATCCCCTCTCCCCGCATGCGGGGAGAGGGTCAGGGAGGGGCAGGCCGCCTCAACGACTGGCGGCTACTCTTTGCGCCCGGCGAGAAGATCAGGCCGCCGCGCGCGGGTCAGCGCCAGCGCCTGCTCATGGCGCCATTTCGCGATCTTCGCATGGTCTCCCGAAAGCAGAATTTCCGGTATCTCGCGCCCCTCGAAATCGCGCGGGCGCGTGTAATGCGGATATTCGAGCAAGCCGCCTTCGAAACTTTCCTCTTCCCCTGAGAGCTCCTCGCCCATCACGCCCGGCAGCAGGCGCACGCAGGCGTCCATGAGCGCGAGCGCGGCGACTTCGCCGCCAGAGAGAATGTAATCGCCGATGGAGACCTCTTCGAGGTTGCGCGCGGCGATGATGCGTTCGTCGACGCCCTCGAAGCGGGCGCAGAGAATGATCGCGCCCGGCCCGGCGGCGAGCGCGCGCACCCTCTCCTGGGTGAGCGGCCGCCCGCGCGGGCTCATCAGCAGACGGGGCCGGAGATCGCCGGCCGGCGCCGCCGCGTCGATCGCGGCCGCGAGGACGTCGGCGCGCATGACCATGCCGGGGCCGCCGCCCGCAGGCGTATCGTCCACGGCCCGGTGGCGTCCAATCCCATGCTCGCGGATCTGCCGCGTTTCCAAGGCCCAGACGCCGCGCGCGAGCGCGTCCCCCGCGAGCGAGAGTCCGAGCGGACCGGGAAACATGTCGGGAAACAGCGTGAGGATCGTCGCGCGCCACATGGGCCGCTTATGGCATGGGGGCGCGCCGAACCGCTAGAGCGCTTTCCGCCGAAGTGGAAACCGGTTCGGCGAGAGAAAGCGCCACAAAACAGAAAGCGAGAGCCCGCTCTGAGTCCGTCAGAGCGGCAAATGCTCTAGCCCTCGCCCGTTTCGGTCTCGACTTCCGCCGGTGGCTCGATCACCACGCGGCCTTGCGCAACAGCGACGACTGGAACCACCGCTTTGGTGAAGGGAAAGAGCAGAGTCTCGCCGCCGCCGGCGGGCGCGACCTCGAGAATGTCGCCCGCGCCGAAATTGCGCACGGCGATCACGGTCCCGATCTCGCCGCTCGCGCGCGTTTGCGCGCTGAGGCCCACGAGGTCGGTAAGATAGAATTCCTCTTCGTCCTCGGGCGCGGGGAGCCGGTCGCGGGCGATGAAGAGCTCGACGCCCGTGAGCGCCTCCGCGCCGGAACGGTCGGCGACGCCCTCGACGCGGGCGACGAGTATGTCCTTGCCTTGCGGGCGGACGGAGAGAAGACGGAAACTTGCGGCGCCGCGCCTGTCGGTCAGCGGGCCATAGGTTGCGATCGCCACCGGATCGCCGGTGTAGCTTTGCAGACGAATCTCGCCGCGCACGCCATGCGGCGCGCCAAAACGACCGAGAAGGACGAGGTTTGTCTTGGTCATAGCGGCAGCCGCGAGGCCCCCTCCCTGTCCCTCCCCCGCTTGCGCGGGAGAGGGGACCCTCACGACCAGCAAGGCCGATGAAGGCCCGGCTCTGCTCCCTCTCCCGCGCAAGTGGGGGAGGGTTGGGGAGGGGGCTGACCCCTTACTCAGCCGCGGCGGCGGCTTCGGCGGCGGCGGCGGCGCGCTCCTGCGCCTTCTTCTTGGGCTGCGCCTTCTGCGGATTGTTGCGCGCCTCGCGCGTCAGCAGGCCGGCGGCGTCGAGCAGACGGGCGACGCGATCGGTCGGCTGCGCGCCCTTGGCGAGCCATTCCTTCGCCTTCTCGCCGTCGAGCACGACGCGGTCGGCGGCGTCCTTCGCCTTCAGCGGGTCGAAGGTGCCGAGCTTCTCGATGTAACGGCCGTCGCGGGGCGAACGGGAGTCGGCGACGACGACGCGATAGAAGGGGCGCTTCTTGGCGCCGCCGCGGGCGAGACGGATCTTGAGAGACATGTGACAGGTTCCTTCAGTCTATGGTTACTTTTTCTTTCCGAACGGATTGAGTCCGCTCAGCAGTCCGCCGCCGAGCCCCGGAAGGTTCGGCTTTTGAGCAAGGAGATCGGCCGGGGGAGCGGCCGGGATGCCGGGGGCGCCGGGAGGGGCACCGCCGAGCTTCTCCTGCAACTTCTGCAATTCCTCCTGCGAGGGCATTTCCATGCCCTTGGGGCCGAGCCCCATCTGGGCGGCCTTGCCCATCATCCCGCCGCGCTTGCCGGCGCCGAAGGATTTCATGAGATCGGCCATCTGGCGATGCTGCTTGAGGAGCTTGTTGACATCCTCGACCCGCGCGCCGGAGCCAGAAGCGATGCGCTTCTTGCGCGAGGCCTTGAGGAGGTCGGGGTTGCGCCGCTCCTGCGGCGTCATGGAGAGGATGATGGCGCGCTGGCGCTTGATCAGCCCCTCGTCGAGATTGGCGATCTGGTCCTTCATCTTGGCGACGCCGGGCAGAAGCCCCATGATGCCGCCGAGACCGCCGAGCTTCTCCACCTGCGCGAGCTGGTCGCAGAGATCCTGAAGGTCGAACTTGCCCTTGGCGATGCGCGCGGCCGCCTTGCGGGCTTCCTCCGCGTCGATCGACGCCGCCGCCTTTTCCACGAGGGCGACGATGTCGCCCATGCCGAGAATGCGCTGGGCGATGCGGCTCGGCGAGAATTCGTCGAGCGCGTCCAACTTTTCGCCGGTGCCGATGAGCTTGATCGGCTTGCCGGTGACGAAGCGCATGGAGAGGGCCGCGCCGCCGCGCCCGTCGCCGTCCATACGCGTCAATACGATGCCGGTGAGGCCGACGCGCTCGTCGAAGTTCTTGGCGAGATTGACCGCGTCCTGACCGGTCAGCGAGTCGGCGACGAGAAGGATTTCATGCGGGCTGGCGTAGGACTTGATGTCCGCCATCTCCTGCATGAGCGGTTCGTCGATATGGGTGCGGCCCGCCGTGTCGAGCAGCACGGCGTCATAGCCCTGAAGGCGCGCGGCCTCCATGGCGCGGCGGGCGATCTGGATCGGCGTCTGGCCGGCGACGATGGGCAGCGTGTCGACCTCGACCTGACGGCCGAGCACGGCGAGCTGCTCCTGCGCGGCCGGGCGCTTCACATCCAGCGAGGCCATCAGCACGCGCTTGTCGTGGCGCTCCTTGAGGCGCTTGGCGATCTTGGCGGTGGTCGTGGTCTTGCCCGCGCCCTGGAGGCCGACCATCATGATCGCGACGGGCGGTTTGGCGGCGAGGTCGATCGGCTGCGCCGTCTCGCCCAGCGTCTCGATCAGCACGTCATTGACGATCTTGACGACCATCTGGCCGGGCGACACCGATTTGATGACGCCCGCGCCGACCGCGCGGTCGCGCACCTTGTCGGCGAAGGACCGCACGACGTCGAGGGCGACGTCGGCTTCGAGCAGCGCCTTGCGGATCTCGCGCAGCGCTTCGCTGACGTCGGCCTCGGTCAGCGACCCGCGCCGGGTCAGCCGGTCGAATACGGCGGAGAGCTTGTCGGAAAGGCTCTCGAACATGTTTTCTCTCCTGCGACGGGCGACTCTGGCCAGCCGCCGCTCCAAAGCAAAACGCGCCCGGGGGCGCATCGCGCTGCCGGGCGTTGGCCTGCCGTCTCGAAGGGCGGCTGGGCTGTTGAACGGTTTTCTCTTTCGAGAGTGGAGGATTGCTTAGGCGGATGTGGCGGGGAAGTCAATCTTGGCCACGCCGCCCGGAGCACAAATGAAAAGAGGCGCGTCCACCTCTGGACGCGCCTCTCATACATCATGTCAGGGGCGCGCCTCGATCACAACCCGTAAATCTTCGCGAAATCCGCATCCTTCGCGGCGACCTGCCTGGCCAGATCGACCACCACCTTGCACTGTTTCCAGGTGGCGTCGTCCTGCATGCGGCCGTCGATCATCACCGCGCCGGTGCCGTCGGGCATGGCCTCCAGCACGCGCTTGGCGAAGGCCACTTCCTTCGGATCGGGCGAGAAGACGCGCTTGGCGATCTCGATCTGGGTCGGATGCAGCGACCAGGCGCCCGCGCAGCCGAGCAGGAAGGCGTTGCGGAACTGGGACTCGCAGGCCGGCGCGTCCGAGAAATCGCCGAAGGGGCCGTAGAAGGCCTTGATGCCGGCGGAGGCGCAGGCGTCGACCATCTTGGCGATGGTGTAATGCCAGAGGTCCTGCTGGAAGGTCGCGCGCAGGCCCGCGCCCGGATCGGCGTCGGCGATCACCTTATATTCCGGATGGCCGCCGCCGACGCGGGTGGTCTTCATGGCGCGCGAGGCCGCGAGATCGGCCGGACCCAGCGAAATGCCGTGCATGCGCGGGCTCGCCGCGGCGATGGCGTCGACATTCTTGACGCCCTCGGCGGTCTCCAGAATGGCGTGGATCAGGATGGGCCTGGTGACGCCGTTCTTCGCCTCGAGCTGGGCGAGAAGCTGGTCGAGATAGGCGATGTCCCAGGGGCCTTCGACCTTGGGCAACATCACCACGTCGAGCTTGTTGCCGACCGCGCCGACGATCTCGATCATGTCGTCGAGCGCCCAGGGGCTGTTTAAGGAATTCATCCGGGTCCACAGGCCGGTCGAGCCGAAATCGGTCGATTTGGCCATTTCGATGAAGCCCGCGCGGGCGGCTTCCTTGGCGTCGGCCGGAATCGCGTCCTCCAGATTGCCCAGCACCACATCCACCTGCCTGGCGATGTCGGGAACCTTGGCGCGCATCTTCTCCATGTGCGGCGGCACGAAATGGATCATGCGCTCGACCTTGACCGGCGGCTCGCGATAGGGCGCCGGCGCGCCGATGGCCAGCGGGCGGTAGAACTGATTGGGCAGTTTCATGAGGCAGGGCTCCGGGCTCGCGCTTCTGTGGCGCGGGAAAAAGGATGCGCCGAGCTAGCGCAGACGCGGCGCGATGGCAATGGCGGGCCCTCCGGCGGCTGGCCCCGACTTCGCATGCGGCGGGCCCGGAGCCACCGGAACGAAAGCCAGATCACATGCCGAGCGACGCCTTGCGGGCCTTCCTGGCCGAACACGGATTTGCGCCGGACGAGATCAATGGCGCCGGCAGGGACATGGTCACGCCGCTGATGCTCGCCGCGCGGCTCGGCGGCCCCGCGCTGACGCGGGAGCTGATCGCGGCCGGCGCCGACCTCCACGCAGTCAACGCCGACGGCAATCAGGCCCTCTGGCTCGCCTGCGTCAATGAGAACGTCGAGACCATGGGGGTTCTGATCGAGGCCGGAATCGACGTCGAGCACGTCAATGCGACAGGCGCCACCGCCTTGATGTTCGCCGCCTCGTCCGGCCGGGCCCGGTCTGTGGCGCGGCTGCTCGAAGCCGGGGCCGATCCGCTCTTCGAGACCAGCCTGGGTCTGACGGCGCTCGACATGGCCGCGACGCTCGACTGTCTGCGCCTCATGCGCGACGCGGCGCGCCGAAGGTAGGATGGAGAGCCCCGGCGGTCGCCAGGCGGACTCACACAGCTCCTCCGCCTCGCCGCACGCGCGCGAGTCCCATACTAGCGGCGAAGCTCGAGCAGGTCCACGCCTCAGGGGCAGGCGGTCTTCACGATGACGCCGTCGCGGTGCAGGTAATATTCGACGCAGGAGCGGTCGTTGACCAGCACCGGGCGCTTGCCGATTTCGGCGGCCTTGAGAAAATCCAGCAGCGTCGTGCGACCCTTGCCGTCCCAGTCCATCTCGGCCCACGCATATCCGGCGCGCCAGGCCGCGAAGACCCGCGCCGACAGGAAGAACGCCGGAACGACGAGCAAGGCGATGAGGCTCGTGACGAAGAGGCGGCGCCTGTCGAAGGGCGAGGACATGTGTGCGGCTCCCGGAGTGCTAGCGCAGAGATTAGCGCCGCCGGGCTGAAGGACAAACCTTGACCGTTTATAAACGCCCGCCCGCCCCGCCCTGTCCCGGCCCGGGACGCGCGGACGAAAACGGGCACAAAAGGCGTCCAAATCGGCGCCGCTTGATTCGCAGGCGCCCAACGTGAAAAAAGCCTTACCGGCAAAAAGGAAGGTCTCATGAGCGACGCGGCGTCAACGTCCCTCTCTCTCTGGCGCGGGGCGCGGATGAAATGCCCGCGCTGCGGCGAGGGGCGAATTTTCAGGAGCTATCTCACGCGGGAAGACGCCTGCCCCCATTGCCGCGAGAGCTTCGAGGGACTGGACGCCGACGACGGGCCGGCCTGGCTCACCATCGGCCTCGTCGCCCATATCGTCGTGCCGCTGCTCATCTTCCTCGAGCGCGGACCGCTGATGCCCTATTGGCAGGAGGCGGGGATTCTCGTTCTCGTGACGATCGTCTCCGCCCTGCTGTTTCTGCCGGTCTCGAAAGGCCTCTTCGTGGCGGCCTTGTGGGTGATCAACCGGAAGGCGGATTGATCCGCCGTCCTTTATGTCCCTTGGGCTGTCGCTCCGACGCGGGCGGCGCGGCGTGACCGGGATCGCCGCGGCCAACGCCGTTTGATGCGCCGCCACATGAGCCGGATGGCGCGGATGCGCTAGCCGTTGTTGGCGGACTCCCGGTTGTTATGCCGCCCGTTCGAAGGGTCGAAGGTTTCGCTTGCACGAGGGTCGTCTTCCTTTCGGCTTTCGGCGTCCATTGCGACGAGCCCTATCACATGTTCGGAGATCACCTCGAGGGCGCCGGACATGGCCTCGTCGGACAAATAGGACAAGGAGAGAACGGAACACATTGACGAGAAGACACAGTAAAAAGCGGCGAACCCCGCATCCAGCTCGTCAACTCGCGGAAGAGCGTCATCAGGCAGATTTTGCGCTTTCTCTGCCGCAAACTCTTCAATGAGCTGGATCGCGCGGGGCGGGAGAGCGCCTCCTTCCCACCGGATATTCTCCCGTAGAAGAGTTTCCTCGACCTTGTCCTGCAGCGCATCCCAGTCCCGCTGCCGCATGAAGTTCAGGGGCGTCTTATAGGCAGTGATATGAGGCGGGCGCGCAGCGTTGATTTTATCGACGATTGCTGCATGACAAGGTTTCAGGGCCGCTTGTGCGAAAGCCTCGGCGAAACATTTCTCGATTGCCTGTCGGCCGCGCCTTGCAATGATCTCGTTGGAATGGAATTCGTCCATGACCTTGGCGAGGACCGACTTGGCCACATAAAACAGCATTTCGACATCGGGGTTGTCGCGGTCGAACACGCCGGACGATAAGAGCGCATGTGCGAGATGGATGGTCGCGGACTTGTAAAGCTCATCGCCCAGAGTTCTATTTTCGATTGGATAGCGCGCATCGAACGCGGCGAGCGTCTCGCCGAGCTGAAAGATCTCTTGAACCGTCTGCGCCGCCCTGTCCGTGTCCGCGCGGAGGGAACGCCCCGAGACCGGCGCCGACGGCAGTTCGAGGGGCTTGATGTAAAGCGGGAGCCTCCTGTTCAATTCGGCGACGCCCTGACGGGCCGGCTCCAGATAGTCTTCAAAAAAACCATTCAGGCCCATCGCCACCGCGTTAAGCTGATTTTCGCTCATGCGGGAGACGAATCCCCCATCGCCGCCGCGATGAAGCGGAGAAGAGCTGTTGGCGCTTACGGGCTGCGCATCAACGCCCGGCGAAGGGCTCGGCGATGGACTTGGGGAAGGGCTCGGTGAAGGACTTGGCGAAGGGCTCGGTGAAGGGCTCGGCGAAGGACTTGGCGAAAGGCTCGCATCCTCGGCGCCGACCGAGGCCTGCTCCACATGTCTCTCCTGCAAAACAGGCCCGGCGCCCCCTTGAGGCAGAGGCGCGGGCGCGCCGGTCTGCGCATGCTCGCCGAAAAAAGCGGTTTTCTGGTCATCCTCGGGAGGGAGAAGCACGACCGGCGCTCCTGTTTGCGGATGCAGCCCTTCGTTCTCAAAATTGTTTTGTGGACTGACAGTGGCGGGCAGGCCGCCGATCGGGGCGGCGTTTCCGATGCGATCCGACATGTTTGCGCTCCGCAGGGGTCGATGGTGCGCGAAGCAGATTGCGCCGACGCCGTGCGGCGCGTTGTCACGAAGATCACAGTGGAGGCGGCGACGCACGGACGGTCTCCCCCTCTCCGCCGCCGCCTCATGACGTTTGATCGTGGGGATCAGCCCTCCGAGCTGGACTCGTCGCTGCCGGACTCGCTCCCCGATCCGTCGGCGTTGGCGTTGTTGTGCGACACGCGGCCTCCCTGACCGAACGCGCCACCGAGCCAATTCGACGGCACATCGTCATCGCTCGAACTGGACGTATCGGAACTGGTCGAGGTCGACAGCGTGTCTTCCGAGGAGATCGAGTCGATGCGGTAAAATCGGTTGAGAAACGCAGCGTGCGCCTGGTCGGCAGCCTTGCGAAGCGCATCGTCTTCCTTGCTCCGCGGCTCTTCTGACCACTCGAAGGCAAAGACGGGCGATTCTCCGCCCTCGCCTTCCGCCGAAAGGGCCTCTTCATACTCCTCTTCGTCCAGGACGAGCCGCTGGCGAGAGTCCCCGCAAATGAAGGTCAGCCCGCCCGTGGATGTTTCGACATAGATTGCGGGCGTCCCGGCGCCTCCCGCGCGTTCATGAATTTCCGCCGCCCAGTCCAGCACCTCCCGAGGAATGCGGATGTTCGTTGGCCGAAGCCCGTCGCGGGCGCCCGCCACATTCGGCAGCGGACTGGGGCTCGGACTCGGACTCGGGCTCGGCCCCAAGTGGGCGTCCAGGCCGGGACTGGGGCTGGGAGAGGGGGACGGGATGTGTGAACCGGAACGCGCCGGTTCGCGCGTGTCCGGGAGAGCGGCGACAACGCGCTCGGAAAGCGAAACGATTGGCGCGTTGTCGAGCATATCGGCATGTCGCGCGCGCTCATCGACGAGGTTGGCGCGTGGATCGGCGTCAGAGTCGAGTATTTGGACCAGCGCGCCGGTTTGCGGATGCGCTCCTGCCTGAAGCTGCGCGTCGGACTGATTCGCAGCCGTGCCGGGCCGTGGGCTGGGGCTCGTTGACGTAACGTTGGACAATGCCGTCTCCTTTGCTCTGGCGTGAGCTTGACAACGGCGTGTATGCAATCAGCAGGCCAGAGCGATCCCCGTCGGGTCAGCCCTTGGCGGCCTTCACCTCGGTCAGCGTCCAGTCCGCTGATTTCTCGCGGCAGGCGGCCCCCTGGAGTTTTTCATTTGCGTCGTCCGCCGTGATTTCGGCGACGAAGGCGCGGCAGATTTTCGCGTCGAGCGGATAGGGCTGCCCGGCGGGCGTGAAGGAGCCCTTCGCGCCCGACTGGGGATTGTCCCAATGCACGCGCGCGCCGCTGCCCTGCGGATCGAGCGCGGTGTCGAGCGCCGCCATGGCGCGGCGCAGGTCCTCGGCGTCGAGCCGGCGCGACAGCCTTGGGATGGGCTTGGCGATGGAGCCTGTCGTATCCTCCGGCGCGCCG
Source organism: Methylocystis sp. (assembly GCF_051061225.1). Lineage (GTDB taxonomy): Bacteria > Pseudomonadota > Alphaproteobacteria > Rhizobiales > Beijerinckiaceae > Methylocystis. The sequence continues at coordinate 89,884 of NZ_JBPFEB010000082.1, forward strand.
CGCCACAGCGCGGAGTCGGCGGAAGTGCCCATGGGAATGGCGATCGAGCAACCCGACAAGGCGCAGGCGGCGATGAGCGTCCCGACGGCGCCGCCGCGCGGGAATTGAGCAAATGGGCCAGCGGTTATATGTCTGGTACACGTGAACAGCAAAGCGCCACCTTACAAACGCGCAGCGCCCCGATGAGCGGCGCTCGAGAGAGGATTTTCGCGTGAACGCGTTAACGACGGGTGACTTTGTCGAGGCCGTGGAGCCCTTTGAGCTTTTCGGGCAATGGTTCGGGGACGCCAGGCAAAAGGAAATCAACGACCCGGAGGCGATGTGCGTCGCAACCGCCGACGCCGACGGCCTGCCCGACGCGCGCATGGTGCTGATGAAGGACTGGAGCCCGGAGGGCTTCGTCTTCTACACCAACGCCGAGAGCGCCAAGGGCCGCCAGCTTGCCGCCAACATGAAGGCCGCCGCCCTGTTCCACTGGAAATCCCTGCGCCGGCAGGTGCGGCTGCGCGGGCCGGTGGAGCTTTTGAGCGAGGCCGAATCGGACGCCTATTACAACAGCCGCCCGCGCGATTCCCGCATCGGCGCCTGGGCCAGCCAGCAGTCGCGCCCGCTCGAAAGCCGCTTCGCGCTGGAAAAGGCGGTCGCGGCCTACGCCGCCAGATATGCGATCGGAGAGATTCCCCGTCCCCCCTACTGGCGCGGCTTCCGCATCGCGCCCGTGGCCATGGAGTTCTGGCAGGACCGGCCGTTCCGCCTCCATGACCGCGTGCGCTTCTTTCGCGACGCCCCCGGGCAGGACTGGCGCAAGGAGCGGCTCTATCCATGAGGCGGGGCGTCATCCTTGCGTCGGCTTGCGCCCTGCTTCTCGCCTCACAGGCCAGCGCGCAGGGGATTTTCGACATTTTCGGGCCCGACAGGCCGGAGCGCGCCGAGCCGGCGCGCGGCGAAAAGGCGAAGAAGAAACCCGACGCCGCCGCCAAGGCGAAGCGGGACGCGGCGAAGGCGAAGCCCGACGCCGGAAAGCCCGACGCCGCCAAGCCCGGCGCGCCCGCTGGCGATGCGCCGCCGCCGCCCTATGAGCCGCAACTGGTGCGCCTGTCGGAACTGCTCGGCGCGCTCGCCTTCCTGCGCGATCTCTGCGGCGAGAAGGACGGCGACGAGTGGCGCGGCAAAATGTCCGCCCTGATCGAGGCGGAGGCGCCGGGGGGGCCGAGGCGCGACAAATATGTCGCGGCCTTCAACCGGGGCTTTCGCGGCTATGAACTGACCTACCGCCGCTGCACGCCCAACGCCAGGGACGCGACCGCCCGCTATCTCGACGAAACGGCGAAAATCTCCCGCGAGGTCAGCTATCGGTTCGGGACTCCGTAACCCTCGCGGAAGCGCCCCGGCCCCGGCCGAAACGCTTTTTTCAAGCGGCAATTAACCTTTTGGAAAGACCCCGGTCGCGTCCGGGGGGCGTCTTGTCTAAAGTGCCTCCCATGACGCAACGGACATTTGCATCTTTCGGCGAGAGCGGCGGCGAGCAGCACAACGCCGCCCTCGCCTTTGTGACCGAGGCCTTCGCCGAGGCGATCCTCGCCGGGATCGAAAGCGACAGCTTCGCCTATGCGGCGCTTTCCGCCGCCCTGCGCGAACTCGTCGCAACCTATGGCGAGGAGACCGTGGCGACCTTCGCGCAGTCTCTTCCAGAGCGCATCCGCGCGGGGGAATTCACCATTTCCGCGCGCCACTAGTGTCCTGACTCTCAATTGCCGCCCAAAAACTCAAGCGGCGTGGGCTTTGTCGAGCGCCGCGCGGGCCCGATGGATTTTTTCGAGGATAGCCTCGCCTTTCGCCTTCCATTTATAGGGACGCGGATTGGCGTTGCGCTCGTCGAGATAAGCATTGATGTCCTCGACCAGT
>NZ_JBPFEB010000083.1:0-17187 GCF_051061225.1 Methylocystis sp.
TGATTATAATAGTCGCCGGTCGGCGAGACCCACTGCTTGGGGTCCTTCGACAGCGTCAGCAGCTCGTCGTTCGAAGCCGCCGCGACCGGCGCAGCCGCAGGGGCCGTCGCCGCGGGAGCCGACGGCGCAGCGGGAGCGGCGGCCTCGGCGGGAGCGGCGGACGTCGTCTCGGTCGCCGCGACGGTTTTCACGTGATTTTCGGCGCTTCCCGTCTCCAGCGTCGACGGAGCCGTGGGGCTCAAGGAGTTTCCGGCGCCGAAATAGATCATCGCGCCGACGGACCAGATGGCCGAAACCGTGAGAATGAGGCTGCGATCGGCGGAACGCGCCGCCTCGCCGCGCTTGACGCGCTTGCCGGCATGGCGCGCCTGCAGGGCGGCCAACCAGGCGTCGAAGTCCTGCTTGCCTTCAGCCGACTCGGTCACCAGACGCACGTCGATCTGCGCGGGACCCGCGCCGTTTACTTCTGTCTCGAACTCGTCCAGCGACAGGGCCGAAGGGGTCATGCCAATTTCATCGGCGCGGCGCACAGGGCCCAGCTTGCGCTCGACCGCCGTCTCGAGCACCCAATAGCCGCCTTCGACGCGCGGCTCGACGGTGAGGATCGCCGTCGACGTGACCAGATCATAATCCGTCGCATCCGAAAGATTATGGGCCGCGGCGTCGAACTCCTCTTCGATAATGAACTCCTTGCGAGCTGCGATCGCGAGTTCCGGCGCCCCCCGGGCAGCGTCGATCTCCGCGCGCAAGAGTTGGATGACGTCGTCCGGAGTCAGTTTCAAAACAAAGGTGCTCATTGACGCTCTCTTTTGGGGCCCGCTTTACTTGCAAATACCTTTGCAGCGCGACACGCGCCAAAGGTTTAGTCACTCTAGCTGATGCCTATGCCATCGACAAGTTGACCGGCTGCTCCGGGAGGCGCGCAAGCCCGCGCCCAAGGCGCATGGCCGCGCAGGCGATCCAGGCTGGCGGAGGGCGCGGCGCCAAAGTAAAGATTGTGACAGAAAACTTCTGCGCGCATCGCGCGAGTTTCAAATGTAACGGGAAGAGGGGGCGGGACGTGGAAGAGCATCAACAGGGGTTCAGGCGCAGCCTAGGGGTTCGGCAAATGCGCCTGCTGGCGCTCGGCTCCACGATCGGCGTCGGTCTGTTTCTGGGGTCGGCGTCGGCGATCAAGGTCGCCGGCCCCTCGATCCTCGTCGCCTATCTTCTCGCCGGCGTCATGACCTTCTTCATCCTCCGGGCGTTGGGCGAAATGGCGATCCACCACCCTGTCACCGGCTCGTTCGCGGCCTATGCGACCCGCTATGTCAGCCCGTTTCTCGGCTATCTGGTCGGCTGGGGCTACTGGTTCTACTGGACGATCATCGCGATCGCCGAAGTCACGGCGGTCGGCATCTACATGCAATACTGGTATCCGGGATCGAGCCAGTGGATTTGGGCCTTCTCCGCGATCGCCTTCATGGGGACGGTCAATCTGTTCACCGCCCGCGTCTTCGGCGAATTCGAATTCTGGTTCTCTCTGATCAAGGTCGCGACCATCCTCATCATGATCGGACTCGGCGCCTTCGTGATCCTGTTCGGATTTCCGGGGGAATGGGCGCCTGTGGGTCTCTCCAATCTCACCGGGATCGGCGGCTTCTTTCCGGCCGGCGTCGCCGGCTGCCTCCTGTCGATGCAGATGGTGGTCTACGCCTATGTCGGCGTCGAAATGATCGGCATCGCCGCCGGCGAAGCGGAAAACCCGCAGAGCACCATTCCGATGGCCATCGACTCCTTCGTCTGGCGCATCATCATCTTCTATGTCGGCGCGCTCTTCGTGATCCTGGCGATCTTCCCGTGGAACAGGATCGGAGTCGACGGCAGCCCCTTCGTTCAGGTGTTCCAGCGCATGGGGCTGGAGAAAGCCGCGGGGCTCATCAACTTCGTCGTCATCACGGCGGCGCTGTCCTCCTGTAACGGGGGCATTTTCAGCAGCGGCCGGATTCTCCACACGCTGGCGGAGTCGCGGCAGGCGCCCGCGTGGTTCGGGCGCATCGCCGCGAACGGCATTCCCGTCCGCGCGATGACGATGACGACAGCCTTTCTGTTCCTCGGCGCCGGGCTGAATTATTTCACGCCGAAGGAAGCCTTCGAATATCTGACGGCGGCCGTCACCTTCATCGGCATTCTGATCTGGCTGAGCATTCTCTACACGCACAGCCAGTTTCGCCGGCGCCTCGCCGAGAGCGGCGAGCCCCTTCCGGCGTTTCAGATGCCCTTCTGGCCCGTCTCCAGTTTCGTGGCCGGCGCCTTCCTGGTCGGCGTGATCGTCATTCTGGTCAGCGTGCCCGAGACACGTGCGCCCGTCATTCTCGGACTGGCGCTTCTGGCCCTCATCGCGGCGGGGTTCCGCCTGACGCGAAAGCAATTGGCCTGAGCGGATCAAGACCGGGCGGCGATGGCGCCCGCCCGGTCGACGGCTCAATTGGCGATCGACGACGTCGGGAATGGATTGAACCGCCAGTTGAGGCCCGCGCGCACGGTGTTGGACGCAGACGGCGTCCGTTGCGCGGCGACGAAGGTGAAGGCGGTCGCGTCGCCGACGCTGAATGTGCTCCCGACGTTCTGGGAGATCGGCCCGAGGTCCGTGTAGAGATATTCGACGCGCAGCGACCAGGCTGGAAAGGCGGAGGGACTCCATTCAACGCCGCCGCCGGCTGTCCAGCCTGTCTGGGTCGCGCCAAAGGCGCCCATGCCGCCGAAGGCGCCCGTGCTCCAGACATTGAACACATTGACCGTGTTGCTGACGGAACCATAGGCAAAGCCGCCGGTACCGTAGAACAGGACGTTCGACCACCCTGGCGCGGTCACGCCGACGCGCCCGCGCAGCGTGCCGAACCAGTCGATGAAGCTGGCGCTGCGGATGGTGATGTGATCCTCCGGATAGGCGACGCCGCCCGTCAGATAGGATCGCTGGCCATTGATGTCGGACGCCTGAATATCCGCCTCCGCGCCGACCACCAGCCAGGGGGTGATCTGATACATGTAGCCGACCTGCCCGCCGCCGACGACGCCATTCGCGCCATGGCTCTGGGTCCATGCGCCCATCAGCGTGGCGTTGGATTCGATGGCGGAGCCCCATTCGAGGCCGCCCGCGCCAAAACCGTAACCAATGTTCACGCCCGCGTATACTCCGGTCCAGGAGAAGGCTGGCGGGAGCGCTCTCGGGGCGGCGGCCGGCGTGAGATCGGCTGCCTGGGCCGAGGACGCGGCGACAACCACGACGACAAGCAGAGTGGAACCGGGAAGCTTTTTCATCTGCGCGCCAAATCCTGCCACTGGGAAGACGATTGCAACAATCCCGGCGATTCGGCGTCTTTGGTCAACACGCGGGACCAGACCGCGCGGCCTTTCGGCCGGCCTGTTGCCCGGCGGCCACAACTCTTTCGTAGAAATGCGGAATATGCTTCAGGCGACTGGATGTCCCCGGCCTTGCGCTTCCGCGCCATCCGGGGGCGGGGACGCCGGCGGCGCGCCGTCGTCCTCAGCAAAGTAACGCTCGTCGCCATTCCTGATGACGGCCTTGGCGCGCCCCATCGTTTCCGGCTTGGGAGCGACTCCGCAAAACCCCGCGATCTGCTGGACGGCGAAGCCCGGGTCTGAAAGGCATTTCTCGTAGGACAGGAGCAAGGCGGGAGACCGGCTGTCCTCCAGCCGCTTGAGCGCCTTGATGTAACTGCGGGCGGCGAGCGCGAGCGCCTCCTCGACGCCGATGTTCATCGCGATATGATTTCGCAGCGCGATCGCAAGGATGTCACGAAAAAGGACAATGACCCGTGGATTGCGGATGTGCTTCTCCCAGGCGGGGAGCTGGTCGCGGAATCCGGGATTCTTAAACCCCCAGACGCTGTAGCGGGCGTCGCGCAGGCGACAGAGCCTTTCGAAACCCGCCTCGTCGCCGTCCTTGACGCATTGCTTGATATCCGCGTCTTCATTGGTTCGTGTCGTCAGGCTGTCCCCCATGAAGACGCCTAGTTCGGACAGCACGCGGGACACCATCGTCGTGCCCGATCGGCCCAAACCGGTGACAACGACAGTCGATTCCGCCTGAGCGGGAGTCGGGCGGATGATCCAGCAGCCGGTGTTCAGGCCCAAAGACTCCATGAGGGTCAAATCCAGAGAGAAAGCTTGACCGTCACAGTAACGGATCCCGTCAGAAAGGCAACTCCCTGTAGCGGCTGGAGAAAGAACCGCGTCCACCCCGGCCACAGGGGCGCGCGGTCACGCAAACGCCATGTGGCGTCGGTAAAGGCCAGCCCGATGTCGGCAAACCCTGGAACAATGGCCCTCTATCTCCACCACGTGCCGGGGCGGCTTCGTGTCTGCCTGAGCAAGCTCAAGCGCTCCCCCCGGGCCGTCGCGCCCCTGACTCGTGAATTGCTGGCGATCCCTGGCGCGGAGTCCGTATCCGTCAGCGCTCGTACCGGCAGCGTCACGATCCGCTATCGACGGGATGTCTTCGACGCGGAGGACCTCTGGGCGCGACTGCATGCGCTCGGCTTTCTCGATCGGTCCGGCGCGCCGGACTGCGCGTCCCCGTCGGCCTCGACGGACTCCCTCGCCGCGCGCGCCGCCTCCGCTGTTGGCGAAGCGCTTGCCTCGGCCGCGATCAGGCATGTGCTCGACCGTTCGACCTGGTCGCTGATCAAGCTCCTCGGCTAGCCTAAACGATTCGGGATGACTACGGGCGAAGCGCGCGTTGCGCCAGCGGAGCGCCGATGGCGCGCGGCCGATCGGCTCGGCAGCGTCTTGAAGTGGCGGAGAGGGAGACCGTCGAACCATCATCCGACAAAATCCGAGGTCATTCGACAACTTGTTGTAACCTTGCGCCTTATGCCGCTTAATCCTCCACCCTTGTCCCGCAATGTCTGCTACAATCCGCGTATAAAAGTAAGTGCGAAAGTAAGCGTACTTCGCGAGGCGGGGATGGCGAGCAGCAAGTTATCGGCGCGAAAGGTGGAAACGGCCAAGGCTGGCAGGCACGGGGACGGGGCCGGGTTATGGCTGGCCGTTTCCCAAACGGGAGCCAAGCGCTGGCTCTACCGTTTTACCATCGACGGGAAGGTTTCTGAGCTTGGCTTGGGAAGCTACCCTACCGTCTCTCTGACGGAGGCGCGGGATAAGGCGGCCGAAGCCCGAAGAATTCATAAGGCTGGCAAAAGCCCTGTTGAAGCAAAGCGGGAAGGCGCCAAGGCCGAAGCAGGCAGGCCCACATTCGGCAAGGTCGCCGACGATTTCCTCGCCGCCAAAAGCTCCGAGTGGCGCAACCCTAAGCACCGCGCCCAGTGGGCCATGACACTCGAACGCTACGCCGCCCCACTCCGCTCTCGGCCTGTGGATGCAATCGACACCGAGGCCGTTCTGGAGGTGTTGACGCCGATCTGGCAGAAAACCCCTGAGACGGCTTCCCGGCTACGCGGGCGAATCGAAGCTGTGTTGGATGCGGCGCGCGCACGCGGCTTTATTCCTAGAAACGAGGCGAACCCGGCGAGATGGCGCGGCCATCTCGACAAGCTCCTTCCGAAGCGGACCAAGCTGTCTCGCGGCCATCACGCCGCCATGGCCTACTCCGAGGTCCCCGCCTTCATCACCAAGCTGCGAGACCGGGACGCTATGGCGGCGCTGGCGCTCGAATTCACGATACTGACGGCCACTCGCTCCGGCGAGGTTCTGGGCGCGCGATGGGGCGAAATCGACGCGGCCTCGAAGGTGTGGGCGATTCCAAAGGACCGCATGAAGGCCGGGCGCGACCATCGCGTACCGCTTTCTGGTCCGGCGCTGAAAATTCTCGCAAAGCTCTCGGAGACCCGCAGAAGCGAATTTGTTTTTCCGGGCGCGCGCGCTGGTCGCCCCCTGTCCAACATGGCGATGGAAATGGTTCTGCGCCGCATGGGGCTCGACGGCGTCACTGTTCACGGGTTCCGCTCCGCCTTTCGTGATTGGGCTGGCAACGAGACGCATTTCGCGCGCGAGGTCGCCGAAGCGGCCTTGGCCCACGTCGTCGGCGATAAGGCCGAGCAAGCCTATCGGCGCGGCGATGCACTCCAAAAGCGTCGCGCGTTGATGGAAGCTTGGGCACAACACTGCGCGCATATAGAAGACAGCACAGAAGCCTCACGATATCCTTGAGTAGCCGCCCTGTAGCAACGGGCAGCCGCCTTGCCGCCTCTCTCTCCTCGGGCTCACAACAGGCGGATCGCGAGCCGGGAAGGCGCTGGGGTGAATCGCCTCCTCTCAAACGTCCCTCCCCTAGGGCGCCCCCTCACTCCCGCAAGCCTCACGAAGACGAAAAATACCTCGCTGCGCCTTATTTCCCCCGCGTCAGAATGATGATTTTGTAAATGCTGATCCAATTGTAACTGAGGCTTGACCGCAAAAGCCTTATGTGTAGGAACAGTGAATGGCCAGCACAGCAGCCACCTCCGAGTTCGTCGAATACGTTATGCAGCGCAAGTGGGGGGTAACGCGCGCCTCCTATGAGAATTGGCGCGGGAATCCACTGCGCTATCGGTTTCATGGAAGGCAAGCATTGGCCCATCATACGGCGGGATACAGGTCCGTGTTAGAGAGGATGTCGCCAACGGAACTGCAAAAGACCGTTGGACAGATAGTGAAGAACAAGGCCCCCGAGCAACGGCCGAAGGACGCGTTCGAGGATCCCATGCTCTTTAACGCCCTAGATGCGACGGCCGACTATCATCACTGGAGTAAGATGGAGTTTTGGACCCTCGATGAGGCGACCGCGCTCTCCTTAGACAAAGAACCGGAAACCGTAACTTTTGAGAGCCTTCGAGAGTCGGATGAGCGCGCGCCCTTCGCTCGTGATTACCTCAAGCGCCGGAATCTCCTGATGCGGGTGCAGGAAGCGGGAGTGCTCAATTTTCCGGTTGTGCCTAGTGACTTCGTCAACTGGTCTGAAGCCAAGGAACTCCAGCTCCCTGAGGAACTCACCAAGTTAGTTCATAAGACAGCAGGTTCTGTCGAAGATCGCAAGCGGCTGATAGCAGAACGGGACGCGCTTCTCGCGGAAGTGGATCAACTCAAACGAAAAGGAGCGCATAAACGAGCGTCGGATCTGACCCACAGGCTGAATACCCTCCAAAAAATATTCCTTGGAATGACGATCAGGGGTTACGCCTATAACCCGTACGCGAGCGGGAACAAAGTAAGCAAGGAAATAGAGGGCGACCTCGAAAGTCTCGGCATCCGAGTTACATATGACACGATTACAAAGCATCTAAAGAATGCACGAGAAGACGTGGAACTGCATCCAGAGGCCGAAGCGGAACTCAAAGCCATGCTCATATAAAGACGCCTCCAGCGAGTGAGGCATGGTGTCCCAATACGGTGGACTCCGCGTCGCCCCGCGCACAAGCACGTCCTCCGGCTCATACGCAGCGCATGCAACACCTGTCGCGTATGAGTCGGGAGTTTCACATGTGGACTCGCATCTTCACTGTGCCGCATGCCGCCATTACCCATCACCGCTAGTGCGTGCAGCACGCGCGCCTCTGGCGCGTCACATGCATGCTGGCGAGAGCCTGAGAAGCCATTGCATCGAAGTCTTCCCTCGATTTGATCCTCGTTCCCATAGATGACCTTTAAAGGTCGCGGTGAAGCATCGGGCGTTCAGCAAGTTCATAGGACCCAACCTCTGTACAATTGGGTTTTACTCCTTCTGCTTTCGCATTCATAATTTCCTTAATCTGTCAAGTCTTCCCGGGTGAAGGGCACCGAATTCGGTTTCGTATCTGACCGAATTCGGCCAAACCCCTCCCGCCTCGACATACAACCGCTCCGAAGCTGGTCTTCATAGGAGCCGTTGATGTCTACATTAGATTTCCGCTTTCCCGCCACGGGCTTCCTTCGCCTGTCGGCGATCATCGCGCCTAACGGCCCCATTCCTGTCAGCAAGAGCACTTGGTGGCAGGGGGTGCGCGACGGGCGTTTTCCTAAGCCCGTAAAACTCGGCCCGAGAACGACCGCTTGGCGTGTCGAAGACATTCTCGCCCTCATCGCTCGGGGGGACTTATGATGTCATACGCGGCGTGCTTAAAGGCGAACAGCGACCCCAAACTTATGGCTCACGTAGAGCCTCACCTTGAAGGATTGGAGGTTCTTCCACCATGGCCCTACCTAACGTATTCTTCCGCAACCCCGGGTGCGAAAGAAATCTTCCTTGCTCCTGTCGTTGGGCTTATCACTCTAGCGACTGCATTCCATGAGATCGGCCATATCAAAACATGGCAAGAGGGTGTGCGAGACAGGATGTGGCACGAAGAAAGGGCGTGGGGATGGGCAAGAGAGAACTGCCCGTTCTGGAACAAACGAACAGATCGGTTCGTCTTTTATTGTCTACGCTCCTACAAGCACGGCCCGAGTAAAACTGGGCGATGGGCCGAACATGAATACACAAGGATGTTCGTGAATGAACTCAGGGATGCAGGATTTCCGCCTGATCTAGTCGGCCCAATCCCGCCTCGTCCAAAACTTTCAAGGAGAAAATCACGCCGTCCGTCCAAGGAGACCTTCAAGCCCCTTTGAAAGATCGCAGGCTACGTCGCAAGGGAGGTGCAGTGTGTATCTGCATCTCCCTCCATCCCCGCCATCAGGCGAGATATCGACTGCCGAGCGACGGAAGCTCCTTAAGCCTCAGGATTGTCTCTCTCTCGTCTCGCTCGTAGGCGACAATCCTGCGAGCGATAGACTCACGAATGAATTGGCTTCTCGTGTGACCAAGTTCCTCAGCCGCTTGCGTCAGCTTGCTCATTGTCTGCGTATCGAGCTTGAAAAGAATCGTTTCTGGAAATTTCGTTCTCATTCCTATCAGCCTCTTGCCTTTCCCTTGTTCAGCTAGCCTTAAAATCCAATGCGTTCAGCACATCCAGCTATGAGACGCGCACTTTCCGAGCGGCTGCATTGTGCATTTCATCCATCATGGGCATCCAACTCATATAAATAGGCGTATACCTCTATGTGCAATTGGTGACGCATTGACTGTTGCAACCTAGAGGATCAACACAAAGGGTATAAGCGTATTTAGCGTAGGAGTAAGGTCCCGTGTTTGATTTTGTCGCATCCCAAAAAACTATCAAGTTCGTGTCGGCGCCCTGTGGCGCGGGTAAGACTTACGCCACCTGCGAGTTCATCGCCGACAACTTGTCTGAGGCTAACTACCTCTACGTCGCGCCGTCGCTGGTGTTGCTCGAACAGACAAGACAGACGCTTGAAAGCTTTGGCGTGAGGCCGACTGTCATCACCTCCGAGACACATCCGAACCATGTCAAGGAGACGATTATGGGATTCTTGAAGAAGAGTCCTCATCCCGGCGAGACGCTCCTCATCACGTGGAGTTCCTACATTGAGCTTCCCTACTTCAACCGTCGGGAGAACTGGGAAATCTTCATCGATGAAATCCCTCAGCTTGATCGCTTTTATGACCCGGCGCTGCCACGGAATCTTCGCTTCATCACTGATCACATCGACCTCAACGAGCGCACCAGCAACGACAAGGTCGCAGCTGTTTCAGTCAAGGACCCGAAGGCCCTGAGAAAGCTTTTGGACGGCGTTATCGATGACGCCGAGGAGAAGTTTCGCAGGTTCTATGGCGATCTTCTCTCCCCCAACACGAAATTGTTCGTAGACCTCAACTCGTGGAACCGGGTGGTTGAAGAAAGACAGGTTTCTGAGCGGGAGGACTCCAACCGGATTTTCTTCCTCTCCATGCTCAACTTCGAGCCCTTTCGGGGAGCGACCCTTCTCGGCGCGAATGTGCCAGACAGTCTCGTCTATCGCTGGCTGACGGCCTACCATGAACGGCTTTTTGTGGAGCACAAGGACATCGCCTCCCGGCTTCGAATTCTCCCGAGGGACTCTCGATTGAAGATTTCCTACTTCATCCCCGGGCGGTTTGCGAGCAAGCACCTCTATGAGCAGAGGTCCCCTTCCGGGAAAAGGATCATCGACGAGATGGACCGTCTCGCCGCCGAGACGTTTGGATCGGAGCCGTTTCTCTTTGTCGCCAACAATGGCAGGAAATCCGCTCTCGATGGAAATCCTCTTGTGACCAAGATTCCTGTCGTCTCCCATGGACTGAACAGCTACGACGACTTTTCTCGTATTTATTTCTCTCCAGCACTGAATCGCCAATCCGAGCACTTCAGGATGATGACAGCCGTCGGCCTCCATTCGACTCATGTTCACATGGCGACTGCTCACGAGGTTCTCTATCAGAGTGTCTTGAGAACCTCCCTGCGGAATCCAGAATCGAAAGAACAGGTCCATGCCATTGTCCCTGACGAGATGTCGGCTGGGCGTCTGGCGGAACTCGCCGGTGCATTCGAGGTCAGGCAGATCGGCCCTGTCATGGCTCCGCCCCTCATGCCCCTGACGCCCACGCAGAAGGATCAGCGTCATAAAGCCCGTAAGACCATTCACGCGATCTTTAAATCCGGAAACCGTACCGAATCCATGTCTGGAAATGTACCTAAAAACCAACCATCTCTCTTGTACAAGGACCAAGGTCGGAATCTAGGTCACTTTCTCGATTCCGATAATACCGCCTCGCCCTCCCGGGCGGGCAATGCACCTTCCTGCTTTGTGACCCTGCACAAGGAGAAGGACGCGTTCGAGCGAGACGACTTCTTTCCTTGGTATGGAACCATCGAGGAATTTTTGCAGTTCTTAAGGGAGCAGCATAAGGCGGTGATCGAAGAAAAATCCGAGAGCGTTTTCTTCAATCCCTGTCTGTTTGATCCGCCTGAAGGAGCAGAAGGATATCGCCGGAAGGATTATTTCGTCGCGTCATCTATGATGGTTCTCGATTTCGATGGCGGCGACCTTTCCCCGGAAAAGTTCGAGGAAATCTTCTGGAGCAAGGCGCGCCGTGGCCAGAAGAGGAGTTTCGCGATCTGCAACTCCTTCTCCCGATCCGAGAAGCTTCCCAACAAGTTCCGGGTGTTCATGTTCTATAGGAGACCTGTAACCTCGTTTGAGCAGCATCTGGCCATTTACAACGCCATCGTGTCGCGACTTGAAGAGAACGGCTATACAGCCGCCTCGGCGAAGCTCGATAAAGCCTGCAAGGCTGGGAACCAGTCCTTCTACCTGCCGTGCACGAATCGGCGCTCACAGGAGTGGGCTTTCTTTCGCACACATGGGACGAAGACGGATGAGCTTAACCGCTGTAGCTTCGACCCCGAGTTGTTCGGCAAGACGGTGAAGCCAGTCGCGCCAAGGGCCCCGAAACGTGCAGTCGCTGTCCCCAACGTCACCCCCGAGCAGATTCACGCCGTGACAGAAAAGCTGTCCATGATGGCCGAAGACAGACACGGTGAGGTTTTCGACGCTGGATTGAAGCTTGCTCTTCTTGGTCTTTCTCAGGTCGAGATTGAAGCGGCGCTCTACGCCACTGTTGGATCGGAGCCTCACATGAAGAAGAAGGTCCCCGACGTGATCAAGTCGCTGAAGAAATATGGGCGACTGTAGGCGCTCCGCCCCGAGGAGGGGTGTTCTGCCACATCCGAATATATAGACGCATAAATAGACTCAAGGATCAAAGGAGGTCCCAAACCAAGGAGGAAAAAATGAAGGCTATCGAATACGTCGAGTACACGCTGTTGCGCACGCGGCTCTCGATTCTAGACAAAAAGCTGCCCGACTATAACGACTTTGAAGAAGTCGAATTTTCCCTCAAGGAAGTTCAAGACATCGACGCGCTTATATCCTCGCTTCAGTCCATCAGGAAGGTCTACGACGAGCAATGAGAAACCCTGTGCCGTGAATCAGCGGAGGCAGCGCTCTTTGCGGGCGAAGGCCGCGTGAGCAGGCCGAGTAGCACGCGGCCGCCATACAGCGGCAACAGCGGTAGCATGTTGAACACGACCAGAAAGACGTTGATGGTGATCGAGTTATTCAGGTTGCCGACGATCCGTGAAGCCGCGCTGTTCGGGACATAGACGATAAGATGGGAGAGCAAGGCCGCCGTCACTGCAATCAGGATGTTCATCGCTGGCCCTGCGGCGGCCGCCCAGATCATATCGCGGAGCGGGAGACGAAGGTTCTGAAAGGCGACGGAAACCAGCTTCGCATATCCGAAGAGGAATGCTGCGAGCGACACCAGCAGCAGCGCCAACAGCAAGATGGTTTCGAAAAAGATCGTTGTGCTTAAGCGGCCTGCCCCTGCCAGAGGCCGTGTCGTCGCTGGAGAGATGCGCTACATATCCATGCGCCGCCTCGTGCAACGTGATCGCAAGGAGGATAGGGGATCGCCCACATCGAGGCGGTAAAAATATCGAAGGACGGCAAGGGCGGTCGTCTCCTTAACTCATCGCTTGTCTGACGATTATGGGCGAGCCGTCCACGGCTCCAAGACACAGAGAAGCGTAAGGGAGCGAGGGAAGGGTTTGCCGTCCCGCTGACGCTAAGAGACATCCTTGACCCCCGGGCGCGTATCGTTAGCATCATCGGTGTTTGGATTTCCCGGGGGTGCTATGGTGCGCGTCGTTCCCTTGTTTCTCGCCATATGCGTTCTTATCGCGTCCCCAACTGTCGCGCGCGCTGAACAGTTTGGGATCACAGCCAACCCTGACAAGCGGTTTGCGGTAGACGGCCTCGCCGTTGGCGGGTTGGTCGCTCCCCAATCAAGCGCCTACAGGGCGTATAAATGCAGAGCCAGCGAGAATTATCCCGGCTTCACTCGATGCGTGCGGCACGAGAGCAAGGCGCTTCGTGGAGAGAAGGTCGATGTTACAACCTCCATCCTCCATTCTGCCGATGGGGTGGTCGCCTATATCAACCAATCGATCAAACCCGCCCACTTCTCTGTGCGTGACATTGAGCAGGAGCTTTCTCGCCTCTCAGGCCGGTTCGAGGTCTCACCGCAGATCAAAAAGCTCACGGACGGTCCCGGCGGGGTGATGGCGCTCATCGCGACATGGAACGATATTCAACTCCAACCTCTGAGCAGGAGCGATTTGAACGTCCTTGCGCATGGCGGCGCGCCCCATGCGGGTATCCTTGTCGATCTTCTTGGCGACTTTCACCGGTCGGCGCGCATGAACTTGCCGGTTTACAAGGTTGCCGGTGGCAAGGGCTTTGTCTGGGCGGCAAGTTTCGACCAGCAGGGAACCGGCAATCTTCGTTTCTTCGCAATGGACCCATATCTGCTTGAGGCGCATGCGCCACCATCGCCCCCGGTCGCAGCCACCGAACCCAAGGAGCCGATACCGGGCGCATCCACTCAGAGGCCGGAGGCTCGCGAGTCCACCGGTACAGGCTTCTTCGTTTCTGAAGGCTTCGCAGTCACCAACGCCCACGTCGTGGAGGGGTGCTCCACTGCTCAAGTGACGCCGAGCCTTTCTCGACAGGAAGCGGCTTCCGTTGTAGCCAGAGACACGGCGAACGATCTGGCGCTGTTGAAAACAGCCGGTAAGACAAATATCCCTGCATCCCTTCGTAGCGGTGTGCGGGTTGGTGAAAGCGTCTCGGTATTCGGCTTCCCCCTATCTGGCATCCTTGCAACCGGGGGGAACTTCACGACAGGAACCGTTGCTGCCGCCGCAGGCTTGGGCGACGACACGCGTTATCTGCAAATCACTGCGCCCGTTCAGCCCGGGAACAGCGGCGGCCCTCTGCTGGACCAAGATGGCAACGTGGTCGGCGTCGTCGTCGCAAAGCTCAATGTTCTCCGGGTTGCACAAGCCACAGACGACATCGCGCAAAACGTGAACTTCGCGATAAAGGCGTCGTTGCTCGCCAATTTCTTGGACGCCAACGGAGTCCCTTATTCGGTTGGCAGCCCCTCAAAGACACACCTTGATGCGCCTGAAGTGGCCGCTCGCGCAAAGACCATGTCGCTCTTTATACGATGCTCACCATGACAGCGATTGGCCGGTCATGAATGCGCCTGAGACGAACCAGCGGAAAGACAATCATGATCCACATCCGGGAACTTGATCACCTCGTCCTGCGTGTGACCAAGCTCGAAGCCATGCTCGCCTTTTATTGTGACGCTCTCGGATGCGCCATTGAGAGGCGCTTGGACGACATCGGGCTGGTTCAGTTACGGGCCGGGGGCTCGCTTCTCGACCTCGTGCCGGTGGATGGAGAGCTAGGGAAAGCCGGAGGCGCCGCACCGGGCAAGGAAGGAAGAAATCTCGATCACTTCTGCTTCCGGGTCGATCCCTTCGACGAGGAAGCCATCCGGCGTCACCTCGTAGCCCATGGGATCGAGGCTGGAGAGACGGCCATGCGTTACGGGGCCGAAGGCGTTGGTCCTTCGATCTACGTCAAGGATCCTGAGGGCAACGTCGTCGAACTCAAGGGCCCTCCAATCGACTGAGGTGAGGTCTCTCGACAGCGAAATCCTCCTTAATTCCAACTCGCTATCTACCCTAAATTGCACGGAACCATCCTCGTGTGTTGGCGTTTCTCTGACACGACGACATTGTCCTTTCACTCTCTCGAAATCGTAGGATTCCCCAAAAGGAATGGATCATGACTCATTCGTGCTGTGTCTCGGAGCCATTTCGCCTCCATCAAGCTTCATAAGTTAATCCCCTGCGAAGCATTAAGCTCGGCTCCCGGTCTCGAAAGACTGCGGTTGCGCGTGCCAGCTTGGGGAACAATAAGGGTTAGAGCCTTGGCTGATTGCACTTTCTAGGCAAAAAGCTTCACCACTAGTCGCAAGTCTAGGAGAAAACCCATGGCCGAGCATGAAGACGTTAGTTACCCTCAGGGGGCTGATAAAAGGTCTCTGGAAACTGGGCATGCACGGTCGATAGAGGAACACGAGGCAAGGTTCGCAGCGGCTCATCACAGATTTTTGCGTGAATCGGAGTTAAAAGGCCACGCGCTGAAAGCGTCTCTCGAAGTTCTCAACCCGGATCGCAAGCATATCGAAGCAACCGTTGGAGAAGAGTACGCGGCAGGACGGGATTACGTCCGAAGATTGAAGCTGTCTCCAAAGCCACCCACGCCAAGGCACAATCCGGTTCGATACCCACCGTATGATTTCAGCTGGTCTGGAATCAACTGTGGTGGGATTGATGCTTGCAAGCTTTACGGGCCGAACAAGAGCAGCGGAGAAATAGGCGCCGATCTATTCACGTCAACAGCCGGTGGAGCGTCGTCTGGAGCCTATGTCGGAGACTGGTTTTATTCGCAATCGGAGGATACATGGAGCGTGTCGCTTCAAGCTTATGTCTGGGGCGCGGGTTATGTGGCTTCGGCTTTCGGCTATGCAGCCGCCTACGCTGGCTTGCAACTGTTCGTTCGAGATCACTCGACCGGTGATGTTTACGTGACAACCACTGACGTTTACAATAAGTCGGCTGACGGTTTTGGGTTCGATATCACTCGCTTTGACGGCAACCTTGTGTCGGCGCTGTATTACGTTCCTGTGCATGCCGATTCGTGGTATGAGGTATGGGGCGGCGCCGTGCAGCACGCATACGCAGGCGGTGTAGTAGCCGACGCCGTCACAAACTTTGACATGTATATCTCACCTATCGCTGCGAGTGGGATAATAATTGTTTGATCAGTCTGGGTGGTTGCGAGGAGGAATTTTGACTTCCTCCAGAACTCTGACCTCAGGCCGGTTACGCGGAATTGCCCACCCACCGCGACTGCGGTGGGTCGGAAACCGACTGGAGAGATTTTCACACGGAACTTGGTTTGACAAACAGGCACCTTGTTGAACGATGCTTCGGAAATCAAGACAAGGGCTCGCGCCCACACCAACCTGCTGCTTCCCGACAAGGTGGTTTTCGCGTCGAGGTCGCCATCCTCTCGATGGCAAACAGAGGCCAAAGCAGACACGCGCGCTCGACGATTTCACTGATTGACGATGAGATGCGCCACACACATGGTTGAACGGCGTCTCGACGACCTTCTGTTGAACCAGTTGAGGGCTGGCCGCTCTCTACTCGACTTCACGCCAGTGGAAGGCACGATAGGGAAGACCGGCGACTCGGCGCGGAGGGGGATTTTCCTTTCAGTCTGCGACGGAAGCACGATCAGTGAGGAAAAGGCGTGTTTGAAACCAAACTCCCCAATGGTCGTCGAGTTTTTTGTCCAAATCCCATGGAGGTCTCGATCATATACGAGCAGACCAAGTCCTATTTTCATCACGGCTTCAAGGTTGACGAAGGCGACACGGTCTTCGATGTGGGCGCAAACATCGGGCTGTTCTCGCTAACCGTGTGCGATTGGGGTCTTCGACCCGTGAGGTTATTCGCCTTCGAGCCAATCCCGACTACGTTCGAGGCGCTGAGGGCGAACGTTGAACGCTATCAGTTGCGTGGTCTTGTTCCTGTGCGATGTGCCGTTTCACGAGGAAGCGGTATGGGAATGTTCACGTACTATCCTCTGGCCACCGCGATGTCGTCTGCTTATCCCTGCGATGCCGATTCCGCCGACCTACTGGAGCACGCCTTTCCTGAGATTCTTCAACACTTGCCATCGTTTCTGCGATGGATTGAGTGCCTGCCGTCAAGACCACAGGCTGCGGTTATAAAGCTGCTTTTGAAAATCATCCTTCATGGGCGTCGTGTTTCTTGCCAGACCATCTCACTCTCAGACGCGCTCCGCGAGCACGACGTAGATAGGGTTGATTTCTTGAAAATCGATGTTGAGAAGGCGGAGCTTGAAGTCCTACAGGGCCTAGAAGCGCAATACTGGCCAAAGATTCAAAAAATTGTGGTCGAAGTACACGACATAGACGGGCGGCTGAATGGGGTAGTGGATATGCTGCTCGCGCATGGTTTCCAAGACGTCATCTGTGAGCAAGAGCCCGAAATGAAGGCATTTGAAGTCTTCACAGTTTTTGCAAGGCGCAATGTTGCATCGTGACCAACGAAACGATGACAGGCTCGCCTCTAAAACAGACTGTTGCCCGGCACGTTCCGCGTTCGGGGCTGAACGGTCGAGCGAAGTCTCGGAGACAGCTTGATACGGTATTGGCTGACTTCTGGCTTCTGGACCTTTTGTCAAAGGATCACGGGCAAGCGAAAGCGCCACCTTAGCGGTAAGGAATCGTGGTGGCGCTTCGTCGGCTATCGAGTTCAGTGATCCCTGATCCTCGGCCCCGGAAGGCTTGATCAAAGCTTGGACGACTCCGCTCCACGCAGACTGGATGCAAGAGGC
>NZ_JBPFEB010000084.1:0-11312 GCF_051061225.1 Methylocystis sp.
CCACGGGAGCGCCCGCACGACAGAGGCGGTGCGTCGAGCGATACAAAATAGTCAAGAGAGCCTGAGAGCCCTCGCCAAGCGGTATGGCGTCAACCAGAAGACGATCGCCAAATGGAAGAAGCGGGCCTCGGTTCGCGATGAGCGGACGGGGCCGAAAGAGCCCAGATCGACGGTTCTGACGATCGAGGAGGAGGCAATTATTGTCGCCTTCCGCCGTCACACGCTGCTGCCCTTGGACGACTGCCTCTACGCGCTACAGGCAACGCTTCCGCATCTGACGCGTTCGTCTTTGCATCGCTGCCTTCAGCGCCACGGGATTTCCCGGTTGCCGAATGTCGAGGGCGAAGTCTCCGCCAAGCGGAAATTCAAAGCCTATCCAATCGGCTATTTCCATATCGACATTGCCGAAGTTCGCACGGCCGAAGGCAAGCTCTACATGTTCGTGGCGATCGACCGAACGTCAAAATTTGCCTTCGTCGAGCTGCATGATACGACGACGGTAAGCGCTGTTTTCAGGACACGTCTTTGAGGGCGGGGTGCGGCGTGTAGGCCCACGGCATGAGTTCGGCGAGCTTGCTCGCGAGGTGGCCATTGACGATCTTCAAGAGGACATCGGCCATGTAGGCCTGCGGATCGACGCCATTGAGCTTACAGGTCTCGATGAGCGAGGCAACGACGGCCCAATTCTCGGCCCCGCCGTCCGAGCCGGCGAAGAGCGCATTCTTGCGATTGAGCGCAATGGGGCGGATCGCACGCTCGACGATATTGGAGTCGATCTCGATGCGCCCGTCGTCGACGAAGCGCGACAGGCCGTCCCAGCGCGAGAGCGCGTAGCGGATCGCCTCGGCGAGCTTGGTCTTCTGACTGATCAGCGCGAGCTTTTCACGCAGCCATGGCTCGAAGACATCGAGGATGGGGCGGGATTTTTCTTGTCTCGCCGCGCGCCGGTCATCCGGGTTCTGACCCCTGATGTCGCTCTCGATGGCGTAGAGGGCGCCAATGCGCGCCAGCGCCTCGCTGGCGATCGGCGCGGGCCCCGCTGCGGCCAGCTCGTAAAAGCGCCGGCGGACATGCGACCAACAGAAGGCGAGCGACACACTGTTCTTCTGCGCCAGCGCCCGATAGCCGGCGTAGCCATCAACTTGGACGACGCCCGCGAAGCCGGCGAGATGGGCGAGCGGCTGCTCGGATTTGCGGTTTTGCGCATAGACATAGACGGCGAGTGGCGGATCGGCGCCGCCCCAGGGCCGATCGTCCCTCGCGTAGGCCCAGAGCTGGCCGGTCTTGGTACGCCCCCGTCCGGGGCCGAGCACCGGCGCCCTCGTCTCGTCGGCGAAAATTTTCGTGGACGACCTGATGTGTTCCAGGAGGCGCTCGTGCAGGGGCCGCAAATGCCAAGCGGCGCGTCCGACCCAGTCGGCGAGCGTCGAACGATCGAGCGCAATCCCTTGTCGCGCGTAGATCTGCGCCTGGCGGTAGAGGGGAAGGTGATCGGCGTATTTCGAGACCAGCACATGGGCGACTGTCGCCTCGGTGGGCAGGCCACCCTCGATCAGCCGCGCCGGAGCAGGCGCCTGCACCACCGCGCCCTCACAGGCCCGGCAGGCGTATTTGGGTCGGCGCGTCACGAGCACCCGGAACTGCGCCGGAACGACATCGAGCCGCTCGGAAACATCTTCGCCGATCTGGTGCAGCAGGCCCTTGCAGCAGGGGCAGGCCTTGTCCTCGATATCGACGACGCTCTCGACGCGCGGGAGATGTCCAGGCAACGCGCCCCGGTTCGTGCGGCGCTTTCTGGCCGCCTTCTCACGCTCAGGGGCAGAGCTGGCTTCTGCTTCCGCCGCCGCGCCGGCTTCCGTCTGCTCGACCTCTTCGAGCGCGAGCAGCATCTGGTCTTCGGGGAGCGTCTCGGCGCGACGCCCAAAGCGATGGCGCTGCATCTCCTTGATGATCTGAACGAGGCGCTCGTTGCGCGCCCGCTCGGCGAGAAGCATCGCCTTCACCTCGTTGGGGTCGTCGGGAAGTTTCTCGATCGCCTGCGCCATAGGGGCAGAAGACCATATTTTCTGCCGACTTTCGATGATCTTCGACGCCCTGATTCACTGTGTCGCGGCTCATCCCGGCAATGACGGCGCCGGCGTATCTTTCGTATGCACGCGCCGCCAATCGAGCCCCTCAAGCAGAGCCGAAAACTGCGTCGCGGAGAGTCGTATCGTTCCGTCTTCGACCTTCGGCCAGCCATTTGGCCGGTGTACCAGATCGCTCCGTCGCGCGTCGCAAGTGGATCGTGCGGATGCGCGCCAGCCGTGGGCGTTCGCCATTCCTTGATATCGACGCGAACGTCGTCGCCGGCCGCGCGAGCCGTTGCGCTATCGGAAGCCTCAGGTTTGGCGTTTGTCGCGGTCGTTTGGAGGCGAGGCCGGCGATCGGCGTCGCAACTCGATCTATCCCAGGTCGGGCATGCCAGCTCGACAGGCGGAACGCTCGCAACTTCCGGCGGCGAATAGGCGGCCGGGGGGGTTACGAAGGCGCTAGCAGCGAAAACCAAGCTTGGGAGGGAGGGCATGTTCGCGTCCGGAGCAGTTGTCTCCCGCAATTAGCGCTCGCGTGGCTCGTATCAATTTGGGTCCGAAATGCCGTCGCTCAGTCTCACAGGCGAGGGAAGGATGAGTTCCCCCTATGCGCAGGCTGCATGGTGGAGACACGAACCAGAGCAAGTCTCGGCGATCGAGCAGCGCTGGCCCAGCGCCTTTTCGAGAAGAGGGATCTCGGACGGAAAGGCAGACAACCGCCCATAAGCCGCCGTCGCCGTCGGCGCTCTCGCAGCGATTTCGCCCATTCGGTCGCCGGCTGAAACCGCTCCAAATGCACAGGGCT
The DNA here is from genome assembly GCF_051061225.1 of Methylocystis sp. Taxonomy (GTDB): domain Bacteria; phylum Pseudomonadota; class Alphaproteobacteria; order Rhizobiales; family Beijerinckiaceae; genus Methylocystis. The sequence goes on from NZ_JBPFEB010000084.1 coordinate 2,878, forward strand.
TCTGTCAGCAATCGCGTGACTGCTTGGCGAAAATGCTGTAGCGAACGATTCGTCTATGCAAATACTGGGGTGCACAATGGCAAGAAGAACGACTGCGAAGAAGACTGCGCGTAAAGGCGCCACGAAGAAAGCCGCTCGCAAAGGCCCGGCGAAGAAAGTCGCTCGGAAAGCCACTGCGAAGGCTGCTGTCAAGAAAGCAACGCGCAAAGCGCCGGCAAAGAAGCGGACCCGGAACCCTCTCGCAACGGCGACAGCCGCCCATCAGGTGGCCGAAAAGAAGCTCACTGTCGCCAAAAAGGCTTATGATCGCGCTGTCGTCGCCGAGGCGCGCGCCGCGGAGAAGCTCAAGAAAGTGAACGAGAAGATTTTGCAGAAGGCCATAAAGCAGCGGCCTTCAACGACGTCTGGTAATCCGGAGACGTAAGGACTTTAGTTCCACGGCGAAAGCGACATTCGCCGAGGTGATTGCAGAGCCCGCCGCGAGGTGGGCTTTCTCCCGAAGCGTAAGCTTAGGGCAATCAAAGGAAGTCGGAGGGAAGCGCGCCGCTTCTGGCGACATCGCTGCTCTTTCGCTCGAGGGAAAGTCACTGGAGCTTATGGTCGACGGCTACGGCCTGACGACCGCAAATATCCTCTACCATCTTCCCGACCACCCGCCGATCGTTCAATCTTATATCTGGCAGGAATACGACCTGCATCCGCATTTCCCGGAACTGCACAAATTTCTCGACTTCTGGACCAGGAGTCTGGAAGGCAAGCTTCACTCGGTGCGGGTGGCGCACGCTGGGCTTATTCGCCCTGCGGAAATTTCAGTCGTGGGCGACGAATTCAAACTACACTGAAGGTATGGCCGGCAAGAGCGAAATGTTTTCGGCGGCGGTCTTTCCCTCGAACCTCGCCGCAAGCGTCACGCGGGAATTGCTCTCAAGGAGTACGAGCACGGGCCGCGCGCACTTGCAGAGGATGAGGTCTCCGTCCCAATGGCCGCACTCGGTTTTGGCGTCAATATTCTCGGCCGTTCATGGATGGAGATGCGATCCCTTATGCTGCGTGCACAACACTGGAAGCCGCCTAAGCGGCTTCCTCCTGAGGTTTGCGGCTGAACGCCAAAATATAGTCCGTCGCGGCGCCGGCGGCCGCGGCGGCGGCGAAGATCGCTTTCTTGTCGTTTTTCAGGATCGTGAGATATTGCGCCATATACTGCGCGTGATCGGGACGGGGGTCATTGGCAATTCCGAGTTCCGAGCAAAGGAACGCTGCCGACAATTCAGCGATCAGCTCTTCGAACGTATAGGCTCGATCAGCGAAGCGTTTGCCCTTTTCGCGATTGAGGCGGCTCTCGGCGCCCGAATAATGGGACAGCTCATGAAGGATGGTCGAATAAAAGGCTTCCTGCGCAGTACTGGTCTCGGTTCCGAAGAAGGCTCTTTCGTCGGGGATGCTGATGCAGTCGATTAGCCGGTTGTAGCAGGCGCGGGAGCCGCCATATTCGATCCGCGCGCCCGTCGCGGCAATCGCATGGTCCACGCTGGCAATGCGTTCGAAAAGCGGGCGCTCGGGCAACGTCGGGGCGTCCGACGGGTAGCCCTCGACCTGAGAAGCATTGAAAACCCAACTGGCCCGCGCAAAGGGGATCGTCTTGCCGCCCTCTTCGCCGTCAACGCCGGATTCTTCGCGCGCATCGACTGCCAAGTTTTTGTAGAAGACAATCGGCGTGCCCTTCTCGCCTTTGCGAACGTTGGCGCCGCGCTCCTGCCATTGCTTGAACGTCGCCCATTTGTGCGACTCGTAGCCCAAGGCCTGCGTCGTAATCCACAGGGACAGAATATTGACGCCTCGATAGGCCCGACCTGTGGTTTCATTGGTCGGGGCTCTGGTGCTGGCCGCGCGATGCCAGGGCAGCTTGAATTCTCCCGCGCCGGCCTCGATGGCGGAGACAATGCGGTTTGTGATTTCTTGGTGAATGTCGAAACGGTTTTTCATGGCTCTCTCTCCGTTGCGAGGCGGTCGCCCCGTGAGAGCCCGTGAGCCGGGGCGCCGGCGAGCGCACCCAAAGGGCGGCGTCAGCCGAGGGCTTGTCCCTTGCGCTTGTCAGCCGGCGTTTCGGCTAGGGCTTCTCTCTCCGGGGCTCCCGCCAACGGGAGCGAGCAAGAGAAAGACGCGACACAAGGAAAGAAACCAAGGGATAGGCTCGATAGCCATGATGGTCGTGGCGATAGCCGCCATGACGCTCGTTCGCGCGCTCCGTCGGAATGAGCTCGGGTCGCTCGCTTCCCTTATGATCGTCGTCTTGTGGATCGCCGTCGCCGGCGGCGCGACGGCGATAGACATGACGCACAGGCGGTATGTGTGCGTACGCGTCCAATAGAACAGGGCAGGGCATTTAGGTCGGCTTGAACAAGCCCAGTTTACCTAACGAGGCTTCTTATCCTGCGTGGACGCAGCGGCGGCAGAGGAGGGGCCTGCGGGCTTTGGCGAGTAGCCGGTGTTCGTAAGATTGGAGCGCGTCAGTTGCAAGACGCCGAAATTGTTCCCGTTCGAAGCGCAGGTATTGCCGCCGGACTCGGCGATCGCGGCACCGCCGAAATTGCAGGCGTTATTTTTCAGCGCGTTGTTCGCCGAAGGGCAGTCTTGTATGGCTGCGCACCTGCGCGCAATATGCGATCGTTCCCGTTGTCGTTTATGGAATCCTTGGATTCCTTCTGACGCTTATGAACTCCACCATCACCAATTTGGGATTGATCAATGACGCATCGTCCGCAATGAGGGTGATCGCGCCATTCTTGATCCTCTGCGGCGTCGGAAGCGCCTTGCTGCCGCTCTCCCTCCAAATCGCGGCCTCGGTCGCTGGCGGCTACGCGCTGCGAGACGTCATCGACCTTCAAGGCCGGGCGCAAGGCGCCTGGCGGCTTTGGCGAGACTGGCGCGGCAACGGTTACCGCCAAACTGCGCTGCCGCCGCCAAGCGGCGGCGGATACACAATCGGTCCAGGCGGCGCCACCGTGCAACGCGGCTCCAGCTACGACCCGCGCGCGGAACAGGTGGCGGCAGCCCTTATTGAAAGCCGCGCGGGTCAACTTCGCCGCGAACAGGGATAGGAAACCATCATGTCAGATGATGTGGAGACCGGCGGGCGGTCGCCGCTGGTGAGCAAGCCGGAAATCATGGATTATGTCCGCTCGGTCGTGCCGATGGTCGTTCAATTGCGCCGCCGGCCGACGCGCGGCGTCGCTGAAATTTATTTCCGGGGCTTCGGCGGGAAGGCGTGAGAGGATCAATGCGCTGGCCCCTCTACCTTTTCGGTGCGCTTTGCGCCTTCGCGGCGGTTTTCCTTTTGTGGGAGGCCTCCTACGCGCTGGCGGTCGCCTGGCGCACGCACAGCTGGTTGCTCTGGCTTCGTTTTACGCGAGGATTTGAGCTCCTCTTGCCCTTGCGCGCGGCTCAAAGCGAGTGGGGAGATCCAGTCGTCCAGAATTTGGTCGCGCGGGCGACGCTCGGCGCCACGATCGCCGTCGTGGTCGTCTCCGTCATCGTCATGCAGACTGTTCAGGGCGTTCGCGCGATGAGACCGCCGCTCGGGGGCTCGAGACTCGCGACGCTCAAAGATCTGCGGAAAGCGGATTTGCTGAACGGCGAGCCCGGCTACTCGATTTTCCTCGGGCGCTTTAACGGCAAAGACGTGCGCTACAGCGGCGCGAGTCACATCTATGTGAACGGTCCGACGCGCGCCGGCAAAGGCGTCGGCTTCGTGCTCCCAAACGCGCTTGAATGGCGCGGCTCATTGATCGGCTTGGACATAAAGCGCGAGATGTGGACCGAAATCGGCGCCGCTCGTGCGGCCATGGGTCAGCGGGTTTTCCTGTTTTCGCCGGGTTCGGCGGAATCGCATTGTTGGAACCCCCTCGATCTTGTGTCGGATTGGCCGGAAAGGGCGACCGATGTGGCGAACATGGCGCGAAGCCTCATTCCCACGCCGACGACAGGAGATTCTTACTGGGCGGAAACCGCCCGCGGCCTCTTTGCCGGCCTCTTGGGATATGTCCTCGACAGCGACACGATGCGCAGACAGCGCACGATAAAATCCGCGCTCAGGATGATGAGCCGAGGCCGCAGCCTCGCCGCCGTGATGGCCGACATTCTCGTCGCCGAGCCGAATTTGAACGAGTTCGTGGCGGATAAATTTCGGCAGCACATTGGCCGCGAAGAAAAGCAGCGCATGTCTTTCGAGGCGCATATCGTCACGGCCCTTGATGGCTGGAACAACAAGCTCGTCGACGACGCGACGAGCCGCAGCGATTTCAACATCGCGGATTTGAGACGAAAGCCGTGTACGATTCTGATCGGCACGCCGGTCGGGAACTTTGGTTCGGTCGAAGCGGTTGTGCGCCTGCTCGTTCAGCAGGTTCATGACGTGTTGCTAAGGAGTCTTCCGGAGCTCGACGAGCCGCACAAACTTCTCCTGATGCTTGATGAATTCTATCAGTTCGGACGCATGCCCGAAATCGTAGACCGCGCGCCGCTCGTCGCGGGTTACGGGTTTCAGATCGCGGTGATTGCGCAAGGCCTGACCCAATTGGACGTGCGCTACGGCAAGCCGACGCGCGACATGCTCGTTGGCAATATGGACGTGAAGCTTCTGATCGGGGTCGGCGACGAAACCACCGCCAAATATTGCGCCGACGAAATCGGAAAGCATTATATTCGCCGAGAAGGCTGGGGCACTTCGATCGGCGGCGGAAGCCTTGTCGGCGGCATGCCCCGCGCCAGCCGCTCGACGCAAGGGCGGTGGGAGCTCGAGCCCCTGATGGCGCCGGAAGCCCTTCGCCGATTGGACAGTAAAAAGTCGGTGCTGCTGGTGCGTGGTCAGTACGCGGCAGTTTTGGACAAGATCCATTTCTTCACGGATGGCGACTACAAGCGAAAGGTCGCGGCGTCGGCGCCCTTCGGCGCTCAACTGAGCGTGCCGGATGTAGGGGCTGATGGCCTTTCGTCGGACTGGTCGGCTGCTGCGGGAGCGACGATCGTGTCTGCTGCACGTGGGGCGAAGCACGACGCGGCATTTGCGCGCGTGATGGCGGCCGCAGAGGAAATCTTCGTTGACGCTGAGTCTTTGCGCGTGGCTTTCGTCGCAGCGATGAACGAAGCGAGCAATGAGCCGGTAGCGGCGCTTTGCAAAAAGCTTCGAACCGTGCCCCAGTCGATCGCCGTTGTGAAAAAACCGCGCGGCTTCTTGATGCGACGCGGCGACCCGTCGGACGTTCTGACGAAGTCGCTGCGAGCGGAAATCGTCGCCGCCCGAAATCTTCTCAATGCGGACAGCGCCGAAAGGACGGGCAATGCTTACATCGGATCTGGGTCTGAAGATTTAGCGGACGCAGCGTGCGTCTTTCCTCCGGCTGAAACGACGCCACTGCCGCCGCCCGTCTCCGTGGCGAGCGCCGGCGCCGGCAGCAGTGAAGTGGGGAAGGCGCTGGAACCAGCGGACTTGATGGCGCTCGTCGCGGGCGTCAATGCCGAAACGACCGAATGGGTGGAGGAGGTGAAGGCCACAGTCGCATCGACTCTGGCGGGCGAGAGGCGAGCGGAGTTCGATGCCGACGTGGCGCGTTTGGGAGCAGCTGCGGGTCTTTTCCGAGACACTCCGGATGATCTGCACGAACTTCTAAACGTTTAGCGCGCGTAAGCTGGCCACATCGGACATTGTCGGCTTGCGCGTTGGCGAACAAGCGACAATCGCGCACCTGGGATCGGCGACTAACACTGGGCCCAGCGCCTCCGAGGCCGTCTCCTATAAGCCGTTGGCCTTCACCAAGGTGAATAGGTCCATGGCCATGGCGATCCATAGTAACCCTGGGATTCATCGTAATAAGGAACGCCAACTGAGCGTTTGACCCGGCGCGGACTTGTCTGACCCCTAGCGACCTTATACTCGCCGCGCGGACTTGTCTCATCCTCAGCGACATTATTCTCGCCGCCCGGGGTAACGCCGGTCACCACTACCTGCGTATTCTCCAGGCCATTCTCCTCCACCAGCGCATAAAGTATGGCGGCATCCTTAGGCGAGATACGCACGCAGCCATGCGAGACGGGTCTGCCAAGATTCTTTACTTCGAAGCTGCCGTGGATGGCATGGCCGTCCTTTATAAAGAAAATGGAATGGGGCATGGGGGCGTTGTCCCACTGTTTGCTATACCAAATTTCGTTCATAGAGGTCGCGGTATAGGTTCCCGATGGAGTTGAATATCCTGCGCGCCCAGTTGATACCGGCCATTCATATCTTTCTACCCCATCCACATAAACTGTCATTTGTTGTCTTGTTTTGTCGATGTTGACGAGGATGGCAACCCTGTTGGCTCCGGCCGCACCCGCGGCCATCGCTCTGCGGATGGCCGAACCCGCATGAGCCGTCACCGGAAAGAGGACGAATGCCGCGTCAATGGCGGTGAGCAAAAGCCCAATTCTCAGCAATTGTTTTAAGGATAGGAACATAAGCCCCTCCAAGGCTGCGGAAACGAGCATATGCCCCGCCGCTTCGTAGCACGTTAGCCGGAACCCGTCAGATGAACGCCGAACCGGCACAGATAGTTCCGCTTCCGGCTAGGCCGGAGGCTGCATGCTGGGAGTGGACGGTTTTTGACGGCAACTAACGAAAGACGCCGCGCCCTATTAGCACAACATCATGCAGCAGAATCTTAACCGAGCAGACGCGTTGCTAACCCAGCGTGTCGGCAAATGATGTTTGTGCAAAAGATAGGCGCGAACGTCGAGCGCCATTCAGACGAGGCCGTAGCCTTACAGACGATGGCCGCTTTGGGTTAAAACCGGTCTATTGGATACGGTTTTAAGCGCGCTCCTCGGCGAACGAGGAGTTCGACGTCGGGAAAGTCGCCGAGGTCTGATGAGGAGGAACGGTGGCCTGTTATAATGGCGCCGCCGCCGCTCCTCCTCGGAATCTCCGTTTGCAGCCTTCAGCCAACTCGACCCCGCCCAAGGAAACCCTCGTCGGGTCCGTCGAGCGGGTGACATTCCACAACGAGGACAACGGCTTCGCGGTCCTGAAGGTGAAAGCCCGGGGCAAGCGAGATCTGGTCCCGGTCGTCGGGCATGTCGCCTCGATCTCGGCCGGCGAGTTCATCCACGCCGTCGGCGTCTGGACCACCGACCGCGCGCACGGGCTACAGTTCAAGGCGGACTTCCTCAAGACGACGCCGCCCACGACTGCGGAGGGCATCGAGAAGTATCTCGGCTCCGGCATGGTGCGGGGCATCGGACCGGTGCTCGCCAAGAGGATCGTCGCTGCCTTCGGCGAGAAGACTTTCGAGATTATCGAGGCCGAGCCCGAAAGGATGCGGGAGGTCTCGGGCATCGGCGAATTCCGCGCCCGAAAGATCGTCGCCGGCTGGGCCGAGCAGAAGTCGGTGCGCGACATCATGGTCTTCCTGCACGCCAAAGGCGTCGGCACGTCGCGGGCGGTTCGTATCTTCAAGACCTACGGCCACGACGCCATCCAGGTCATGACGGAAAATCCCTACAGGCTGGCGCGGGACATCCGCGGGATCGGGTTCAAGACCGCCGACGCCATCGCCATGAAGCTCGGCATGTCGCGGGAGGCGCCGCAGCGGGTCCGGGCGGGGATTTCCTACGCCCTTCAGGAGGCGATGGACGAAGGCCACTGCGGCCTGCCGGTAGAGGAGCTGGTCAAGCTCACCGTCACACTGCTCGATGTCGACGAGCGCATCGTCCGGAACGCGCTGACGGCGGAACTCGCCGATAGCGAAGTCGTCGCCGACGCGATCGAGGGGAAGCCCTGCGTGTTCCTGCGCGGCCTGCACCTCGCCGAGCGCGGCGCCGCCGACCGGCTGCTGTCCTTGGCCCGAGGGGCGCCGCCCTGGCCGACGATCGACGCCGCGAAGGCCATCCCCTGGGTCGAGGCGCGAACCGGAAAGACGTTGGCGGCCTCGCAGCGCGCCGCCGTCGAGACGGTCCTGGCCTCGAAGGTCGCCGTCGTGACCGGCGGCCCCGGCGTCGGCAAGACGACGCTGCTCGACGCCATCCTTCGCATCCTTGCCGCCAAGGGAACGAAGCTCCTCCTGGCGGCCCCTACCGGTCGTGCGGCCAAGCGTATGGCCGACCAGACCGGCCTTGAAGCCAAGACCATCCATCGCCTGCTGGAGACCGACCCGAAGAACGGCGGGTTCCGCCGCGACGCCGACAATCCCCTCGACTGCGATCTCCTTGTCCTCGATGAGACAAGCATGGTCGACGCGCCGCTGATGTTTTCGGTGCTCAAGGCGATTGTCAATGGCACCCGAAATTTCCCCACTTTTGGCGAACGAAAATTCCCCAGTCTGGCGGGTCGGGCGATCAGCCTGCGAGGTGATCAGCGCCTCCGTTTTTGGGCGGCCGTCCGCGGCGTTTCAGGGTCGCCGGGACAG